>NZ_JBFRCG010000002.1:0-571921 GCF_040965595.1 Paraburkholderia sp. EG287B
CCTTACCCTCAGTGGTCGTTTTGACACCACCACTTTGGCACTCTGATGCCGTCGGGTACAGCGAGGGCTCCGCCGTTCCTACTGCCTCTCCGTTCCGACGCGGGAGGGAGGCGTCCATACCATCTCCTTTCGTTCTGTTCGGCGTGCGGCGCCCTGTTGCATACGCCGCGATCGAAGCCTGGCGGGACGCTACATCGAGCGCCGGTCGAGCATGGCGCGCGCGATGGTGCCCGCATCGACATATTCGAGCTCGCCGCCCACCGGCACGCCGCGTGCGAGGCGCGTGACGGCGAGTCCGCGCGCCTTGAGCGTCTGGCCCAGATAATGGGCCGTCGCCTCGCCCTCGTTAGTGAAATTGGTGGCGAGCACGACTTCCTTGACTACGCCGTCCGACGCACGTTTCACGAGCCGGTCGAAATGGATCTCTTTCGGACCGATGCCGTCGAGCGGACTCAGATGCCCCATCAGCACGAAATACAAACCGCGGTACGTCATGGTCTGTTCGAGCATGATCTGGTCGGCCGGCGTTTCGACGACGCATAAGAGCGTCGGGTCACGCTCCTCGTCGAGGCACGTTTCGCACACCTGAGCTTCGGTGAAGGTATTGCACTTCTCGCAATGCTTCAGATTCTCGGTCGCGAACAGGAGCGCGTTGCCGAGCTTTTCGGCGCCGTCGCGGTCGTGCTGCATCAGGTGATAGGCCATGCGTTGCGCCGACTTCGGCCCGACGCCGGGCAACACGCGCAGCGCCTCGACGAGAGCGGCGAGAGCGGAAGGTTGTTTCATGCGGATTCAGCGCGAAATGCGCGACGGGGTTTGAAGCGGAACCGGCTTCGGGGTGCTTCCTGCTGCTTGCTGCTTCGACGCCATGACGCCCGCGCAGCCGTGCCAGTCGCGGCACGGCACGCGGGACGCGCGGGCGCCCGCCTGCCTCACGCAGACGCGGCGCGCGCCACGTTCCTTAGAACGGCATCTTGAAGCCCGGCGGCAGCGGCAGGCCGGCGGTCATGCCGCCCATCTTTTCCTGCGACGTGGCTTCGGCCTTGCGCACCGCGTCGTTGAACGCCGCGGCCACGAGGTCTTCGAGCATGTCCTTGTCGTCCGCGAGCAGGCTCGGGTCGATCGACACGCGGCGCACGTCGTTGCGGCAGGTCATCGTGACCTTGACCAGACCGGCGCCAGCCTGACCCTCGACTTCGATCTGGGCAAGCTGCTCCTGCATCTTCTTCATGTTTTCCTGCATCTGCTGGGCTTGCTTCATGAGCCCTGCGAGTTGGCCTTTCAACATAGTCACTGCTCCTTCTGGATCGTAGTCGTTCGAATCGATGCGCTCACCAGCACGCGACGCTTGCCGCGCCGCGCGGCGCAAATCAGTGGGCGGCCTGTGTACCGCCCGATGCGACATCCGGCGCGACCGGCCGGATCGAGCCCGGCACGATGCTCGCGCCGAAGTCGCGAATCAGTTGCTGCACGAAGGGATCGGCGCCGATCTCGCGCTCGGCTTCGCGTTGACGCTGGGCGCGCTCGGCGGCGTCGAGCGCGGCCGCCGTGCGGCGCGCGGGGCCGACTTCCACGCTCACTTCAACGGTTTTGCCAAGACGCTCGGCGAGCGCCGTCTTGAGCTTCGCCACCTGCGAGGCTTCGGCGTACTGCGGCACCGGCACGCTCAACTTGAGCAGCGTGCCTTCGAGCGCCGTCAGCTCGCTGTTGAACGCGAGCTGGTACGAGATGCCCTTGAGCGAAAGCGTGGCGGCGAGCGCGGGCCAGTCGCCGGCGAAACCGATCGGATCGAGCGGAATGCCCGGCGGCAGCTTGCTCACGTCGACCACGGCCGGCGACGGCGTCGGCACCGCAGCGGCGGCACGCGGCGCGGACGGCTCGCTGTCGTAGGCGGGCACGAAACCGTCGTCGGGCGGCGCAAAGTACGCGTCGTCGGCGCCGAGCGGCACGTAGTCGTCAGGCGGGATATCGTCCCACGGCGGCGCGCCCGAAGCGTCTTGCTGCGCGTTGGCGTTGCGCGCTGGTTGGCGCGCTTGTGCTTCCTGCGCGGCGGCGGCGCGGCGAGCCGGATCGGGCGTTGGCACCTTCACTTCCATGCGCGGTGCGGCCTTCGGCGCGGGCGCCGGGGCAGCCGCGCCGGCAACGGCAGCGGGACGGCCCGTAGCAACGCGCATGCCCTTGCTGCGCAGCACGTCGAGCGCAGCGCTTGCACCACCACGCGCGGACGCGGCGGCGGCCGGTTCCTCAGGAGATTCGAGTTGCGGCGCGGGCGCGGCGGCCGCGCTCTCCACAGGTTGCATCTCTTCTGGCGCAGCGGGAGCGGCCGCAGCCGGTTCGACCGGGGCCACGGGCGCAGCTTGCGGCGCTGTGCCCTCCTTCGTCGCAGGCTCTCCTTCATCTTCCCAGGGCGGCACGACGCGGGCTTCGGCTGCCGGCCTCGCGACCGTCGCAGGCGCGCTCGCTTGCGGCTCGGCAACGGGCGCCTTCGCGGGCGCGGCTTCAATCGACTGCGCCACCGGCGCTGCCGGCTTCGGCACGAGCGGCTGCGCAACGACAGGCGCCGCACTGCGCGCCGACGCCGCTACCGGAGCCGCCACGCGCGCGCCCGTGCCCGCCGCAGCGGGCTTCGACGCCGGCGCGCTGCCCACGCTGCCCGCGCTCACCGAAGGCTCGAACGCTAGCATGCGCAGCAGCGTCATCGTAAAGCCAGCGTATTCGTCGGGCGCCAGGCCGAGTTCGCTGCGGCCGAGGGTCGCGATCTGATAGAAAAGCTGGACCTGCTCCGGGCTCAACGCTTCCGCGAACCGGCGGATGTCGTCGGCTTCGGGCCACTCGTCGAGCACCGATGAAGGCGCGAACTGCGCCCAGCCGATGCGATGGAACAGACTCGCGAGATCCTGCAGCGCCGTGGAGAACGACAGACTGCGCAGCGCCATTTCGTCGGCGATGGCGAGCACGTTCGCGCCGTCGCCGGCCACGAGCGCGTCGATCAGGCGGATCAGATAGCTTTGATCGAGTGCGCCGAGCATGCCGCGCACCGCTTCTTCGGTGACCTGGTTGGCCGAATAGGCGATGGCTTGGTCGGTGAGCGAAAGCGCGTCGCGCATCGAGCCGTCGGCGGCGCGCGCGAGCAGGCGCAGCGCCTGCGCCTCGAACTCGACCTTCTCTTCACCGAGAATATGCGTGAGATGCTCCACGATATTGCCCGCCGGCATCTGCTTCAAATTGAACTGCAGGCAGCGCGAGAGCACCGTGACCGGAATCTTCTGCGGGTCCGTCGTCGCGAGGATGAACTTCACATGCGGCGGCGGCTCTTCCAGCGTCTTCAGCATCGCGTTGAAAGCGTGGTTCGTGAGCATGTGCACTTCGTCGATCATGTAGACCTTGAAGCGCGCATCGACCGGCGCGTAGACCGCACGCTCCAGCAGCGCGGCCATTTCGTCCACGCCGCGATTGCTCGCCGCATCCATCTCGACATAATCGACGAAGCGCCCTTCGTCGATTTCCCGGCACGCGCGGCACACGCCGCAGGGCTTCGACGTCACGCCGGTCTCACAGTTGAGCGCCTTGGCGAAGATACGCGACAGCGTCGTCTTGCCCACGCCGCGCGTGCCCGTGAAGAGGTACGCGTGATGCAGGCGGCCGCCGTCGAGTGCATGCGTGAGCGCGCGCACCACGTGCTCCTGTCCGACGAGCGAAGCGAAATCCTTCGGTCGCCACTTGCGTGCGAGAACTTGATAGGTCATCCGGAAATTGTATCAGCAACGCCAGCGCGTCCAGATGAATCGAAAGGCGGCCAATGCCCGGCTCGCGCCCGCCGCGCAATGGCGCGAGCCAGCGATTGCGGACGACGAAAAGAGCGGCGATGCAGGTGTGACAAACACGACGAACGAAGCACCGCGGCGCGCAGTGAATTGCGCGGCGTGAATCTCGTGTCTGGGGGAAAGCGGAGGAAAAAGAGGAAGGTGACGAGCCTGACCCTCGGCACTGGCGGAAAACGGCTGTGGCTGCTTCGTTCCCGACCTGACCAGGTTGACCGCCCCTCCATGCGAGGAGGCCCGTCACGGCGCATTCTAACATCGGTCGCGCGGCAATGCGACTGCTGCGGTGCGAAAAAACGCGCCGGGCCGCTCCAGGCATCGTTGTGCGCCCCGGGAAAGATACCCTCTTGCAACGGCTCGCACCGCCTCCAGATAGCGTGCAGGAACACAAGGAATCGCACGAAACGGCCCCGCGAAAATGCTCGCGCCACGACCCGAATGTCCCGCCGAATGTGGCCTGGAGGACGGAAACCCTGCTTGCGGCATGAGTACTATCACCGTCGGCAACGCATAGGGATTTAGGCTACACTGGCGTCGGCAATCGGCTGGGCCACGCGGTTTGCGTGCGAATGGCGTGTGATTCGGACGTATGACTCGGGTTCGGTCTCGCCGCCCTGGCGGCCCCGGATGAATTTTCAGTTTTGGTGTATCGTGGCGAGCAATTTACTCAGCCTCGAATCGAAAGAGGTATTCATACAATGAGCGAACAAATCAAGCATATCAGCGACGCATCGTTCGAACAGGACGTCGTGAAATCCGACAAGCCCGTGCTGCTGGACTTCTGGGCCGAGTGGTGTGGCCCGTGCAAGATGATCGCGCCGATTCTCGATGAAGTCGCGAAGGATTATGGCGACCGCCTTCAGGTCGCGAAGATCAACGTCGACGAGCACCAGTCGACGCCGGTGAAGTTCGGCGTGCGCGGCATTCCCACGCTGATTCTCTTCAAGAATGGCGCCGTGGCCGCGCAGAAGGTCGGCGCGCTGTCGAAGTCGCAGCTCACCGCGTTCCTGGACAGCCACCTGTAAGTTCCTTGCTGGCCGTCCCTCCCCGCCCGGGCGCATCGCCCGGCCAGCAAGGGATGCGCCATGCAAAGGTGCGTGTTGTCACGCGACAACACGCACCCTAAAAAACACGCCGAAACTTGCTGTCGGTCTTCCCTGACGGTTTCTGGCGTGTGCTATGCTAGAATTCATAAAGCGTCTACCGGCGCCCTTATAAAAGTTTCAAGCAAGCTTGAAGCAAAGTTTCAACCAAAAGTCCTTGAGCGGTTCCGCTCGCTTCTTTTCCCCCATTCTTTTCGTCGCACTCCTCCCCGACGGGTTCTCCGTATGCATCTTTCCGAGCTCAAGTCTCTGCACGTGTCCGAATTGATCGAGATGGCCAATGGCCTCGAGATCGAAAATGCGAACCGCCTGCGCAAGCAGGAACTCATGTTCGCGATTCTCAAAAAGCGCGCCAAGACGGGCGAAACGATCTTCGGTGACGGCACGCTCGAAGTGCTCCCCGACGGCTTCGGCTTCCTGCGCTCGCCGGAAACCTCGTATCTCGCCAGCACGGACGATATCTATATCAGCCCGTCGCAGATCCGCCGCTTCAACCTGCACACCGGCGACACGATCGAAGGTGAAGTGCGCACGCCGAAGGACGGCGAGCGCTATTTCGCGCTCGTCAAGGTGGACAAGGTCAACGGCCAGCCGCCGGAGGCCTCGAAGCACAAGATCATGTTCGAGAACCTCACGCCGCTGCACCCGAACAAGGTGCTGCTGCTCGAGCGCGAAATGCGCGGTGAGGAGAACGTGACGGGCCGCATCATCGACATGATCGCGCCCATCGGCAAGGGTCAGCGGGGCCTGCTGGTCGCTTCGCCCAAGTCCGGCAAGACCGTGATGCTCCAGCACATCGCGCACGCCATCAAGCAGAACCACCCCGACGTGGTCCTGTTCGTGCTGCTGATCGACGAGCGCCCGGAAGAAGTGACCGAAATGCAGCGCTCGGTGGCGGGCGAAGTGATCGCTTCGACTTTCGACGAACCGGCTGCGCGTCACGTGCAGGTCGCCGAAATGGTGATCGAGAAGGCCAAGCGCCTCGTCGAAATGAAGCACGACGTCGTGATTCTGCTCGACTCGATCACGCGTCTCGCGCGCGCCTACAACACCGTTGTGCCCGCATCGGGCAAGGTGCTCACGGGCGGTGTGGACGCCAACGCGCTGCAGCGTCCGAAGCGCTTCTTCGGCGCGGCACGTAACATCGAAGAAGGCGGCTCGCTCACCATCATCGGCACGGCGCTGATCGAAACCGGCAGCCGCATGGACGACGTGATCTACGAAGAGTTCAAGGGCACCGGCAACATGGAAGTGCACCTCGAGCGCCGTCTCGCGGAAAAGCGCGTCTACCCGTCGATCAACCTGAACAAGTCGGGCACGCGCCGCGAAGAGCTGCTGATCAAGCCGGACATCCTCCAGAAGATCTGGGTGCTGCGCAAGTTCATCCACGACATGGACGAAGTCGAGGCCATGGAATTCCTGCTCGACAAGATTCGCCAGACGAAGAACAACTCCGAGTTCTTCGACATGATGCGTCGCGGCGGCTAAGGCCCTCGCCCGCTCGAATCACCGCAAAACGCCCGCGACTTCGCGGGCGTTTTTCTTTTCCGGCATCGGATCGCTGCACGCCGCAACCTGTACCTGAACGTTCACGTTGAACTATAATGCGCGGCATGTTCTGGTCGCCCCACGGCGAAAAAAGAGTGCCCCATGCCCAAGGATTCCCCGGCGCTGCTCACGGTGCGCGACGCCGCCGAGCGCCTGAACGTCACGCCGCGCACGCTCAAGTATTACGAGGAACGCGGGCTCGTTAGCCCCTCGCGCAGCGAAGGCCGCTACCGGCTCTACGACGAGCACGACCTCGAGCAGTTCTCGCGCATCCTGCGGCTGCGCGCGCTCGGCTTTTCGCTGCACGGCATCACCGAAATGCTCAAGCGGCCGCTCGAACAGGTCGGCGAGGGCCGCCGGCGCTATTCGCAGGAGTCGCTCCAGCAGATCGCCGACGCGCTCGCGCAGCACATCGAGACGCTGGACACGCGCATCGCGGCCGTGCGCCGCGAGTTGAAGGAAGCGCAGACGGTGCGCGCGGAGCTTGCCGACGACCTCGACTACCTGCAGCGGCGCCTCGCGGGGGAGCCGTCCGATCAGCTGATCGAGCAGCGCCTCGCCGCCACGCGGCGCCGCAAGGCGGCCGCGGGGACTTCGGGCAGCAAGCCGGTGGAGCCCTCGGGCAAGGCACGCGAGGACGACGAACCGGCATGAGCACGGCCCAGCCCCGCGAGCCGCTCTTCAGCGCAGCGCGCCTGCGCGGCGATTTTTTCCCGTGGGTGCTCGCCCTCGCGACCGGTCTCGACTACTACGACAACGCGATCTTCTCGTTCTTCACGAGCCATATCGCGGGCGGCATCAACGCTTCGCCCGACGAGCTCGTCTGGTCGTCGAGCGCCTACGCCGTGTGCGCCGTTCTGGGCATCCTGCAGCAGCAATGGTGGGTGGAGCGCATGGGCTACCGCCGCTACGTGGGTAGCTGCCTGCTGCTCTATGCCGTCGGCGCGATCGCGGCGGCGCTGTGCGAATCGTCGATCGAGCTTGCCTTTGCGCGCGGCTTTCAGGGCTACTTCATCGGCCCGATGATGGGCACCTGCCGCATCCTCATCCAGATCAGCTTCACGCCGCAGCAGCGTCCGGTCGCGACACGCGCATTCCTCATTCTCATCGTCCTCTCCAGCGCGCTCGCGCCGCTCGTGGGCGGCCAGCTCGTCGCGCATTTCGACTGGCGCGCCCTGTTCGCGTTTTCCGCGCCCGCCGGCGTCCTCTATGCCGTGCTGGCCCTGCTCGGGCTGCCCGATACGGGCCACTTGCTGCCCGAGGAGCGCGGCGAGGCGCACTTCTGGCCGTACCTCATCTTCGCGTTTGCGCAGGGCGCGCTGCAGATCGCCATGCAACAGGTGCGCTTCGAACTGTTCAGCGCGTCGCCGGAAATCATTCTGCTCACGCTCGTCGGGATCACGGCGCTCGCCTGGTTCGGCTGGCACCAGTGGCATCATCCCAAGCCGCTCATGCGCCTGCACGCGCTGCGCGAGAAGCCGTTTCAGGTGGGCCTGCTGCTCTACATGGTCTACTACTACCTGAGCACGGCGCTCAGCTACCTCGTTTCGCGGCTGCTCGAAGGCGGCTTCAACTACCCCGTCGAAAACGCCGGCCGCCTCACCGGCATCACGTCGCTGATCTCGGCCGGCGCGCTCTTTTTCTATTTCCGCTACGCGAAGCTCATTACGCACAAGAAGTGGATCATCGTGCCCGGCTTCGTGCTGTCGGCGTTCATCTCGTTCTGGATGACGCGGCTCACGCCGCAGGCGAGCGAAGCCTGGCTCATCCCACCGCTGCTGCTGCGTGGCCTGCTGCTGCTCTTCATCGTGCTGCCCGTCGCCAATCTCACGTTCCGCATCTTCGCGATCGAAGAATTCACGCACGGTTACCGCTTGAAAAACATCGTCCGGCAGTTGACGATATCGTTCGCCACGGCCACGGTTATCATCGTCGAGCAGCACCGGCTCGCGCAGCACCAGACGCGGCTCGCCGAGTTCGTGAATCCGTTCAACCCGGCGTTCCAGAGCACCTACGCGGCGCTCACGCATTCGTTCGAGATGATGGGACGGTCCGCGAGCGAAGCGCACGGACTTGCGCTCGCGGAAGTGAGCCGCATGGTCGCGCAGCAGGCGAGCTTTCTGAGTTCGCTCGACGGGTTTTACTTCCTGATCGGCGTGGCGGTATGCGGCGGGATCTTCGCCGCGTGGCAAAAACAGATCGACTGAACGACATCCAGACGCACGGGAATCCACACCCAGCGATGCTTTCGAAACTCTCTCACTGGTTCGACGCGCGCCGCCGCGAAAAGGCGCTGCGCACCTACGCGATCGACGACGCGCTTTGGCAGGCCACGCTCGCTGGCCTGCCCTTTCTCAAGCATCTCGACGCCGCCGACCTCGTGCGCCTGCGCGAGCTGACGAGCCTTTTTATCGCGCAAAAGGAGTTCTCCACGGCGCACGATCTCGAACTGACCGACCCGATGACCGTGGCGATCGCCGCGCAGGCGTCGCTGCCGGTGCTCAATCTTTCACTCGACCTCTACAAGGGCTGGGTGGGCGTGGTCGTGTATCCGGGCGAATTCGTGATCCGCAAGACCGTGGAGGACGAGGACGGCGTGGTCCACGAGGTGGAGCACGACGCGAGCGGCGAAGCGTGGGAAGGTGGCCCCGTGATCCTCTCGTGGGAAGACGCGCAGATGACCGATGGCAGCGACGCGTACAACGTCGTGATTCACGAGTTCGCACACAAGATCGATATGCTGGGCGGCGAGGCCGACGGCCATCCGCCCCTCTTTCGGCGCTGGCATGCCCCGCTCGACGCGCAGACGTGGGCCGACGTGTTCGACAACGCCTACGACCAGTTCTGCGACAAGGTGGACGCCGTGCCGGAGCGCCGCTGGGCGCGCTTCGAACGCGATTCGTTGATCGATCCCTATGCCGCCGACCACCCCTCGGAGTTCTTCGCGGTGTGTAGCGAGGCCCTTTTCGTCAAGCCGAAGGCGTTCGAGGCGGAATATCCCGAGCTTTACCGGCTGCTCGCGCGCTATTACCGCCAGGACCCGGCGCGCGTGGGCGCACTGGCCGGCCAGCCGGGCTAAAACCTGTCGCGCGGGGGCCTCAAAAATTCGCCAACCGGCTGATTATCTGGCATAATCGCGGTTTTTCGACCCTTGGGTAAGTGGCTCGCGCGAGCAAAGTCGGCAACAGGGTGTTGCAGGCACGCGGGTTGGCTACCGCCAGATTTAAGGAATAACCATGAAAGAAGGCATTCACCCGAATTACCGCGAAGTCCTGTTCATCGACGTTTCGAACGACTTCAAGTTCGTGACCCGCTCGACCATCCAGACGCGCGAAACCGCCGAATTCGAGGGCAAGACCTACCCGCTCGCCAAGATCGAAGTGTCGTCGGAATCGCATCCGTTCTACACGGGCACGCAAAAGATCATGGACACGGCAGGCCGTGTCGAGAAGTTCAACAAGAAGTTCGGCGCACGCGCCTCGGGCAAGGCCGGCAAGTAATCGCCTCGCCGCACCGGCTGCTGGCCGGTCCCGCATTGAACGTGCACAAAAAGGGCAGCATACGCTGCCCTTTTTTGTTGCCTGCGCCACCGTTGCGCCGTCCGCGAAGCCAGACAGGTGCGACTTACCGCGCCTTTTCAGATGTTTCCGTGGATTAACCCGCGGCTAACGCCGTGACGCGCGGTCGCCGGCCCGGCTAGAATGCCGGATTGCTCCGCGGCACACGGCTGGGTGTACCGTCTGCCGCGCATGCCCGCTTGACCTCCGCGTGTGAGCCACCCGCTCGAACACGCCCGGTTTATCCGTCTCCCTTCGTACTGCATGAAGCCAGCCATTCGACTGACCGCCTCCGCCACCAGCGCCCTGCCGCGCTGGCTGCTGCTGACCATCTGTATCGTCTTCGCGGCTTTCGGCCTGTTTGGCCGCGACCCGTGGAAGAACGAGGATGCGGCGGGCTTCGGCGTGATGTGGACGATGGCGGGCGGCACCTCGCACGACTGGCTGCTGCCCAATCTTGTCGGCAAATACGTGACCGAGAACGGTCCGCTCGGCTACTGGCTGGGTGCCGCCTGCATCCGTCTGTTCGCGCCGTGGGTCGACGCCAGCAACGCCTCGCGCATCGCTACGGGCGTGCTGTTCTGTCTCGCGTGCGCGTTCGTCTGGTACAGCGCGTATCTGCTGGGCCGCCGCCCCGAAGTGCAGCCGTTCAAGTACGCGTTCGGCGGCGAGCCCGAGCCGCGCGACTACGGCCGCACGCTCGGCGACGGCGCCCTGCTCGTTCTGCTGGCCTGCTTCGGCCTCGCCGAGCGCGGCCACGAAACCACGCCGCAGCTCATGCAGTTCGTGGGCATCGCCATGCTGCTGTACGGCGTCGTGCGCGCCATCGACAAGCCGGTCCAGGGCGCCCTCTGGTGGGGCCTCGCGCTCGGCATCGTGATGCTTTCCAGCGGCCCGGTGCTCGTAGGCGCGCTCCTCGTCGGCACGCTCGCCATGCTCGCCATCGCCCCCGAAACGCGCTCGCGCTGGCTGCTCGTGGCGGGCCTGCCCGTGGCGCTCGCGGTCTCGGCCTCATGGCCGCTGCTGGCGCTGCACCTGTATCCCGACGACGCCGTCTGGTTCCTCAACCAGTGGGCCCACACCAACGTCAACGCCTTCGCAGGCCCCCCTGGCTACGTGCTGCGCTACGCCGCCAAGAACCTGCCGCTTTTCACCTGGCCCGCGTGGCCCCTCGCAATCTGGGCCTTCGTGAGCTGGGCCGGACTGCGCCGCAAGCCGCACATCGCGATTCCGCTGTCGGTGATCGTGCCGCTGCTCATCCTCGTGGTCGTGCAAAGCCACGAATCGAACCGGCTCTTCATGCTCGTGCTGCCCGCGCTGGCGGTGCTCGCGACCTTCGCGCTGCCCACGCTCAAGCGCGGCGCGATCAACGCGATCGACTGGTTCGCGGTGCTGAGCTTCACCATTCTCAGCACCTTCGTGTGGCTCGTGTGGCTCGCGGGCATGACAGGTTTCCCGGCGCCGCTCGCGCGCAACCTCGCGCGCCTCGCGCCGGGCTTCGTGCCGCAGTTCAAGATTCTCTCGTTCGTGTGCGCGGTGGCCGTCACCGTGTGCTGGATGGTGCTCGTGCGCTGGCGCGTGGCGCGCCATCCGAAGGTGCTGTGGCGCAGCGTCGTGCTCTCGAGCGGCGGCACCACGCTCATGTGGGTGCTGCTCATGACGCTGTGGCTGCCGGTCGTCAACTACAGCCGGACCTACAAGGACGTGGCCGAGCAGATCGCCGCGCACCTGCCCGCCGACTATCAGTGCATCTCGCCTGTGCGCCTCGGCGACGCGCAGATCGCCACCTTCGCGTACTTCGGCAGGATGCACTTCGCGTTCAACGAGGATTGCGACGTGATCCTGCGCCAGGACACGCAGGAATACGGCGAGCCGAGCTCGATGCCGGACTATGTGTGGAAGCTCGTCTGGGAAGGCCGCCGCGTCGCCGACCGCGACGAACGCTTCCGCCTGTACGTGCGCATCGACCGTCCGACGCCGCCGCTCAAGAAGCGTGTCTGGCGCAAGCGTCCGGACTGAGGCCGCGGTGACCACGACGTTCGCGGGCGACATCCGGCGCATCGCCGCGCTCGCGTGGCCGGTTCTGATCGGCCAGCTCGCGATCATCGCGTTCGGCGTAATCGACACCGCGATGGTCGGCCGCTACTCGGCGCTCGATCTCGCCGCGCTCGGCCTGGGTTCGTCGATCTACATCTCGGTGTATATCGCCCTCACGGGCATTCTCAGCGCGCTGCAGCCCGTTGCGGCGCAGCTCTATGGCGCGCGCAAGGACACGGAAATCGGCCTCGAGGTGCGCCAGGCGTTCTGGCTCGCGCTCGTACTGATGGTGATCGGATTTACGATCCTCTACTTTCCCGGCCTGCTGCTCGACCTCGCGCACGCGCCCGAGGCGCTGCGCGAGCGCACTATCGGCTATCTGCGGCTGCTCTCGTTCGGGCTGCCCGCGGCGCTGGCCTTTCGCATCTACAGCTCGCTCGCCAATGCGGTGGGGCGGCCGCGCCTCGTGATGTTTCTGCAGGTCGGCGCGCTCATGCTCAAGGTGCCGCTCAACACGTGGTTCATCTTCGGCGGCCTTGGCGTGCCAGCGCTCGGCGGCCCGGGCTGCGCGCTCGCGAGCACCTCGATCAACTGGGCGCTCGCCTTGTGCGCGGCCGTCGCGCTCACGCGTGTGGACGTGTTCGCGCCGTTCGAGATCTTCAAGCATTTTTGCTGGCCCGAGTGGAAGCGCCAGGCCGAACTGCTCAAGCTCGGCATTCCGATGGGCCTTTCGTATCTCATCGAAGTGACGTCGTACACGTTCATGGCGATTTTCATCGCGCGCATGGGCACGACCACGCTCGCCGGCCATCAGATCGCCGGCAACATCGGCGCCGTACTCTACATGACGCCGCTTTCGATCGGCGTGGCGACCTCGACGCTCGTCGCCCAGGCGCTGGGCGGCAATCGCCCCGCCGAAGCGCGCACGCTCGCGCGGCACGGCGTAGCGACGGCCGTGGCGATTGCCTGCTGCTACGGCGCGATCGTGTTCGTGCTGCGCCCGTTCATCATCGGCGGCTATACGCCGGACCCCGCCGTGGCAGTCGCGGCCATGCCGCTCGTCGCCATCGTCACCTGCTATCACCTGTTCGACGCCCTGCAGATCACCACGGCCTTCGCGTTGCGCGCCTACAAGGTCGCGGTCGTGCCGACCATCATCTATGCGCTTGCGCTCTGGGGCGTGGGCCTCGGCGGCGGCTACGCGCTGGGCTTCGACGTGACCGGCACGATGCCCGCCTGGGCGACGGGCGCGCGCGGGTTCTGGCTCGCCAACATGGCGAGCCTCCTGATCGCCGGTGCTGGACTCCTGTTTTATCTCTCGCGGGTGAGTGCGCGCTTTGTGCGAGAACGCGCCTAGCCCGTTGGCATCAGAGACGCTAGGCGGTTAGTTGCAAACGTAGATCACCCCGCCTCGGCCTGCCGCGCCGCCTCCACCGTCTGGGCTGCGTGATACGACGAGCGGACCAGCGGCCCGGCCACCACCTCGCTGAATCCCATTGCCAGCCCCGCCGTGCGCAACGCGGCGAATGCGTCGGGATGGACGTAGCGCTTGACCGGCAGATGAAACCGCGACGGCGCGAGATATTGCCCGATCGTCAGCACTTCCACGCGATGCGCGCGCAAGTCGCGCATCGTCGCGAGCAACTCCTCATCGGTTTCGCCCAGACCCACCATCAGTCCCGACTTCGTGACGAGCGCGCTGTTGGCCGCTTTCGCGCGCGCAAGCAGGTCGAGCGAGCCGTAATAGTCCGCGCCTGGCCGCGCCGCGCGATACAGCGCGGGCACGGTCTCGATGTTGTGATTGAACACGTCGGGCCATGCGTACGAAAGCGCCTCGAGCGCACGCCCGATACGGCCGCGGAAATCGGGCGTCAGCACCTCGACGCCGATCCCCGGCACGCGCTCGCGCACCTGCGCAATGCAACGCGCGAAGTGCGTCGCGCCGCCGTCGCGCAAGTCGTCGCGATCGACCGAGGTGATGACGACGTGACGCAAGCCCAGCGCCGCGACCGCTGCCGCAAGGTGGGCGGGTTCGTCCTCGTCGAGCGGCGCGGGCCGCCCGTGAGCGACGTCGCAGAACGGACAGCGCCGCGTGCACAGCCCGCCCATGATCATGAAGGTCGCGGTGCGCTGCGCGAAGCATTCGCCGATGTTCGGGCACATCGCTTCTTCGCACACCGAATGAAGCCGATGCTCGCGCAGTACGGCCGCCACGCCTGCTACGGTCTCGCTCATGAGCGGACGGGCGCGCAGCCAGGGCGGCTTCGGCAAGACCGCGTCGGCGCCGGCAGGCGGCACGATCTTCACCGGAATGCGCGCGAGCTTCTCGCGGCTGCGCAGGCCCTCCTGACCCAGCGCCGTACTCGACGAACGGGAAGTTCCAGACGTGGCGGCCTCCATGCTCAGGCTCCTTCGTCGAAAAAGGCTTTGAGCAGGCGATTGACCTCCTGCGCCGCCTCCATCTGCACCATATGCCCCTTGCCCGCGATCACCTCCACGCGCACCGGCGACGGCAGCCCCTGCGCGTGGCTCGCCGGAATGATCTGGTCGGCCTCGCCCCAGATCACGAGCGCGCGCGGCGCAAGCGTCACCACACGCTCGCGGAACACACGCCGCTGCGCGCCGGCTTCGAACGCCTGCCCGGCAATCTTGCCGAGCGCGGCCTGCACGCCTTCGAGCCGCTTGTACTTCACGAGGTCCTCGACGAGCTGACGCGTGACCAGCGCGGGATCGGCGAACAGCTTCGTCACGTGCGGCTTGAGCGCATTGCGATTGCCCGCCGCGACGAAGCCCTCGATATACGCCCCATCGATCTCGCTGCCAAGGCCCGCACTCGAAATCAGCGCAAGGGATGCCACGCGCCCGGGCGCCTGCTCGGCCACCGCCATGGCCACCGCACCGCCCAGCGAGTGCCCGACGAGATGCGCGCGGTCGATCTTCTGTGCGTCGAGGAACGCGATCACGCTTTGCGCAAGCTCGTCGAGGCTGCCGCTCTCGAGCGCCTTGCCCGACTCGCCGTGACCCGGCAGATCGAGCGCCCAGACGGTGCGCTCAGCCGCGAGATCGGTGTGGTTGAAGAGCCAGTTGTTGAGATCGCCGCCGAAGCCGTGGATCAGCACGACCGGCACGCCCTCGCCTTCGCCCTGCTTCAGGTAGCGCACGGTCCGGCCGCCAATCTGCGACTTTTCCGGCTGCGGTCCCGCGTCGGCGTCGCCGGCCTGTGCGGGCACGAAGTCGCGCTGGAACTCCGCCACCGCGGCGTCGATATCCGCGTCGGCCGCTTCGGCATCGGCGACCACGCCGAGCAGCGCGCCCACGGGTAGCGTGTCGCCCTCCTGCGCGATCTGCCTCCGCAACACGCCCTCGAAAGCGCACTCGACGCCCGACGCGATCTTGTCGGACTCGACGTCGAGCAACTCATCGCCCTTGGTGACCTTGTCGCCGGGCGACTTGAGCCAGCCGTTCACCTGGCCCTGCTCCATCGACAGGCCCCATTTTGGCATCGTGATCATGTGAATCGTCATGACTTCAGCTCCTTGCTGCGCGCGCGGCTTCGGCGATCTTCTCCGCCGAGGGGATGTAGAGGTCTTCGAGCGACGCCGCGAACGGCACCGGCGTATGCGGCGCGGTGACCATTCCGACCGGTACCTTCAGCTCCTTGAACGCCTTCTGGCCAACGAGTGCGGCAATGTCGGTCGCGATCGAGCAGCGCGGATTGGCTTCGTCCACGACCACGACCCGGCCCGTGCGGCGCGCGCTTTCGAGGATCGTTTCCTCGTCGAGCGGCGAAGTCGTGCGCAAGTCGATCACATCCGCCTCGATGCCGTCTTTCGCGAGCTTTTGCGCCGCGTCGAGCGCGTAGTGCACCATCCGTCCATATGTGACGATCGTGACGTCGTCGCCATCGCGCACGATGTTGGCCTCGCCGAACGGAATCGAATAGGATTCCTCCGGAACGTCGCCTTCCATCGTGTAAAGCAGCTTGTGCTCGCAGAAGATCACAGGGTCATTGTCGCGAATCGCCTCGATCATAAGGCCCTTGGCGTCATAGGGCGTGGCCGGGCACACGACCTTCAGCCCGGGAATATGCGTAAAGAGCGAGGTGAGCATCTGCGAGTGCTGCGCCGCCGCGCGCAAGCCCGCGCCATACATGGTGCGAATCACGACCGGCGTGACCGCCTTGCCGCCGAACATGTAGCGGAACTTCGCCGCCTGGTTGAAGATCTGGTCGAAGCACACGCCCATGAAGTCGATGAACATCAACTCCGCGACCGGCCGCATGCCGCACGCCGCCGCGCCCACTGCCGTGCCGATAAAGCCGCCTTCCGAGAGCGGCGTATCGAGCACGCGCCCGGGGAACTTGCCGTAAAGGCCCTTCGTCACGCCGAGCACGCCGCCCCACGCGTCCTGCTCGCCGGGCGCGCCGGCGCCGCCCGCGTTGTCCTCGCCCATCACGATCACGCTCTCGTCGCGGCCCATCTCCTGGGCGAGCGCTTCGTTGATGGCCTGCGAATAGGTGATTTTCCGTGCCATTTCCGTCTCCTTGATCTGGAATCCTGATGACCTGAGCGCGCAGCGCTTAAGGGTACGACACGTACACGTCCGTGAGCAGCGCCTCGGCCGGCGGCAGCGGCGCGGCCTTGGCCTGCGACACGGCATCGTCGATCAGTTGCTTCACTTCGGCGTCCACCTTGCGCAGATCGTCGCTGCTCGCGAGTTCGGCGCGCACCACGCGCTCCTCGAAGCGCTTCAGACAGTCCTTCTCTTCGCGCAGCTTCTGCACTTCGCCAGGGGCGCGGTAGGTTTGCGCGTCGCCTTCGAAATGGCCGAAATAGCGCGAGAGTTTCATCTCCACGAGCGTCGGGCCGCCACCGCTGCGAGCGCGGGCAATGGCCTCGCCCAGCGCCTCGTGCACGGCGAAGAAGTCGAAGGCGTCGACGATCACGCCCGGCATGCCGAAGCCGTTCGCGCGGTCGGCGATGTTGTCGGCCGCGACCGACCATGTGGACGAGGTCGCCTCGGCGTAGCCGTTGTTTTCCGCGACGAAGATCACCGGCAAGCGCCACACGGAGGCGAGATTCATCGACTCGAAGATCACCCCCTGGTTCGACGCGCCGTCACCGAAGAAGCACACGCCCACGCCACCGGTCTTCTTCTGCTTGGCGGCGAGCGCGGCCCCGCACGTGAGCGGACCGCCGGCGCCGACGATGCCGTTGGCGCCCAGCATGCCCTTCGACAGATCTGCGATATGCATCGAGCCGCCTTTGCCCCGGCACGACCCCGTGGCGCGGCCGTAGATCTCGGCCATCATCTCGCGCACGTCCACGCCCTTGGCGATGCAGTGGCCGTGGCCGCGGTGCGTGGTCGCGACGTAGTCGGTATCGTTCAGATGGCTCATCGTGCCGACTGCGGAGGCCTCCTCGCCCGCGTACAGGTGCACGAAGCCTGGAATTTCGCCGGTTGCGAACTCGACGTGCAAGCGTTCCTCGAACTCGCGGATCGTGCGCATCGAGCGATACGCGGTGAGCAACTGCTCCTTGTTCAACTGAACTGACATGGTTGTCTCCTGGGTGTACGACGCTGTACCGCTCTGGATTAGCTTGCTGCGGGGAAATACCACTGCTCCTAATGAAAAGTGAAACCGCCGTCGACGTTCACCGACTGGCCCGTGACGTTGTCCATCGTCGCGAAGAACAGGGCGAGGCGCCCCATGTCCTCCGGCGTTTGCGCGCGGCCCTGCGGGATCAGCGTGAGTTGATGGCGCTGCCAGGACTCTTCGACGCTTTCGCCTTCGGTCTTCCATTCGTCGGAGAGCCGATCCCACATATACGTGCGCACGATCCCGGGGCAAATTGCATTCACGGTGATGCCCTCGCGCGCAACCTCCTTGGCAAGCGCATTGGTGAAGCCGACCACGGCGAATTTCGAGGCGCTGTAGTGCGCGAGATTGGGGAACCCTTCCTTGCCCGCAATCGAAGCGACGTTGATGATCCGTCCGCGTTTTTGCGTGCGGAAATGCGGCAATGCAGCCTTGCAGCCGAGGAACACGCCTTTCGCATTGACGCCCATGACGAAGTCCCAGTCCCGCTCCGTCAATTCGGATACCGGACTAATGGAAATCACGCCGGCGCAGTTCACGAGAATATCGAAGCCGCCGTATTCCGAGAGCGCCTGCGAGACCATGCCTTCGAGCTGAACGGCCTGGGTGACGTCGACTTTGGCAAACGCGGCGCGTCTGCCCAGCGCCCGTATTTCATCTGCAGTCGCGGCAAGCGGTTCTTCGAGCAGATCCGCGAGCAGCACGTCCGCGCCGGCCTGCGCGAGCGTGAGCGCTATGCCGCGGCCGATGCCGCGCGCGCCGCCGGTCACGATCGCGACCTGGCCTTTCAAGGGGGTATCCATTTCAATGTCTCCTTCTTTCGGTTCCGTGTGGAGGAAGCAAGCCAGATCGCTATGCGCGCGCGGCGGCCTCGCGCAGCAATTGATGCGACGCCGCGTAACGCAGCGTGCGCGCGACATCGACGGTCAGCGGACCATTCCAGTCGAGCGTCACTTCATAGCGGTCGCCGCGCGCCGGTTCGATCTCGCGTTCGCCGTCGAACGCAAGCGTGCCGTGGTCCGCTTCGAGCGGCAGCGCCACGCCGACTTCGAGGCGCTGGCAGGTGCGCATCGTCAGGCGCTCGACGCGGCCCGGCGCAATCGGCGCGAGCAACGGCACGCCCGCGCCGCTGCCCTCGGGCGCACCCGCCTGGGCGAACGTCATATGCAGGCCGTGCGCCGCATCGCGCCCGACCGGCGCCCACGCCCCGCCGATCGACGAGAGACCGATGCCGTCGGGCGGCGCAAAGGTCAGAAAAAGTGATTCGATATCCGAACTTTCCGAAATCGCGCGCGCACCGATGAACGGCTGACGCGCCATGCAAATGTCGACGAGCGCGATTTCCTCCCGCCCGCGCGACGGTCCTTCCACGCAGCGCGCGACGAGCCGCTTGTTGCGCGAGAGCGCCGACCCGGCCGGCACCGCGCCGGTCGCGACGAGCGCGCCCGCGAGGCCCGCCACGGTGGCCTCGCGCAGTTCGGGAAAGGCGTTGTTGGTGCCGGTGGAGAGCGCGAGCAGCGGCGTCGCGCCGCAATGCGCCGCGACGGCGCGATGGGTGCCGTCGCCGCCCAGCACGGCGATCAGCGCGACCTCCTCACGCACCATGTGATCGACGCCGGCGTACGTATCGGCAACGCTTTCGCTAACCGGCAGGTCGACGAACACGACCTCGGGCCAGGGCTCGTGCGCGGCAATCGCCGCGTGCGTCTCGATCGCGCGCAGGAGCAGCGCGGCCACGCCGGTGTTGTCGCGCAACGTGAGCACGCGCGCCACGCCGAGCGCGCCCAGGCCCGCGAGCAGGCGCACGACCATGTTCGCCTTCTCGGCCGTGGGAAAGACGGATGCATGCGAAGTGAGACGGCGGATGTCGCGGCCCGATGCGGGGTTCGCGATCACGCCTACGGTCACGGGCGTCGTCACGGGTCTTGTCTCCTGATGGCGTCGCACCGTGCATGGCCGTGCGCCGCTTTTGCCAGCCAACTCTGCAAGCGTCATGCCAATGACGTCGAGGAGGCGGCACGTTCGAGCAGAAGGCCGCGTGGCGGGGTTCCGCGGTAATTGCACGCCGCGGCGCCGGCACGATTCGCGTCGCGCGCGGCGTCTCAGTCGCCGTCTCGCGTGAGCGACGCGCCGGTCGCACCGCTAGCCGCGCGCGCGAAGGAAAATGCGCACAGCCCCGCGTGGCGTGCATGAGCGGCGACTAAGCACCTCTGTCCGCCGCGTCGGAATGCGCGACAAGACACGCTGAGACGTTCGTCTCAGCCGTCTCGCATGCTGCGCTGCGGTGTGATCGCGCGCAAAGGATGTGCTACAAAAGACTCCCGCCGAACGCTTTCCGGTCCGACGTAACCCGACGTAACCCGACGTTACCCGACGGTCACCGCGAGCCGTCGCCTGGAACCGCACATGCCCTACGCCCTTGCGTCTACCCGGCACGCCGAGCGCGTGCGTGGCGCCGTAGAAGGCCGGCTGCCCGCGCCGTCCGATTCGCCGCGCCTCGTCTCGTCGTGGCAGCGCTCGTTCGAGCGCTATCAGCTGGACCCCGGCTCCGTGATCGGCCCGCGCGTGCTGAGCGCCGCCGAGCTGCGCGAGATCCGCGATCGCGAGGAGTCCTTTCTGCGCGCCTCCGGCCAATGCCTCACGCGGCTGCACGACATGGTGCGCGAGGCCGATTACTGCGTGATGCTGACCGACGCGCACGGCGTGACGATCGACTACCGCCTCGACCGCGAGCGCCGCAACGACTTCAAGCACGCGGGTCTCTATATCGGCTCGTGCTGGTCCGAGAGCGAGGAAGGCACCTGCGGCATCGCGAACGTGCTCACCGATCTCGCGCCCATCACGGTGCACAAGACCGACCATTTCCGCGCCGCGTTCACTACGCTCACGTGCAGCGCCGCGCCGATCTTCGCGCCGGGCGGCGAGCTGATCGGCGTACTCGATGCGTCGGCCGTGCAATCGCCCGACAATCGCGAGAGCCAGCGCATCGTCAACCAGCTCGTCCGCCAGAGCGCCACGCTGATCGAAGACGGCTATTTCCTGCATCGTCTCGCATCGTGCTGGATCCTCTTCGGTCACCAGAATCGCAACTACGTGGAAGCGCAGCCCGAGCTGCTGATTGCTTTCGACGAGAACGGCAACGTGGTCGCCGCGAACCGGCGCGCGCGCGAATGCATGCCCTGTCTCGACGGCCCGCGTCATATCGACGAGATCTTCGATTCGTCGCACGTGCAGTTGCGCGACATCGGGCGCATCGAGACTATCGCGGCGCTGCGCCTGCGCGCGAACGGCTCGATGCTGTATGCGCGCATTCGCGCGCCGCTCGGGGCGAGCGGTTACGGCGGACACAGTGCACGCAGCGGACCCAGCACCGGCGCGGCGCATGGCGCCATGCCGCTGCGGCGCGACGCCGCCGAGACGCACGAATACGACCGCAGCGCGCTCGGCCCCTTCCTGCGCAGCGCCGACGCGCGCGTGGCCGAAAACGCGCGCATTGCGCAGCGCGTGGCGGGCAAGCGCTTGCCGATCCTGCTGCTCGGCGAAACCGGCGCCGGCAAGGAAGTGTTCGCGCGCGCCATTCACGACGCCGGCGCGCGACGCAATCGTCCGTTCATCGCGGTGAATTGCGGGGCGCTGCCCGAGTCGCTGATCGAGAGCGAGCTGTTCGGCTATGCGCCGGGCGCGTTCACGGGTGCGCGGCGCCACGGCGCGCGCGGCAAGATCGCGATGGCCGACGGCGGCACGCTCTTCCTCGACGAGATCGGCGACATGCCGCTCGTGCTGCAGACGCGCCTGTTGCGCGTGCTGGCCGAGGGCGAAGTCCTGCCGCTCGGGAGCGAAACGCCGGTGCGCGTCGACATCGATGTGGTCTGCGCAACGCACCGGGACCTCGCGCAGATGGCCAGCGCGGGCGCATTCCGCGACGATCTCTACTATCGCCTGAGCGGCGCGGTGCTCACGCTGCCGCCGCTGCGCGAGCGGCGCGACATCGCGATGCTCATCGACACGGTCTTCGCGGAAGAAGCGCAGGCCGCCGGCCGGCCGCTCGCGCTCGACGCCTCGCTCGCGACGCGGCTCGCGAAGTTCGCTTGGCCCGGCAACCTGCGGCAGCTGCGCAATGCGATGCGCTACGCATGCGCCGTCTGCGACACCGTGCTGGTCGAAGCGCGGCACCTGAGCGCCGACCTCGCCGCGAGCCTGCCGCCACTCGCAGCGGCGGCCGCGTCCGGCTGCCCAGCCGGCATTCCGCCAGCGTCGCCGCTCTCCGACGAAGACGAGCGCGCACGCATCGTCGCGGCGCTCACGGCGCACCGCTGGCGTCCGAACGCCGCCGCGCAGGCGCTGGGCATCTCGCGCGCGACGCTCTACCGGCGCATGGCGAAGCTCGCCATCGTCGGGCCCCATCGCGTTTGAGCCGGTTTGCGCTGACCGCTGCGCGTTTCGCGTCGCCCGATTGCACAGAAGTATTAAATATTGTGCGGCGCGATTTACTTGCCACACTCAGGCCGGTATAAATCGAGCGCTCGCGATCCACGGATACGCCATCTGGCCTATTCTTGTACCGCAGCCCCCTCCGCTGGATGCGTCGTCCGTTCCCGGCTCACTGAAATGCCCTCAATGGAGTGATTGCCATGCTCAAGAAGCTGCTGATGCTGTTCCTCGCAATCGGCCTGTCGCTGTCCGCCGTGCTCGCCGCAGCCGTGGAAGTGAACACCGCCGACGAGACCGCGCTCGAATCGGTCAAGGGCATCGGCCCCGTCCATGCCAAGGCAATCATCGACGAACGCACGAAGAACGGCCCGTTCAAGGACGCCGACGACCTCGTGAACCGCGTCAAGGGCATTGGCCCTAAGTCGGTGCAGAACCTCGAGGCGGCAGGGCTCACGATCAACGGCTCCTCCGCGCCGCCGGCGGGCAAGACGGCCAGCGCGAAGAGCGGCAAGAGCGCCGCTGCCACGAGCGCCGCGCCCGCTGCGACCACGGCCAATCCGATGACGGCGCAGACGCCGGCGGCCGCGACCACGGCGCAAGCCGCCTCGGACACCGCCGCGGGCAAGTCGAAGCACAAGAGCAAGAAGGACAAGGCAGCCGCCGCTGCCAGCGCGCCCGAAGCGGGCTCCGCTGCGGCTGCGCCGGCCACCGCATCCGATACGAAGGCGAAAAAGCCCAAAAAGTCGAAGAAGGACAAGGCCGCATCGGCGGCGGCCGCTTCCGGCGGCTGATTGCCGCCATCGTCCGGCGCGTGCAAGCCGTACACCGGACCTAAAAAACGCGGCGCCGCGTGCGCCGTCCGATTTACCGGCCGCGCCCCCCCATCGCGGCCATCACCCAGAGAGATCGTCATGAGTCTGCTAGATACCCTCGGTTCCCTGCTCGGTTCGCAGTCGCAACAGCAAGGCGGCGGCCAGGCCCAGCTCCTCGCTGCGGCGATGGAGTTCGTCAACAACCAGCCCGGCGGGCTGAACGGCCTCATCGAGAAGTTCCAGCAAGGCGGCCTCGGCGACATCGTGCAGTCGTGGGTCGGCAACGGCGAGAACCAGCCTGTTTCGGCGGATCAACTGCACAACGTGCTCGGCTCGGACGTCGTCTCGGGTCTCGCCCAGAAGGTCGGCATGCAGCCCGACCAGGTGAGCGGCCTGCTCGCTCAGGTGCTGCCGCACGTGGTCAACGCGGGCACGCCGAACGGCGAAGTGCCGCAAGGCGGCCAGATCAACGCCGAGAGCGTGCTCGGCACGCTTGGCGGGCTGGCGTCGCTGTTCGGCGGCGGCAACAAGCAGGCGTAAGCGCCCGTTAGCGCTTCTTTACAGGCATGAAAAAAGGGCAGCGGATCACTCCGCTGCCCTTTTCGTTTCGGCTCGGCGCGCGCCTGCCGGCACGCGTCTCACCCGAGTCCGGCGACTCGCCTTAGTGCACCACGCGCTCGAACACGAACTTGCCGTCGTGCACGCCGACCGGAATCACGTCCTTCGGCCCGAACTTGCCCGCGAGGATCAGCTTGGCGACCGGGTTCTCAATCTCCTGCTGGATCGCGCGCTTGAGCGGCCGTGCGCCGAACAGCGGATCGTAACCGACCTTGGCGATCTGGCCCAGCGCCTCGTCCGACACCATGAGTTCCATGTCGAGCTTCTCCAGACGCTCGCGCAGACGCTGCAACTGGATCTTCGCAATCGACTCGATATTCGAGCGATCGAGCGCATGGAACACGACGACCTCGTCGATCCGGTTCAGGAACTCGGGGCGGAACTGCTGCTTCACTTCGTTCCACACGGCGTCCTTCACGGCTTCCTGAGGCTCACCCGCCATCGCCTGAATGAGGTGCGAACCGAGGTTCGACGTCATCACGATCACGGTGTTCTTGAAGTCGACGGTGCGGCCCTGGCCATCGGTCATGCGGCCGTCGTCGAGCACCTGCAGCAGCACGTTGAACACGTCCGGGTGCGCCTTCTCGACTTCGTCGAGCAGGATCACGCTATACGGCTTGCGACGCACGGCCTCGGTCAGATAGCCGCCCTCTTCGTAGCCCACGTATCCCGGCGGCGCGCCGATCAAACGCGCCACGCTGTGTTTCTCCATGAACTCGCTCATGTCGATGCGGATGAGGTGATCTTCCGAATCGAACAGGAAGCCCGCCAGCGCCTTGCACAGCTCGGTCTTGCCCACCCCCGTCGGCCCGAGGAACAGGAACGAGCCGTACGGCCGGTTCGGGTCCGAGAGGCCGGCGCGCGAGCGGCGAATCGCGTCGGCCACGGCGGTAATGGCCTCGTCCTGACCGATCACGCGCTCGTGCAGTTTCTCTTCGATCTGCAGCAGCTTTTCGCGCTCGCCCTGCATCATGCGCGAAACAGGAATGCCGGTCGAACGCGACACGACTTCCGCAATTTCCTCGGCGCCCACGAGCGTGCGCAGCAGGCGCAAACGCGTGGGGTTGTTCTGCTCGTTCGCCTCGGCGAGCGTCACCTGCTTGAGCTGCGCTTCGAGTTCCGGCAACTTGCCGTACTGCAGTTCCGCGACCTTTTCGAGCTTGCCTTCGCGCTGGAAGCGATTGATCTCCGCGCGCACCCGGTCGATCTCTTCCTTGATCTGCGCGCCGCCCTGCACCGCGGCCTTCTCGGTGGTCCAGATCTCTTCGAGGTCCTTATATTCGAGGCTCAGCCGGTCGATCTCTTCCTCGATCAGCTGCAGACGCTTTTGCGACGCTTCGTCCTTCTCCTTCTTGACGGCCTCGCGCTCGATCTTCAGCTGGATCAGGCGGCGATCGAGCTTGTCCATCGCTTCGGGCTTCGAATCGATTTCCATCTTGATCTTCGAAGCCGCTTCGTCGATCAGGTCGATGGCCTTGTCCGGCAGGAAACGGTCGGTGATGTAGCGATGCGAGAGCTCCGCCGCCGCGACGATAGCCGGATCGGTGATTTCCACGCCGTGGTGCAGCTCGTACTTCTCCTTCAGGCCGCGCAGGATCGCGATGGTCGCCTCGACCGACGGTTCATCGACGAGCACTTTCTGGAAGCGGCGTTCGAGCGCGGCGTCCTTTTCGATGTACTTGCGATATTCGTCGAGCGTCGTCGCGCCGATGCAGTGCAGCTCGCCGCGCGACAGCGCCGGCTTGAGCATGTTGCCCGCGTCCAGCGCGCCTTCGGCCTTGCCCGCGCCGACCATCGTGTGAATTTCGTCGATGAAGACAATGGTCTGGCCTTCGTCCTTGGCGATGTCGTTGAGCACGGCCTTCAGGCGTTCCTCGAACTCGCCGCGATATTTCGCGCCCGCGAGCAACGCGGCCATGTCGAGCGAGAGCACGCGCTTGCCCTTGAGCGTCTCGGGCACTTCGCCGTTGACGATGCGCTGCGCGAGGCCTTCGACGATGGCCGTCTTGCCCACGCCCGGTTCGCCGATCAGCACCGGATTGTTCTTGGTGCGGCGTTGCAGGATCTGGATCGAGCGGCGGATTTCGTCGTCACGGCCGATCACGGGGTCGAGCTTGCCCGACCGCGCGCGCTCGGTCAGATCGACGGTGTACTTCTTGAGCGCTTCGCGCTGGCTCTCGGCGTCCTGGCTGTGCACCTGCGCGCCGCCGCGCACCGCGACGATCGCGGCTTCGAGCGACTTGCGCGTCAGGCCGTGCTGGCGCGCGAGACGACCCGCTTCGCCCCTGTCTTCGGAAACAGCGAGCAGGAACATCTCGCTCGCGATATAGGTGTCGTTGAGCTTCTGCGCTTCCTTGTCGGCCTGATTGAGCAGACCCGTGAGCTCGCGGCCGATCTGCACGTTGCCGTCGGTGCCCTGCACCTGCGGCAAGCGGTTGATGGCGTCGTTCAGCGCGTTCTGCAGCGCCTGGACCTGCACGCCCGCACGCGACATGAGCGAGCGCGCGGAGCCGTCCTGCTGCGCGACGAGCGCAGCCAGCAGGTGAACGGGTTCGATGTACTGGTTATCGTGGCCCACCGCGAGGCTTTGCGCGTCGGCGATGGCTTCCTGGAACTTGGTGGTGAGTTTGTCGATTCTCATTTGATGCGAGACCTCCAGATTTCTAGACTGTCACCAAATTTGAGGGGGGACGCGCCGGTTTCAAGCGCTCTGGCGTCATTTTTTCCGATTTCTGCGATTCAAGCGCAGGCGGCGGCCATCGGCAACCCCTGCCGCGGCGTGAGAAAACGGGGAAAGAATGCGAGGCGGCCGCAGCCGCGCGAGGCAAAGCGCCGCGGCTCGGGGAGATGAAAAACGAAGAGGTGACGCCGACGCGTCCTTCAATGCTCGCGTGAAGACGCGGAGCGCGCTGCCTGCGCGCGCGGCATGAACTGGATTGGCGCGAGGCCGAGCAGCCCGGTCAGTTCGCCTGCCGGCTGCGCCAGCTCGCCGATGGTATGGCGGTCGAGTTCCGCGAGAAACGCATCGCGCGCCGCCGCCAGTGCGTGCTTGAGCCGGCACTGCGGCTCGATGACGCAGCTGCGCCGGTCGCCATGCTCGTCCGGAAAGCAGCCGACCAGCGAGAAGTCACTTTCCGTCTCACGGACGACCGCGCCAACGCTCAGCTCGAGCGATGCAGGCGCGAGCCGCAAGCCGCCATTGCGCCCGCGGACGGTGTCGACCCAGCCAAGCTCGCCAAGGCGCTGCACGACTTTCATCAGATGATTCTTCGATACGCCGTAGGCGTCCGAGATCTCCTGGATCGTGGCCAGGCTGTCGCGACGCAGCGCGAGATACAGCATCACGCGCAACGAATAGTCGGTGTAGTCGGTCAGTCTCATGGCGGTCGCAATGACAGAGGTGGTGCGGGTGACAGAAACCCACACAATAACATGCAGGTAGCATGCAGGTTTTGCCTGGACTGGGTATGATTGTCACTTCGATGGACGCTTCGCAGTGCCTGGCAGCTTGCATGCGGCTCACTGTCGCACCGTGCCGGCGCCCCGCCGCCGACTACACTCCAGGCACCCCAGGTATCACCCAGGCCCCAAATGACTCGCCCCGACACCCGCCCCGCTGCCACGCTGCACGCCCAGCCGACTGAAGAGAACCTCCGCGAACTCGTCTACGCGTTCTACGACCGCGTGCGCGACGACGCCATGCTCGGACCGGTGTTCGACGGCGTGCTCGCCGGGCGCTGGGACGAACATCTGCCGAAAATGTGCCGCTTCTGGTCGAGTCTCGTGCTCGGCACCAAAAGCTACCGCGGCAACGTGCAGCAGGCGCACGATCCGGTGCCCGGCGTCGAACCGCAGCATTTCAGCCGCTGGCTCTATCTTTTCCTCGATACGGTTCAGGCTCGCTACGAGCCCGCGGCGGCGGTGCAGTTCATGGAACCCGCGTTGCGGATTGCGCAAAGCCTGCAACTGAGCCGCTTTGGCTGGGACTACACGATTCCGCCCGAGCAACAGGCCCTTCTCGATCGCGTAGCGCCGCGCAGGCGCCCCGCCAGCCACGGCCACGACTTGCCTACGCGCCCGACCGGCGAGCCGTTTCCGGCCCGTTTCATTGGCCGCCAGATGGATGCCGACGAGAGCACGCCGGCAGAGTGAGCGCATCTGCTTTCAGGGCGGCGCGGAAATAGGCAGTTAGTTGCGTTACAAGGGGGCGGCGGTGAACTACATCTGTCCCTTCACCCCGGCGGACGAGCACCTAGCTGGATTCCCGCGAAGCGTTCCCCGACGCCACACCCCAGCGCGCCAGCGCCGTATCGTCGCTCTCGCGTGCATCGACCCAGCGCGCGCCCTGCTCCGTCTCTTCCTTCTTCCAGAACGGCGCCTCGGTCTTGAGGTAATCCATCACGAACTCGCAGGACGCGAACGCGTCGCCGCGATGCTTCGAGGTGGTCGCGACCAGCACGATCTGGTCGAGCGGCTCGAGCTTGCCCACCCTGTGTACGATCAGCACCTCGATGCCCGCCCAGCGCCGCTGCGCTTCGGCGACGATCGCCTCCAGCGCCTTCTCGGTCATGCCCGGATAGTGCTCGAGTTCGAGCGAGGCGATCGTGCTGCCATCGTTCAGATCGCGCACCGTGCCGACGAAGCACGCCACCGCGCCGATCGCCGGATTGCGCGCACGCAGCTGCGCCACCTCGGCGGTGAGGTCGAAATCTTCCGTTTGTACGCGCACGGGCATCGTGAGTCTCCTGTGACGCTCAGCCGCCCGTCACCGGCGGGAAAAACGCCACTTCGCAGCCCTCGGTGATGCGCGTGCGCGGATCCGTCATCACGTGATTGCAGGCCATGCGCAGCGCGCGGCCTTCCGCCAGCGTCTCGGCCCAGACACCGCCACGCGCACGCAGCCAGCCGCGCACGTCGCCGACCGTCGCGATGCCGTCCGGCAGCGTGACCGTTTCGTCCGCGACGCCAAGCGCCTCGCGCACACTGGCAAAAAATTTCAACTGGATCTTCATCGCTCGAGGCTTTTCAGTACAGCAATTCGGTGAACGGAATAAAGCGCACGGTCTCGCCGGCGCTGATCACATGATTGGGCGGATTGTCGATGAGACCGTCGCCCCAGACCGTGGAGGTGAGAACCGCCGAACTCTGGTTCGGGAACAGGTCGAGACCGCCAGCCGGGTTCACGCGCGCGCGCAGGAATTCGTTGCGGCGGTCGCTCTTCGCCTGGGTGAAATCGGCACGCAGCGAGAGCGCGCGCGGGCTCACCTGCGTCGCGCCCGCAAGCCGCAGCAGGAACGGACGCACGAACAACAGAAAGGTGACGAAACTCGACACCGGGTTGCCCGGCAGCCCGATGAAGAACGCCTCGCCGGTTCCCGCGTTCGTCGCCCCTTGCGCCCGACGCACTGCGCCGAACGCGAGCGGCTTGCCCGGCTTCATGGCGATCTGCCACAGGTTGATGCGGCCTTCGGCCTCGACGGCAGGCCGCACGTGATCCTCCTCGCCGACCGAGATGCCGCCCGAGGTGAGGATGAGGTCGTGGGCGGCGGCCGCCTCGCGCAGCGTCGCGCGTGTGACGTCGAGCTGGTCCGGCACGATGCCGTAGTCGGTGACTTCGCAGCCGAGGTTGCGCAAGAGGCCCGTGAGCGTGAAGCGGTTCGAGTTGTAGATCGCGCCGGGCTTGAGCGGCTCGCCCGGCATCGTCAGCTCGTCGCCGGTGAAGAACACCGCGACCTTCACGCGGCGCACGACGGTGAGCGTGGCGCACCCGACCGACGCCGCGAGCCCGAGCGCCGCCGGCGTGAGGCGCGTGCCCGCCGGCAGGATCACCGTGTTCTTGCGGATATCGGCGCCCTGCGCCGTGATCCATTCGCCCGCCTTGGGCGTGTGCAGAAAAGTAACGGCGCCTTCCGCGGCCTCGGTCTGCTCCTGCATCACCACGGCGTCCGCGCCCGGCGGCACCGTCGCGCCCGTGAAGATGCGCGCCGCCGTGCCCGCCGCGAGCGGCTGTGGCGCGTGACCCGCGGGAATGCGCTGGGAAACCGGCAGACGGCGGCTGCCTTGCGCGAGATCGGCCACGCGCACCGCGTAGCCGTCCATTGCGCTCGTATGCATCGGCGGCACGTCGAGCGGCGAAACGACGTCTACGGCGAGCACGCGGTTCAGCGCGTCGAACGTCGAAATCGTTTCGGCGCCGGCGAGCGGCTGCGCCGCGGCAAGCAGCGCGGCGAGGGCGTCGGCGGTGGAGAGCATCGACGCGCGCGGCGCGGGCGCCGGCGCAGCGGAAGACGGGGACGTAGGCGTGGACATCGAGGTCGTCTCGGACTTGGCGGCGGGGCCGCCAGCAGCGGTTGGTCTGCCGTTATTGTAGCGGCGCGACCGGCGCGCTGTGCCTTATGCCGTGGATATCCCTGGCGCGCGATGCCTGCGCATGCGCACGATCGGCTGAAGTGATGCAGCGGACGGGTTCGGGCAACCCGCCGCCGCGTAAAAGCTGAGGCGATGTCGACACGCCGGGACCGCGAACCGATCCGGCCCCGGCTGCGTCGATCAGTCCGCCGTATGAGCGGCGATATAGTCCTTCACGCGCTGGGCGTCGGCCGGCACGACTTCGAAGCGCTGCGGCAGCGCCTCGAGGCCTTCGAACGCCGCCGGACGCTCCGGCTCGCGGTCCAGCGCTTCGCGAATCGTCTCGCCGAACTTCACCGGCTGCGCGGTTTCGAGCACGATCATCGGCACACCGGGCTGCAGGTGTTCGCGGGCGACCTTCACGCCGTCGGCCGTATGGGTGTCGATCATCGTCTGGTAGCGCGAGTAGATGTCGCGAATCGTGGCGATGCGGTCGTCGTGGCTGCTGCGGCCCGAAACGAAGCCGAACTGCTGCACGCGCACGAAGTCGCCGCTCGCCACGAGATCGAAGCCGCCCTTCTCCTCGACGTCGCGGAACAGCTGCGTCACGCGCGCCGGATCGCGGCCCAGCAAGTCGTACACGAAGCGCTCGAAATTCGACGCCTTCGAGATGTCCATGCTCGGGCTCGTCGTGTGATACGTCTCGGCCGAGCCGCGCACGCGATAAATGCCGGTGCGGAAGAACTCGTCGAGCACGTCGTTCTCGTTGGTCGCGACCACGAGCTTTTCGATCGGCAGGCCCATCATGCGCGCGATATGGCCCGCGCATACGTTGCCGAAGTTGCCCGAGGGCACCGTGAACGAAACGCGCTCGTCGTTCGACTTCGTCGCCGCGAAGTAGCCGGCAAAGTAGTACACGACCTGCGCCACGACGCGCGCCCAGTTGATCGAATTGACCGTGCCGATCTTCTGCTGCGCCTTGAACGCGTGGTCGTTCGAAACCGCCTTGACGATGTCCTGGCAGTCGTCGAACACGCCTTCAACAGCCAGATTGAAGATGTTCGGGTCCTGCAGGCTGAACATCTGCGCCGTCTGGAACGCGCTCATCTTCCTGTGCGGCGAAAGCATGAACACGCGCACGCCCTTCTTGCCGCGCATCGCGTATTCCGCCGCGCTGCCGGTGTCGCCCGAGGTCGCGCCGAGAATGTTCAGCTCCTGGCCGGCCTTCGCGAGCGCGTACTCGAACAGGTTGCCGAGCAGCTGCATCGCCATGTCCTTGAACGCGAGCGTCGGACCGTTCGAGAGTTCGAGCAGCGAGAGCTGCGCGCCGTTTTCCTCGCCAAGCGTGGTGAGCGGCGTGATCTTGCTCGCGTCTTCGCCATGGCGCACGTTGCGGTAGGTCTCGCCCGTGTAGGTGCGGCGCGCGATCTCGCGCAGGTCGTCGGCGGGAATGTCGCCGGCGAACTTCGAGAGGATCTCGAACGCGAGATCCGCGTACGAAAGGCCGCGCCAGCGCGCCAGTTCTTCCTTGCTGATCTGCGGATACTCGGCCGGCAGATACAGGCCGCCGTCGCGCGCGAGGCCGCCCAGCAGGATGTCGGAAAACGAATGATGCTCGCCGGCGCCCGCGCCGCGCGTAGATACGTAATTCATAGCCCTTGCCTTAGTTCAGTCCTTCCATGCGCAGCTTCGTGACCTGCGACTTCACCGTCGCGAGCTTCTCGATCTGCGCGATCGCCGCGTTGACGTTCTTCTCGATCGTCTCGTGGGTGATCAGGATGATGTCGGTTTCCGCCTTGCCTTGCGCGTCGACCTGCTCCGCTTCCTTTTGCAGCAGCGCGTCGATCGAGATGCCGCTGTCCGCCAGGATGCGCGTGATGGCCGCCATCACGCCGGTCTGGTCCGCCACGCGCAGGCGCAGGTAGTAGCCGCTCGTGACTTCGTCGATCGGCAGGATCGGCGTGTTCGAGAGGCTGTCCGGCTGGAATGCCAGATGCGGCACGCGGTGCTCGGGGTCGGCCGTGTGCAGACGCGTCACATCGACGAGATCGGCCACCACGGCGGAGGCCGTCGGCTCCGCACCCGCGCCCTTGCCGTAGTACAGCGTCGTGCCCACCGCGTCGCCATGCACGACCACCGCGTTCATCGCACCTTCCACGTTGGCGAGCAGGCGCTTGGCCGGAATCAGCGTGGGATGCGTGCGCAGCTCGATGCCGCGCTCGGTGCGGCGCGCGATGCCGAGCAGCTTGATGCGATAGCCCAGCTCTTCCGCGTACTTGATGTCGATGGCGTCGAGCTTGCTGATGCCTTCCACGTACGCCTTGTCGAACTGCACGGGCACGCCGAACGCGATCGCGCTCATGATCGTCGCCTTGTGCGCGGCGTCCACACCTTCGATGTCGAAGGTCGGATCGGCTTCGGCGTAGCCCAGTTCCTGCGCGGCTTTCAATGCGGTCGCGAAGTCGAGCCCGCGCTCGCGCATTTCCGAGAGGATGTAGTTGGTCGTGCCGTTGATGATGCCGGCGATGTACTGGATGCGGTTGGCCGTGAGGCCTTCGCGCAGCGCCTTGATGATGGGGATGCCGCCCGCCACGGCCGCCTCGAACGCGACCATCACGCCCTTGGCGCGCGCCGCTTCGAAGATCTCGGTGCCGTGCACCGCCAGCAGCGCCTTGTTCGCCGTGACGACATGCTTGCCATTGGCAATCGCGCGCAGCACGAGATCCCTGGCGAGCGTCGTGCCGCCGATCATTTCGGCGACGATCGAAATCGAGGGATCGTCGACCACGGCGTTGAAGTCGGTCGTCAGGTCGACGCTGCCGGCTTCACTGCCGAGCGCCGTCGTGGCCTTGGCCGGGTTGCGCACGGCAATGCGCGCCACCTCGATGCCGCGGCCCGCGCGGCGTTTGATTTCTTCCTGGTTGCGGCGCAGTACCGTGAAGGTGCCGCTGCCCACCGTGCCGAAGCCCAAGAGACCTACTTTGATCGGATCCATGCAGCGTGTGTTCGTCCAAGTGTTTGAAAAGGGAATGCGTGTGACTGGCTCAGGTGCCGTGCCGCTGACGATAACCGTCGAGGAAGCGCGCGATGCGGTTGATCGAATCGGTCAGGTCGTCGACGTTCGGCAGGAACACCACGCGGAAGTGGTCCGGCTGCTTCCAGTTGAAGCCCGTGCCCTGCACGAGCAGCACGCGCTCCTGCAGCAGCAGATCGAGGATGAACTGCTGGTCGTTCTCGATCGGATAGAGCTTCGGGTCGAGGCGCGGGAACATGTAGAGCGCTGCCTCGGGCTTCACGCAGGTCACGCCGGGAATGGCCGTGAGCATGTTGTACGCGAGTTCGCGCTGGCGATACAGGCGCCCGCCCGGCTGGATCAGCTCGTTGATGCTCTGGTAGCCGCCCAGCGCCGTCTGGATCGCGTACTGGCCCGGCACGTTCGCGCACAGGCGCATCGAGGCGAGAATGCCGAGACCTTCCGTGTAGTCCTTCGAGCGGCGGCGGTTTTCCCCCGTCATGCCCGAGAGGAACATCCAGCCCGCGCGGTAGCCGCACGCGCGATAGCTCTTCGACAGGCTGTTGAGCGTGACGGTGATCACGTCTTCCGAGAGCGAGCCGAGCGCCGTGTGCGTCTTGCCGTCGTAGATGATCTTGTCGTAGACCTCGTCGGCGAACAGGATCAGGCCGTGCTCGCGCGCGATCGCCACGAGCCCGCGCAGCAGGTCGTCAGAATAAAGCGCGCCGGTCGGGTTGTTCGGGTTGATGACGACGATCGCGCGCGTGTTCGGCGTGATCTTCGAGCGGATGTCGTCGAGGTCGGGCATCCACGCGTTCGACTCGTCGCAGATGTAGTGCACGGGCGTGCCGCCCGAGAGGCTCACCGCCGCCGTCCACAGCGGATAGTCGGGCGCGGGCAGCAGCACTTCGTCGCCGTCGTTCAGGAGCGCCTGCATGGCCATGACGATCAGTTCGGACGCGCCGTTGCCGATGTAGATGTCGTCGAGCTCGACGCCCTTGATGCCCTTTTGCTGCGCGTAATGCATGATCGCCTTGCGCGCGGCGAACACACCCTTCGAATCCGAATACCCCGAGGAGCCCGGCAGGTTCAGGATCATGTCCTGAATGACCTCGTCGGGCGCGTCGAAACCGAACGGCGCAAGATTGCCGATGTTCAGCTTGATGATGCGATGGCCTTCTTCTTCGAGGCGCTTCGCGTGCTCGAGCACCGGCCCGCGGATGTCGTAGCAAACGTTCTGCAGCTTGTTGGATTTGAGAATCGGTTTCACGGCGGGCTATCGGTCAGAGAAGCGGTCAGAGAATCAGTCAGGGCGTCAGCGGCGAGTAAGACGCGGTAAAAGGGCTGGAACAGGCTGAAATGCCGTTGACCGGCCGGCGGATGGCGCCTTGGCGGACAGGACAGGCAAGGGGGCCGGAGGGCGCCCCCGGCGGGACAAAAGCCGTGCACGATTGCGAAGGGAGCGCCGGGCGCACGCGCGACGCTTCGCAAAGCGTACGCTGGTGGCCAACCCGACTTCCCCAAAACCGCCCCGGCAGCTTGTGGCTGCCCTCGCCCGATGCGCGGATGGCGCGCGTAGCGGCCTGCCGGCGCGGTCTACCCGCGGGCGCCGCCGCAGCGGCGGCTAAAAAGCTATAATTTAGCGGATTTTGACCAACTTCCGCAATGCGCAATCGGCCAGGAGGCGGGTCGCGAAGCGGGTGACACGGCGGGCTGCAAGGCGGTTCGCGCCGAGGCCGGCGTCGGCACAGGATATGCGCCCTCTCGCTTGCGCACCCGACCTGCCCTTACCCCGGAACCCCGTTTTGAAACTACACCAGGACTCCAGCGCCGCGCTGAACACCGTGACCGGTTACGGCGCCGACTACGTCGAAGTGAACCTCGAACGCCATACGGGCAGCATCATCGTGATGCCAGAAGCGCCGGTCACCCCCTGGCCGGTGCAGTCGTTCGACGCCCTCACGCCCGAGCTCTTCGAGCTGCTGCTCCCGCTGAACCCCGAAGTGGTCGTGTTCGGCAGCGGAGAGCGGCTGCGCTTTCCGCATCCGCGCCTGACCGCGGCGCTGGCCGCGAAGCGCATCGGCGTGGAGGCAATGGACTTCAAGGCCGCCTGCCGCACCTACAACATCCTCATGGCCGAAGGCCGCCGCGTGGCGGCCGCGCTTCTGATCGAAAGCTGACGCGCCTTAAGCTTGCCATCAGGTCGCCGCGCGGCGGCGTAGTACACTTGCGCGCCGCGTGCGTAGCGCGTGCTCCGGACCTGGCCCGCACACCGCGCGCGGCCAGCGCGCACGCTTCGCACCCCGACCGCAACGACTGCAACAAGAACAGGCTGAAACCCATGAACGATACGCCATCGAGGCTACCGCTCAAGCGCAGCACGATCCTGCTCCTGATCCTCGCCCTCGCCGTGATCTGGTTCCTGCCGCTCGGCTGGCGCCACCTGCTGCCGAGCGACGAAGGACGCTACGCCGAAATGGCGCGCGAAATGCTCGCGAGCGGCGACTGGATCACGCCGCGCTACAACGACTACAAGTACTTCGAAAAGCCGCCGCTGCAAACCTGGATGAACGCGCTCACGTTCGCGTGGTTCGGCATCGGCGAGTGGCAGGCGCGCCTGTACACGGCGCTCACCGGCTTCGCGGGCGTGCTGCTGATCGGCTTCACCGGCGCGCGCGTGTTCAACGCCGCCACGGGCTTCTTCGCCGCGGTCGTGCTCGCCTGCGCGCCGTACTGGAACCTGATGGGCCACTTCAACACGCTCGACATGGGCCTGTCGTTCTGGATGCAGCTCTCGCTGTGCGCCCTGCTGCTCGCGCAGCGTCCGAGCCTGCCCAAAGCGAACGCGCGCCTGTGGATGTGGCTGTGCTGGGCGGCCATGGCGATGGCGGTGCTGTCCAAGGGCCTCGTCGGCCTGATCCTGCCAGGCGCCGTGCTGGTGCTCTATACGGCGATTTCGCGGGACTGGGCGCTCTGGAAGCGCCTCTATCTCGTGAGCGGCCTGATCGTGTTCTTCGCGATCGTGTCGCCGTGGTTCATCCTCGTGCAGCAGCGCAATCCCGAGTTCTTCAACTTCTTCTTCATCGTCCAGCAGTTCCAGCGCTACCTCACGCCCGCGCAGAACCGCCCCGGCCCGTTCTACTACTTCGTGCCGGTCATGCTGGTGGGCTTCCTGCCGTGGCTTTCGGTCAGCGTGCAGAGCGTGCGCCATGCGCTGCGCGCGCCGCGTCAGCCTAACGGTTTCTCGCCCGTCACGCTGATGATCGTGTGGACGGTGTTCATTTTCCTGTTCTTCAGCGCCTCACACTCCAAGCTCGTCTCCTACGTCCTGCCGATCGCGCCGCCCGTGGCGCTCATCATCGGCATGTATCTGCCGGTCATGACGCGCGCCCAGTGGAACAAGCATCTCGCGGGCTACGCGCTGTTTGCCGTCGTGCTGATGGCGGGCTCGTTCGTGCTCACGCGGCTCGGCGACGCGCGCAATCCGAACGCGCTCTACCGGGAGTTCCAGGTCTGGGTGTTCGCCGCGGCCGCGGTGGCCTTCGTCGTCACCATGGTCGGCCTGCGCCTGAACCGCGCGAAGCGCACGCCCGAAACCGGCGCGCGCGCACCGGTGCTCGCGCTCGGCACGGCGTGGCTGCTGCTCGCGACCATTGCGGGCACGGGCCACGACGTGTTCGGCACCCTGAGTTCCGGCGCGCCGCTCGCGCCCGCGGTGCGCGCCGCCATCGCGAAGCTGCCGCCCGACACGCCGTTCTACTCGGTGGGCGTACTCGACCACACCCTGCCCTTCTACGTGCGCCATACGATGACGATGGTCGAAGTCACCGACGAACTGGCCTTCGGCATCTCCGAGGAACCGCAAAAATGGGTGCCGACCATTGCCGACTGGGAGGCGCGCTGGAAGGCCGACCGCTATGCGCTCGCGCTGATTCCCGTGAAGCGTTACGAAGAACTGGCCGCGCAGGGCCTGCCGATGCAGGTGATCGCCCGCGACGCGCGGCGCGTGATCGTTGAAAAGCCGCAATCCTGAGTGCTTCCTGGCCCCGAATGACGCATGGGCGATAATCGGGCCGCGCCGGCTCGGCCTACGCGGGCCGGCCTGCGCGGCGTGGCCCGGCTCCCGCCCCAACCCGATAACCCGTTGAACCACCCTTTCCGATGAATCCGATTTCCCTCATCTGCATCCTCGCCGGCGTCGGCCTCAACGCATGCGCGCAACTGTTGCTGAAAGCGGGTGTCAATGCCGTTGGACACTTCGAATTCAGCCGTGCGAACATCTTGCCCATTGGCGTGAAGCTCGCGACGCAAGTGCCGATTCTCGGCGGCCTCACCTGCTACGTGTTCAGCGTGGTCGTGTGGATCGTCGGGCTCTCGCGCGTGGACGTCTCGATCGCCTACCCGATGCTCTCGCTCGGCTACGTGGTCAACGCGTTCGCGGCGTGGTATCTGTTCGGCGAGGTGCTGAGCGTGCAGCGGCTCGTGGGTATCGGCATCATCCTGATCGGCGTGTTCGTGCTGGCGCGCAGCTGACGCGCCGCGGCGCGCGTTTCTGGCGCGCGTGGCGAGGCCGCTTGCAGCGCAGCATATTGCGCCCATATAAGCATTTCGTAAGATGCGCCGCGGCGGCCTTGCTGCCCGGCCCCACTTTCTGACGAGCAAAGAGCAAAGCACTCATGACCCAGTCATCCCCGCAGTCGCCCCTTCCGTTCCTGCCGTTCGTGCGTCCCGAAATCGACGAGGAAACCATCCAGGGCGTCGCCGACGTGCTGCGCTCGGGGTGGATCACGACCGGCCCGCAGAACCAGGCGTTCGAAGCGGCGCTCTCCGAATACTGCGGCGGCCGTCCCGTGCGCACCTTCAACTCGGGCACGGCGACGCTCGAAATCGGTTTGCGCCTTGCCGGCGTGGGTCCCGGCGACGAAGTCATCACCACGCCCGCCTCGTGGGTCGCGACCAGCAATGTGGTCTATGAAGTCGGCGCGACGCCCGTGTTCGCCGACATCGATCCCGTCACGCGCAACATCGACCTCGACAAGCTCGAAGCCGCCATCACGCCGAAGACCAAAGCGATCATCCCGGTCTTCCTCTCGGGCCTGCCCGTCGACATGGACCGGCTCTACGCGATCGCCCGCCAGCACAAGCTGCGTGTGATCGAGGACGCCGCGCAGGCGTTCGGTTCGAGCTGGAACGGCAAGCGTATCGGCGCGATCGGCGACATCGTCTCGTTCAGCTTCCACGCCAACAAGAACCTCACGTCGATCGAAGGCGGCGCGCTCGTCCTCAACGACGAAGCCGAAGCCGTGCTCGCACAGAAGTACCGCCTCCAGGGCATTACGCGCACGGGCTTCGACGGCATGGACTGCGACGTGCTCGGCGGCAAGTACAATCTCACGGATGTGGCGGCGCGCGTCGGCCTTGGCCAGCTCAAGCACATCGAGCGCTTCATCCGGCAGCGCCGCGAGCTTGCGCGGGCTTACTTCGCGGGCTTCGAAGGCGGCGCGGCGGTTAAGCTCGGCGTCGGCCTGCCGCTCGCCGATTTCGCCAACAGCAACTGGCACATGTTCCAGATCACGCTACCCCTCGACCAGCTCGCGATCGACCGCGCCGGTTTCATGGGCGAACTCAAGGAGCGCGGCATCGGCTCGGGCGTGCATTACCCGGCCATCCACCTCTTCACGCTCTACCGCGAGCGTGGTTTCAGGGCGGGCATGTTCCCGCACGCGGAGCGCTTCGGCGCGAGCACGGTTACGCTGCCGCTCTTCACGCAGATGACCGAAGCCGACGTGGGGCGCGTGTGCAGCGCGGTGAACGAGATTTGCGCGAAATTTGCGAAGTAGTTGGCAAGACAGGCAGTAACGGAAGTCGGGGACGGGATACCGCCGCCTCGACGGGCATGGGACCCGAGCCAGCGCCAAAGCGCCAATTCGGGTCGACACAGGGGAAACGCAGGCGGACGGCGCAGCGCACGCGCCGCCGATTTGCGCATGCAGCAAACCGAAGCATCCAATAACGGAATCGACGCACACATGAGTCAAACGGAACAAGGCACCTTGACCCCGGACACGCCGGAAGTCTCGGTCATCATTCCGGTCTACAACGAGGAAGCTGGCCTTCCCGCGCTGTTCGCGCGCCTGTATCCGGCGCTCGACAAGCTCGGCACCTCGTACGAAGTGATCTTCATCAACGACGGCAGCCGCGACCGCTCGGCCGCGATGCTCGCGGAGCAGTTCCGCGCGCGGCCCGATACCACGCGCGCGATCCTGCTCAACGGCAACTACGGCCAGCACATGGCGATTCTCGCGGGCTTCGAGCAGGCCCGCGGGGAGATCGTCATCACGCTCGACGCCGACCTGCAGAATCCGCCCGAGGAAATCGGCAAGCTCGTCGAGAAGATGCGCGAGGGCTACGACTACGTCGGCACCATCCGCAAGCAGCGCCAGGACAGCCTCTGGCGGCGCAAGGCCTCGCAGGCGATGAACCGTCTGCGCGAGCGCATCACGCGCATCAAGATGACCGACCAGGGCTGCATGCTGCGCGCGTACAACCGCCGCATCATCGACACGATCAACCGCTGCGGCGAAATCAACACCTTCATTCCGGCGCTCGCCTACACGTTCTCGCAGAACCCGGTCGAGGTCGAGGTGGCGCACGAAGAGCGCTTCGCGGGCGAATCGAAGTACTCGCTCTACAGCCTGATTCGCCTGAATTTCGACCTCGTGACGGGCTTCTCCGTCGTGCCGCTGCAGTGGCTCTCGTTCATCGGCGTGATCCTCTCGCTCGGCTCGGCAGGCCTCTTCCTGCTGCTGCTGATCCGCCGCTTCATCCTCGGCGCGGAAGTGCAAGGCGTGTTCACGCTCTTCGCCATCACGTTCTTCCTGCTCGGCGTGATCATCTTCGCGCTCGGTCTGCTCGGCGAGTACATCGGCCGCATCTACCAGCAGGTGCGCGCGCGTCCGCGTTACCTGATCCAGACGATCCTCGAGGAGCGTAATGGCCGCGCCGTCGTCGATACGCCGCGCCAGGATTTCATGCAGGCCGCCGCCTTCGCGCAGCCGGCTGAACCCACGCGAACGGCCGGTACGGTTGCACGGCCGGCCACCACGAACCCGGCCAACGAAGGAGCTGGCCAATGAAACCGCGCGCCGTTGTCTTCGCGTATCACAACGTGGGCGTGCGCTGTCTGCAGGTGTTGCTCGCGGGCGGCGTCGACGTGGCGCTCGTCGTCACGCATGAAGACAGCCCGACCGAAAACATCTGGTTCGGCAGCGTGAAGTCGGTGGCCGAGGAGCATGGCATCGAGGTCGTCACGCCCGCCGACCCGAAGAGCGCCGAGCTGCGCGCGGCCGTTTCCGCGGCGCGCCCGGACTTCATCTTCTCGTTCTACTACCGGCACATGCTGCCCGTGGACCTGCTCGCGCTCGCCGGGCGCGGCGCGTACAACGTGCACGGCTCGCTGCTGCCGAAATACCGCGGCCGCGTACCCACGAACTGGGCCGTGCTCAACGGCGAAACCGAAACGGGCGCCACGCTGCACGAAATGGGCGCGAAGCCCGACGCGGGCGCGATCGTCGCGCAGACCCCGGTGCCGATCCTGCCCGACGACACCGCCGCGCAGGTCTTCGACAAGGTGACGGTCGCCGCCGAGCAGACGCTCTGGCGGGTGCTGCCCGCGCTGATCGCGGGCGAAGCGCCGCATCTGCCGAACGATCTCACGAAGGGCAGCTACTACGGCGGGCGCAAGCCGGAAGACGGCCGCATCGACTTCGGCGAGAGCGCGCAGCACGTGTACAACCTGATCCGCGCCGTTGCGCCGCCCTATCCGGGCGCGTTCACCGACATCGGCAACGAGCGTTTCGTGATTGCCCGCGCGCGTCTCGTGCGCCCCGGCTCGCAAGACGCCGAAAGGGTCCGCCCCCTCGCCGGATTGCCCGCCGGCATCCACGTAAGCGATAATGCGTTTTTCGCCGTCTGCGGCGACGCACGCGCCATCGCGATCCACGAACTGCGGCACCAGCACGATGGTCAAGAGACCGTCGTCAGCCCTGCCGCGTTCTCCGAACTCATTTCATCTGTCCCCCGTCCATGACCAAAAAAGTTCTGATCCTGGGTGTGAACGGCTTTATCGGCCACCACCTCTCCAAGCGCATCCTCGAAAACACGAACTGGGAAGTGTTCGGCATGGACATGCAGACGGATCGCCTCGGCGACCTCGTCAAGCATGAGCGGATGCACTTCTTCGAAGGCGACATCACGATCAACAAGGAGTGGGTCGAGTATCACGTCAAGAAGTGCGACGTGATCCTGCCGCTGGTCGCCATCGCGACGCCCGCCACCTACGTGCAGCAGCCGCTGCGCGTGTTCGAGCTCGACTTCGAAGCGAACCTGCCGATCGTGCGTTCGGCCGTGAAGTACCGCAAGCACCTCGTCTTCCCGTCGACCTCGGAAGTCTATGGCATGTGCTCGGACGAGCAGTTCGACCCGGACGCGTCGGCGCTGACCTACGGCCCGATCAACAAGCCGCGCTGGATCTACGCGTGCTCGAAGCAGCTGATGGACCGCGTGATCTGGGGCTACGGCATGGAAGGCCTGAACTTCACGCTGTTCCGTCCGTTCAACTGGATCGGCCCGGGCCTCGACTCGATCTACACGCCGAAGGAAGGTTCGTCGCGCGTCGTGACGCAGTTCCTCGGCCACATCGTGCGCGGCGAGAACATCAGCCTCGTGGATGGCGGCGCGCAAAAGCGCGCGTTCACCGACATCGACGACGGCATCGAAGCGCTCATGAAGATCATCGAGAACAAGGACGGCGTCGCCACGGGCAAGATCTACAACATCGGCAACCCGACCAACAACTTCTCGGTGCGCGAGCTCGCGCACAAGATGCTCGCGCTCGCCGCCGAATTCCCGGAGTACGCGGAAACGGCGAAGAAGGTGCAGCTCGTCGAAACGTCGTCGGGCGCGTACTACGGCGCGGGCTATCAGGACGTGCAGAATCGCGTGCCGAAGATCGACAACACGAAGCAGGAACTCGGCTGGGCGCCGAAGTCGACCTTCGACGAAGCGCTGCGCAAGATCTTCGAAGCGTACCGCGGCCACGTCGCCGAAGCGCGTGCGCTCGTCGAGCAACACTAAGCATCAGAGAAAGGTCCCCGCCTCTTGGCTCGCATCGTCCTGAAAATCGACGTCGACACGCTGCGCGGCACGCGCGAAGGCGTGCCGAACCTCGCGCGCATCTTCGACCGCTACAAGGCGCGCGCCACGTTCCTGTTCAGCCTCGGCCCCGATCACACGGGCTGGGCGCTGCGCCGCGTGCTGCGGCCGGGCTTTCTCAAGAAGGTCTCGCGCACCTCGGTGGTCGAACACTACGGCGTCAAGCAGCTGATGTACGGCGTGCTGCTGCCGGGCCCCGACATCGGCGTGGAAGCCGCTGCTGAAATGCGCGCGATTCACGAAGCCGGCTTCGAGTGCGGCATCCATACGTGGGATCACGTGTACTGGCAGGACAACGTGCGCAAGCGTGACGCGCAGTGGACCGCGCGCCAGATGCAGAAGAGCCACGACCGCTTCACGCGCATCTTCGGCACGCCGCCCGTCACGCACGGCGCGGCGGGCTGGCAGATGAACGAGGCCGCCTTCGAGCAGATCGACACGTGGGGCATGCGCTACGCCTCCGACGGGCGCGGTCATTCGCCCTACCGTCCGGTGGTGGCGGGCCGCACGCTGAACCACGTGCAGATGCCCACCACGCTGCCCACGCTCGACGAGGTGCTCGGCGTGGATGGCGTCGATACCGATACGGTCGCCGCCTGGATGCTCAAGCGCACCGAAAACAACCCGCACGACCAGGTCTTCACGCTGCACGCCGAACTCGAAGGCCAAAAGCTCGCCCCGGTGTTCGAGCAGCTGCTCGCCGGCTGGCGCGCGCAAGGCCACACGTTTGCCACGATGGGCGACTACCATGCGACGCTGGACCCGGATTCGCTGCCATCGTACCCTGTCACCTGGGGCGAGATCGCCGGCCGCTCCGGCCAGCTGATCGTTCAGCCCGACTGAATCCGCCGCCCGCGCGCCGCTCAGTGCCTGCCAGGACCCACGCCCGCGCAACACCCCCCGCCGCGGGCGGCACGCCGTTCCGGCGAACCGGCGCCGCGCGCTGCGGCAACGCCAGCCAATAACAAAGGGAGAGCCACGTGCCTGACGTGACCATCGCAGTCGACCACCCCGTTCCCGACTTCACCGCCCCCGCTACCGGCGGCGACTTCACGCTGTCGAGCCTGAAGGGCAGCAAGGTGGTGCTGTACTTCTATCCGAAAGACAACACGCCGGGCTGCACGACCGAAGGCCTGCAGTTCCGCGACCTCTCTCCGAAGTTCAAAAAGGCCGGCGCGCAGATCGTGGGCGTGTCGCGCGACAGCGTGCGCTCGCACGATAACTTCAAGGCCAAGCTCGAACTGCCGTTTACCTTGGTATCGGATGCCGACGAAGCGCTGTGCACGCTCTTCGACGTCATCAAATTGAAGAAAATGTATGGCAAAGAGGTACGAGGGATCGAACGCTCGACCTTCCTGATCGACGCGACCGGCGTGCTGCGCCAGGAGTGGCGCGGCATCAAGGTCCCGGGCCATGTCGAGGAAGTTCTGGAGGCTGTACAAGCGCTTTGAGGAGCGTTATATTGGGCTGCAATGAGTCCCTGTCCAACCCTTTTTACGTCGCGTTGCGGCGGTTTCGCAGCCGGTCATGGAATGACCGGAAGTGCGTATCCGAGGCAACGGGACAACACCGAAGTGAAGCCGCTTGCCTCGTCATCCGGGGCGGCGGCTTTTTTGTTTGTTCGATGCTGTTCTCTCCCGCTTTTCCCCCTGTTCGTGCCGGCTTTGCGACCCGGCGCGCGCAACCGTCAAGGAGCTGATCGAAAACCAGGCGAACCGGCATTTTCTGACCTGAGCGCGCACCTTGCGCAGTAACGGCGGAGGCCTACCCGGCACCCGCACGCACCGCCCGAAAGCGCGCCTTACTGGGTAACCCCGCGACCACTCGACCCGATTTTTTCGAGGGACACCATGCCTTTGCCTACTCCCCCCAGCAAGCTCGGCAACCTGCTGCCGCCCGAAGAATACAAGGCGCGTGCCCGCACGACGCGCAGCACACGCAAGGCCGCGAGCGAGAACGACGCGGCCGACGTTGCAGAATACGGCCCCGGCAGTGTCGCCGAGCCGATGACGCAGGCCGCCAACGCCGCGACCACCTTGCGCACGGTGCCGCTTTCGAGCGCCAGCGCCGAACTGGCCGCGCTCGAACCGGTCGCACCCGCGCCCGCGCGCAACAAGCGCAACAACAGCAAGCAAGTCGCGGCCGCGCTGCTGCAGCCTCTCGAGGCACGCATCGAAGCTGACGAGACGCCCGTGGCGCGCGGCGGCAAACCCGCCTCGGCCAAAGCCTCCGGCGGCGCTGCTGCGCCCGCCGCGCGCGCCGGCGCGAAAAAACGCTTGCATCCAGAAGAGAGCACCGAAGTTCAGAAGCTCTTCGTGCTCGACACGAACGTGCTGATGCACGACCCGACCTGCCTGTTCCGTTTCGAGGAACACGACGTCTATCTGCCGATGATGACGTTGGAAGAACTCGACAACCACAAGAAGGGCATGTCGGAAGTGGCGCGCAACGCGCGCCAGGTGAGCCGCACGCTCGACCAGCTGGTCGCCAACGCGGGCCCGATCTCGGAAGGCATTTCGCTCGGCCGCCTCGGCAGCCGCGAGGCGCTTGGGCGCCTGTACTTCCAGACCACGCTCACGCATATCGATCCGGTCGACGGCCTGCCCCAGGGCAAGGCCGATAACCAGATCCTCGGCGTGGTGCGCGCGCTGCAGCGCGACCGGCCGGACCGCCTCGTCGTGCTGGTGTCGAAAGACATCAACATGCGCATCAAGGCCCATGCGCTCGGCCTGCCCGCGGAAGACTACTTCAACGACCAGGTTCTCGAAGACAAGGACCTGCTCTACTCGGGCGTGCGCGCGCTCCAGCAGGACTTCTGGTCGAAGCACGCCAAGGGCATGGAGTCCTGGCAGGACACCAAGACCGGCACGACGTATTACCGCGTGACGGGTCCCGAGTGCCTGTCGATGCTCGTGAACGAGTTCGTCTATCTCGAGCCGCAGAACGGCGAACCGGCGTTCCATGCGATCGTGCGCGAACTCAACGGCAAGACGGCGCTCCTGCAGACGCTGCGCGACTATGGCCACCACAAGAACAACGTGTGGGGCATCACGGCGCGCAACCGCGAGCAGAACTTCGCGCTGAACCTGCTGATGAACCCGGAGATCGACTTCGTCACGCTGCTCGGCCAGGCCGGCACGGGCAAGACGCTCGTCGCGCTCGCGGCGGGCCTCGCGCAGGTGCTCGACGAGAAGCGCTACAACGAGATCATCGTCACGCGCGCGACCGTGCCGGTCGGCGAGGACATCGGCTTCCTGCCGGGCACCGAAGAGGAAAAGATGCAGCCGTGGATGGGCGCCTTCGACGACAACCTCGAAGTGCTCCAGAAGACCGATGACGCCGCCGGCGAATGGGGCCGCGCCGCGACCCAGGAGCTGATCCGCTCGCGCCTGAAGGTCAAGAGCATGAACTTCATGCGCGGCCGCACGTTCGTGGACAAGTATCTGATCATCGACGAGGCGCAGAACCTCACGCCAAAGCAGATGAAGACGCTCGTCACGCGCGCGGGTCCAGGCACGAAGATCGTGTGTCTCGGCAACATCGCGCAGATCGACACGCCGTATCTGACCGAAGGCAGCTCCGGCCTCACCTACGTGGTGGACCGCTTCAAGGGCTGGGCGCACAGCGGCCACGTGACGCTCGCACGCGGCGAACGCTCGCGGCTTGCCGATTACGCGTCCGATATCCTGTAATCCATTCGCTGGGCGCCGCCTTTCGCGGGCGCCCGTGCAGATGGCGAGGACCGTATCCGGGGCACCGGATACGGTCCTTTTTTATTGCCCGGGCGTCCCCCAGGCACAACAGTTGGCGCACGAACTTCAAGTAAGTTGTGAAGAATTGTTGCGGAAGCCGTGACGGGCGGGCTACCATCCGCCCATGACCCGTTTTCCCCATGGCGCACGCGTTGCGTGCGCCACCTCCGTTTCATGCGTCGACTCTGGCTTCCGCTTCTGATCGCAGTCCTGCTTGCCGCGTGCTCCAGCGCGCCGCAAAAGGTATCGCGCAGCGGCTCCTCTTCCAGCGAAAACGCGTGGCGCACCAAGCCGCCGGGCTTTCCCAATTTCGTCGATCACAGCGTGGGCCGCGAGGAAATCTCGATCCAGGCGATGGGCCTCGTCGGCATTCCGTATCGCTGGGGCGGCAATACGCCCGATAGCGGCTTCGATTGCAGCGGTCTCGTCAAATACGTGCTTGCACGCTCGGCCTCGGTGGACTTGCCCCGCACCACGGCCGACATGAGTATGCGCGGCGAAACGATCGAGCCCGACGAGATTGCCGCCGGCGACCTCGTGTTCTTCAATACGACGGGGCGGCCGCATTCGCACGTCGGGATCTACGTCGGCAACCTGCGCTTCGTCAACGCGCCTTCGACGGGCGGCACGGTGCGTCTCGACTATCTGACCAACCCCTACTGGGCCAGGCGCTTCGACGGCATCCGCCGCATGGCGCCGCCCAAACGCACGCCGTTCGAGACGCCGACCTGGGAAGCGTCTGCGCCGCCTGAACGCATGCCTGGTGCGAACGCCGCGCCACCGACTGCCGCAATGGCCAGCGTCGCGCCGGCTGCGGCGGCGCAGCCCGCGCCGCGAGCCGTGGCCGCAAGCCAGAACCACATCGTCGCGGCACCGCAGCCGGTCTATGCGGCAACGCCGGCCACCACGCAGACGGCATCCCCGGCCGACGCATTCGAGCCGCCGCCCGCCTCGCTCGGCGCGGCGCAGACGCAGGCACGCGACGCGGGCGCGCTCGCACCCGCGGTTGCGCCCGGCAACAACACGCCTTCATACGCTGCCAGCCCCGCCGCCAGCGCCCCGCGCGACGCCATCGACGCCGCCGCCGACGCCTTCGAGCCCCCGCCGCCCACGGCAAGCGCAGCGGCGCGCCAGGCCGGCCAGGTGGGCTCGACGCCGATCCAGGCGGCGTCGCCGGCCGCGGGTGGCGCGCAGATCATGCGCGCCTCGACAGCCGGCCCGGCCGCGCCCGCCCCGACCCAGTCCAGCGACGACCCCATCGCGCGCTTTGCCAACGGCGGCGACTGAAGCGGCGCCGCCGCGTCGCCGAGCGGCCTGTTGCCCCCGGCCGGACGACCAAGCATGCTTCCAGCGGTTTGCGGCGCCCCGCGCCTCTGCTATCGTTTTGGGACCGTTTTTCATACTTTCGCGCAGCGAGGCGACGATGGATCTTGGACTCAGCAAGAAGGTGGTACTCGTGACGGGCGGCAGCAAGGGCATTGGCCTTGCCTGCGCGCGCGCCTTTGCGCAGGAAGGCGCCCGCGTGGCGATCGTCTCGCGCGACCCCGCCAATCTCGCGCGCGCCCGCGAGCAGCTGGCGAGCGTTGGCCTGCACGTGCACCTCACGCGCGCGGACCTGCACGAAGCGCACAGCGCCGCCGACGTGGTCGAGGAAGTCTCCACCGCGGTCGGCCCCATCGATATCCTCGTCAACAGCGCGGGCGCGGCACGCCGCTACGACCCGGAAACGCTCGATGCGGACGCGTTCAGGGCCACGATGGAGGCGAAATATTTCCCCTACATCTACCCGCAGCAGGAGGTGCTGCGCCGCATGGTGCAGCGGATCAAGTCGGGCGAGAGCATGGAGCCCGGGGCGATCGTCAATATCATCGGCATGGGTGGCAAGTTCGCGAGCGACATCCATATCGCGGGCGGCGCGGCCAACGCGGCGCTGATGCTCGCGACCGTGGGCCTCGCGCATTACCACGCGCGCTACGGCATCCGCATCAATGCAATCAACCCCGGCGCCACGCTCACGGAACGGCTGCAGGAGGCCGTTCAGCTGGAGGCGCAACGCACGGGCGTCGGCCCACAGGAGGCCTTGGCGAGCGGCGAATCGAAGGTGCCGCTCGGGCGCTACGCGAAGCCGGAGGAAATCGCCGATGTGGCGCTCTTCCTCGCGAGCCGCCGCGCGAGCTACGTCACCGGCGCGCTCATTCCGATGGATGGGGCGAGCACGCCGCTGATCTAAATCTGAAGCGCCCGCCAGCGTGCGGGCGAGGCCTTAAAAGCACTGCGGCGCCCGAAGGCGCCGCAGGTTTTACATGAAGCGGTGACCGAGCCACCACGCGGCCGCGGCCAGCGTGGCCGAAGCCGGTATGGTCAGCACCCAGGCCCAGACGATGTTGCCCGCCACGCCCCAGCGCACCGCGCTGAGCTTCTGCGTCGCGCCAACGCCGACAATCGCGCCCGTGATCGTGTGCGTCGTCGAAACGGGAATACCCAGCGACGAAGCCGTGAAGAGCGTGAGCGCCCCGCCCGCCTCCGCACAGAAACCGCCCACCGGCTTGAGCTTCGTGATCTTCTGGCCCATCGTGCGCACGATGCGCCAGCCGCCGAACAACGTGCCGAGCCCCATCGACAGATAGCAGCCGCCGATCACCCAGATGGGCGGCGCGTCCGAGCCGATCGCCGAGTAGCCCGTTGCGATCAGCAGCATCCAGATGATGCCGATGGTCTTCTGCGCGTCGTTGCCGCCGTGGCCGAGGCTATAGAGGCTCGCAGAAAGCAGCTGCAGGCGCCGGAAGCGCCGGTCGACCTTGCTGGGCGGCGTGCGGAAGTACAGCCACGACACCGTGAGCATGAAGAACGAACCCAGCACGAAACCGAGCAGCGGCGAAATGAAGATGAACGCCACGGTCTTCATGAGGCCGTCGAAGTTGAGCGAGGCCCAGCCCGACTTCGCGAGCGCCGCGCCCACGAGACCGCCGATCAGCGCGTGCGACGAACTCGACGGAATGCCGTAGTACCAGGTGAGCACGTTCCAGCCGATCGCGCCCATCAACGCGCCGAACACCACGTAGTGGTCGACGATATCGGGGTCGATGGTGCCCTTGCCTACCGTCTGCGCCACCTTCAGGTGGAACACGAAATAGGCGATCACGTTGAACATGGCGGCGAAGGCCACCGCCTGCTGCGGCTTCAGGACACCCGTGGACACGACCGTGGCGATGGAATTCGCCGCGTCGTGAAAACCGTTCATGAAGTCGAAGACGAGAGCGATGGCGACCAGCGTCGCGACCGCCCAGAGAGCGAGTTGTATCGATTGCATCGCTGTGTGCTCAGGCGTTCTCTAGCACGATGCCTTCGATGATGTTCGCGACATCCTCGCACTTGTCCGTGATCGCCTCGAGCAGTTCGTAGATCGCCTTCAGCTTGATCAGGTTCTTGACGTCGTCTTCCTCGCGGAAGAGCTTCGAAATGGCCCCGCGCAGCAAGCGGTCGGCGTCGGATTCGAGGCGGTCGATGTCTTCGCAGGCCTGCAGGATCTCGCGCGCCTGCTTCATGTCGGAGAGCAGGCCCACCGCCAGCTGCACGCGCTCGGCCGTGGCCGTCACCACGTGCGCGAGCTGGCTCGCCTCGGCGGTCACGGCTTGCACGTCGTAGAGCGAAATGGCGGTGGCAACGTCCTCCATGAGGTCGAGGCAGTCGTCCATCGTCGTGATCAGCTTGTGGATCTCGTCGCGGTCGAGCGGCGTGATGAAGGTCTTGTGCAGCAGGTCGATCGCCTCGTGCGTGAGCTTGTCGGCGGCCTTTTCGGAGGCCTGCACATTCTGCTTGTGGACCTCGGCGTCAGCGAGGTTATCGATCAGGAGTTCGAGTTCGCGGCTCGCGGAAACGATGCATTTCGCATGCGCATTGAAAATCTCGAAGAACTTGCCCTCGGTGGGCATGAATCGGCCGAACATTGGTATCCCGGAAATTGGTCTCGGATTGCCGTCACGAAGCGGTGACTTCGCGTTCACTTCACGGCAACAAGGCGGCAAAATAAGCGACAGAGCTGACTGTCATAAAACGGCAATATTGTATCGTCAGGCGAGAGCTACCGCATGGATCGGCAGTCGCCAAAGCGGCATTTGCGCCACTTTGGCGCAAGCCGCGCAACGCTTTGCGTTATTCGCCGTAGAAGGTCTGCGCCCCGGCAAAATTATCGAACTTCGTGTATTGGCCGTGGAACGTGAGGCGAACGGGTCCGATCGGACCGTTACGCTGCTTGCCGATGATGATTTCGGCCGTGCCCTTGTCGGGACTGTCGGGGTTGTAGACTTCGTCGCGATAGATGAACAGGATGACGTCCGCGTCCTGTTCGATTGCGCCCGATTCGCGCAGATCCGACATCACCGGCCGCTTGTTCGGACGCTGCTCCAGCCCGCGATTCAGCTGCGAGAGCGCGATCACCGGGACATCCAGTTCCTTCGCCAGGCTCTTGAGCGAGCGCGAAATTTCCGAGATTTCGGTCGCGCGGTTCTCGCCCGTGCCCGAGCCGCTCATCAGCTGCAGGTAGTCGATGATGATGAGCCCGAGCTTGCCGCACTGGCGCGACAGACGCCGCGCGCGCGAGCGCAATTCCATCGGGTTCAGGCCGCCGGTTTCGTCGATGAAGATCTGCGCCTCGCTCATTTTCTGCACAGCGTGCGTGAGCTTCGGCCAATCCTCGTCGGTCAGGCGGCCCGTGCGCATGCGGTGCTGATCCAGACGGCCAACCGACCCGAGCATACGCATGATGAGCTGCGTGCCCGGCATTTCCATCGAGAACACCGCCACCGGCAGACCATACTCCACGGCCACGTACTCGCCGACGTTCATCGAGAACGCGGTCTTACCCATCGAGGGGCGCCCTGCCACGATGATCAGCTCGCCGCCATGCATGCCCGACGTCATGCGGTCGAGGTCCATGAAGCCCGTAGGCGTGCCCGTGACGTCGCTCGGGTTGGCCGTGTGATAGAGCGTGTCGATGCGCTCCACGACCTGCGTGAGCAGCGGCCCGATCTCGAGAAAGCCCTGGGTGCCGCGCGCGCCGTCTTCGGCGATCGAGAACACCTTCGACTCCGCCTCGTCGAGCAGCTGGCGCACTTCCTTGCCCTGCGGGTTGAAGGCGTCGGCGGAAATCTCGTCGGCGACGGAAACGAGGCGGCGCAGCACCGCGCGGTCACGCACGATTTCCGCGTAGCGGCGAATGTTCGCGGCGCTCGGCGTGTTCTGCGCGAGCGCGTTCAGGTACGCGAGGCCGCCCACGTCATCCGCTTTGCCCGAGGTGCCGAGCGCCTCGTACACCGTCACCACGTCGGCCGGGCGCGTGGCGGCGATCAGCCGGCCAATGTGCTCGAAGATGATGCGGTGGTCGTAGCGATAGAAGTCGCTTTGCGAGAGGAAGTCGGCAATCCGGTCCCATGCGCCGTTATCCAGCAGCAGGCCGCCGAGCACCGATTGCTCGGCTTCGATCGAATGCGGCGGGACTTTCAGCGAGTCGAGTTGGGGATCTTTCGGAGCGTTCATGGAGGGCAATTATCGGACAAGGGGGTGCCTCGAACAAGCTTGAAAACTTGCAACGCGCGTAGCGTCCAGGCAGCGCACAACAAAAAAGGCAGAAGCCCTGCGGCTCCTGCCCTTCCTGAGTCTTGCGTCAAACCGCGCGGCCCGCGAGGGCCGCACGTGGGTACTTAGGCGTGCTCGCCCAGCACCGACACCGTGACGTCGACGACGACGTCGGTGTGCAGCGCAACCTGCACCGGGTGGTCGCCCACCATCTTCAGCGGGCCTTCCGGCAGACGCACTTGCGCCTTTTCCACTGCGAAGCCTTGCTTCGTGAGCGCAACGGCGATGTCCGCGTTCGTGACCGAACCGAACAGGCGGCCGTCCACGCCGGCCTTCTGGCCGATCTGGACGGTCAGGCCGTTCAGCTTTTCGCCTTCGGCTTGAGCTGCTGCCAGCTTTTCAGCGGCGACCTTTTCGAGTTCTGCGCGGCGGACTTCGAATTCAGCGATTGCGTCCTTCGTAGCACGGCGTGCCTTCTTGTTCGGGATCAGGAAGTTACGTGCGTAACCGTCCTTCACCTTGACGATGTCGCCGAGGTTACCCAGGTTGACGACTTTTTCCAGAAGAATGATCTGCATTCTATTGCTCCTTATCGCGTCGTCTTATTAGGCCTTGTGCTGGTCGGTGTACGGCATCAGCGCGAGGAAACGCGCGCGCTTGATAGCCGTGTCCAGCTGACGCTGATAGTGGGCCTTCGTACCCGTCAGACGAGCCGGCGTGATCTTGCCGTTTTCGCCGATGAAGTCCTTCAGCGTATCGAGGTCCTTGTAGTCGATCTGCTCGACGCCTGCAGCCGTGAAGCGGCAGAACTTCTTGCGCTTGAAGAGCGGGTTTTGTTGCTGACGACGCTTGTCGAATTTCTTACCAGTCGGGCGGGGCATGATTAGTCCTTTCCTGTGCCTTGCATTTCGGTGATGTGAAACACCAGGGTTCGCGCATTGCGGTGCTTTTTCGCCAGAAAACCGGTGAAGAGCGCTTCCACGCCCATCTCACAGCTTTCTACGAGACCGCAGGCTTTGCCGGCCGCCACCGCGGGCATCGTGAGTTCGACGAAGCGGGGAATGCCGGCCTCGACGACCTCCGTGCGGTGCTGCAACGTGACGCTTGCGATCGGAACGCCGGCGGGGGTATACCGCACCGGTTCGCGTTCGACGACGCTAGCGGTAAGTTGAAGCCTGTTCACGCGGGGTTGGCTATGACTTTGCTCGAATCCTGATGGCTTACGTACTTAAGCCTGCGCTTCGGTCGGCTGGGCAGCCGCCTTCTTGGCTTCTTCGCGCTGCACTTCCTTCATCATCGGCGACGGGCCGGTTTCGGCCTTCTTCATCTTGACGATGAGGTGACGCAGAACAGCGTCGTTGAACTTGAACGCGTGTTCCAGTTCGTCGAGCGTGGTCTGGTCGCATTCGATGTTCATGCAGACGTAGTGAGCCTTCGCGAGTTTCTCGATCATGTAGGCCAGTTGACGACGGCCCCAGTCTTCGATGCGGTGGATCTGGCCACCGTGCGAGGTGATCGTGCCCTTGTAGCGCTCGATCATGGCGGGCACTTGCTCGCTCTGATCCGGGTGCACGATAAAGACGATTTCGTAATGACGCATGTATCACTCCTTTTGGATTAAAGCCACCCGGGCGTCGGAACCGGTGCGGCAAGTGAGAAGCCGAAGATTGTAGCGCGGATGGGCTACGCACGCAAGACAGATCGTGCGTTCTGGCGATGAATCGGGCGTGTTTTCAATGACTTGCGCGGCGGGGCGCGTACTGAAAGCGTCCCACCGCGCCCGTGTGGCGCGCCAGCTTAGCTGCCGGCCGCCTCGCTCGCGCCGCCCGCGAGACGGGCGTCGAGCGCCGCGCGCAGGCCGTCCAGCGCGTCCGCACCGGCGTCCGACACGGCCCACCAGGTCATGCCCGCCGCCTGCCAGCGCAGGAGTGCGTAGCCTTCGCTCGAACTCTGCGGCGGGGCGCCCGAGACGGCCGGTCCGCCCGCGCCCGGCGGGAACACATAGACATCGATCACGTGCTTGCCATGGTGATAGACGAGCACGGCGACGCGTTCGCGCCCCACATAATCGAGACGTCCGCCCGCGAGCGCAAAGCCCTGTTGCGCGAGATCGAAGACCGGCGGCGCGTAGTCGATGCGGCCGTTGAACCATGGCTTCACGGTATGGCGGTCCGTCGAGATCACGTCGATATCGCGGCCCGAAATCTGGGCCCGCACGTGGCTCGACACGAGATCGTCGACGAAGGCCGTCTCAGCGGCCGGGCGGCGCAGATGCAGCGTGGCGATCACCGCCAGCGCACAAAGGATCAACAACGCGCAGCCGAACCACGCGAGCGTGGCCGCGTGCGGCCCCGCGTTGGCGGACGCAGCGCCCCAGCCACGACCGCCCGCGATGCCACGCGCCCCGCCGCCGCTGCCCGGCCACCAGTTGCGCAGCCAGGCGCGCCAGCCGCCCGAGTCGTGTGCGGGGGCTGGCGAAGGTGTTGCCCTTTCAGGCGCCGCAACCGTTTCGGTCGCCGGCAATCCCGCGACGATGCGCGCAGCCAGCCCAGCCGGCGCACGGTGGTACGGCGCGGATCGAATCATTCGAGAGATGGCCTGCGCATCGTCGGCGACACGGCGGCATTGCTCGCAGCCTGCGAGATGCTCGCGCACACGCCATTCGTCGGCAGCGGAGAGTTCGCGGTCGACGCTCGCGTCGACCAGCGGGCGCGCTTCGTTACAGTTCATCTGGCGCCTCCGTCGTTCGGGCCTTCGGTTTGAGAGCGAGGGCGCAACGGCGCTCCGCCGTCGGCGGCCGGCTCCTCGCGGAACCGACCGCCGTTCCCCCGGCCGGATGGTCTCCTGGCTTGACTGCTTCCCCCGACTCCTGCCCTGTCGTCCGCGCAGCCGTGGGCGCGGACAACCGAATCGTCGGCAGTCTCATCGACTGCACTACCCGCGGCTGACCTGTTGCGCTCGCCGCCGTGGTACGCCGCCAGCAGCGTCGCCAACCGTCTGCGGCCACGCGCGAGCCGCGACATCACGGTGCCGAGCGGCAGATCGGCGATCGCCGCGATCTCGCGATAGCCCAGCTCCTCCAGCTCGCGCAGCACCAGTACTTCCCGATACTCCACCGGCAGGCGCCTGAGCGCGTCCTGCACGTGACGGGTGTCTTCGGCGCGGATCGCGAGCGTCTCGGGATCGACGCCGCCCGTTTCCCAGCCTTCGAGCGGCGCGTCGTCGCGCAACTCGTCGAACGGCGCCACCTCTTCCGCGCCCGCGCGCCGCCGCCATTCGTCGTACCAGACGCGCCGCACGATCGCGAGGAGCCAGGGACGGGCTTCATCGCCGCGAAACGCGTCGAAGAAGCGGAACGCCCGCAGAAACGCCTCCTGAACGATATCTTCCGCGTCGCCCGGGTTACGCGAGAGCCAGCGCGCGAGGTTGTAGGCCGCATCGAGATGCGGCAGCGCCAGCGCCTGAAAGCGGCGGCTGCGTGCGGCCTCATCCTGCTCGTACGCGGTTTCTCCCACGTCGTCCCCTCGCGTCTTCGTTTGGCTTACGCGACCGTGGCCGCATACAGGCACTACCGAAGCTCGGGCCAGTTTATTCCCGCTCCGTACGCACGAAAACGAAAAATAAATGCGAAGCGCGCGATTACGCGCCGGCCCAATACCCCGGCCGCGCGTAGACCTCCTTGAGGTAGTCGATGAAGTAGCGCACGCGCGCCGGCACGTAGCGCTGCTGCGGATACACCGCGAGGATGTCGTAATCGGGCAGCGCGTATTCGTCGAGCACCGTTTCGAGTTCGCCGCGCGCGAGCTGGGCGTCGATCTCCCAGGTCGAACGCCAGCCGAGGCCGAGGCTCTCGGTCACCCAGCGGTGCAGCAGCTCGCCGTCGTTACAGTCGAGCGTGCCGCCCACGCGCACGGTGACGAGCTTGCCGCCGCGGCTGAAGTACCAGCCGCGGTTCTGGCCGCCCTGCAGGTTGAACGCCAGGCAATTGTGGTTCGGCAGGTCTTCGAGCGCTTTCGGCCGCCCGTGCCTGCGGAAATATTCGGGCGTGCCGCACACGACGCGCCGGTTGGTGGCGAGCTTCACGGCGACGAAGTTCGGGTCCACCGCGCCGCCGATGCGAATCGACAGGTCGTAGCCCTCGCGCACCAGATCGACCACACGGTCGGTGAGATTGAACGACACCTGGAGTTCGGGCTTGTCGGCGAGAAACTCGGGGGCGAGCGGCGCCACGTGCTTGCGCCCGAACGCCGCCGGCGCCGACACGATCAGATGGCCGCTCACCACCTGGCGCCCGGCGGACAGCTCGTTTTCGGCCTGGTCCCAGTCGGCGAGCAGCCCGCGGCAGCGTTCGAGAAAGGCCGCGCCCTCCTCGCTCACCACGAGCCGCCGCGTGGAACGGTAGATGAGCTTCACGCCGAGGCGCTTTTCCAGCGCGTCGATACGACGCCCGAGGATCACCGGCGAGACGCCTTCCTCGAGCGCCGCCGCCGCGAGGCTGCCCGCGTCCGCGACGCGCACGAAGGTTTCGATCTGCTTGAAGCGGTCCATTGCTTGTCTCCATCCAGCCGGAAGCCGCATCCCGCCGGAATTCCATACTTTTTGTTTCGGAATAAACGACCTGGACTGATCTTATCAAACCTTTCCTGCGCCCCTAAAGTGGGCCTCAACGCATCGCCATTCCTCGCATACGAGACATTCAGGAGACAATCATGGCCAAAATGAGAGCCGTCGACGCCGCAGTGCTGGTGCTCGAAAAAGAAGGCATCGATACCGCTTTCGGCGTGCCGGGCGCAGCCATCAATCCGTTCTATTCGGCGATGAAAAAGGCTGGCGGCATCACGCACGTGCTGGCGCGCCACGTCGAAGGCGCCTCGCACATGGCCGAAGGCTATACGCGCGCCACGCCGGGCAACATCGGCGTGTGTATCGGCACCTCGGGCCCCGCGGGCACCGACATGATCACGGGCCTCTACTCGGCCCAGGCCGATTCGATTCCGATCCTCGCGATCACGGGCCAGGCGCCGCGCGCCCGCCTCTACAAGGAAGACTTCCAGGCCGTCGACATCGAGTCGATCGCCAAGCCCGTCACCAAGTGGGCCGTCACCGTGCGCGAGCCGGCGCTCGTGCCGCGCGTGTTCCAGCAGGCGTTCCATCTGATGCGCTCGGGCCGTCCGGGTCCGGTGCTGGTCGATCTGCCGATCGACGTGCAGCTCGCCGAAATCGAATTCGACATCGACACGTACGAGCCGCTGCCGGTCTACAAGCCGAAGGCGACGCGCAAGCAGATCGAAGCCGCGCTCGAACTGCTCAACGCCAGCGACAAGCCGCTGATCGTCTCGGGCGGCGGCGTGCTCAACGCAGCCGCCGAAGACCTGCTCGTGCAGTTCGCCGAAACGGTGGGCGTGCCCGTGATCCCGACGCTCATGTCGTGGGGCGCGATTGCCGACGACCATCCGCTCATGGCCGGCATGGTCGGCCTGCAGACCTCGCACCGCTACGGCAACGCCACGATGCTCGCCTCCGACTTCGTGCTCGGCATCGGCAACCGCTGGGCGAACCGCCATACGGGCAGCGTCGAGGTGTACACGAAGGGCCGCAAGTTCGTGCACGTCGATATCGAACCCACGCAGATCGGCCGCGTGTTCGGCCCCGATCTCGGCATCGTCTCGGACGCGAAGGCCGCGCTCGAACTGTTCGTCGAGATCGCCAGGGAATGGAAGGCCGCGGGCAAGCTGAAGGACCGCAGCGCGTGGGTGGCCGACTGCCAGCAACGCAAGCGCACGATGCTTCGCAAGACGCACTTCGAGAACACGCCGATCAAGCCGCAACGCGTGTACGAAGAGATGAACAAGGCGTTTGGCCGCGACACCTGCTACGTGAGCACCATCGGCCTTTCGCAGATCGCCGGCGCGCAGTTCCTGCACGTGTACAAGGCGCGCAACTGGATCAACTGCGGCCAGGCGGGCCCGCTCGGCTGGACGATTCCGGCGGCGCTCGGTGTGCGCGCAGCCGATCCGACGCGTCCCATCGTGGCGCTCTCAGGCGACTACGACTTCCAGTTCATGGTCGAAGAACTGGCCGTGGGCGCGCAGTTCAAGCTGCCTTACGTGCACGTGGTCGTGAACAACTCGTATCTCGGCCTGATCCGCCAGGCGCAGCGCGCGTTCGACATGGACTTCTGCGTGCAGCTCGCGTTCGAGAACATCAACGCGCCGGAAGTGAACGGCTATGGCGTGGATCACGTCACGGTCGCCGAAGGCCTCGGCTGCAAGGCGCTGCGCGTGTTCAAGCCGGAAGAGATCGCCCCGGCGCTCAAGCAGGCTCAAGCGCTCGCCGCCGAGCACAGCGTGCCGGTCGTCGTCGAAGTGATTCTCGAGCGTGTGACCAACATCTCGATGGGCACCGAGATCGACGCCATCAACGAGTTCGAGGAACTGGCCGAAAAGCCCGAGCACGCGCCGACTGCCATCAGCGCGATCAATGCCCTCGACTGAGCGCACTCGAGCCCGCATCAACGCAGCACGGGCAGCGCGCACGGCATCGGCGCGCTGCCTGACTGACTTCCTTTACTGACCGACCAGCGAGACCCAGCACCATGCCAAAATTCGCCGCGAACCTCACCATGCTGTTCAACGAAGTGCCCTTCCTCGACCGCTTCGCCGCGGCCGCGCAAGCGGGCTTCGACGCCGTGGAGTTCCTGTTCCCGTATCCATACAAGGCCGCCGAGCTGGCCGAGCGCCTCGAGGTCAACGGGCTCAAGCTCGTCCTCCACAACCTGCCCGCCGGCAACTGGGAAGCGGGCGAGCGCGGCATTGCCTGCCTGCCCGAGCGGCGCGGCGAGTTCCAGCAAGGCGTGGGCCGCGCGATCGACTATGCGAAGGCGCTGAAGGTGCCGCAACTGAACTGCCTCGTCGGCATTCCGACGGCCGGCGTCGATCGCGACACGGCGCTCGCCACCATCGTCGAGAACCTGCGCTACGCAGCCGGCGAACTGAAACGCGAAGGCATCCGCCTGCTCGTCGAGCCGTGCAATTCGTACGACATTCCCGGCTTCGCGCTGAACCGCTCGGGCGAAGCGCTCGACGTGATCGAAAAGACCGGCTCGGACAACCTGTTCCTGCAGTACGACATCTATCACATGCAGCGTATGGAAGGCGAACTCGCCGCGACGATCAAGAAGCACTTCGCGAAGATCGCCCACGTCCAGCTCGCCGACAATCCTGGCCGCAACGAACCGGGCACGGGCGAAATCAACTACCCGTTCCTGTTCGATCTGCTCGACTCGCTCGGCTACGAAGGCCACATCGGCTGCGAGTACAAGCCGCGCACGACGACCGTCGAAGGACTTGGCTGGCTGCGCAGCGCGAAGCAGCGCACCGCCGAACTCGCCTGAGCCCCTACGCACATTCACGCATTCGCTTTCACGGAGACACAAGATGGCAAAGATTGGCTTTATCGGACTCGGCATCATGGGCGCGCACATGGCACGCAACCTCATCAAGGGCGGCCACACGCTCGCCGTGAACGGCAAGTACCCGGTGCCCGACGACCTGCGCACGCAAACCGAAGTCGTCGCCGATTCGACGGCTGTCGCAAAGGTCTCGGACCTCGTCATCGTGATGGTGCCGGACACGCCTGATGTCGCCAACGTCCTGTTCGCCGACGACGGCGTCGCCAACGGTCTCTCGGCCGGCAAGCTCGTGATCGACATGAGCTCGATCTCGCCGCTCGAAACGCAGCAGTTCGCCAAACAGATCAACGCGCTCGGCTGCGACTATCTCGACGCGCCGGTCTCGGGCGGCGAAGTCGGCGCACGCGAAGCCACGCTCACGATCATGGTGGGCGGCCCGCAGCAGTCGTTCGATCTTGCCAAGCCGCTGTTCGAACTGATGGGCAAGAACATTTCGCTCATCGGTGACAACGGCGCGGGCCAGACCTGCAAGGTGGCGAACCAGATCATCGTCGCGCTGAACATCGAAGCCGTGGCCGAAGCGCTGCTGTTCGCGGCACGTTCGGGCGCGGACCCCGAGCGCGTGCGCAAGGCCCTCATGGGCGGCTTCGCTTCGTCGCGCATTCTCGAAGTGCACGGCGAGCGCATGACCAGGCGCACGTTCAATCCGGGCTTCCGCATCGAACTGCACCAGAAGGACCTGAACCTCGCGATCGACGGCGCGCGCAAGCTGGGCATCGCGCTGCCGCATACGGCGAGCGCGCAGCAGCTCTTCAGCGTGTGCGCCGCGAACGGCGGCAAGGCATGGGACCACTCGGCCATGATCCGCGCGCTCGAAATCATGGCGAACTTCGAGATCGCCGAGCCGCAAACGCAAGTGAAGGCGGCTTGAGTTTTAGCCGTAGCAGGCAGCAGGACGGCGGTTTGCGCGACGCAACGCGCGGACCGCCCGCAGAACCGGATCACGCATACCGGCTCGCGCGCAACGACTGAAGCGCACGAGCCTCCCGTGGGGCGCTTCGCGGCGGCGGCAACCGCCGCGAAGCAAATCGGTGCCGCTCTGGGCTGAGGGCGGCCAGTGGGGTCCGAAAGCGGCGCCCGGTGACGACGGGGAAGCCTTGGTCGGTCAGACGTCGTCATCGGGTGTCCGCGTGTCGGATGCCCGTTTTTCTTTGCCCTCTCTTTTCTCTCCCCGATTTCACACTCTTTGACGCTGCCCCGATGGACGCCTTCGCGGCCGCGTTTCTAGAATTGTGCTTTCATCCGGCTGTCACGCAGACGGGTCAAGGTGGACACGACGCGTGACCACCCAGTCATTTCCAGAACGTGAGGAGTGTGATCGATGGGCATTATCAATTTCATCAAGGAAGCAGGCGAAAAACTGTTCGGCACGGCTGCAGCGCCGGCCGCCGCCGCGGAACCCGCCGCCGCACCGGCAGACCCCGCAGCGAATCTCGCCGAACTGAACCAGAAGGCCGGCGACGCGATCGCGGCCTATATCCGCTCGCAGGGCCTCGACGCCGACAACCTCGGCGTGACCTACGACGGCGTCTCGCACACGGTGACGGTCACCGGCAACGCCGCCGACCAGCCGACGAAGGAGAAGATCCTCGTCGCGGCCGGCAACGTGCAGAACGTCGACAAGGTCGACGATCAGATGACCGTCACGAACCCCGCGCCCGAAGCGCAGCACCACACGGTCGTTGCCGGCGACAACCTCTGGAAGATCGCCGAAAAGTACTACGGCAGCGGCGCGAAGAACGACGCGATCTTCGAGGCGAACACGCCGATGCTCAAGAGCCCGGACAAGATCTATCCGGGTCAGGTGCTCGTGATTCCGCCGCTGCAGTAAGCGCGGCGCCACGCAAGCACGGCCAGAAACGCAACGGGCCTGGCGGAGCAATCCGCCAGGCCCGTTTCTCCTTGTGCGCGGCCAGCCTCAGTACGTGTCGAACACGTCCTGCAGTCCCGCCTTGTCGGTCGTGCCGGCTGCCAGCGCGAGCAGCAGCAGCACACGCGCCTTGTACGGGCTGAGCGTGCCCGACGAGACGAAGCCGAGCGTATCGTCCTTGGCCGCGCCGTTGTGCATCACATGACCCGAGCCGACGCGCGAGGCACGCACGACGGCCACGCCCTTGGCGGCCGCCTCGGCGAGCGACTGCTGCAACGAGCCGTGAATCGAGCCGTTGCCGGTACCGGCCACGACGAGCCCATCCACACCGGCGGCAACGAGCGCTTCGACCGCCGCGCGCGACACGCCCGCGTAGCTCGTCACGATCTCGACCTGCGGCCATTGCGCCGACGCCGCAAACGGCGCATCGACCGTATGCGGGCGCAGCGCGCGACGCTGGAATTCCACGCGGCCATCCTGCACCCAGCCCAGCGCGCCGATTTCCGGCGACTGGAAGGCATCCACCGCGTAGGTGCTGACCTTCGCGACGTCGCGCGCGCAATGAATGCGGTTATTGAACGCCACCAGCACGCCCTGCCCGGCCGCCGCCTCGCTCGCCGCGAGCGTGACGGCATTGAGCAGATTGAGCGGGCCGTCGGCGGAGAGCGCCGTGGCGGGCCGCATGGCCGCCGTCAAAATGCATGGCTTCGCGCTCTTCACCGTGAGATGCAGCAGGTACGCGGTTTCTTCGAGCGTATCGGTGCCGTGCGTGATCACCACGCCATCGACTTCGTCGCTGGCCAGCAGTTCGTTCACGCGCTGCGCGAGCGTGGTCCACAGCGCAAGCGACATGTCCTTGCTGTCGATGCTCGCGATCTGCTCGGCATGGATCTGCGCGATGGCGTCGATGCCCGGCACCGCTGCGAGCAGTTGCGCGACGCCGATCACGCCGGCCTGGTAGCCCGCGGTGTTCGCGGCGTCCGCGGCGGAGCCCGCAATCGTGCCGCCGGTGGCGAGCACGGCGATGCGCGGCAGCGCGCTGGGCGCCGCCGCGGAAGAGGAAGTGGAAGTATTCATGGCGGCGATTTTAAGCGATCCGCCGCCCGCCGAGAAAATCAGCGCGCTTTTCAGGTTGCCTCGCGCAGCTGGCTCGCGATCTGCTGCTCGGTCAGCTGCGGCGCGAACATTTCGATGAGCCGGTATGCGTACTGGCGCAGGAACGCGCCCTTGCGCAGGCCCACCCGGGTCGTGCTCGCGTCGAAGAGATGCTCCGTGTCGAGCGCGACGAGTTCGCTGTCGCGCTTCGGGTCGTAGGCCATCGCCGCGACGATGCCCACGCCCATGCCGAGTTCGACGTAGGTCTTGATCACGTCCGCGTCGATGGCGGTCAGCACCACGTCGGGCACCACGCTCGCCTTCGCGAACGCCTGGTCGATATGCGAGCGGCCCGTGAAGTCCTGGTCGTAGGTGATGACCGGATACTCGGCCACGTCTTCGAGCGTGAGATTTTCGCGGCCCACGAGCGGATGCGTCTTCGGCACGACCACCACGTGATGCCACGAGTAGCACGGGAACGTGACGATATCGGGGAAGCGGTCGAGCGCCTCGGTCGAGATGCCGAGGTCGGCCTCGCCGTTGATGATCATCTGCGCGATCTGCTGCGGATTGCCCTGGCGCAGCGCGAGGTGGACCTTCGGAAACACTTCGCGGAACTGGTGCACGACCTTCGGCAGCGCGTAACGCGCCTGCGTGTGCGTCGTCGCGACCACGAGGTGGCCGCTGTCCTGGTCGGCGAACTGGCGCGCGACGCGGCGCAGGTTCTCGGCGTCGAGCAGCATTCGCTCGATCAGCTGATGCACGGCCTTGCCCGGCTCCGTGAGGCCGGTCAGACGCTTGCCGCGGCGAATGAAAATGTCCACGCCGAGTTCGTCTTCGAGATCCTTGATCTGCTTGGAGACGCCCGATTGCGACGTATACAGCACGTTCGCGACTTCGGTCAGGTTCATGTTCTGCCGCACGGCTTCGCGCACGAAGCGCAACTGCTGAAAATTCATGGTCTTCTCTCCAGGACTGCTGACCGATTATTCGTTTTTGTCGATGTGAGCACTGTAACGCTCATTGCGCCGGAAATACGCGCAGCCCGCGCGGCACCGCCGTCACGCCCTCGCCCACCGAAAGCCCCAGCGCGCGCCACGACTCGCGGTCGAGCTCGGCTTCGAGCGCGCCGCCCGTGCGGCTTTCCAGCTCCACGCGCACCGAGCCGCCCAGCGTCACCACGCGGCGCACGTCGACGACGATGCCGTCGCGATGATCGCTCGCTTCGCGGTGCAGCACGAGGTCGTGCGGCCGTACGTAGGCAAGCGCCGGGCCTTCGAAGCCCGCGTGCACCGAGATCGGCTGCGCGGCGCCCTCGGCGACGAAACCGCGTGCGTCGACGCTGCCGCGCAGCCGGTTCGCGGCGCCGAGGAATTCGTAGACGAAAGCCGTCTGCGGATGATCATAGACGTCCTGCGGGCTGCCCACCTGCTCCACGTGCCCATGATTCATCACGACGATGCGATCGGCCACCTCGAGCGCCTCCTCCTGGTCGTGCGTAACGAAGATCGTCGAGATGTGCAGGTCGTCGTGCAGGCGCCGCAGCCACGAGCGCAACTCCTTGCGCACCTTGGCGTCGAGCGCACCGAACGGTTCGTCGAGCAGCAGCACCTTCGGCTCGACGGCGAGCGCGCGCGCCAGCGCGATGCGCTGACGCTGGCCGCCCGACAGCTCGGACGGATAGCGCTGCGCGAGCCAGTCGAGTTGCACGAGCTTGAGCAATTCATGCACCTTCGCGCGAATCACGGCCTCCGAGGGCCGCTCGCTGCGCGGCTTCACGCGCAGGCCGAACGCCACGTTCTCGAACACCGTCATGTGGCGGAACAGCGCGTAATGCTGGAACACGAAGCCCACCTGGCGCTCGCGCGCGCCCACCTCGCCCACGTCCTGGCCTTGCAGCACGACCTGGCCCGCGTCGGCGTATTCGAGGCCCGCGATCACGCGCAGCAGCGTGGTCTTGCCACAACCGGAAGGTCCGAGCAGCGCAACCAGTTCGCCCGGCGGAAAGTCGAGCGAGACGTTGTCGAGGGCGGTGAAGTCGCCGAAGCGCTTGTGCAGATTGCTGACGGTGATGCCCATGTTTACTGCTCCCCTGCTTGAATCGGTTGGCGCACGGCGCGAGGCGCTGCGTGTTGTGAAACGTGTTGCACGGCCACGGCTTGCGGGCCGGCGTAAGCGGGAATCTCGTCCGCGCGGCGCAGTTGCGCCGAAAGGCGGCGCTCCGCGAGCAGCTTCAGGCCGAGCGTGACGAGCGCGAGCAACGCGAGCAGCGATGCGACGGCAAATGCCGCCGCGAAGTTGTACTCGTTGTAAAGGATCTCGACGTGCAGCGGCATCGTGTCGGTCTGGCCGCGAATATGACCCGACACCACGGAGACTGCGCCGAACTCGCCCATCGCACGCGCATTGCAGAGAATCACGCCGTACAGCAGACCCCAGCGGATATTGGGCAGCGTCACGCGGCGGAACATCTGCCAGCCCGAGGCGCCCAGCACGTGGGCGGCCTCTTCTTCGTCGTTGCCCTGCGCCTGCATCAGCGGAATCAGCTCGCGCGCGACGAACGGGAACGTCACGAAGATCGTGGCGAGCACGATGCCCGGCACCGCGAAGATGATCTGCACGTCGTGGTCTTCGAGCCAAGGTCCGAGCCAGCCCTGCGCACCGAACAGCAGCACGTAGATGAGCCCTGAAATCACGGGCGAAACCGAAAACGGCAGGTCGATCAGCGTGGTTAGCAGCGCTTTGCCGCGAAACTCGAACTTCGCGATCGCCCATGAAGCCGCGAGGCCGAAGGCCAGATTCAGCGGCACCGCGATCGCCGCGGTGATGAGCGTGAGCCTGATCGCGGCGAGCGCATCGGGATCGACGAGCGACGTGAAATAGAAGCCGATGCCCTTCGACAACGCCTGCCAGAACACGGCGACGAGAGGCACCACGAGAAACAGCGCGAGAAACGCGAGCGCGATGCCAGTCAGCAGCCAGCGCACCCACGCTGATTCGGTGACCGGATCCGGCCGGCGCGTGCTGCGTTGTTGCGGCAGCGTGCTCATTGCGCACCTCCCGCGACGGTTGCGCCCGCCACGGCATTCGGCGCGCTGCCGGCCGAGACGCCGCGGCTCGTGCGGCGTTGCAAATACCACTGCAGCGAATTGATGAGGAGCAGCATGACGAACGACACGCAGAGCATCATTACGGCGAGTGCCGTCGCGCCCGCATAGTCGTATTGCTCGAGCTTCGTGATGATGAGCAGCGACGTGATCTCCGACTTCATCGGCACGTTGCCGGCGATGAAGATGACCGAGCCGTACTCGCCCAGCGCACGCGCGAACGCGAGCGCGAAGCCGGTGAGGAGCGCCGGCAGCACCGCGGGCAGCACGACACGGCGGAACGTGAGCCAGCGCGTTGCGCCGAGGCACGCGGCGGCCTCTTCCTGTTCGCGCTCGAAGTCCTCGAGCACCGGCTGCACCGTGCGCACGACGAACGGCAAGCCGATGAAGGTCAGCGCCACGAGCACGCCGAGCGGCGTGAAGGCGACCTTCAGACCGAGCGGCTGCAGAAACTGGCCGATCCAGCCGTTGCCCGCATACACGGCGGCGAGTGAAATGCCCGCCACGGAAGTGGGCAATGCGAACGGCAGATCGACGAGCGCATCGATCACCCGTTTGAACGGGAACGTATAGCGCACGAGCACCCAAGCGAGCAGGAAGCCGAATACCGCATTGATCAGTGCCCCGCCGAGCGCGGCGCTGAACGTGAGCCGGTACGACGCGATCACGCGCGGCGACCACACGGCGCGCACGAACTGGCTCCAGTCGAGTGTCGCCGTCTTGAGAAAGGTGGCGGCAAGCGGAATGAGCACCACGAGGCTCAGGTAAGCCACCGTGATGCCGAGCGTCAAGCCGAAGCCAGGCAGCGCACTGGGCTTGCGCAATCGAAACGTTGTCATGCTCATCGTCCAGACATGGGTTGCGCGATTCGTGCGTTGCCAATTCGCGCCGAAAAGCGCGCCCGTAGGCGCGCTTCGTTGTTATGCGGTCACGTCGTTATGCGGACCGCGTACTGCCCGACAGCTTTACTGCGGCTGATAGATCGAATCGAACACGCCGCCATCTGCGAAATGCGTCTTCTGCGCGTTGGGCCAGCCGCCGAAGGTGTCGTCGACCGTGTAGAGCTTGAGCTTCGGAAACTTCGCCGTGAGCGCCGCCGGGACCTTGTCCGAACGCGGACGGTAGAAGTTCTTCGCGGCGATCTCCTGGCCCTCTTCGCTATAGAGGAACTGCAGGTAGGCCTCGGCCTCCTTGCGCGTGCCCTTCTTGTCGACGACCTTGTCCACCACGGCGACCGGCGGCTCAGCCAGAATGCTCACGGAGGGCACCACGATCTCGAACTTGTCCGGGCCGAACTCCTTGAGCGAGAGAAATGATTCGTTCTCCCATGCAATCAGCACATCGCCGATGCCGCGCTGCACGAAGCTCGTCGTCGCGCCGCGCGCGCCCGAATCGAGCACGCCCGCGTTCTTGTAGAGCTTCGCGACGAAGTCCTTCGCCTTCTGCTCGTTGCCGCCCGGCTGGTGCAGCGCATACGCCCACGCCGCGAGATAGTTCCAGCGCGCGCCACCCGAGGTCTTCGGATTCGGCGTGACGATCGAGACGCCCGGTTTGGTCAGATCGTCCCAGTCCTTGATGTGCTTGGGGTTGCCCTTGCGCACGAGGAACACGATGGTCGACGTGTACGGCGAGGCGTTGTCGGGCAGACGCTTTTGCCAGTCCTTCGCGACGATGCCCTTGTTGGCGAGCGCGTCGATGTCCCATGCCAGCGCGAGCGTCACGACGTCGGACTGCAGGCCGTCGAGCACCGAGCGCGCCTGTGCGCCCGAGCCGCCATGCGACTGCTTGATGGTGAGCGTTTCGCCCGTCTTCGCCTTCCACTGCTTGATGAAGGCTTCGTTGATGTCCTGGTACAGCTCGCGCGTCGGATCGTAGGAGACATTGAGCAGCGAGGTATCCGCGTGAGCGGCGATGGGCGCCATGGCCGCCATCGCCGTGACCCCGACGAGCGGCGCAACGCCGATGACCAGTTTTGCCGCCAGTGTTTTCAGCCAGCCCGCGCGCCCCGTATGTGTCGTGCCCATCTATCTGTTCTCCGTTCTCGTGTGTGCTCGTTTGCGCTCATTGGTGAGTTGCAGCTAACGATGGAGGCCAGTCTAGCGATCCGCTTACATTATTAAAAATGATGTTTTCTCATTTTTTAATACGCAAAAGTGGTAAGGGCAGAGGAAGTCGCTGCTGGAACGCGGTTTCATCCGCGCAAACACGGGAAAGCGGCCTGATGGCAACGCTCAGTCGATGAACTTCAAGTAACACTTGAAAAGTGGCGAGTACTGTATAAAAATACAGTTACCTGTTCAAACATACAGTGGCGCCATGACCAAACTCACCGCACGACAGCAGCAGGTTTTCGATCTGGTTCGCCGGGCCATCGAGCGCACGGGCTTCCCGCCCACGCGCGCCGAGATCGCGGCGGAACTCGGCTTCAGCTCGGCCAACTCCGCGGAGGAGCATCTGCGTGCGCTGGCGCGCAAGGGCGTGATCGAACTGGCTGCGGGCGCCTCGCGCGGCATCCGTCTCGTGCCGGGGCCCGACGACCTGCCGCACCAGTTCACGCTCCCGCACCCGAGCATCATGCAGCTCTCGCTGCCGCTCGTCGGCCGCGTCGCGGCGGGTAGCCCGATCCTCGCGCAGGAGCACATCTCGCAGAACTACATGTGCGACCCGGCGCTCTTCTCGAGCCGCCCCGACTACCTCCTGAAGGTGCGCGGCCTGTCCATGCGCGACGCCGGCATCCTCGACGGCGACCTGCTAGCCGTGCAGAAGAAGGCCGAAGCGAAAGACGGCCAGATCATCGTGGCGCGCCTTGGCGACGACGTCACCGTGAAGCGCCTGAAGCGCCGTCCGAACGGGCTCGAGCTGATCGCCGAGAACCCCGACTACGACAATATTTTTGTCGAGGCCGGCAGCGCGGAATTCGCGCTCGAAGGCATTGCGGTCGGCCTGATCCGCCCCACCGAATTCTAAGCAATCCGTCTGCGCGTAGTTTGCGCGCAGTTCGCGCAGAGTTTGCGCACGCACCGTCTGCGCACTACCTGGAGAGAGTCATGGAACGCCTTGCCCGCCTGCTGCCCTTCCGCCAATTCGGCCGTCTTCGCCATCTCCGTGGAATCGCCTCGTGCGCGGTCCGCGAAGTGCGCGGTTCGGCTGCCGCGCTGAGCGGCTCGCTTTTCGAAGACTCGCCAGAGATGGTGGCGGCCAGCACGGCCGACCTGCCCGTGCTGCCCTCGGCCCAGCCCGCGTTTGCGCGCGTGTCGCTCAACAGCACGCTCAACACCGAACAGCCCATGCGCCGCGCGCCCGTGCGCGTCTATCAGGGCCCGTCGCGGCTCATCCTCGTCGGTACGGTCGACGCGGTTTGCCGCGCGATCGACCGCTGCATCGCCGAACAGCACAGCGACCTGCCCGCGGCGCTCGCGAAGTAAGCAGGAACGCAGCTGAAATGTGAGAAGAGGTTACGGGCGGGATCGTTTGGCCTGGTTTGCGGTCAACACCGTGTTTAAACGATTTGCCCTATGCCGATGACGGAATCTCTCTCTACCCCGCGTAAGACCCAAGGCTGGAAAAAGCCCGTCGCGATCACGGTTGCCGTCGCAATGGTGGTTGCCGCGATCGGCTACGCCTATGCGTCGCCCTATATCGCGGTGAAGCACATGAAAGCCGCCGCCGATGCGCGTGACGCCGTCGCGCTCAACGAGTACGTCGATTACCCTGCGCTGCGCCTGAGCCTGAAACAGCAGGTGGGCGAGATGCTGCATCGGCGCGTCGAGGGGCAGCACAGCAGCAATCCGCTGCTGATCCTCGGCGCCGTGATTGGCGCGGCATTGATTAGTCCGCTCGTCGATGCCTACGCCACACCGGAAGGCGTGGCCGCCCTGCTCGATGGCATGCCGCCGACGGGCAAGCCCGGCGACCGCCCGCACGCGCCGCCGCCGGCGGAATCCGGCGCGCCATCCACGCAATCGGCGGAACCGGCGCAATCGGCACCCGCCTCTGCCTCGCCACCGGCCCCGGCGGCATCCGGCAATCCCGCGCCCGAGGCCCGGCCAGTGACCACGGCCGGCTATCGCGGCCTCAACGAGTTCGCGCTCACGTGGGACCGCGGCAGTACGGGCGAGCACTACGCCGCCATCCTGCAGCGTCACGGGCTCTTCTCGTGGAAGCTCTCGGCCGTCGAGCTCGACGAAGGCAACGTCTCGAACTGAGACAGACCGGTGGTGACAGCCGAGCCAGGCCGGCTCTCTACGAACCGGCCCGCTTGATCCGCTATGCGGCGGCTTGCTGCTGCTTTTCCTCAGCCGCCGACGAACACGCCACCAGAATGCTGCACGATACGCGGTCGAGCAGCGGCGTGTTGCCCGCGCCCATCCACCAGCGCGAGAGCCCCGTGCGGCAGCGGTGGCCCACCACCACGAGGTCGGCATTCAGCTCGTTGGCCAGATTCGCGATTTCGTCGATCGGATGACCGAACGCGAAATGCCCCTGAGCGCGCACGCCGCGCTCGGTTAGCCAGTCCACGCCTTCCTGAAGGATCTCGCGCGCCGTTTCTTCGAAGCGGCCGCAGGCCACATCGGTCAGCAGGCCGGCGCTCTGCGCAATCGTCGAACGCATGTCGACGACCGAGAGCAAATGCGTCTCGGCTTGCAGATCGAGTGCAAGATCGGCGCCGCAACGCAGTGCCTTGCGGCCTTCGCGCGAGCCGTCGTAACAGAGCAGAATTTTTTTATAGCTCGCCATGATCGCTTCTCCCCGCCCGCGTGATTTGCAGGCTGTGCGATTCTCATGATGGTGCGCCGCAATTCCACATGCAAGGGCTGGAAAACGCCAGGTGTGCATCGAAAAACGCCAGATGTGTCGCGACCGCCGCACGCATCTTGCTCAGTGCTGAATGCTTGCCGTGACATGCATTTGCCCGCGTATCGTCAAACCGCTTCGAAGCGCGGCCCGACCCGCCACGCAGCAATGCACTAAAATGGGCCGCCTTGTTTCGTGCGATTTTTCGTTCGGTACTTCGAGCGACTCGCGCGATGCCCGTTCGACTCACGTTCAACCGGTCCATGCCAGCACCCGCCATCGAATTCGAGCAGGTCATCAAACATTACGGAGACAGGGCGGTCGTCAACGGCCTGTCGTTCGACGTCGTTCCCGGCGAGTGCTTCGGACTGCTCGGCCCGAACGGCGCGGGGAAAACCACGACGCTGCGCATGCTGCTCGGCATCGTTTCGCCCGATGCGGGTCGCATCAGCCTGTGCGGCGAGCCGGTGCCGGCGCGCGCACGCCACGCCCGCCAGCGCGTGGGGGTGGTGCCGCAGTTCGACAATCTCGACCCCGACTTCACCGTGCGCGAGAACCTGCTCGTGTTCGGCCGCTACTTCGGCTTGTCTGCGCGCGAAACGCGCGACCTCGTCGCGCCGCTGCTCGAATTCGCGCGCCTCGAAAGCAAGGCCGACGCGCGCGTGGGCGAGCTCTCCGGCGGCATGCGCCGGCGTCTCACGCTCGCGCGCGCGCTCGTGAACGACCCCGACGTGCTCGTGATGGACGAGCCCACCACGGGCCTCGATCCGCAGGCGCGGCATCTGATCTGGGAGCGGCTGCGCTCGCTGCTCGCGCGCGGCAAGACGATCCTCCTCACCACGCATTTCATGGAGGAGGCCGAACGGCTTTGCAATCGCGTCTGCGTGATCGAGGAAGGCCGCAAGATCGCCGAGGGCGCACCCAAGGCGCTGATCGAATCGGAGATCGGCTGCGACGTGATCGAGGTGTACGGACCGGACCCGGTGGCGCTGCGCGACGAACTCGCGGGCGATGCGAAGCGCACGGAGATCAGCGGCGAGACGCTGTTCTGCTATGTGGACGACCCCGCGCCCGTCCATGCGAAGCTGCGCCATCGCTCCGATTTGCGCTACCTGCACCGGCCCGCGAATCTCGAAGACGTGTTCCTGCGGCTCACTGGCCGCGAGATGCAGGATTAACGGCGGCTGGATTAACGGCGGCAAGATCGACGGCGGCGTACGAATCGCCAAGGACACCATGCAGACACGCACCAACAACCCGACGCCCTCGCGCCCCGAGCATGCGAGCGTGCGCGAGCCGCGCGCCGCGCTGCCTTCGAACGCCACGCACTGGATGGCCGTGTGGCGGCGCAACTATCTGGTCTGGCGCAAGCTCGCCCTCGCGTCGATGTTCGGCAATCTCGCCGACCCGATGATCTATCTGTTCGGTCTCGGCTTCGGGCTCGGGCTGATGGTCGGGCACGTCGACGGCGTCTCGTACATCGCGTTTCTCGCGGCGGGCACGGTGTCGTCTTCGGTGATGATGTCGGCGAGCTTCGAGTCGATGTACTCGGGCTTCTCGCGCATGCACGTGCAGCGCACGTGGGAAGCGATCATGCACACGCCGCTCACGCTCGGCGACGTCGTGCTCGGCGAGGTGATGTGGGCCGCGAGCAAGTCGGTGCTCTCGGGCGTGGCGATCATGGTGGTGGCGGGCCTGCTCGGCTACGCGAGCTTTCCTTCCATGCTGCTCGCGCTGCCCGTGATCGCGCTCGCGGGCCTCGCGTTCGCGAGCTGCGCGATGATCGTCACCGCGCTCGCGCCGTCCTACGACTTCTTCATGTTTTATCAGACGCTCGTGCTCACGCCGATGCTGCTGCTCTCCGGCGTGTTCTTTCCGATCGCGCAACTGCCCGCGGCCGCACAGCACATCACGCTGATGCTGCCGCTCGCGCACGCCGTTGCGCTGATCCGCCCCGCCATGCTCGACCGGCCTGTCGAGCAGGCCGGCCTGCACCTGCTGGTGCTCGCGATCTACGTGGTGGTGCCGTTCGCGATCGCATCCGTGCTGTTTCGCCGACGCATGATGCGCTGAAACGGCACCGCGAGGCGCTCAGTCCTCGTCGTCGCCCCAGGGAATATCGACGTCCGAAATAAACGCGACCGTCGCGAACGGGCCGCCTTCCTGGCGGCCGACCTTGCCGTCGGCGCGATGCCATTCCACGCGGAACATCGTCGATTGGGTCTGGGCGAGCAAACGCACCGTGCGGATCTCTTCGGGATCCGACTCCTCCACCGGGCCATCGAGCGAAACCAGCAGCGACTGCGGCCAGAGACCGTCGGCCGGGTCGTAGATGCGATCACCGTCGGGAATCGAGGTATCCGCCTCGACGCCGATGGTGGCCGAAGCCTCGACGATCATCTTGCCGAGCGCACGCAGCACCGCCGTGGCGCGGGCCGAATTGGCCTGGCGAATGGCGAGATCGCCGCGCGTGAGCGCCTGCTCGAGTTTCGGATTGGTTTTTTGCTTTGCCATGCTGGTTTTCGGGCCGGGGCCCGCTCCGTGGCGGACGGCGAACCGCCCGCTTATTACAAGAATGCCAACGCTGAACGCATGGCGCCTGCCTCGTCCCGGCGTCCCTAGAAGCCCAGGGCCACCGCCGCGAGCCCGGCGGCAATGCCGAAGAACACCACCGTCGTGCCCACGACCGCGAGCATGCGCGGCCGGAACGAGCCCGCCAGCATCGCGAACGACGGCACGCTCACGGGCGGCAGCGTCATCAGCAGCGCACCCGCGGGTCCCACGCCCATGCCGAGCGCGAGCATCGCCTGGATGATGGGGACCTCGCCGGCCGTGGGGATCACGAACAGCATGCCGACCACGGCGAACGTGACGATCCAGCCAAGGCTGCTCGTGACTTCCGGGCCGATGTGCGGGAACAGCCACGCGCGCGCCGCGCCAAGCAACAGCACCAGCACGATGTATTCCGGCACCAGCCGCACGGCCATACGCGCAAAGATACGCGCCCAGCGCACGAAGACGTTGCCGCCCTCGGCCTGCTGCTGGGCGAGTTGCGCCAACCGATCGTCGGCGGCGCGCGATTCCTCGGGCGTCACGAGCCGGTTGCAGACCCAGCCGAGGCCGAACACCATCAGCAAGCCCAGCGTGAGACGCAGCGCACTCCATTGCCAGCCGAGCACGAAGCCCATGAACACGAGCGTGGCGGGATTGAGCACGGAGTTGCCGAGCCAGAACGCGATCGCGCCGCCCGCCGACGCATTGCGCGCGCGCAGGCCCACCACCACGGGCGCGGCGCAGCAGGTGCACATCATGCCGGGCACGGCGAGCAGGCCGCCCGCCGCCACGCTGCCGAAGCCGCGCCGGCCGAGCACGCGCGCGACCCACTGCACGGGCAGGAGCGCCTGCACGCCGGAGCCGAGCAGCAGGCCGAGCACCATGGCCTGCCAGATCGCCTTGCCGTAGGCGTAGGCGTAATCGAGCGCGGCGGAGAACGAGGGGTCGGGGGCCGTGGCCGAGCCGCCCATCAGGATCGATTTGCCGATGGAGTGGGTTTCCTCGGCCGTGAATGCGCGGTGATAGTACGGGAACCACTTCACGTAGAAGAGGCCGGCCACCGCCAGCAAAATGAAAATGGGCCAGCCGTAAGACGGGGGCGATTGCGCTGGACGTGCGCTCGTCATTGTGAAAATTCTCCGGGATTGAGCGTATGGACGGCCGCCGGGCGCCGTCACGCGAGGCGTGATGGCGCCCCGGGCGGCGCATGCTGGATCGTAGTGTATGCCTTGCGAATCGCCAACGACTTTGCTGCGTTGGCGACTCGCGCGGCGCCGCGCGGCCCGGCAAAGGACAGCGCAGTTTCCCGCTTTCCCGTTAAGGGGCCGGATTGGGCTGCTGCTCGTGCAACGCGTCGATCTGCGCGAGCAGTTCGGGAGTGAGTTTGACGTCGGCGCTGGCGATATTTTCCTTCAACTGCTCGAGCGAGGTCGCGCCGATCAGGTTGCTGGTGAGGAACGGCCGGCTGTTGACGAACGCGAGTGCGAACTGCGCGGACGTGTAGCCATGGGCGCGGGCGAGTTCCACGTAGCGCGTCGTCGCGGCCACCGATTCCGGCTTGCTGTAGCGCTTGAAGCGCTCGAACCGCGTGATGCGCGCGCCTTCCGGACGCGCCCCGCCCTCGTACTTGCCCGACAGCCAGCCGAACGCGAGCGGCGAATACGCGAGCAGGCCCACGGCTTCGCGGTGCGCGAATTCGGACAGGCCGCTTTCGAACGTGCGGTTGAGCAAGCTGTACGGATTCTGGATGCTGACAATTCGCGGCAGCCCGAGCTTTTCGGCGGCGCGCAGGAACTGCGCGACGCCCCACGGCGTTTCGTTCGACACGCCGATATGGCGGATCTTGCCCGCCTTCACGAAATCGGCGAGCACGCTGAGCGTTTCCTCGATCGGCACCGTGTACGCATCGTCGAGATACGGATACATGCTGCGGCCGAACGTCATCGTGCTGCGGTCGGGCCAGTGCAACTGATACAGGTCGACGTAATCGGTCTGCAGGCGTTTCAGGCTGCCGTCGAGCGCTTCGGTCAGATTCTTGCGGTCGAACTGGTTCTGCGGCCCGCGAATGTGCTGCGGGTTGTGCGGCTGGCGCGCCGGGCCCGCAATCTTGGTGGCGAGCACGATGCGCTCGCGCGCCGCGCGATGCTGCGCGAGCCACGTCCCGATGAAGCGCTCGGTCTGTCCCTGCGTCTCCGGGCGCGGCGGCACGGGGTACATTTCGGCGGCATCGATCAGCGTGACGCCCTGCTCGAGCGCGTAGTCGATCTGCTCGTGCGCCTCGCGCTCCGTGTTCTGCTCGCCCCACGTCATCGTGCCGAGCCCGATCAGGCTCACCTTGACGTCGGTATCGCCGAGTGTGCGGTATTCCATGGAAACGTTGTCCATCAGTTCGGTTGGGGAGCGCCGAAACTACCACGACGCGGGAAATTTTTCAGGAGTTGCAGAATACGGCCGCATTTCTGCACAAGCGGCCGCATGCACTGCGGCCGGCCGCGGCGCCGCTCGGCGACAGACGTGCCAGAATCCGCACAGGCGCCTACGAGGAGCAATCGGCATGGAAAATCGACGCAGCTACGAATACATGGGCTTCGACATGACAGCCGGCGTGGACGGCGACCACGAAGCCGGCTTCTTCGTCTCGACGCAGATCATCCAGAGCCTCACGGACGCGGAAAACGGCAACGTGCCCGTCGACGGCATCGCCGCCGGCCGCTTTCCGACCCAGGACAACGCCTTCGACGCGGCCTTCGATCGCATTCGCGAGGCGATCGACAAGCGCGTGCGCGCCGCATCCTGAGCGTCGCCCCGGGGAAAAACCAGAACGGACGCAGAAAAGCAAAAGCCGGACGTCGCAATGACATCCGGCTTTCAGGCCGCCCGACTGACGGGCGGCTCAGCAACGAATCGGAAACTTCGGCGGGACTTACTGGCCGAAGAAAACCGATTGCGGGCCCGTGGCCTTCGCGTGGCTGCCCGACTGCGAAGCCGAGCCGGCGACACCGCCGTAAGCCGTTTGGGCGCCTTGTTCCTGGACGCGTTCGGCGGCCACGGTCTGGACGCTCTGGCCACGCTGCGAAGCGGGCGCGCCGACGTCCGGACGATAGAACGGTGCCGGGCCGTAGCCGCTGGCGAACGCCGGAGCGGCAACAGAAGCGGTAGCTGCGACCAGCAGCGCTGCGATGAGTTTGGTCTTCATGGTGGACTCCAATATCAGGTTCAGTTGCGGATCGGGAAGGCGCCGCGCCTGGGAGGTCAGTGCCCACGAGCTGCGTCAACGAAACTCAGTGTATACACCTACTATCGGAAAATAATCGCGATAATCCGAATTTACTATTCTCCGTTACACAACAATCCTGTCAGGCAGTTCTGACGGGGCTGAGCGACGAACAGACCCTAAAAGCGCTCTCAAAATAATTTGCGCGACGCAGCAAATTCCCTGCGGATTACATAACGCCGTTAGGGTTTTTCGGCCGAAAATGGCTATCGGGCGCGCTTCCTGCAGAGGTATCCGGCAAATTGGCGCAGTGCGCAAAGGGTACGAAGAACGCGGCCCGTATGCGTTAAAATGCAAGGTTGTTCCACGCCAGCCGTTACTCATCGGTTTCCATCGCCATGTCCGCCAACCGTCAAGCCAGCCCCCGCCGCGTTTCCGTCGCGCCGATGATGGACTGGACCGATCGCCACTGCCGTTCGCTGCATCGCTTCATCTCCCGGCACACGTGGCTGTATACGGAGATGGTGACGACGGGCGCCCTCATCCACGGCGACGTGCCGCGCCATCTCGCGTTCACGCCGGCCGAGGCGCCGGTCGCGCTTCAGCTGGGCGGCAGCGAACCCGACGACCTCGCGCGCGCCGCGAAGCTCGGCGAACAGTGGGGCTACGACGAGATCAACCTGAACTGCGGCTGCCCGTCCGAGCGCGTGCAGCGCGGCGCGTTCGGCGCGTGCCTCATGAACGAACCGCAACTGGTGGCGGACTGCGTGAAGGCGATGCGCGATGTCGTCTCCGTGCCCGTGACGGTCAAGCACCGCATCGGCGTGGATACGGTCGAGGACTATGCGTTCGTGCGCGACTTTGTCGGCACGATTGCCGAAGCCGGCTGCGAGGTGTTCATCGTGCACGCGCGCAACGCGATCCTGAAGGGCTTGAGCCCGAAGGAAAACCGCGAGATTCCGCCGCTCAAGTACGACTACGCGTACCAGCTCAAGCGCGACTTCCCGCAGCTCGAAATCATCATCAACGGCGGCATCAAGACGCTCGACGAAGTCGAGCAGCATCTACAGCACGTCGATGGCGTGATGCTCGGCCGCGAGGCGTACCACAACCCCTACGTGCTCGCCGACGTCGATGCGCGCTTCTATGGCGCAACCGACGCTGCGCTCACGCGCGAGGAAGTGGAAGCGCGGCTCATCGAGTACTGCGCGAGCGAAATCGCGCGCGGCACTTACCTGGGCGCGATCGTGCGCCATGCGCTGGGCCTCTATCGCGGCGTGGCCGGCGCGCGCGGCTGGCGCCGCATCCTCTCGGACAGCCGCAAGCTCGCGAAGGCAGATCTCGCGATCTTCGACGAGGCCCGCGAATATCTGCGCGTTCCGGACGAAATTCTTGAATAAAGGGCTAGGCAAGCAAGCTTTGGTATGTATATAATCTTGCTTCTTGATTGACGCCGCTTTCGAAGCCGCGCTAATTGAGGAAAACAGTGGTGGCTGTAGCTCAGTTGGTAGAGTCCAGGATTGTGATTCCTGTCGTCGTGGGTTCGAGTCCCATCAGCCACCCCAAAGAATTCAAGCGCTTAGCCCAGTTCGATGAACTGGGCTTTTTGCTTTCTGGAATCCGTGTAAGCGCCGGTATAAGCAATTTTCGTCAGACTGAACCGCTCGCAGACCAAGTCGAAGCGGCGCGAGCCGACGGATTCATCTAGTGAACGCCATGCGGCGCCCTGCCGCTCTGAAAACAAGGCACTACATGTGGCCGGCCAGCGGCGGTCAACAAAAGGCGGCGCGAGCGGTTGACCGCGAAAGCGATCCCGTATGCGACGGCTGCAATTCTTTGTGTGCACGTTCTGCACATATGCATCGGGCACGCGGCAGTCTGCACCCATGTGCCCCGCGGTAACCTGGTCAACGTGATCAATCGCACCGACAGGTGTCGCGGTAGCGTTCGCGCTTGAAATCGCATGCTTCAAGCCGTCTGCCGCCGAATTCTGATTCGGTACATCGCGCTTCGGTATCGCCATAACAGCGAACACGCGCTTCCCCGCAACATTGGCGCGCTGCGTGAAAATGTTGAGGTCCTGGCGAATTGCGCCTCCGCTGGGTCGTCAGCCTGAGCCAGGCATGAAACACTTTTGAACTGTCGCCTAAGTCATGCCGTTTGCCCGATCTCTCGCAGCAACGAATTGCCGGTGAGTAGCGACCTCGCGCGCGATCAGGGCGCGTATCAAATCGTCGTTTGGTTTTTCGAGGATCAGCGGCGGCAGATCACGCGCCAATCCTTCGCGTGCCGCGACCCAAGCCTCGTAGGCAGTTGTGAGCTCGTCAACTTTGTCCAAAGTTTGTCCCCGACGACTGGCAATGATTCTCCGGCCCATTGCACCGATTTCGCTTGCTGCGCCGCTCGCATGGGCGCGAGCGGGAGCAAGTTAATCACACATTTGCGTCAGAAACGACCAAGGATTTTCGAGGCAGCGTTCAGTACATTCGTGCGCTGCCAGATCCCCGCCACACAACCGCAGAGAGATGGCCAGGTACGACGACGAGATCAAACCAATCAATACGCAGCGTAGTGGTTGCGTAACCTGACACGTAGCATTAGTCGAGGTCAATCATTTGCAAAGCTTGCAGTTTCCCGATTGCTGTTGCCTCTTCGTAGGTACCGCGATGCATCAAACGACCACTAGACAACGGGACACTGCCAGCCCAGACAGTATCGTCCATTGCGATGGCCCACCGCGGACCGAATTCTCCGTTGCCAACATCAAACGGCGTGAAATCGACGATGTATCCCTTGTAGCGAATGACGTGATTGTTCATTGGCTCTCCTCCCGGTTGCAATCTAACACCGGTGCCGAGGGTGAATTTTTAGAGATTGTTAAGTGAATGTGGACGCGCCACGGAAATCGTTAACGGCCGCTGTGGCAGCAACCTTTAGCGACTTGGGGCAATCTCCCCATCACAGAGCGGCAGAGAGATGACTGCGTATTACAAGGAGATCGACAAGCGATGCGCGCGGCAGCGTCATCGCAGCAGCCGACGAAGCAACGACCGCGTAACGAATAGAGGAAGCGATGGCATCAATCAACGAAACATCCGCATCAACGCCGCGCTTCGCGCCGCGGTAAAGGTCTGCACGCTGTCGAGCCCTGATCACATCGAAGCCTGCCGACTCATCACCGTCGGCGAACGAGTCGCTCTCGCGCCTTCCGATGCGACGAGAGCGCCGAGTGAAACAGGTTTTGGCGAAAGTGCGCAGTTCTCCACAGAAACTGTGGGCAAACCTGTGACGCAGAGCGCGCTACAGGCAGCAATGAGCGCGACGAGCCTAGCCCGTCAAGATTTCATCGACCATCGCGCGCCCCCAAGCGAACCCGGCGCTTTCCGCATCGTCCCGAGTCCTGTGGCTCGTCTCCAGGTCTTGACTCGAAGCGATGTCGCGTGCCGTGCCCCTGCTTACTTTCGCGCGCCATACCCACATTTCATTGGGGCACTCCAGGGTTTCCGAATGAAGGTCATAGCCACGGTAGTCGGTAAAGCGCACGTTCCAGCCCATCAGCAGTCTCCTTTCAAATTGAAAGGAAATAGTAGCATGGCCGGCGGCGGCGCTATGCATGTAACAGGTAATCGCCTCCAATAGCCGGGAACCGACGCACTCAAGGCAAGTAGCGAATAGAGCAATCGATGAGCGACTACCTGACCACGAGCGAACTCGCCGACCTCATCGGCTGCAAGCCGAACCAGCGCACCAGCATGATCAACTAGCTGTCGGACAACCGCTGGAAGTTCGTCATCGATCGCAACGGAATCCCTAAGGTCGCACGCGCGTTCCGCGACCTGACGCTCGGGCTCAGTGCGGATACCAAAGCAACGAAATTAGCTGGACCGGCTAAAATAGCTACAGCATTTTGGAACGCTCCGCCGCAAACCCGCGCAAGTGCCAGGTCGATGAAGTGGGGCATATTCCGAAATCAAAATCACAGGGCTTTGATTTTTAACCTGAATTTGGTGTTCGACGACTCGATTGCGATTCCTGTTGTCGTGGGTTCGAGTCCCATCAGCCACCCCAAAGAATTCAGCAGTGAACAAATGAGCCCGCACTGGTTGCGGGCTCATTTGCGTCTGTGCACGAGAGACACCCGGGAACGCCTTTGAGCTTCGAGGAATACTACAGGCGGCTGCAACTGCCGGAGACTGCGTCGCTGGCGGAAATCAAGCGCGCCTACCGTCAACTGCGCGCGAAGTACCACCCCGACCGCAACAAGGGTCGCGAGGCGGCAGTCGAGCCGGTGTTCAAGCTCATTCAGGAAGCCTTCGAGATTCTGAGCGGCCGGCGCGTCGCGCCAACGGGCACCGCAGGTTCGGCCAGCAAGACCCGCAACGGCGAGGCTCCACCGCGCCAGCGCCGCGCGGCGCCGCCCATGCGCGGCGCCAACTGCCTCGTCGAGCTATTCGTGCCGCTCGAAGTCGCGCTCAATGGCGGCGGCGTTCAGGCCCACTACCCCGTCAAAGGTCCGTGTCCCGCATGTGAAAAGGAAGATCGCGGCGCGCTTTGCGAACAATGTCACGGCACCGGCGTCAAGACGTGGCGCAAATCGGAAATGGTCGAGATCCCTCGCGGGGCATGGGACGGCCAGCGTCTCGTGGTGGCCGGTGGCGGCCATCCCGGCGTCAACGGCGGTCCGTCCGGAGACGCGACTTTCTCGGTCTCCATCGTTTGCGGCCCGGGCTTCACGCGCAACGGGCTCGACCTCGCCTGCGAGCTTCCAGTCGACTTCGTGACGGCCATGCTGGGCGGCGGCGTTCAGGCAAAGGTACTCGGCCGCACGTTCGAAGTGAAAATTCCCGCGAACGCGAATGCGCGCACGCCAATCCGTCTGGCGGGTGTCGGACTCGCGGATCGCAACGGCGTGCACGGCAACCTCACGCTGCACCTGGTGCTCACCGTGCCGGCCGCCGCCGCACATTTGACCGGCGCCGAGCGCCAGCAGCTACGCGACATGTTCGCCGACGCAACGCGCCGGGCAAGCCAGCCGCCCGGCGCGGGTTCGCAAGGCAAACGCTAGCGCGCTTGCGTGCCGCGCGCATCGATCCACGCGCGCGCCGCTTCGAAGCCCGCCTCTGCCGCCGCGTGCTCGGTGGACCAGAGGCGCGTGATATGCACGAGCTGCCAGTCCTCCACGACCGTATCGCCCTGCAGCACGCGATAGTGCGCCTTCACGCCCGTGAGCACCTGCTCGACCGCGACTTCGATGTCGTAGTCCTTGTAGCGCTCCTGGTAGTCGCCCATGTCGATGCCCTTCGGCTCCATGCTCGCCTCTTTCGTCGTCCGCTGACAGTTCATGCTAGCACTTCCGCCCGCCGCGACTCGCGGGCGCCGCCGACTCGCGGGCACGCTTCACAGGCGCGCGATCGACACCTCCGTCGACTTCACCAGCGCGACCACTTCCGAGCCCACCTTCAACTCGAGTTCGTCGATCGAGCGCGTGGTGATGACCGAGGTGACGATGCCGAATGCCGTATCGACATCGACTTCCGAAACGACGGGTCCGCGAATGATCTCCTTGATCTTGCCGCGAAACTGGTTGCGTACGTTGATGGCGGTAATGCTCATAGGTTCGGCTCCGTGAGTTCGAGGATAAACAAGAGGATTCCTGATAAAAAATGATTCAAGCCACTGCGCCCAACGGCCGTCCGGCGGCTTGCTGTGGCCCGTGGCCGAGCACGCGCTGCAGCACGCGCTCCGCGAGCGCCGCGAAGCGTGCGTCGACACGCGCCCGCGGGCGCTCGAGCGGCACGCGCTGATCGAGCGCGATGCGCCCCGCCTCGACGAGCAAAATACGGTCGCCCAGTGCGACGGCTTCGTGCACGTCGTGCGTCACCAGCAGCGCGGTGAAGCGATGCTCGCGCCACAGGCGCTCGATCAGCGCATGCATCTCGAGACGCGTCAGCGCGTCGAGTGCGCCGAGCGGCTCGTCGAGCAGCAACAGGCTCGGACGATGCACGAGCGCGCGGGCGAGCGCCACCCGCTGGCGCTGGCCGCCCGAGAGGCGCGCGGGCCACTCGTCGGCGCGCGCGAGCAGGCCCACCTCGTCGAGCACCGCGCGGGCGTCGTCACGCGCGCCGCGCCCAAGTCCTAGCATCACGTTCTGCAAGACGGTCTTCCACGGCAGGAGGCGCGCGTCCTGAAACATGATGCGCGTATCGAGCGGCGCGCCCTCCGCGCCGCGCCGCTCCACCGCGCCCTCGTCCGGCGTTTCGAGGCCGGCGATCAGGCGCAGCAAGGTGGACTTGCCGCAACCGCTGCGTCCGACGATCGACACAAAACTGCCGCGCTCGATCGCGAGGTCGAAACCGGCGAGCACGGCGCGCTCGCCGTAGCGTTTGCCCACGCCGCGAAGGGCAACGGCGGCGTCCATTTCGGGTGTATGCGTGCGCGGTGTCGCGCCCTCGCGCGCCGCCTGCGCCTTGTCGTTGCGTTCGCGCGCCTGTACGCGCTCGAAAGCTTCCCGCTTTACGCCATAGTTCGGCGCCAGTTGACTCGCGCTCATGCTTCGTTCTCCTGTTGATAAGCGGGGTGCCAGCGCAGCGCCAAGCGTTCGAGCGACTTCGCGAGCCAGTCGGCGAGCTTGCCGAGCGCCGCATACAGCAGGATGCCGACCACCACCACATCGGTTTGCAGGAATTCGCGCGCGTTCATCGTCATGTAGCCAATGCCCGACTGCGCGGAGATCGTTTCGGCGACGATCAGCGTCACCCACATCAGGCCGAGCGCGAAACGCACGCCGACGAGAATCGAAGGCAACGCCCCCGGCAATATCACCTCGCGATAAAGCGCGAAACCTTTGAGCCCGTAGCTGCGCGCCATCTCGACGAGATTGGCGTCCACCGAGCGGATACCGTGGAACGTATTCACGTAGACGGGAAAGAACACGCCCAGCGCCACGAGAAAGACTTTCGCCTCCTCGCCAATGCCGAACCAGAGAATCACGAGCGGAATCATGGCGAGCGCAGGAATATTGCGGACCATCTGCACGGTTGAATCGAGCGCGGTTTCAGCGGGCTTGAAGAGCCCGGTAGCCAGCCCGAGCACGAGCCCAATGCCGCCGCCGATCGCGAACCCCGAAAGCGCCCGCCACGTGCTCACGCGCACGTCGGCCCACATTTCGCCCGACTCGATCAGCGACCACGCCGCCCGCACCACGGCGAGCGGCTCGGGCAGCACGCGCGTCGAGAGCGCGCCACTTCTTGCGGCGATCTCCCAGATCGCCAGCACCGCCAGCGGCACGAGCCAGGGGGCGAGCCGCCGCCGGCCCGCCCGCACGAAGGCCCGCGCGGCGCGCAGCACGCCGCCGCCCGGGCGCGAGCGGTCGCGTGCGGGTGCAGCCGTTACCAGGGATTGCGTCATCGTTGCATCCTCCACGATTGCTGCCGTTCTCCAGCGCCTCAGCTCTGGCTCACTTTCGGCAGATAGTGATTGCCGACCACTTCGCCAAACGGCCCCGAAAGCGGGCCGCCCGCGCCCTTCGCCGCGCGCCCCGGCAGCAGCGGGAAGACGAGTTCCGCAAACCGGTAGGATTCCTCGAGATGGGGATAGCCGGACAAAATGAACGTCTCAATGCCGAGCTGCGCATACTCCTTCATGAGCGCGGCCACCTGTTCAGGATTGCCGACGAGCGCCGTGCCCGCGCCGCCGCGCACGAGGCCCACGCCCGCCCACAAATTCGGATACACCTCGAGATCCTTGCGCGTGCCGCGCTTACCGCCGTGCAGCGCGGCCATGCGGCGCTGGCCTTCCGAATCCATCTTTGCGAACGCGGCCTGGGCGCGCGCGACCGTCTCGTCGTCGAGGTGGCTGATGAGCTTGTCGGCGGCGGCCCACGCTTCGTCTTCGGTCTCGCGCACGATCACGTGCAGGCGAATGCCGAAGCGAATCGTGCGTCCATGCTCGGCCGCGCGCGCGCGAATGTCGGCGATCTTGCGCGCGACGGCTTCGGGCGGCTCGCCCCACGTCAGATAGGTGTCGATGTGCGCGCCCGCCATGGCGTGCGCGGCCGGCGACGAGCCGCCGAACCACAACGGCGGATGCGGATGCTGCGCGGGCGGATACAGCACCTTGCCGCCCACCGAGCGCAGATGGCGCCCCTCGAAGTCGATCGCCTCGTTCGCGTGCGATGCCGCGAGCAGCTTGCGCCAGATATGCAGGAACTCGTCGGTGATCTCGTAGCGCGTGTCGTGATCGACGAAGAGGCCATCGCCCTCCAGCTCGGCCGTGTCGCCGCCCGTCACGACGTTGATGAGCAGGCGGCCATTGGAGAGCCGGTCGAACGTGGCGGCCATGCGCGCGGAAAGCGCCGGCGACGAGAGGCCCGGGCGGATCGCCACGAGAAACTTCAGGCGCCGCGTCGCGGCGATGAGGCTCGACGCCACGACCCACGCGTCCTCGCACGAGCGGCCCGTGGGCAGCAGCACGCCTTCGTAGCCGAGCGTATCGGCGGCGACGGCGATCTGCTGGAAATACGCGAGATCGGCCGCGCGCGCCCCCTGGGTCGTGCCCAGATAGCGGCTGTCGCCGTGGGTCGGGATGAACCAGAACACATTCATGCGTTGCTCCTGCCTGGAAATTCGAAACACGAATCGGGTGACTGCCGGCCAGCGAGCGCGCGCGGGCACGCCGCGCAAACGAATGCGCCGCTCGTGGCTCGACTGAAAGGATTCGACAGCAGACGGAATGCGCCGGCGCGTTCCCCGCGCGCCTCGCGAGAGCGCCCGGCGACGGCGGCGCCGTCTTCATGGGGAACCAGTCTAGGGACCGCTCGCACCCTTTAGAACGATTTTTTTGAGCTTAGGTTTTCCACTTTCGTGCTTTGCCCGACGCTTTAGCATACGGTGCGCCTCGCGCGCACCGCGCGCCGATATAATGGCGCACGCACCCACAAAAACACCGGCACGCCGCGCGCGCACCGCTCCATGAGGCGCATTGCGCAGCGAGGCCAAGAAGCTCTCGCAAGATTCCATGCAAAAACTGATTCTGCCGTTCGTATCCGGCTTTCTGGCGTCGCTCTTCTTTCGCGAGGCGACGCTCGCACTCCTGCATGCCGCACAAGTCATCGACGCGGCCGGATTTTCGACGGACCCGTTCCAGCCGCTCGGGCTGCCCGAGTTCCTCGTGAATGCGATCTGGAGCGCCATCTGGGCCGTGCTGATGGCGTGGCTGCTGCGCGTATCGCCTTCGCGGCCCGCGCCGTGGGTTCAGGCCTTCGTGTTCGGCGGCATCGTGCTCACCGCGGCGATGGTGTTCGTCGTCGATCCGCTGCGCGGCATCTGGCCGACCGGCAACATGCTGCCGCGGCTTGCCACGGGCTTCGCTTCGAATGCGATGTGGGGCTGGGGCGCGCTGGTTTTCATGCGCGCGTTCATGAGCGAAACCGCCGAAGACTGATCCCGCCTGCGGGCCGTGCGCAACGCGCGGCCCGAGTTTTCCCGCCGCGCTTCCCCCCTTCCCTCGCGCGCGCCAGTTCAACCGATGAGTTCGCGCAGCGGATGCTCCATCAAGCTCCAGGGACTCTCGAACATCCGCTCGACGTCTTCGCGGCGCACGCCTTCGCTATTCGCGAAGCGCCAGTGCGGATGATTGTCCTTGTCGATGATGCGCGCGCGGATGCCCTCCATCACGTCGCCAATCGCGAAGCTCGAGCGCGTGAGGTCGAGGTCGCGGCGCAGACAGTCGGCCATCGTGCCTTCCGCGCGCGACACCACCTCGAGCGACACCGCCATGGAAAGCGGCGAACGCTCACGCAGCACGTCTACCATCTGCCCGGCCCATTGCGCCTGGTCGCCCGCGCCCGCATGGCGAGCGGCTTCGAGCGATGCCAGCATGGCCGGCACATCGGCAAGCGAGAAATGCTGGTCGATCCAGCCGCGCACCGCGGCCAGCGAGGAGCCTTCGGCGAGGCGCCGCAGGCCGGGCGCAGGCAAGGCCGCCTGGCGGATGCGCGCGACCACTTCCGCGCCGCTCGCAAACGGCTCGCTCTCCAGCGCATCGAGCAGCGCCGGCCACGCGGACTCGTCAAGCGACGCATCGGCGAGGCCCGCATACACGGCGCTGGCCTGATCGAGCGTCTCGCCGGTCACCGCGAGATAGCGGCCGATCGCGCCAGGCGTGCGCGCAAGAAACCAGCCCATGCCGACATCGGGAAAGAGGCCGATGCGCGTCTCCGGCATCGCCATGCGCGTGGTCGGACCCACGAGCCGCAGCCCGCCCGTGCGATGCGCGCCCTGCGAGATGCCCATGCCGCCGCCCATGACCACGCCGTTGAGCATCGCGATATACGGCTTCGGAAAGGTGAAGATGGCGTGGTTGAGGCGATATTCGTCGGCGAAGAAGGTGTCGAGCGCCGCCTGTTCGCCCGCGCGGTACGACTCGTACAGAAAGCGAATATCGCCGCCCGCGCAGAACGCGCGCGGGTGGCGCGTACGCACGATCACGGCGAGCACGCCCGGGTCGTCGCGCCAGCGATCTAGCGCCGCGTGCATCGTGCGGACCATGGCGGTGGTGAGCGCATTGAGCGCCTGCGGGCGCTCGAGTTCGATAAAACCGATGCGGTTCACTACGCGCGTGAGCACGTGCGAGTCGGCATCGGCTGCGGTCGGGCTTGCGTTGGCTTCGTGTGACATGGCGATTGGCAAGGCAGAACGATGAGCGGCGCCTGCGTCGGGCGACGCGCGATCACAGACTTTCTGAGGCTATCACGACGCCACACCGGGCGCTTGCCCGGCCGGCAACGTGGCCGCGGCGGCGCGCGTGCCGAACCAGGCATCGAGCGTGGCGTCGATCAACGGACCGGGGGTCGCGTGCTCAAAGCCGGCACGCGCGAGCGTGAGCATCACCACGCCGTGCAGCGTGGCCCAAAGCGACTGCGCGAGCAGCGGGCCATCGATATGGGCCCCGCTCGCCGGCGTCAGTGCGGACAGTGTGGCGGCAAAGAGTTGCGCGCCGGAGGCCGGCGCGGCGTCCGCTTCAGGCGCGCCAGCCGCATCGGCCAGCGCGTCGCGCTGACGACGTGCGGCCGGTCCCACGTGCTCCGCGCGCGCCTTGTGCGCCATGAAGATGAGTTCGTAAGTCTGCGGATGGTCGCAGCCATACGCCACGTATGCATGCGCGAGCGCATGAAGCCGCTCGCGCGCGTCGGCGATCAGCGCGAGCGGTTCGAGCTGCGCGAGCAGTTGTGCGTAGCCTTCGCGGCCGAGCGCCTCGGCAATCTCGTCGCGGCCGGCGAAATAAAGGTAGAGGGACGCAGGGGAATAACCGATCGCATCGGCGATCTTGCGCATGGAAAGCGCGGCGAGGCCTTCGCGCATGACGATGCGGCGCGCAGCGTCGAGGATGCGCTCGCGCTGGTCGTGCGCGCGCGCTGCTTGCCTTGCGTGGAGTTCGCGTTCCTTGCGTTCGACGATGCTCATGGCGACGCTAGCCAGTTGCGGCAACCAAAAATCCCGTGACGCCCGAGCGGGCGTGCCTGACTACGAGTACAAGCCTACGAGTCCAGGCGTCCGGGCGGAAAGTGACCGCTCTTGAGCAGCACCGGCGTGCCGTTGCTGAGCTCGAGATGGGCGCGTGCCACAGCCTCGATGCGCGAGCGGCCGGCATCGAACGCCTGCATCCACGCGTCGCGGTTCGCGGGCAGCGCGCCGAAATGGTCCTCGAGCGCCTCGACGGAAATCGCACAGGGTACGCGTGTGCCGTCAACGAGCGCGGGAAAGACCACGGTCAGATTGGCGTCGCGATAGAGCGGCGCGTCGGCGGGAAAGCGAATGATCATGTCCAGCCCCAATGGGGAAAATCTGCAGAAAGCATTGCCGCCGGAGGACGACGCGGCACACGGCGGTAACCGGCCATGTTACGCGCGAGGCGCAAGGTCTGGCGCGAACGTGGCCAATGCGGCGGCCAACGCAGTCGCCGGTTCAGCCGCCGTCTTTCAATGCGCCTGCATCTTCGAGAACAGATTCAGCACGACCACCCCGGCCACGATGAGACCGAGCCCGAGCACGGCCGGCAGATCGGGCACCTGCCGATAGAGCGCCATCGCCACGAGCGTGATGAGCACAATGCCTACGCCCGACCACACCGCATAGACGATGCCCACCGGCAAACTGCGCAACGTGAGCGAGAGCCCGTAGAACGCGATGCCATACCCCACCACGACGATCGCCGACGGCACGAGCCGCGTGAAGCCATCCGACGCGCGCAGCGCAGAGGTGGCGATGACTTCCGCGACGATCGCGATGACGAGCCAGGTCCAGGCCGAAAACGGAGGAATGCGCATCGTCTCAGACCTTCGCGAGCGCGAGCTGCGCGTAGTCGACGTCGAGTTGCGCGCAGAGCGCTTCGACCACCAGTTCGTGATCGGCGCGCTGGGGCAGGCCCGAGACCGTGATCGAGCCGATCACGCCCGCACCCGCCACCGTGAGCGGAAACGAACCGCCATGCGGCGCGAAATCGCTGTTGGGCAAGCCGTGCTTTTCGGCGAGCGTCGAGCCGGTTTGCTGCATGCGCAAGCCGATCGCATAGGAGCTGCGCCGGAAGTGCTCGACCACGCGCGACTTGCGGCGGACCCAGTCGGCGTTGTCGGGCGTGGCGCCGTCCAGCGCGCAGAAGAAGAGCTGCTGCCCGAAAGTGCGCACGTCGATGGCGACGGGCAGCGCGCGAGCGCGCGCGAGTTCATGCAGATGCGCACCGAGCTGCCAGGCGCGATCGGCGTCGAAACGGGGAAACACCAGCGCGTGCTCCTGAGCGGCTATCGATTGCAGATCGAGGGGAATGTCCATGGAAGAGGCAAATGAAGCGCAGTGCGCTGTAGAAGGCAAAGGCGCAGCGTGAACACTGCGAAGAGCGTGCACGGCGCCAAACGAGCCCCGATTCTATCCTGACGATTCAAGATGCCCTGACGCGCGCGTCCTGCAAACATTTTGCAATCGCCTGGAAAGGCACTCGTCATTTGTTGTTGCAACGCGGCGCGAACTGTCATATAATCTTTTCTTCGACGGACGCGGGGTGGAGCAGTCTGGCAGCTCGTCGGGCTCATAACCCGAAGGTCGTAGGTTCAAATCCTACCCCCGCAACCAGCAGAATTCGAAAGGGTTACAGGTCATTGGCCTGTAACCCTTTTTCCGTTTACGCCTCTTCAAGACGCGGCCTTCCCAGCGTTGGGCACATGAGCGAAGCCGCTGAGCGGTGATAAACTCGCATCACCCATCCCCCTATCGTGCCCATGAAATTCTGCTCGACTTGCGGTCAGGCGGTCAGCCTGCTCATTCCGCCCGGCGACAATCGCGAACGCTACGTCTGCTCACACTGCGGCACCATCCACTATCAGAATCCGCGCAACGTGGTCGGCACGGTTCCGGTCTGGGAAGACAAGGTGCTGTTGTGCCGCCGCGCGATCGAGCCGCGCTACGGCTACTGGACGCTGCCCGCCGGCTTCATGGAGATGGGCGAGACGACCGCCGAAGCCGCTGCGCGCGAAACGCTCGAGGAAGCCGGCGCGCGCGTCGAGGTGCAGAACCTCTTTTCGCTCCTGAACGTACCGCGCGTGCATCAGGTGCATCTGTTCTATCTCGCGCGCCTGCTCGACATCGATATCGCAGCTGGCGAGGAAAGCCTCGAAGTGCGGCTTTTCGAAGAGCACGAGATTCCCTGGGACGACATCGCGTTCCCAACGGTCGGGCAGACCCTGCGCTGTTTCTTCGCCGATCGCCAGTCGGGCAGCTTCGGGCTGCACACAGGCGACGTCCTGCGCTCGCTGCGCGACGGCTGATCGCCCTTCTGACTGCGCCCGCGACGATGGTCCCCTGGCTTTCGCCCGACGAACCGTTTCCCGCCGTCGAGCGCGCACTCGGCGCGGCGAGCGGCGCGCCGGGCCTGCTCGCCGCCAGCGCGGACCTGCTCCCCTCGCGCCTCATCGATGCCTACCGGCGCGGCATTTTCCCGTGGTACTCAGACGGCCAGCCGGTGCTCTGGTGGAGCCCCGACCCGCGCATGATCCTGCGCCCCGACGAATTCAAGGTCTCGCCCTCGTTCAGGAAAACGCTCAAGCGCGTGCTGCGTGAGGATGCGTGGGAAATTCGCGTCGACAACAATTTCGCCGCCGTGATGCGCGCATGCGCGAACGCGCCGCGGCGCGGCCAGCGCGGCACCTGGATCACCGGCGACGTGATCGACGCCTACTCCACCCTGCACCGCGTGGGCGATGCGCACAGCGTCGAGGCCTGGTTCGGCGGCGAGCGTGTGGGCGGCCTCTACGGTGTGGCGCTCGGCACGATGTTCTTCGGCGAGTCGATGTTCGCCTCCATGACCGACGCCTCGAAGATCGCGCTCGCGGCGCTCGTCGCGCATCTGCGCCGCCACGGCGTCGAGTTGATCGATTGCCAGCAGAACACCGCGCATCTCGCCTCGCTCGGCGGGCGCGAAATCTCGCGCAAGGCGTTCATCGCCCACGTACGCACGCACGTGAACGCCGCGCCCATTCCCTGGAAATTCGACAAAGCCGTGCTCGCCGATCTGCTCGGCGGCACAGGCGCGCCTGACGAGTTCTTGCCCGCAGCGTGACTCGCCGGTGGGCGGTAAATGAGTGGCACATGAGCGACGCACGATTGCCGCGTGCGCACTTGCTACGGCCCGCTCAATTCGATGGATACATGTTCGGCGTCAATGTTAGACTGAATAGCGAACCCGTCGCCGCCCGGCCTTCCCTGGCACGCCATGTGCGGCGCGCCGTGTGGCCCGGCAAGGCTTGCGCGCGAGGCTGGGGGCGCGACGCGCGCGCCACGCGACGATCCGAACTGCTACGAGAGCTGCCAACGTGACGCATCCAAACGAGCTGCCGCTTTCACCGCTTTCCGCGCTGCAATTCTATGCAACGGCGCCCTATCCCTGCAGTTACCTGGAGGGGCGCATCGCGCGCTCGCAGGTGGCAACGCCCAGTCATCTCATCAATTCCGACGTCTATACCGATCTCGTGAAGGCCGGCTTCCGGCGCTCGGGCGTGTTCACCTATCGCCCCTATTGCGACGGTTGCCGCGCGTGCGTGCCGGTGCGCGTGCCGGTCGAGCGCTTCACGCCGAGCCGCACGCAGCGCCGCGCGTGGAAGCGGCACGGCGCGCTCGTCGCGACGGTCGCGCCGCTGCACTACGACGAGGCGCATTACGCGCTCTACATGCGCTATCAGTCCGCGCGCCACGCGGGCGGCGGCATGGATCGCGACAGCCGCGACCAGTACGAGCAGTTCCTGCTGCAAAGCCGGATCAACTCGCGGCTGGTCGAATTCCGCGAACCGGACCCTGCGCATCCGGACGAGCCCGGCGCGTTGCGCATGGTGAGCATGATCGACATCCTCGGCGACGGGCTCTCGTCGGTCTACACGTTCTTCGACCCGGACACGCTCCATACGAGCTACGGCACCTATAACATCCTCTGGCAGATCGAGCAGGCCCGCAGCCTTCAGCTGCCTTACGTCTATCTCGGCTACTGGATCCGCGAGAGCCCGAAAATGGCGTACAAGGCGCGCTTCCAGCCGCTCGAAGGCCTCTTCGACGGCGCATGGACCGCACTCACGGCCGAAGCCTGAGCCCCGGGCGCATCGCCCAGGGTCCGCGTTACCGCTAAAATAGCGGGTTCCCATTTTCTGGCGCCCGCGCCTTCTCCCTCGTGTTCAGCACCCTTTATCCGTTCGTCCGCGACCAGCTCTTTCGCATGGACGCCGAAGACGCCCATCACCTCTCGCTGCGCATGATCGGCGCCGCCGGCCGCACCGGCATGGCGGGCCTGCTCGCCCCGCGCGTGCCCGATTCGCCGCGCACCGTCATGGGCCTCACCTTCCGCAACCCGGTGGGGCTCGCCGCGGGCCTCGACAAGGAAGGCGCCGCGATCGACGGTTTCGCCGCGCTCGGCTTCGGCTTCATCGAGGTGGGCACCGTGACGCCGCGCCCGCAGCCGGGCAATCCGCGCCCGCGCATTTTCCGGCTGCCGCAGGCGGGCGGCATCATCAACCGCATGGGGTTCAACAACCACGGCGTCGAGCAGTTCGTGAAGAACGTGCAGGCCGCGCGCTATCGCGGCATTCTCGGCCTGAATATCGGCAAGAACGCCGACACGCCGATCGAGCGCGCCGCCGACGACTATCTCTTCTGCCTCGAGCGCGTCTATCCGTTCGCGAGCTACGTGACGATCAATATCTCGTCGCCGAACACGAAGAATCTGCGCCAGCTGCAAGGCGGCGGCGAACTCGACGCCCTGCTCGCCGCGCTCAAGGACAAGCAGCAGCGTCTCGCCGACATGCACGGCAAGCTCGTGCCGCTCGCGCTGAAGATCGCGCCCGATCTCGACGACGAGCAGATCAAGGAAATCGCCGACACGCTCCTGCGCCACAAGATCGAAGGCGTGATCGCGACCAACACCACGCTCTCGCGCGCGGCGGTGGAAGGCATGCCAAATGCGAACGAAACGGGCGGCCTCTCGGGACGCCCCGTGTTCGATGCCTCGAACAACGTGATCCGCAAGCTGCGCGCCGAACTGGGCGGCGACGTGCCCATCATCGGTGTGGGCGGCATTTTTTCGGGCGACGACGCGCGCGCCAAGATCGCGGCCGGCGCCTCGCTCGTGCAGGTCTACACGGGCTTCATCTACCGGGGCCCGGCGCTCGTCGCCGAATGTGCGCGGGCGCTGGCCTCGGGCCGCGCGTAAAGCTATAGTGGCACGCTAGTCATGGCGCATCGGAGGCGCTGTGCACCAGCACCAGAATCGCAGCAGCAGAACAAGAGGAAAACATGAAATCCGGTTTGCTGAAAAAACTCCTTGCACTTGCAATCGTTGGCGCATCGTTCGTCGCAGCCAGCGCCCACGCCGATGACCTGCTCGACCAGGTCAAGGCGCGCGGCACGCTGCGCATCGGTCTCGAAGGCACGTTCCCCCCGTTCAACTCGAAGGCGCCCAACGGCGAGCTGGTCGGCTATGACGTCGACATCGCGAAGGCCGTGGCCGCGAAAATGGGCCTCAAGCCCGAATTCGTCACGACCGAATGGAGCGGCATCATCGCGGGCCTGCAGGCAGGCAAGTTCGACGTGATCGTGAACCAGGTCGGCGTGACCGACCAGCGCAAGGCCGTGCTCGACTTCTCGCCGGCGTACACGTACTCGGCCGCGCAACTCATCCAGCGCAAGGACGACACGCGCCAGTTCAAGACGCTCGAAGACCTCAAGGGCAAGAAGCTCGGCGTCGGCCTCGGCACCAATTACATGGACATGGCCAAGTCGGTGCCGGGCATCGACGTGAAGACCTATCCAGGTGCCCCCGAATATCTGCGCGACCTCGCAGCGAGCCGTCTCGACGCGGCGCTGAACGACCGCCTGATGCTCGCCTACCTGCTCAAGAACTCGCAGCTGCCGCTGCGCACAGGCGCGATGGTCGGCGCCGGCAACCCGTCGGCCATTCCGTTCAAGAAGGGCAATCCGAAGTTCGCCAAGGCGATCGACGACGCGATGACGCAACTCGAAGCCGATGGCACCTTCACGAAGATCTCGGACAAGTGGTTCGGCATCGACGTGACGAAGCCGATCTCGCAATGATCCGGCAATGATCGCGAGCGCCGCACATTCCGGCTGACGCGAAGGGCGGCATCGCACGATGCCGCCCTTCGCACATATGCCTCCATTGCAAACCGCGCCACTTCCATTCGTTACCTACGCCCATGCCCATCTATACGCTCATCATCCAGTCGCTGCCGGTGCTCGCACAGGGCGCGTTGCTGACGGTCAAGTTCGCCGTGCTTTCGATGATCTTCGGGCTCATCGGCGGTGCCGTGCTCGCGCTCATGGGCATCAGTTCGAACCGCACGCTCGTGTTCATCGCACGCGTGTATGTGAGCCTGATGCGCGGCACGCCGCTGCTCGTGCAGATCTTCGTCATTTATTACGGATTGCCGAGCGTCGGCATCTCGCTCGACCCGACGCCCGCAGGCGTGATCGCGCTTTCCGCGAACGTGGCGGCGTATCTCTCGGAGAGCATGCGCGGCGCGATTCTCGGCATTCACAGCGGACAGTGGCTCGCGGCCTATAGCCTCGGCCTCTCGCGCAGCCAGACCCTGCGCTACGTGATCGCGCCGCAGGCGTTGCGCATCGCCGTGCCGAGTCTCTCGAACAGCCTCATCAGCCTCATCAAGGACACGTCGCTCGTTTCGGTCATCACCGTGACGGAGCTGCTGCGCAGCGCGCAGGAAATCATCGCTTCGACGTATCAGCCGCTGCCGCTCTATCTCGCGGCCGCCGCCGTGTACTGGGTGCTCTGCCAGGTGCTCGAATGGGTGCAGCACTGGTACGAAAAGCGCCTCGCGCTGCCTGCGCGCCACTGATTTTCCTCCCTGCCTCAGGCGTTTTCATGCACGGCCCGCCCACGCGGGCCGTGTCGCTTGCGGGCCGCTGTTTAGCTTGTCACTCGCAGGGGAAACGCAGTCCGAGCGCCGCTCGCGCGGCGTCGGCCATGGCGAGCATGCGGCGCGAGGTGTCGTGCGTCATCACCGGGCTTTCCAGCGCGCCCGCGCGCAGCAGCTCGCAGAAGTGCGCGGTCTCGTAGTTGAGGCCGCCGCCCTCGAACGGCTCGTCGAGTTCGACGACGCGGCCATCCACGTAGCGCACCGTCGCGCGCGCCGGATTCCACCAGTTCGCGTGGATCGTCACGTTGCCGAGCGGCCCCGCCAGCAGCGCGTCGCCATAGCCGTGCAGATCGAGCCCGCAGAACAGTTGCGCGATGCCGCGCTCATGCTGGCAATTGAGACTCGCGAAGGTATCCACGCCAGTCGAGCCGAGGCGCCCGACGGTCTGCACTTCGCGCGGCGCACCGAGCCAGTCGACCGCAAGAAACATTTCATACACGCCGATGTCGAGCAGCGCCCCGCCCGCGTGTTCGAATGACAGCGAGGGATGGTCGGCAGGCACGCTTGCCACCGAACAACCCGCGCGCACGAGCCCGACCGGCCCGATGGGATCGGCGTCCAGTTGCGCGCGCAACTTTCGATAGAGGGGATAAAACGGCGGCTTCATCGCCTCCATGAAGAGGCGCTGCGCGCGGCGCGCCGCGTCGAGCACGCGTTCGAACTGCGCGCCGTTCACGGTGGCGGGTTTTTCGCACAGCACGGGCAAGCCGGCTTCGAGCGCGGCAATGGCGTACTGGGCGTGGCTGTCCTGCATCGTGGCGATGTACACGGCTTCGATGCCGCTCGCGAAGAGCGCATCCAGGCTCTCGCACGCCTTTGCGCCGCAGGTAGCGGCAAGCGCCTGCGCAGTAGCCGCGCGCCGCGACCAAACCGCCTCGACGCGTGCATGCGGCACGTGCGCGACGCCCTGTGCGAAGCGGTGCGCAATGCGGCCCGCGCCGACGATGCCCCAACGTATCGTTTGTGTTTCGCTCATGTGCTGCGTGCTCCGGCTGTGAGGTCGAGGGCCGCCGCACAACGTACCTCATGTACGTCACGCGCGGCGCACCCAAAGACACGCACGATACCGGCACACGCAGCGCGCCGCAATGCGCTCGCCTCGATCCGCGCACGGCGCCTGGATCGAGGCGAGCGAAGCGACGCCGCGAACGGCCTTAGCGCTGCTCCAGCGCCTCGGGCGAGAGTGCCCGAGTGAGCTCGTCGGCGGTGTATTCGATCATCGCGAGCGCAGCCGCTTCGGCCTCTTTCGGCGCACGCCGCTCGATCGCTTCGACGATGCGCCCATGGGCCGCCACGACGTTGTTCCAGCCGCCGTCACGCGTGTTGAGAATCGGATTCACGAGCGACAGCGCGCCGCGAATGATCGCCGCCATCTGCTGATAAAACTGATTCCCGCTCGCCGCGAGGATGCGCGTGTGCAGAAGCGCGTCGGCGGTCTGGAAATTCGGATCGTCGGTGCTCGTCTGGCGCAGCGCCTCGAACGCCTCGCGAATGCCGGTAATGTCCGCGGCGCTCGCGCGCGTGGCCGCGAGCGCGCACGCCGCCGGTTCGATCAGGCCGCGAAACTCGATCACGTCGCGCAAGAACGTCTTGTCCGGTTTCGAACGGAAACGCCAGTTCACGACGTCCTCGTCGATCATGCGCCAGTCGCGCATGGGCCGGATGCGCGTGCCTATTTTCGGCCGCACGTCGAGCATGTGACGCGCGAGCAGCATGGAGAGCGCCTCGCGCATCACCGTGCGGCTCACGTCGAACTCCTTCGAGAGGATGTCCTGCGGCGGCAGCACGGCGCCATACCGCTCCTCGACGATGCCTGAAATCAGCCCGTCCATCACCTTGCTGACGAGCGAGCGTTCCTTGTTCCCCAGTTCCATGACCCTACCCCCCCGATGTGGGCGTTATCGCCCATGTTTGCCGGATACTGCGCGGGCCCTCGTGCGTCGTCGAACTTAGGTGTTACGTTGCCATGCGCTTCGCATATTTCGCCAGCCAGGATATCTCCTGACATGATGCTTGCGCGCACGCATCTTGTTCGTATTTACGCGTGTTCCGTCGGCCCTTGCGCTGCTGTTTTTGTAAGGCGTTCGTATGAATCGCCCACTTACTTCAATCGACACGCTTTCAACTGGCTTCAAATCGATCGGCAGTCCCTGGCTGTGCATATGCAGGGATGCCGGCGCGCATGTTTCTTCTGCGCACGCTTTTTCGCGCGCGGCCCAACGTCGTGCTTTTCAACCTTGTACTTGTTCACCGTTGTATCCGGCCGTACTCATCGTCGAAGCGCACGATGTCGTCTTCGCCCAGATAACCGCCTGACTGCACCTCGATGATCTCGAGCGGCGTCTTGCCCGGATTTTCCAGCCGGTGCTTCACGCCCAGCGGAATGTAGGTCGATTCGTTTTCCGACAGCAAAAAGACCTCCTCGCCGCGCGTGACGCGCGCCGTGCCACGCACCACGGTCCAGTGCTCCGCGCGGTGATGATGCATCTGCAGCGACAGCCGCCCGCCCGGCTTCACGACGATGCGCTTGACCTGAAAGCGTTCGCCCTGATCGAGCGAGTCGTAGCAGCCCCATGGCCGCTCCACGCGCCGGTGATGCTGCGCGACCGCGCTGCGCTCCTGCCTGAGCTTGCCCACGATCGCCTTGACGTCCTGCACGCGATCCCTGGCCGCGACGAGGACGGCGTCGGCCGTTTCGACCACCACCACGCCGTGCACGCCCACGCAGGCCACGAGCCGTCCGTCCGAATGTGCGAACGTGTCGGTCACGTCTTCGAACATCACGCGCCCGCGGGCCACGTTGCCGCTTGCGTCCTTGTTCGACACCTGCCACACCGCATCCCACGCGCCCACGTCGGACCAGCCGGCCGCGAGCGGCACGACCACGCCCGTGAGCCGCGCATTGGCGCCGAGCGACTCCATCACCGCGTAGTCGATCGAATCGGACGGGCACGCGGCGAGCGCCGCGGCATCGAGATGCACGGTGCCGTCGGCGTCGATGGCGGCCGCCTCGAACGCTGCCGCGCATTGCGCCGCGATAGCCGGCCGGCAGTGCGCGATCGCGGCGAGCCATACTGATGCGCGCACCACGAAAATGCCGCTATTCCAGAGGTAATCGCCCGAGGCCACGTAACTCGCCGCGAGTTCGGCGCCGGGCTTTTCCACGAAACGTTCGATCACGCGCGCGCCGCTCGCGCCGAGCGCCGCCCCCGCGCCGATGTACCCGTAGCCGGTCTCCGCGCGCTGCGGCGGCACGCCCAGCGTGACGATCGCGCCGCGCGCCGCGTAGCCCACCGCTTCTTCGAGCGCGGCGGCAAACGCCGCGCGATCCGCGATCAGGTGGTCCGCAGGCGTGGCGATGAGCACGGGGTCGCTGTCGCATACGGCAAGCGCGCCATTGCGGACGAGCGCCGCCTCGTGCCCGGCGCGCGCTGCCAGCGCCGCCACAGTGAGCGCCGGCGCCGTGTTGCGTGCGACCGGTTCGAGCACGACGCGAGCGGACATGCCGCTGCGGCCGAGCCGGTCGACGGTCATGAGCCGCAATTCCTCGCTGCTCACGACGACCGGCGCGGCCTTGCGGATCGCCGCGCCCGCCTCGGCATACATGCCGTCGAGCCGCCGCACCGTGGCTTCGAGCAGCGACTCGCCGTCGAGCAGATCGATCAGCTGTTTCGGGCAATGCTCGCGCGAGAGCGGCCAGAGCCGCGTGCCCGAGCCCCCGGCCAGCACCACGGGCTGAACGATGAGCGCGACGTCGGGTTCATTGGCTGCCGCGAGCAAGCCGGCAGGCGTCACGAGCTGATTCATGCGGTGAGCTCCCCGTTGAAATACGCCGGGTCACGTCGACGAGCGCCGCCCCTGCCTGCCGGCCGGCTCGCCCGAAGCGTCACGCGCTTCCCGGATCTCTCAAGCCTCACAACGCCTCGAGGCTTTTTACGGACCTCATTGGAGCAAACCTCGGCATGCCAATCTGTACGCATACCCACACTGACCGCATGCGCACCGGCGGGCACGCCGCAAGCCACCCTCGCGCGATGTTTCAGCGCCGAACGTTTTTTCGCCGGCTTCGTCTGCGTTGCAACAGAAGTGAATCAAAACCGCTTGTTTTTTGGGTCGCTGCCCGAATCGCCCCGGATCCATGTTTCAACGAGGAGCCATTTCTGAATCCCCCGCTCGCCAGGGGAAATAATTCAATCAAATCATTGTCTTGCGATTTTCAATCGGGCTGCGCGCAGCACGGCGGCCTGCAAGGTCGCCGTACAAAACTGAAACAAAAACGCGGCGTTTCGCCGCGCTGCCGCATGGCCGGCTCGCGCTCAGCCGCTTCAATGCGTGCTTTCGCACCAACTGGCACACACCCTGCTAAAGAGAGATCGCCACACGAGCGCAGATGCGGACGAACGATACCGCGCCCGCAAACGCGCGAATGGGACGAGGCAAGAACAAGCTGGAACAAGCACCAACAAGCGGGACTATGGGGCCGGCACGACGAACACAAAAGCCGCACGGGAAACGGCAGATAACAACGAGTTCGGCGAACGGAATCAAAAACAGGAGGCGGCTCGCGCTGCTTCACACGAGGACCAGTCATGTTAACCCTTCAATCCGATCTTCACGGCAACCATTTGCTGGGCGCCCTCCCGTCGCATGAATGGCAGGCTCTCGCCCCGCACCTCGAACTCGTTCATCTGCGCACCGAACAGTTGATCTGCGATTCCGGCCAGCGCATTCATCACGTGTACTTTCCGACCACTGCGATCGTCTCGCTGCTCTCGACGATGGAAGACGGCAGCTCGGTCGAAATCGCGGCGGTCGGCCGCGAAGGCATGACGGGCGTGCCGGTGCTGACGGGCGGCGAAACGATGCCGAACCGCGTGCAGGTGCAATGCGCGGGCTTCGCCTATCGCATGAGCGCGCAAGCCCTCAAGCAGCAATTCGCGCGCTCGGATTTCCTGCGCCGCCTCATGCTGCTCTATATGCACGCGCTGCTCACGCAGGTGGCACAGACCGCTGCGTGCAATCGTCACCACTCGCTGAGCAAGCAGCTGTGCCGCTGGCTGCTGATCGAAGTGGACCGCGTGGCCTCCAACGATCTCAGCGTCACGCAGCAGCTGATCGCCGACATGCTCGGCGTGCGCCGCGAAGGCATTACCGAAGCCGCCGGCAAGCTGCACGACGAAGGCCTGATCCATCACAGCCGCGGCCATATCCGCGTGCTCGATCGCGAAGGCCTCGAAGCCCGCGCCTGCGAGTGCTACGGGCTCGTGCGCCGCGAATTCGACCGGCTGCTGCCGCGCCTGCATCAGGCGGAAACGGTCGCTTGAGCGCGTAATCGCGTGCGTTTCCGTTGCGCGCCGCGAGTTCATTCGCATCTCGTCCTTCTGACAAAGCGTGCCCGTAGCGGCACGCTTTTGCGCGCCTGCTCGCTTTGCCTGCGCCATCGCGCGCCCCGTCAGGCAAGGTCGAAGGCAACCGGAGCATAGAGGATACCGAATCGATTGGATCTCTCCGCGCTAGCTGGAGAGAACAGGAGAGCGCCCTCTTCTCTTCAGCCTTGCCGGACTCAATGGGCCGAAGGCACGAGCGCCTGCGCAAGCGGCAAGGCGGGCAAGTGCTCGCGTTCGCGCACGAACGGGTCGGTCGGCTCCTGAAGCTTCGGATCCGGGCTCGTGTCGGCATTGCGCAATTGCACGGGTGCGCCGTCGTTCTTCGCGACCTTGCGATTGTCGCCGCAAGGATGATCGGTCAGCGCGGCAGCCTCGCGGAAGTCGTCTTCCTGACACATGATGTTGAACGCGATGTCCTTGCGGTCCATGCGCCAGGCCACGGCCGCATTCAGGCGCTTGTTGCAGTCCATATCCTTGATGGTGCCCGCGGCCGTCGCGCCCACGCCCACCACCGACACCGCGGCGGAAATACTGCCCCAGCAGGTCTCGGTCACCGAGGCCGTCAGGGCCGGCGCGTAGACCGTAGGCGTCGTGCGTACATCGTAGCCGCCGTGATACGTGACGTCCGACGTACCGCCGCTCGGCAATACGACGGTATTGGAGACGGTGCTCGTCTGGCTCGACGTAGACGTGGTCCCCGACGTCATCGTCGGCGTGGTTTGCGCCCACGCGGCGCCTGCAAACAGCAACACCCCGGCAACGGCAATTTTTTGCTTCAGCTTGCTCATTCTTCTCTCCGTGAACGGAAAGGGGGCTGCGCCCCCTCTCCGACGCGCTAGTAAACGGCTGACCCGTTCGGATTACCAGTGCATGCCACCCGTGAGCGAACCCGAACCGCCCGCTGCGACGATGCCGACGCCGCCGTCCGCATTGGCCGTGCCGCTGCCGTTCGCGGTCGCGTTCGACGTGAAGCCCGAGCCGCCGTAGCTGCCGCTCGAACCGTCGAACGACGTGTTGATCACCGACGAGTTGAAGTTCTGCGAGCCCGACTGCGTGGCGCTCGTGAAGCCGAGCGTCGACGAATTCTGGTTCGTGGTCGTCGTGCCGGTCTGGCCGACGTAGCCGCTAGCCGTCTGGCCGTAGGTCTGCGAGTTGCCGTTTTGCGTCGTGTAGCTCGAACCGAACGTGAGGCTCGCGTTCGAAAACGACTGGTTGCCTTGCGACACGGTGGCGTCGATATGGCCCGGCACCGTCAGCGCCGACGTGAAGCTGCCGTTGACCGACGAGGTCGAGTTCGACGTGAGTGCCGTCGCACCAAAGCCGACGCCCGCTGCGCCCACCGCCGACGTGGTGGAGGACGACGGCGCGCCCATGCCGCCGGCACCGCCTGCAAATGCGGCAACCGAACCGAAAGAGAGCATGGCGGCGAGCGAAATGGCCTGAATCTTCTTCATGATTGTGGTCTTCCTGATAAAACAGGGGAACGTTGGATGAATGCGCGCGCACTCCCCCTGATAGCGCGGGCGCATTTAACACGACTTCAATTGCCATACCGATTAAATTGCTGCATTTAAAACGCGCGAATATCCCCGCGGACCATCCCGATACCGGGAAGACCGTTTAACGGAGTGACCAGATTAAAACTCGCGCGCAGAACGCCTTAAGCTTTACGCACTCGCCTAAATCAGGCGGTCATGCAGAATTGAAAATCCGGAGAACAGAAAGGAATGCCCCGTAAAGCCCCGTACGCTTCGCGGACTCCATTGAATAGCAGTCCGATACAAATCGCTCAACACCCGCTGTTATCATTATTTCCCCGTGTACCGCACGGCGTACGCCAGTCACTCTCACGCACTGCCTGACAGAAACCCTCGGGCCGCTGCGCATTTTTGCGCGCCGCCCTTCCCCTGCCCGGTCGTTTCGACGTCTCTTTTAGCGAACCGTTTGCATAACGTCGCCGGACGGTGAATTTATATCTCAGACAGTCAGACTATTGCTACGTCATTCGCATTTTTGTGTGCGGTTCTCAACGTAGTGATTTTCGATGACCTTGAATTGGGGGATTTCCTTTCAATAATAATCGAAAGGCGAATTGAAGTTTCAGATGGATGCACGGACAACCAGATCGGAAAATCGCGTTCTTTTAATGATTAATCGCGATGTTCGGTTCGGCAGGCCACGCAGGCCTGCCGGAATAAAGAGCGGCAGCGCACAGGCAATCAGGCGCAAGCCTGTTGCACGCGCCGCTCGCGCGAGGCCGCTCAGGCCTTGCGGTAATCGATGCGCTCGACGCCGTTTTCACCGCCGAGCAGGCAGAAGTCCGCGCCGCGTGCGGCGAACAGGCCCACCGTCACCACGCCCGGCCATGCGTTGACATGCGCCTCGAGCGTGCGCGGGTCGCTGATACGCAGGCCCTTCACGTCGAGAATCTCGTTGCCGTTGTCGGTGATGAAGGGCGAGCCGTCCTTTTGCACACGCAGCACCGGCACGCCGCCGAGCGCCGTCACGCGGCGGCCAATGGCCGTGCGCGCCATCGGCACGACTTCGATGGGCAGCGGGAACTGGCCGAGCACGTCGACACGCTTGCTCGCATCGGCGATGCAGACGAACACGTCCGACACCGACGCGACGATCTTCTCGCGCGTGAGCGCGCCGCCGCCGCCCTTGATCATGGCGCCGGCGCCGTCGATTTCATCGGCGCCGTCCACGTACACGGGCAGCGATTCGATCTCGTTGAGGTCGAAAATCTTGAAGCCGTGCGCTTCGAGGCGCGCGGTGGTCGCGACCGAGCTCGACACGGCGCCGCGGTAGCGGCCCTTGCTCGCCGCCAGTGCGTCGATGAAGCAGTTCGCGGTGGAGCCCGTGCCGACGCCGATCACGGCGCCTTCCGGCACGTTCGCGTTGACATAGTCGGCGGCGGCCTGGCCGACCAGTTGCTTGAGTTCGTCTTGAGTCATGGGAGTACAGCCCGAGGAGGAGAAAAACGCGGAATCCGCATAGTTTACCGGAGATGCGGGCACGGGCTGCCCGCATCTCGCAGGATCGCGCGGCAGGTCATCCCGCGGGCGACCGGTCGGCGCTCAGCGCGCGGCCGCGCGTTGGCGCACCGCTTCGAACAGGCACACGCCCGACGCCACGGAAACGTTCAGGCTCTCGACCGTGCCCGCCATCGGAATCTGCATGACTTCGTCGCAGGTTTCGCGCGTGAGGCGGCGCATGCCCTCGCCTTCGGCGCCCAGCACGAGCGCCACGGGACCGTCGAGCTTCGTCTCGTAGAGGCTCGCGCTAGCGTCGCCGGCGGTGCCGACCACCCACACGCCCGCGTCCTTGAGTTCGCGCAGCGCACGCGCGAGATTCGTCACGGTGATATAGGGCACGGTGTCCGCCGCGCCGCTCGCCACCTTCGCGGCCGTGGCGTTCAGACCCACGGCGCGGTCGCGCGGGGCGATCACGGCGTGCGCGCCGGCTGCGTCGGCCACGCGCAGGCACGCGCCGAGATTGTGCGGATCGGTCACGCCGTCGAGCACGAGCAAGAGCGGCGAGCCCTGGATGCCGTCGAGCAGCTCAGCGAGGTTCTGCGCGAGCGCCAGATCGTGGACGCGGGCCACCACGCCCTGGTGGCGCTCCGTGTGCGCGAGACCCCAGAGGCGCGTTTCGTCGGCTGCGATCACGCGCGCGCCGGCTTCCTTCGCGGTGTGCAGGAAGTCCTGCATGCGGCGGTCGCGGCGCGTCGGATCGTAGTAGACATCCTCGACCGTGGACGCGTCGTGCCGCAAGCGTGCGGTCACCGCATGAAACCCGTAAAGAACCTTGAGACGTGACATGACTGAACCAACCTCTGATGAACGTTTTGCGACGCAGATACAGCGCCGCCGACAACGATAGTCAGCCGGCCGCGTCGTGCGGTCCGGCGTATGCAAGCCGCGCGCGCATGTGGCAAAAGCCGACGCGGCCGGCAAGTGAAAAAACCGGGCGCGCGCACGGCGGCGCGGCCCGGATAATGAAACGGCTGCGGAGCACGTTGGCGCTCCGCATGCAGGTGCTCAGCGCTTCTTGCGCGGCGCCTGCTTCTTGGGCGTCGGCTTCACGGCCGAGCGCTTCTTCGCGGTCTTGGCGGCGCCGCGCGCTGCGCGCGCCTCCTTCACCGCGACGCTCGGCGCCGGCGCAGCCTTCTTCTGGCGCGCCATGTCGCCGCCCTGCAGCGCACGCACGCGCGGACCACCCTCCATGCCGCTCTTGTCGACCGGCATCGGCCGGTTGCCGCCCGGCTTCACGGGCGTATCGCGCACGAGGCGGAAGTCGATCTTGCGCGCGTCGAGATCCACGCGGCTCACCTGCACGCGCACGCGGTCCGACAGGCGATAGCGAATGCCGGTGCGCTCGCCACGCAGCTCGTTCTTGATCTCGTCGTACTGGAAGTAGTCCGAGCCCAGTTCCGTCACGTGCACGAGGCCTTCGATGAAGAGCGCGTCGAGCTGCACGAAAATGCCGAACGACGTCACACCGCTCACCATCCCGCCGTACTCTTCGCCGAGCTTGTCGCGCATGAAGTAGCACTTGAGCCAGGCTTCGACGTCGCGCGAGGCTTCGTCGGCGCGGCGCTCGTTCGCCGAGCAGTGCAGGCCGAGTTCTTCCCAGATCGCCGTGTTGGCGCCGCGCGCGCGCTTGCCGCGCTTCTCCTCGTCCTCGGCCTGCAGCGCGCGGGCGCGCGGCGAGAGCGCGGTATTGAGCTCGACGCCATCGGGTGCCTGCGGCTGGTACTTCTTGCCCTGCAGGATCGCGTAGATCGCGCGGTGCGTGAGCAGGTCGGGATAGCGGCGAATCGGGCTCGTGAAGTGCGCGTACGCCTCGTAGGCAAGACCGAAGTGACCGATATTGTCCGGGCTGTACACGGCCTGCTGCATCGAGCGCAGCAGCATGGTCTGCAGCATCTGCGCGTCGGGCCGGTCGCGGATGTGCGCCATCAGCGCGGCGTAGTCGCTCGCGTGCGGCGTGTCGCCGCCGCCGAGCGAAAGGCCCATGCCGCGCAGGAAGGTACGCAGGTTTTCGAGCTTTTCGGCCGTCGGCCCCGCGTGCACGCGGTACAGGCCCGGGTGCTTGTGGCGCTTCATGAAGTCGGCCGCGCACACGTTGGCTGCGAGCATGCACTCTTCGATCAGCTTGTGCGCGTCGTTGCGCTGGCGCGGCACGATCTGCTCGATCTTGCCTTGCGCGTTGCAGACGATATACGTCTCAGTCGTGTCGAAATCGATCGCACCGCGCTTCTGGCGCGCGGCGAACAGCGACTTGTACACGCCATAGAGATTCTGCAGTTGCGGCAGCAGCGCCGCACGGCGTGTCGCCTCGGGGCCCTTGGTGTTGGTGAGCACCGCCGCGACTTCAGTATACGTGAGCCGCGCCGCCGAGTGCATGACGCCCGGATAGAACTGGTACGCCTTGATCTCGCCGCGCGCGGTGATCACCATGTCGCACACGAGCACGCAGCGGTCGACGTGCGGATTGAGCGAACAGAGCCCGTTCGACAGCTTCTCGGGCAGCATCGGGATCACGCGGCGCGGGAAGTACACCGACGTGCTGCGCTCGATCGCGTCCACATCGAGACCGCCGCCCGGCAGCACGTAATGCGAGACGTCGGCGATGGCGACGATCAGGCGGAAGCCCTCGCCACGGCCGACCTGCATCGGCTCGCAATAGACGGCGTCGTCGAAGTCGCGCGCATCTTCGCCGTCGATGGTGACGAGCGGCACGTCGCGCAGGTCCACGCGATAACGAATGTCAGTGGGACGCACGGCGTCGGGCAGCTTCGCGGCTTCGTCGAGCGCGGGCTTGCTGAACTCGTGCGGCACGCCGTACTTGCGCACGGCGATCTCGATCTCCATGCCCGGGTCGTCGATATCGCCGAGCACTTCCATCACCCGGCCGAGCGGCTGCGAGTGGCGGCTGGGGAAATCGGTGAGCTCGACGACCACGACCTGGCCGACCTTGGCCTTCTTGGGATTCTGCGTGACGAGAATATCGTGGCCGATGCGCTTGTCTTCCGGCGCAACGATCAACGCGCCGTTCTCGTTGAGCAGGCGCCCGATGACACTGCGGTTCGCACGGTCGGTGACTTCGACGATATGCCCTTCCGGCCGCCCGCGCCGGTCATAGCCGACGATGCGCGCGAGCACGCGGTCGTTGTGCATGACCTTCTGCATTTCGCCTTGCGGCAGGAACAGGTCGTCCTGACCGTCGTCGCGCACGAGGAAGCCGTAGCCGTCGCGATGACCCTGCACACGCCCGGCGACGAAATTCGAAGGATGGGCGAGCTGGTAGTGGCCGCGCGAGTCGAGCCGGATCTGCCCGTCGCGCTCCATGGCGGCGAGCCGCCTGAAGAACCCTTCACGCTCCTGGCGCTTGATGGAGAGCGCCTCGGCGATATCGTTCGCGGTGCACGGCGAGTCGCTGGTCCGCAGCACGCCGAGAATCTCTTCGCGGCTGGGAATCGGATACGGATATTTGCTCAAGGGCTTATCGATGGTTGTTCTCGTTGCGTGGACGTCGGATTTTGCGCGGCCTGAATGTGCGATACATGCAGGCGGCGCCCGGTCTTCGAGTGCTGCAATCTGCCGGCCCGTAACGTGGATTGCCTGACCGCTCGCGTTGCGTGCGCCACGCTGCACGCAGCACCTGAATCACGGACTTTTGCCGGCGGAACTTCTGCGAGGCATTCTAACACCCGCATCGCACCCTACGAGCCGTGGGAGCGGCCTCGCGGCCCGACGAGACGGCCACTCCACGCGGTCTGCAACGCTTCGGCAGGCGCGTTTCATCACCTTCCACAAAACGCTTGACAGCCGTTCCGATCCCGCTATAATTTCGGTCTTTGCTGCACAACACGTTGAACAGCAAACGACACCTTGCCCAGGTGGCGGAATTGGTAGACGCACCAGGTTCAGGTCCTGGCGGTGGCAACACTGTGGAGGTTCGAGTCCTCTCTTGGGCACCAGATTCAAAAGGCCGGCTTTATGCCGGCCTTTTTCATTTCCGGCGTAGGCAACGAGTACAACTGCCCTGCTATCGCGCAAAACGCAGCAGCCCCGTTCCCGGGATGAAGATTTTTTGAAAAGATCTATTGACAGACACGCGAATTCACGTCACAATTTTCTTCTAGCTTGAAGACGTGCCCAGGTGGCGGAATTGGTAGACGCACCAGGTTCAGGTCCTGGCGGTGGCAACACTGTGGAGGTTCGAGTCCTCTCCTGGGCACCACGTCTCATCAAGCAGAACTCGCAGCACCCAGGATTCATCGAAAAAGCCCGCAAATCTGCGGGCTTTTTTGCTTTTCGGCCCGGATCCGCTTGACTCTCTTCGTTATGTTTCATGGTATACATTGCCATACGGCACGGCGCGTGCGTGCCAACCCATGACAAGTCGATTGAGGAAGACCGAATGGAATTCGTTGTCGTCGCAGCGATCGTCGCCGTCAGCCTTGGCGCTGCCGCGACCTGGCTGCTCGCAACCCGGCTGCCCGAGCACTGGCTCGACAAGAGCGCCAGCGAGGGCCGTTACGCCCATCTCGGGCTGGAAAACGAGCGATCCGCCGAGGCGGACCCGCGTCGCGATCAGGCCTGCATCGATACGCGGCGCGTACGGCGCTCACGCGTGCGCGCAAGACTCCAGAGCGCGGCGCGGCTGATGCGGGCATTGCGCCCCGCAAGCGCACGCCGCGATCACGACCGCACCGCCCGCCCATAGCGCGTCAGGGCGCGCCCATCAATCGCGCTCACTCATGCGAGCCCAGCGGCGAAGGGACGAACGCCGAATCGGCAATCCTCGCCTCCTCACCCGACTGAAAGATCCAGCGCCGGCGCATCGGCTGCAAGATCACCTTGGCGCTCACGCCCGCCATCATCGCCACGCAGGCGACCATGTCGAACACCATGTTCCAGCCGCCGTGGATCGCCAGCAGCGTCGCGACAGGCACGAGCATCGCCGCGGTCCCCTTCGCGGTATAGAGCGTGCCCGCGTTGCCGGCCGCGTATTTCGCTCCGAACGTATCGGCGCAGGTCGCCGGAAAGTTCGAAAAGATATCGCCGTAGAACAGGAACACGAGCCCCGAGAACAGCATGAAGAGATACGGGTCGTGGCCGAACGCGCGCAAGCCCAGCAGCGCGAGCCCCTCGCCGAGAAACGTGATGAACATCGTATTCTCGCGGCCGATGCGATCCGAAATGAGCCCGCACAGCGGCCGCGTAAAGCCGTTGCAGAGATTGTTGATCGACAGCGTCATGGTGAGCAGCGGCAGCGTCGCCGCGACGAGCGTAACCGGCATCGAGGCGAAGCCGTAGCTCTTCGCGATCGGGCCGATCTGCGCCGTCGCGATGATGCCGCCCGCCGCCACGCAGACGAACATCGCATACATCACCCAGAATACGGGAGCGCGAACCATTTGCCTCGTCGTGTAGTCGGTCTTCGTCGCCACGATGCGCTTCATGCCCGCCGCGTGAACGGGAGGCTTCGGCCGCACCATCACCAGCGCGAGCAGCATGATGCAGGCACCCTGCAGGAGTCCGAAGAACACGAACGCGCGCTCATAGCCCGACTGCTGGATCATGTTCGAGATCGGAATGACCGTGAGCGCCGCGCCCGCGCCGAAGCCTGCCGCCGTCATGCCGGCGGCGAGACCGCGCCGGTCCGGAAACCATTTGAGCGCGGTGCCGACGCACGTGCCGTACACGCACCCCGCGCCGATGCCCGAGATGACTGCCGCGACGTATAGCACCGGCAGCGCGGGCGCCCACGCGTCGAGCACCCAGCCGAGCGCCACGCAGCACGCGCCGCCCATCACCACGGGGCGCGGGCCAAAACGGTCTACGAGCCAACCCTCCACCGGCACGAGCCACGTTTCCGTCACGATGAAAATCGAAAAGGCGAGCTGGATCGCAGCCTGCCCCCAGTGATGCCGTGCGTCCATCGGCACGACGAAGAGCGTCCACGCGTACTGCAGGTTCGCCACGAGCCCCATGCAGAGAATGCCGGCAACGAGCTGCACCCAGCGGTTGTGCCGCCGGGCCGGGTAGCCGCCATCGATACGATCGGTATATGCCACTTGTCTGTCTCCGTCCGTTGTGATTGCGCGCGGGCCGGTTTCGCATCGCCTCGACCCCGGTGCGTGCACCATTTCCCGCGTTACCACCAGCGCGGCAGACTGAAATCCGCCGCTCCTTGCTTCAAACGTCAAGCCGCTTCGAGTTGCCGGAGTAGCGCGTCGACGCTGCCCTTCGCATCGCCGAACAACATTCGTGTGTTGTCCTTATAGAAGAGCGGATTGTCCACGCCCGCGTACCCCGTCGCCATGCTGCGCTTGGAGACGACCACGGTGCGCGCCTTCCACACCTCCAGCACCGGCATGCCGGCGATCGGGCTGCCCGCATCCTCCTGCGCGCCCGGATTGACGATATCGTTCGCGCCGATCACGAGCACGACGTCGGTGCTCGTGAAGTCTTCGTTGATTTCGTCCATTTCGAGCACGATGTCGTAAGGCACCTTCGCTTCCGCGAGCAGCACGTTCATGTGGCCAGGCAAGCGCCCCGCAACGGGGTGAATGCCAAAACGCACGCGAATGCCCAACGCGCGCAGCAGCCGCGTGATCTCGCTGATGGTGCCTTGCGCCTGCGCGACGGCCATGCCATAGCCCGGCACGATCACGACTTCCTGCGCGTCGCGCAACAGCGAGCCGACTTCGTCCACGCTGGTCGATACGACTTCGCCCTGCGGAGTCTCGCTTGCCGTAGCGCTCACCGCGCCGAAGCCGCCGAGGATCACCGAAACGAAACTGCGATTCATCGCGCGGCACATGATGTAGCTGAGAATCGCGCCGCTCGATCCCACCAGCGCGCCCGTCGTCACGAGCAGGTCGTTATCGAGCATGAAGCCCGTTGCCGCTGCGGCCCAGCCCGAATAGCTGTTGAGCATCGAGACCACCACGGGCATGTCCGCGCCGCCGATCGCCATCACGAGGTGCACGCCGAGCGCCGCCGCCAGCACGCACATCACGATCAGCGCGTAGAGTGCGTCGCCGCCATCAGGAGCACTGACGAAGCGATAACCGAGCACGATGCACGCGCCCAGCACGACCGCGTTGAGCAGATGCCGCGCGGGCAGCACGAGCGGCTTGCCGCTCACCGTGCCCTGCAGCTTCAGGAACGCGACAATCGAACCGCTGAACGTGACCGTGCCGATGAAGGCGCCGACGTAGATCTCGGTGTCGTGAATCGCGCGCTCGACGCCGCTCATCGCGATCTTTGGCGAGAGAAAGTTCGCAAAGGCGATGAGCGTGGCCGCGAGGCCGACGAAGCTGTGCAGCACCGCGACGAGCTGCGGCATCTGCGTCATCTCCACGCGGCGCGCGAGCGTCGCGCCGAGCCCGCCGCCCACCAGCGCGGCGATGAGCGCGATTTGCAGGCCCGCACCGCCCGTGACGAGCAGCGTGGCGAGCACGGCGATCACCATGCCGGTCACGCCATAGAGGTTGCCGCGCCGCGCGCTGGCGGGATGACTCAGCCCACGGAGGCTGAGGATGAAGAGCGTCGCCGCGCCGAGCCACGCCATGTTGCCGATTCCGTTGAGCATGACGTCTCCTCAGGTCCGTTGAAACATCTTCAGCATGCGCTGGGTGACGAGAAAGCCGCCCGCGATGTTGATGGTCGCGACGACGAGCGCAATGCCCGCCAGCACGGTCACGATCGTGCTGGCGTTGCCCGGATGCAGCAATGCGCCGATCACGATGATTCCGCTGATCGCATTCGTCACGCTCATGAGCGGCGTATGCAACGAGGGCGTGACGTTCCAGACCACCTGATAGCCGACGAACACGGCCAGCACGAACACCGCGAAGTGCGCGACGAACGCGGGCGGCGCGACCGCGCCGAGCGCGAGCAACAGCAACGCGGCAACGACGAGCGCCGCGAGCGACCAGACACCGTTGCGGCGCGCGGCCTGCGCGGTGGCTTCTTTCGCGTCGCCAGTCGCGACGGCAACGGGCTTCGTCTGCGCAGCCGCTTGCGGCGTCGCCGAGACCTGTACCGGCGGCGGCGGCCAGCACACCTGGCCGCGCTGCATGACGGTGGTGCCGCGCTGCACGACGTCGTCCATGTCGAGCTTCAGCTCGCCGTCCTTCGCGGGCGTGAGATCGGTCAGCAGATGGCGGATATTGGTCGCGTAGAGCTGGCTCGACTGGTTCGCCATGCGGCTCGGCAGGTCCGTGTAACCGATCACGGTCACGCCGTTCGCATTCACGACTTCGCCGGGGCGGGTGAATTCGCAGTTGCCGCCCTGCTCGGCCGCCATGTCGACGATCACGCTGCCCGCGCGCATGCACGCCACCGTCTTCGCGTCGATGAGCCGCGGCGCCGGTTTGCCGGGAATGAGCGCGGTCGTGATGATGATGTCGACCTCGCGCGCCTGGGCCTCGAACAGCGCCATCTCCGCTTCGATGAACTTCGCGCTCATCTGTTTGGCGTACCCGCCCGAGCCGCCGCCCTCCTCCTCGATGTCGATGCTCAGGAACTCCGCGCCCATGCTTTCGACCTGCTGGCCGACTTCGGGGCGCGTATCGAACGCGCGCACGATGGCGCCAAGACCGCGCGCGGCGCCGATCGCCGCAAGCCCCGCCACGCCCGCGCCGATCACGAGCACCTTGGCGGGCGGCATCTTGCCCGCCGCCGTGATCTGCCCCGTGAAAACGCGCCCAAAATGCTGGGCCGCCTCGACGACCGCGCGATAGCCGGCCATGTTCGCCATCGAACTCAGCGCGTCGAGCTTCTGCGCGCGCGAGATGCGCGGCACGCAGTCCATCGCGAGCACCGTGACCTCGCGCGCCGCGAGTTGTTCGAGCAGCGCAGCGTTCTGCGCGGGCCAGATGAAACCGATCAGCGTCGCGCCGGGCTTCAGGCGCTGCACCTCTTCGCTCGAAGGCGGACGCACCTTGACGACGATATCCGCGCCGCTCAAGAGCGCTTGCGCGTCGTCCACGACACGCGCGCCTGCCGAGCGATATGCGTCGTCCGGGTAGGACGCATTCACACCCGCCGCCGTTTCGACCTCCACGGCATAACCGAGCTTGATTAGTTGTGCCACACTTTCCGGCGTCGCCGCGACGCGTCGTTCGCCTTCGAGTGTCTCGCGGGGGACCGCAATGGTCATCGCCATGATGCGCCTCCGTCGTTCACAACAGAGAGCGATGCGGCGAGACCATACGAAATGGGCGGCGCGCCAATGCATCTGGCGCGCCGAAAGCGTAGCCACGACTTCATGAAACGTCTCCTATGTCGGCCAGAGTTGGCGCTTCAGCGCCTTATTCCGGCCCCATGCGGTTTAGATTTTTGCCGGATGTTGGAATTCTTTGTGTGCCGCGGCTCGATGAGGGCTTTGCCCTATGACACGCCCAGGCTGGGCGAATTGCCGCTCTTGAGAAAAGCGAGCGCCGCCTGCCGTGCGCCGGCAATCGCAGCCGCCTCGCTTTCGAATACGGTTTCGTCGACCACCCATTGACGGGGCAAGACTGCGGCCGCCGGTTCGTCGGCAGCGGCCTCGACCGCGTGGATCGCGGCAAACGCGGCCCAGCCGCCGTTGTGAATCATTTGCCGGGCCGAGAGTTCGACCTCGAAATGTCCGAGTCTTTCGGTGTGCATCGAAGAGCTCCCGAGGTTTCAGCGGGTTTCAGGATTGCTGGGCCTGTGCTTCGAGTTCGGTGATGCGTTTCTTGAGCGCGCGCTCCTCCTGGAACCGCACCGTCTCGTCGCGGATCACGGCGACGATGCCGTCGAGTTCGCCCTGCGGCGAGTGCAGCAACGCCACGGTGAAGGCAATGGAAAGCGCCTTGCCCGCCTTGTCCACGGCCGGCACGCGCAGCACGTCGTTGCCATAGCGCGTCTGGCCGGTCGCCATCGTCTTGTGATAGCCCTCCCAATGGCGCCCGCGCAGCCGCTCGGGAATGATCACGTCGAGCGTCTTGCCGAGCGCTTCTTCCTGGGTATAGCCGAACATGCGCGTGGCCGCGGGATTCCAGAAGGTGATGTCGCCGGCTGCGTCCGAGATGACGATGGCGTCCCCGATGGCGTTTGCGAACTGCTCGAAATCGATGGCGGATTGCATGGCGATGACTATGTGGGGTGAGTCGTTTATCGTCGCCGCGCGGCACGCATTGCACATGCCGCGCGGCGTCCTGCCTGCCAGTCTGGTATTGCGGTGCTGCGCGGGCACAGCGTTGGCCGCGCCCGCTTCCTGCGTTCAGCTTGTGGAACTCGATGCGGAACTCAAACCGCGCGCACCTCGTGCAGCGCCGCGATCTGCTGCGGCGTGTAACCGAGGTCGGCCAGCACCTGGTCGGTGTGCTCGCCGAGCAGCGGCGAACCCGTGATCTCCGGCTTCAGCTCCGAGAACTTGATCGGGCTGCCCACCGTGAGGTACGAGCCGCGCTCCTTGTGCGGCACCTCGACGATAGTACCGCTAGCGCGCAGCGACGGGTCATTGGCAATTTCCTTCATGCTGAGCACCGGCGCGCACGGGATGTCGAACTTGCGCAGGATGTCGACCGCTTCGAACTTGGTCTTGTCGGCGAGCCACGCTTCGATCGTCGCGAAGATGTCGAAGATATGCGGCTGACGCGCCTGCGCCGTAGCGTAGTTCGGATCGTCGATCCATTCGGGTTTGCCCAGGGCGCGGCAGATCGGCTCCCACGCGTGGCCCTGCACCGTGAAGTAGATGTACGCGTTCGGGTCCGTCTCCCAGCCCTTGCACTTCAGAACCCAGCCCGGCTGTCCACCGCCGCCCGCGTTGCCACCGCGCGGCACGACGTCGCTGAAGGTGCCGTGCGGATACTGCGGGTATTCCTCAAGGAAACCCTGGCGGTCCAGACGCTGCTGGTCGCGCAGCTTCACGCGGCACAGGTTGACCACGCTGTCCTGCATCGATACGGCCACCTTCTGGCCCTTACCGGTCTTGTCGCGGCCGATCAGCGCCGTGAGAATGCCGATGGCGAGGTGCATGCCCGTGTTGCTGTCGCCGAGCGCAGCGGCGCTCACCGTGGGCGGACCGTCCCAGAAGCCCGTGGTCGAAGCCGCGCCGCCCGCGCACTGTGCGACGTTCTCGTAGACCTTGAGGTCGTCGTAGTGGTGGCCTTCGCTGAAGCCCTTCACCGAAGCGACGATCATCTTCGGGTTGAGTTCCTTGATGCGCTCCCACGTGAAGCCCATGCGGTCCAGCGCGCCGGGGCCGAAGTTTTCGACCATCACGTCCGATTCGCGAATCAGCTTCTCCAGCACTTCCTTGCCTTCGGGCTTCTTCGTGTCGAGCGTGAGCGAGCGCTTGTTGCTGTTGAGCATGGTGAAGTACAGCGCATCGACTTCGGGAATGTCGCGCAGCTGCGAGCGCGTCACGTCGCCGGCGCCCGGGCGCTCCACCTTGATCACGTCCGCACCGAACCACGCGAGCATCTGCGTGCAGGCGGGACCGGCCTGTACGTGCGTGAAGTCGATGATCTTGATACCGTCGAGGGGTTTGCTCATTTCTCGTATCTCCTGGTCTACCTGATCTATGGGGCTTATTTCTTCATTGCCGCGCTTTGCGGATTCAGATTCGTGAGACGGCCGCTTTCGGTCCCGGCCGATTCGTCGATGACTGCGTTGATCAACGTGGGCTTGCCCGACGCGATCGCTTCGAGCAGCGCGCTCGTCAGTTCTTCCGGTGTCGTCGCCTGATGGCCGATGCCGCCGAAGGCCTCGATCATCTTGTCGTAGCGCGCGTTCTTCACGAACACCGTCGGCGCGACGTCGCAGCCGCCGCTCGGGTTGACGTCCGTGCCGCGATACACGCCGTTGTTGTTGAACACGATGGTGCAAACCGGCAGGTTGTAGCGGCAGATCGTCTCCAGCTCCATGCCCGAGAAGCCGAACGCGCTGTCGCCCTCGATCGCGACGACCTGCGTGCCGCTCGTCACGGCTGCGCCGATCGCGAAGCCCATGCCGATGCCCATGATCCCCCACGTGCCCGAGTCGAAGCGCTTGCGCGGCTGGTACATGTCGATGATGCTGCGCGCGTAGTCGAGCGTGTTCGCGCCTTCGTTGACCACATTGATGTCGGGACGCGTCTTGAGCACGTCGCGGATGGCGCGCAGCGCGCTGTGGAAGTTCATCGGCGACGGGTTCTTCGCGAGCGTCGCGGCCATCTTTTCCAGGTTCTTGTTCTTGCGTTCGGCCACGGCGTCGAGCCACTCTGCGGGCGGCTTCGGGAAGTCATTGCCGATGGCTGCAACGAGCGCTTCCACGCATGAACCGATGTCGCCGATCACGGGCGCTTCGATGGCGACGTTGCTGTCGATTTCCGTCGGCGCAATGTCGATCTGCACGAAGTGCTTCGGGCCGGCAGCCGCGCCCCAGGTCTTGCCCTTGCCATGCGAAAGCAGCCAGTTCAGGCGCGCGCCGATCAGCACCACGGCGTCCGACTCGGCCAGCACGAACGAGCGCGCGGCCGACGCCGACTGCTCGTGCGTGTCGGGCAGGAGACCCTTGGCCATCGACATCGGCAGATACGGGATGCCGCTCTTCTCGACCAGTTCGCGGATTTGCGCGTCGGCCTGGGCGTAGGCGGCGCCCTTGCCGAGCAGGATCAGCGGACGCTTCGCATTCCTGAGCACGTCGATAGCGCGTTGCACCGCATCCGGTGCGGGAATCTGGCGCGGCGCCGCGTCGACGACCTTGATGAGCGACTGCTGACCCTTCACCGCGTCGATGGTCTGCGCGAGCAGCTTGGCTGGCAGGTCGAGATACACGCCGCCGGGGCGGCCCGAGACGGCCGCGCGAATCGCGCGCGCCACGCCGACGCCGATGTCCTCGGCGTGCAGCACGCGATACGCCGCCTTGGCATAAGGCTTCGCCGCGTTGAGTTGGTCCATCTCTTCGTAGTCGCCCTGCTGCAGGTCGACGATCTCGCGCTCGCTCGAACCGCTGATGAGGATCATCGGGAAGCAGTTCGTGGTCGCGTTGGCCAGTGCCGTGAGGCCGTTCAGGAAACCCGGCGCGGAGACTGTCAGGCAGATGCCCGGCTTCTTCGTCATGTAGCCCGCCACGGCCGCGGCGTTGCCGGCGTTCTGCTCGTGCCGGAAGCCGATGAAGCGCATGCCCTCGGCCTGCGCGAGACGGGCGAGATCGGTAATCGGAATACCGACGAGACCGAAGATCGTGTCGATATCGTTGAGTTTCAGCGCGTCGATGACGAGATGAAAGCCATCGGTCGTTTGCTGCGCTTCCGGCACAGGGTTCTGCTGTGCCTCGTTGATGCCTGCTTCTGCCATGACGTCTCCTCTTTGGCGGGGCGTTGTGTGATTAGTGATATACAATATTCCACACACAATATTAGTCAAGACGTTTTTTTACCCACGCCGCGTTTGCTGCACTGCGTCGCGCCGCGCTCCACCGTTGCTGTCTCGTGCGATCGCTCGCCAGGCGGCAAACTTTGATGCGGCACACCATGGGCAGGCACCTTCAATCGGCCCAAACGTCCTGACGAACTTGTTACGGACTCCATACCTTTCTTTCAGCATCGCGACGCGCATTCAGACGAGCTGCGTATCGATGCCGCTGACTCATGCGCCGAACCGATATGAACCGGCGGCTCGACGCGGCGCGCCCTACACTTCAGTCCAGAAAATCGCAGTTGGCTTCCACGAACAGCGCGAGTTCGATCGAGTGCTGCCGCACGAGCTGCTCGACACGCTCGGTGTCGCGCGCCTCGAGCGCTTCGATAATGCGCATGTGCTCGACGATCGAGCGCGACGCGCGATCGCTCTGCGCGATCGTCATGCGCCGGATCGCGCGCACATGCATGAAGATGTTCTTGATGGTGTCGACGATGATGGGCGACTTCGAAAGCTCCACCAGTGACTGGTGAAACATGATGTTCGCTTCCGAGTATTCCTCGATATGGTCCGAGGGCGTCGAATCGCCGAAGGTCGCGAACATGCGCCGCAGTCCCGCGATGTCGTCGTCCGAGGCGCGCTGCGTGGCGAGACGCGCGGCGATGCTTTCGAGCGCGGCCCACATATAGATCATCTCGACGATCTCTTTGCGCGTCTTGCGCAGGATGTAAACACCGCGGCGCGGCACCGTGCGCAGAAAACCCTCCTGTTCCAGCAGCGTCATCGCCTCGCGAACCGGCGTCCGGCTCACGCCGAGCTTCTCGGTCAATTCCTTCTCGTCTAGCCGGATCTCGTCTCGCGAGCGGTAGATGTCGGTTTCGGCAATGGCCTGCTTGAGCTTCGCGTAAGCCTGATCGCGCAGCGAAGCGGTTGCGTTGATCGGCTCCAGCGTCAAGGTGACCGGGGGCATCCCGGTGACGAGTTCTCTTTCGGCGGACATCGGTCGCTTGTCTCCAACGTTCTGTTTAGCCGGCGCTGCTGGGGAATTTAATATTTGCAATACAATATATCAGTAACACGCTCGTGGCTAAGCGGGTTTACGCGTACCGGGTGCGTGTCTCGCTCGATTCGCGGGCTTACCCGCGATCCATACAGTCTTTCTTATATTTTTCGAAAAAAACTTTAACTATCGTTTATTCATTGGCGCTTCTACTCTTGCTTCACGCCACTCGACATGAGGAGACAGCCATGAGCCACCTGGACACCCGCCACGATCGTCAACTGGAAGCGCAACTGTGCGCATTCAATACGGCATTTGCCGAGCTGGGCCTGCGTTTTCGTTGGGATGCGCGCACGCTCTATTCGCTCGCGTCGATTGCCGGTGAACATGCGCGCGTCGCCGCCTATATCGAGACGAATCACCCGCATCTGCTGAAGGCGTACAGCATGGAATTTCTGTGCGAGGCGATCCTTGCCCGCAAGAACGCCCAGGCGCCCGGTGAATGGCCGCTCAGCGCGCCCGCTCCACGCGGTTCGCAGGAATGGGGCATGCCAGCCGCCATGGAGCAGGATTGGCGCGAAGGCGGCTTGCCCGCGCTTGCCGGCGCCTGATGCACACGCACGAACGTGCGAGCCCGATAAGAACGAAACCCGTCTGGATCGGCGCGCACTAGCGCGCCGATCCAGACGGGCTCGAGATTGAAGGACAACGAAGAGAAATCGCGCAGGCCTGCGCGCTCAGGCGTTGCCGCGCGCCTCGGCCTCTTCTTCCTGCAGCTTGCGCCACAGAATCTTGCCGCTGCCCGACTTCGGCAGCGCGTCCACGAACTGCACGATGCGCGGCGCCTTGTACGCGGCCATGTTGTCGTGCGCCCAGGCGATGATGTCGTCTTCGTTCACGCTGCCGACCTGTTTCGGATCGAGCACGACCACGGCTTTCACGGTCTCACCGCGGCGCGCGTCCTGCGCACCGATGATGCACACTTCGTTGATCGCCGGGTGCCGGTACATCAGCGCCTCGACCTCGGCCGGCCAGACCTTGTAGCCCGACGCGTTGATCATGCGCTTGAGGCGGTCGGTCATGAAGTAATAGCCTTCCTCGTCGCGCCGCACGAGGTCGCCCGTACGCAGGAAGCGCTTGCCGTCGCGTTCGATGAACGCTTCGCTCGTCGCCTTGGGGTTGCGCCAGTAGCCCTGCATTACCTGCGGCGCATGCATGATCAGTTCGCCCGACTCGCCTGGCGGCACCTCCTCCAGCGTGATCGGATCGATCACGCGCGAGTCGACGTCGAATACCGGAATGCCGAGACACTGCGGCTTGGGGCGCTGCGGCGGATTGATATGGGTGCCTGCCATGGTTTCCGACATGCCGTAGCCCTCGACGAAGTCGAGCCCGGTGAGATCCTTGAGCTTCTTCACCACCGCGTCGGGCATCGTCGCGCCGCCGCCGCGCATCCAGGCGAGGCTCGACAGGTCGTACTCGTGAATGCGGGGGTTCGAGATGAAGTCCACCACCATCGTCGAGATCGCCTGCCAGCCGTTGATGCGGTAATGCTCGATCGCACGCGCCGCGGCATCGCGATCCCAACGCGGCAGCAACACCACGGTCGAGCCGTTGTAGATCGGGCTGTTCATGCCGCCCTGCATGCCGGTTACGTGAAAGAGCGGCAGTACCGAAAGTTGTACGGCATCCTGATTACTTCCGAACCAGTTGCAGCCGCCCACGGCGGTCGCCATCACGCTGCGATGCGTGTGCATGCAGCCTTTGGGCTTGCCCGTCGTGCCCGAGGTGTAGGGCATCACGCAGAGGTCGTCGGGACCGGCGGTGAGTGCTCCGGGTACGCAGCGCGCCTCGAGCACGTCGGCCCAGTGCGCGACGCCCGGGCCGCTCACGGAGCGCGGCGCGCTCACGAATTCGGGCGGCGGCGAAAACGGCTCGCACTTCAGATAGTCGCTATACGTCGCAACGAGCAGGTGCTTGAGGCCCCCGCCCTCCTGGACGAGCGGCGCAACACGCGGGTAGAGATCCTGCGCGACGAAAGCCGTCGTCGCGCCACTGTCTTCCACGTAGTGCGCGAGTTCCTCGGTGAGGTTCATCGGGTTGACCGGCACGACCACGGCGTTGGCGCGCAGGATGCCGTAGTAAGCGATGACCCATTGCGGGCTGTTCTGCATGTAGAGCAGCACGCGGTCGCCGGCCTTCACGCCGCACTCCTGCTGCAGATAGCCGGCAATGCGCTCGGCCTCGTCCTTGAACTGCGCGAACGTAATGGGCGTGTCGTAGAAAACGATGAACGGCTTCTCGGGATAGCGCGCCGCCGAGACCTCTGCGTTATAGAAGAGGTTCGTTTGCGGAATGCTCAGATGCGGCGAAAGATGCGCGGGCCAATGCGGCGAGGCTGGCTGGGGCGATGCCGGCGAAGGTACGGAAAGCGTCGGGGCGGACGTGGACATGGCGGGCTCCGTCAGGCAAGACTTGTGAAGAACGCGGCCGCCAACTGCTCGCTGAGCGCTGGCGCCGCGTACCGCGCGGAATCAGACGATGCTCGAGCCGCCATCCACGGCGAGATACTGACCCGTCATATGCCGCGAGGCCTGGCTCGCGAGAAACACCACGGCGCCCTTGAGATCGTCGTCGTCGCCGAGACGGTGCAGCGGCGTGTGGTCGATCACCACCTGCCCCAGCTTGTCGAGCAGCCCGGCCGACATCTTCGAGGGAAAGAACCCCGGGCAGATCGCATTCACGTTGATGTTGTACTTGCCCCATTCGGCAGCCAGCGCACGCGTAAAGTTGATGGCCGCCGCCTTCGAGGTGTTGTACGCGATGGTCTGCATGGGCCCGAGCGACCCCTTCAGGCCCGCAATCGAAGCCACGTTGATGATCTTGCCACGCTGGCGCGGGATCATGCTGCGCTTGCCCACTTCGCGCGCGAGGAAGAACGGCGCGGTCACGTTCAGGTTCATGACCTTGTGCCACGCCTCGTCGGGATAATCCTCCGCGGGGGCGCCCCACGTGGCGCCCGCATTGTTCACGAGAATGTCGATCTGACCGCCGGCCGCCAGCGTCTCGTCGACGAGCGGCTTGACGGCCTCGGCGCGCTGCAGGTCGCTCACGATCGTGGTCGCCTTGATGCCGAGCGCCTGCAGATGGCTCTGCGCCTCACCCAGTTCGTCGGCCTTGCGCGCCGTGATCACCACGTGGCAGCCCATCTCGCCGAGCGCCTGCGCCATCTGCAAACCCAGCCCGCGCGAGCCGCCGGTGATGAGTGCGACCTGACCGCCCAGCTCGAACATTTCCCTGACCCGCATGCTTTCGTCTCCTTGATGTCTTGTGGACCGGCCGACGTTCCCGGATGGCGGAACGCGATGAGATGCCAACGATTCTAGCGAGGCCCGCTAGTCAGAAAAATAGGGAAAAGCACGACCGTTCATTAAACGGTATTTGTGCTGTTGCCACCGGCCGTATGCGGGTTGGGTAGGCTGAAAAAGCAAACATGCGGGGAGTTAATTGCGCGCGCAACCGTTGCAAGCGCGCGACAGCCCGCGTTTTCACCCCTTCACCAAGCGTCTATCATCGGCCCCCCGGCCAGCATCCACTGGCCGGCACACGAAAAATTCGGGCCCCGGCACCCCGGCGGTCCGACGGACTGACAACACGCAGCAGAAGAAAAGGATTTCACCGTGAGACACACCCAGATCGCATCCTCCGTCGGCGGCCTCGCCCTCGCACTGGCTTGCCAGCACAGCTTCGCGCAAAGCTCGGTCACGCTCTACGGAATCGTCGACACCAGCATCCGCTACCTGACGAACGCCAACGCGCACAACGACAACGAGCTGCAGATGACGCAAGGCCCGATCACCGGCAGCCGCTGGGGCCTGAAGGGCGCCGAGGATCTGGGCGGCGGCCTCTCGGCCGTGTTCCGCCTCGAGAACGGGTTCAACCTCTGGAACGGCCAACTGGCGAGCTCGAATACGCTGTTCAACCGGATGGCGTACGTGGGGCTGTCGAGCAACAAGTACGGTACGGTCACGATGGGCCGACAGAACACGCCCCTGTTCGACCAACTGGGCAACACCTTCGACCCGCTGACCGTTGGCAATTTCGACCAGGACGGCTGGCTGCCGGGCGCGCTCGGCTACGGTCTGCGTGAGAACAACTCGGTCAAGTACGACGGCAAGTTCGGCGGCCTCGAAGTCGAAGGCATGTACAGCTTCGGCGGCGTGGCGGGCAGCGTCGGCGCGAGCAACATGTACGGCTTCACGGCCACCTACGCAGCCGGTCCGGTCTCGCTGCTCGCGGGCTACCAGCAGAATAGCGACGCACACAACAACAAGTACCGCGTGGCCAACCTCGGCGCAGTCTATGCGCTCGGTCCGGTCCACCTGTACGGCGGCTGGCTGTGGGGCCAGGACAATACCGGCGTGGTCGACCAGTCCATGGCAGCCGCGAACTCGCCCGCGGCGATCAACTTCGTGACGCCCGTGACGAAAACCAACCGCATCGACAACGGTCTCTATGCCGGCGCAACGTGGCAGGTCAGCTCGCCGCTGCAGCTGACCGCAGCGTATTACTACGACCATGCAAAGAACGGCCTGAATGAAGACCGCGTGACGCTCAGCACCGGTGTGCGCTACTCGGCAGTACTGCTGGCCGAGTACTCGCTGTCCAAGCGCACCGAGGTGTATGGCACGATCGACTTCATGCGCGGCACCGGCTCGACAACGGCCGACTTCCCGGGTCGCAACAACCAGACCGGCGTCGCCGTCGGCTTTCGCAACATCTTCTAATAGCGGGTTGCCTCGCCGGGTCTGATCACCGGCACAACGGCGGCGCGGCGCTTCGAGCGCGGCGCCGCCGTTTTTCTTTGCGACGCGCCGGCGGCGCCGTCCACGCGATATCTATCATTCGTCCGATTCGAGCGGGTAAATGCCCGCTCGTTTGCATTCGTTCATGCGCATCGATTAACTCATTCGCGCATTGAGTTACCTTCATTTAAATTACATTTAAATTACGCATAAAACAAAAAGCTTTCGCCTTTACCCGAATTCCCCAGGGATTACTACGGGTTCCAGTCAAGATGCATGCAAATGTTTAATGCCGGGCGTACACTGCTGGCGCGTGGCCCATTGCGGGGGGGCCGCCCAAGCCACACAACCAGGCCACACAAGGCAATGCCGACACGTGCATGAGATCGCGCGAGGTGCACAAGCGCCCATCGCGATCGACAGGAGACATGGCATTGCCCCCAGTATCAAAGGAGAACAATCAACATGAGCTGGACGCGTGAACAGAAGAACGTCACGATCGCGGCGTACCTGGGATGGACGCTCGATGCATTCGATTTCTTTCTGATGGTTTTCGTTCTGAAAGACATCGCCACCGAATTCAACACCAAAATCCCGGCAGTGGCATTTGCCATTACGCTGACACTGGCCATGCGCCCGCTCGGCGCGCTGATATTCGGCCGCCTCGCCGACAAATACGGCCGCCGTCCCACGCTGATGATCAACATCGCGTGCTACTCGATACTCGAACTGCTCACGGGCTTCTCGCCCAACCTCACGACCTTCATCGTCCTGCGCGGGCTCTTCGGCGTCGCTATGGGCGGCGAATGGGGCGTGGGCTCGGCGCTCACTATGGAAACCATTCCGCCCAAGTCGCGCGGCATCATTTCCGGGCTGCTGCAGGCGGGCTACCCGAGCGGCTATCTGCTCGCCTCGATCGTGTTCGGCGTGCTGTATCAGTACATCGGCTGGCGTGGCATGTTCTTCGTCGGCGTGCTGCCCGCGCTGCTCGTGGTCTATGTGCGTATGCACGTACCCGAGTCGCCGGCTTTCAAGGAGATGGAAAAGCGCGCGCGTCCGAGCCTGCTCACCACGCTCAAGCACAACTGGAAGCTTTCCCTGTACGCCATCGTGCTGATGACGGCGTTCAACTTCTTCTCGCACGGCACGCAGGATCTGTATCCGACCTTCCTGCGCGAACAGCATCACTTCGATCCGCACACGGTTTCGATCATCACCATCGTGCTCAATATCGGCGCGATCGTGGGTGGCCTCTTCTTCGGCCGGATTTCCGAAAGTATCGGCCGACGCAAGGCAATCTTCATCGCCGCGCTGATCGCGCTGCCGGTGCTGCCGCTGTGGGCATTCTCGCAAGGGCCGGTGCTGCTCGCGCTCGGCGCGTTCCTCATGCAGATTTCGGTGCAGGGCGCCTGGGGCGTGATCCCGGTTCACCTCAACGAAATTTCGCCTGACGAAGTGCGCGCGACCTTCCCGGGCCTCGTCTATCAGCTCGGTAACCTGTTCGCTTCGGTGAACGCCACGCTGCAGGCGTCGCTCGCCGAAACGCACAACCAGGACTACTCGATGGCCATGGCGATCGTCGCCGGCACGGTCGCCATCGTGATCGCGGTGCTGATCCCGTTCAGCCGCGAACGTCGAGGCATCGACATGACGCAGACCGCGAAAGAGGTGTCGGGCGTCTGACGTGCCGCACGCGGCCGCCCCGTAACGCCGCACCGCAGCACCACGATGAAAGGCCGTGCCGGGTTCGCCCGCACGGCCTTTTTTGCTGGTTTTGGCGATGGTCGAGCCGCCCGCGCCCGCACACCGGGTAAGACCTCCTGGCCGCACGGCGCGTGGCGTTGCATGATGAAAGGCACTCGGTTGCCCTACCGTCCGGAGATCCATCATGAGCGAAACGCCCCAGCCCGATCCGGCGAGCCCCGTGGCAGCTTCCGCACCTCAGGCGGCCACACCTCAGGCGGCCGATCCCAACACCGACGGCATCTGGTACGCCTCGTACCCTCCCGGCGTGCCGCGCGAAATCGCCGCGAGCCAGTACGCCTCGCTCACCCATTTCTTCGACGACTGCACGGCGCGCTTCGGCGAGCGCGTCGCCTACGTGAGCGCCGGCTCGCCGATGACCTACGCCGCACTCGCCCGCAGGGCCACGGCGTTCGCGTCCTGGCTGCAAGGCGCGGGCGTGCAGCCGGGCGAGCGCGTCGCGATCATGCTGCCCAACACCTTGCAGTATCCGGTTGCCCTCTTCGGCGCGCTCAAGGCCGGCGCCGTGATCGTCAACGTCAACCCGCTCTACACCGTGCGCGAGCTCGAGCATCAGTTGCAGGACAGCGGCGCGCAGACCATCGTCGTGTTCGAGAACTTCGCCGCCACGCTCGAAGCGGCGCTGCCCGGCACGCAGGTGCAACGCATCGTCGTGACGGCGCTCGGCGACTTGCTGGGCGAAGGGCTGAACCTCAAGGGCCGCTTCGTCAACATCATGCTGCGCCACGTGAAGAAGATGGTGCCGCCCTACCACCTGCCGCGTGCGGTGCGCCTGCTCGATGCGCTCGCGCAAGGCGCGCGCGCCCCGCACGCGCCGGTGGCGACCCATGCCGACGATCTCGCGTTCCTCCAGTACACGGGCGGCACCACGGGTGTCGCGAAGGGCGCGATGCTCACGCACGGCAACGTGCTCGCGAACGTGCAGCAGGCAAAGGCGTGGATTGGCAACCAGTTCGACGCCAACGCCGAGACGGTGCTTACGCCCTTGCCGCTCTATCACATCTATTCGCTCACCATCAATGCGCTGATCTTCCTCGCACTCGGCGGACGCAACATCCTGATCGCCAATCCGCGCGACATGAAGCGCATGATGAAGGTACTGGAGCACGAGACGTTCAGTTGCATCAGCGCGGTCAACACGCTCTATAGCGCACTGCTCGACAACGCGGCGTTCCGCCAGCGCGACTTCTCGGGCCTCAAACTCGCGATGGCGGGCGGCATGGCCATGCAGAAGGCCGTCGCCGACCGGTTCCGGGCCGTCACGGGCAAGCCCGTCGTGGAAGGCTACGGTCTCACCGAATGCTCGCCGATCGTTTCGATGAATCCCGTCGATATCGCGCATGCAGAGGGCGACGAGGCGCATCCGGAAGGCTCGATCGGGCTGCCCGCGCCGTCCACGCAGGTGCGCTTTCGCAGGGACGACGGCACGTGGGCCGGCATCGGCGAAGCCGGCGAGCTCTGTGTCAAGGGTCCGCAAGTGATGAAAGGCTACTGGAATCGCCCGGACGAAACGGCGAAGGTATTCGCCGATGGATGGCTCACGACCGGCGACATCGGCGTGATGGATGCGCGCGGCTATATCCGCCTCGTCGACCGCAAGAAGGACATGATTCTCGTGTCGGGCTTCAACGTGTATCCGAACGAGATCGAGGACGTGGTGGCGATGCACCCCGGCGTGCGCGAGGTGGCGGCGATCGGCGTGCCCGATCCGGTGCAGGGCGAGCGCGTGAAGGTGTTCATCGTGAAGCGCGATCCCGCGCTCACGGAGGCCGCGCTGATCCAGTTCTGCCGTCAGCAGCTCACGGGCTACAAGGTGCCGCGCATCGTGGAGTTCCGTGAGTCCCTGCCGCAGTCGACCATCGGCAAGATCCTGCGCCGCCAGCTGCGCGACGAGGAAATCGCGAAAGCGGCGAAGAAGCCGCCGACGTGAGATGTCGATGCGCGATCGCCAAGGTTGCCTAAGCGAAGTCGCGCAGCGTCACCCCGCGCGCGCTGGCGAGCCGCGCGAGCACGAAACGGTCCGAGGGACGCAACGCGCCAGTCAAGGCCGCACCGGGCTCGAGCCGCGTTGCAATGCGTGCGTGCCACAGGGTGCCGATGTCGCTAGCGGCCGTGTCGGCGCAGCCGTCGCCGATGGCCCACGCAACGCATCCCGCGCGCGCCGCGGCGCGTGCGAGCACGCGGCCCTGGGCGAGCGCCGGATCGTACACCGCAACACCACGCGCATACGCTGCACCCGCGCGAGGCGCGCGTTCGCCAAACGCAACGCTGAGCGGATGCGCCTGCCATGCCGCGCCTAGCGCCACGGCACCGGCATCGCAGAGAAAAGCCCGCCTGTCCATCGAGTCCTCCGTGCGCCTTTCAACGAATCCTACCCGCCAATCGATACGCAGTCTTGATTAAATCGATCACGTATAGCCGCGCTCCGCACGCCACGCCTCGGGCCAGATGCCCTGCTTGCCCGGTGAGAGCACGCCTTGTGGATCGAGTGCGTCTTTCACGGTTTGCGCGAGGCGCAACAGCGCGCCGTCGTTGAAGGCGTACTGCGCCGCGGCGTAATCCATGTAGAGCAAATGCGAACGGTAGACGCCGTAGCCGGCCGCGCCCGCGTCGCTCATCAGCGCGCGTAGAAGGTCCCCCGCGCGCGCAGCATCGTCACGGCGCTCACGCGCGAAGATCGCGGCGAATACGTGATGCAGATAGCGCCCCGCCGCCGTGAAACCGCCGTAGTAATCGAAACCGTACTCGGCCGCGCGCGCCTTGACGAGCGCGTACTGACGCAGCGCGTCGCGGCCGTCGGCGGGACACAGCGGCGAGAAGTCCACGTGCGCGCCGTCACCGCCGCGCCAGTCGAGCATGCGAAACGCGCTCATCGCGGGAATGCCGGCGAGATTGCGGTCAGCGCCGCCCTGCGGTTCGTCGCCTTCGGCATAGCGCCGCGCCGAGAAACGCACACCCGGCACGCCGGCAAACGCACGCTCGACGATGCGCCGCTCCACGTCGATCACCTCGGGCTCGCCATAGAGCGCGTAATGCAGATTCCAGCGGCCCACGTTCAGATCGCGCTGCATCGCGGCGACGGCGGACTCGGGCATCGCGCCCTCGCCTTCGTACCAACGGGCACGCGGCGCGAGGCTCGCGGCGCGGCGGATCGCGCCTTCGATCGCCGCGTGCTGGCGTATCGTGCCGCCGAGTTGCAGCGCGCGCAGCGTATCGACAAGCACGCCGAGATCGTCCTCGCGCGCGAACTGGATCTCGCCGATCACGAACGCCTGCGGCGCCGGCATGAGCCAGAGCCCCATCTTCGTGACGACGCCGTAGTTCGACTGCGTAAAGAGTGCATCGAACGAGGGCCCATAGCCCGGCCGGTAGAGTTGCCACGCCGTGCCGTTGGCGATCGCGCCCATGCCGGTGCGCACCACGTCGCCGTTGGCGAGCACGACCTCCATGCCACACTGCGACGCGGCGTGGTCGCCGTAGGCGGTCGTACCGAAGCCGCGCTCGAGCGTGTTGCCGACCACGCTGCCCCAGCCCGCCGCGGGCGGATCGACCCACAGGCGCAGATGCTGCTCGCGCAGATGCGCGTGCAAATCGAAGTAGCTCACGCCCGGCTCGACGCGCGCCCATGCAAGGCGCTCGTCCACCTCGAGGATGCGGTTCAGGCGCTGCAGGTCGAGCACGACCGAGCCCGCCAGACGCGGCGCGGCGCCGCCGTAGGCGAAGTTGCGCCCCGTGGACACGGTCCACAGCGGCACGCGCGTTTCGTTCGCGACGCGCAGGATCGCGCGGATCTCTTCGACACTCGCGGGGAGGATCGCAGCGGAAGGGGCGAAGGCGTGCGCATCGGCGAGCGGCACGAACGGATCGAAATACGGATCGAGCGCTGCGCCGCCGCGGCAGACGTTCGGCGCGCCCACGATGCCTTCGAACGCAGCGAGCGCACGCGCGAAACGGGCCGCGTCGATGCGGGGAGGCAAGGTGGGCGCGGGATGGCGCGCGGCGTCGCTCATGGGCCCGCTCCGCCGGCGTCGCGCATCACCACTGCCCGGGCTTGCCGCCCAGCGCGCCGCACACGTCGAGCGCGATCTCGCGCAGCTTGGGTTCTGTCTGCGGACCGGAGAGCGCGTAGCCCGTGCGTTCGGTGCTCCAGTAAAACGTGCGGCGGTTGCCATCGCGCAGAAGGCGCACGGGGTCCCTATCCCTTGCCGAACTGCCCACGTAGAGCGTGAGGCGCTCGCCCGCATCGTTCTCGTACATGAATTGCGCAGCCGGCCCCGTGTTGCCGGGCAAGAGACGCCCGCCCACGAGCGTGTAACCGTATTCGGCCAGCGACGGCACCGAGAGCGGCTTGCCGAGCCGCTTGGAGAGCCACGCGACGAGGTGTGCCTCGTCGGCCGCGCCCACTTCCACGGGATGCCGCTGCTCCGGCGAATACACCGCGTAGGCGATGTCGGCGCGGCGCGCGAACGCCTCGGGCGTTTCGCTGCGCACGGCCGCCGGCGCCGAGACGGCCGCCAGTTCTGGAGCCAGGCCCGGCGCGAGGCGCGGCACGAGCGCGGTGGCCGCCACCGCGAGCCCCGCACCCACCGCCACCCACGACGCCGCGATGCCGGCGCGCCACCACCACGGCACGCCCGGACGCAGAATGAGCACGGCGGGCGCACTGTCTGCCTTTTCGGCGGCGCCGGGCGCTGCATCCTCGCCCGACACGCGCGCGCCTTCGCACAACGCCTGCAGCGCGGCCTTCTGAGCGCGCCAGGCCGCGACGCGTGCCGCCGCGCGCGGGTCGTCCGCGAGGCGCCCCTGCAGCGCCTCGCTCTCGCCCGCCGGCAGTTCGCCGTCGACGAAAGCGCCCAGCATCGTGAGGTCCTCTTCAGGCGAAGCAGGCGGCACGCCTTCGCCGTCGCGTCCGTGGCCGAGATCGTTGTCGTTCATCGTAGCGTCCCCACCACCCTGAGCGGCGCGGTGCGTTGCGACGGATCGCGCCCCGGGTCCTGCACCGGCCCCGTATCGAGCAACGCTCGCAGATGCTCGCGCGCCCGCGACAGGCGTGACATCACCGTGCCGGCCGGCACCCCGAGCACCGCCGCCGCCTCGCTGTAGCTCAACTCCTCGACGCACACGAGCAGCAGCACCTCGCGCTGCGCCGCCGGCAACGCATAGAGCGCGCGCTGCAGATCGCGCAGCACGAGGCCGTCCACCTCGCCGTGCGGCGCCTCGAGCGTGCGCCACGGCGCGGCTTCGTCGTCGACGGCGATCTCGCGCCGGCCGCGCAACTGATCGATGTACAGATGCCGCAGGATCGTGAGCAGCCACGCGCGCAGATTGCTCTGCGGGCGAAACGAAGTCCAGCGCGAGAGCGCACGTTCCGCGGCGTCCTGCACGAGGTCGTCAGCCCAGGCGGCGTCGCCGGTCAAGGCGCGCGCATAGCGGCGCATGGGCCCGAGCTGAGCCACGACCTGCGCTTCGAACTCCGGCGACGGATGACGCAACACGCCGCACGCCGCTCAGTAACCACCGCCCGACGAGCCGCCCGAACTGCTCGACGACGCCCCGCCTGTATTCATGTCGCTGCAAGCCGTGAGGCCGGCACCCGCGACGCCTGCCAGCGCCGCACAAACGAGACACGCGAGAACTTTGCGAAACCGCTCCATGACCACCTCCATTGAGTTCATCGCCGATATCGCGTTAAACGTTGCAAGCGGTGCGCTTATTCCGCGCAAGCGGTGATTTCGCCTTGCGTGTGCCGCCGCACGGAACGAAGCCCCCGGGCACCGCGAGAATCGTCGCAAGCGGATCGAAATCCATCGTGTAAGCGCGGGCCCGGCCTCGAATCGGTCGAGCATGGCCTGCCGTCATGGACTACGCTGTGTGAATGAGTTCATGCGCGTCGAAAGGTCGCGCGGGTCTGACAACCCGCGGGCGTATCGTCGGCAGGCCTCTTTCCGAAAACCGCTGTCGCTGCCCATCGCAACCTGTCATCCGGACGCGCCGCTTGCCGGCAGCCGACGACGAGGGACGCAGCGATACATTTTTCGTCAATCTGCGGTCGCGGCCGCGAGCCGGTATAGTTCTGCAGTAAGCTTACTTTCCCGCACGCGCGCTTCGCCGACACAAGGTAGAATCGCGGCGAGCAAACGTTTCCAACTGATTGCGGCATTGCGCCGCCTGGCCAAATCTAGTCCATGCCTTCCGCAGAATCGCACCCGCAAAACGACTTCATGAACGCCGCGCGTAAGGAAAGAAAGCGCGTCGAAATCTATCTGGTCAACGGCATTCGCCTGACCGGATGCATCGAGTCGTTCGATCAGTACCTGGTGATGCTGCGCACGCCCGTCGGCCTGCAAGGCATTTACAAGCGCGCCATTTCGACCATCCAGCTCGACACCGGCACCCGTCCGGGTCCGCGCCCCGGCGGCGCTCGCAGCTCGCACGGCGAGCATACGAGCCGCGGCCCGCACGGCAGTCACGGCGGCCATGGCCCGCGTGAACAACGAGAACCGCGCGAGCCGCGCGAGAGCTGGTCGGCGCCGTCCGGCGCGCCATCGGGCGCATCGAGTGCGCCCGGCAATGACCGTGGCTCGCAGGACGGCCCAGTCGTCGTGACGCGCCGCCGTCGCCTCTACGGCGCGGTGAACAACGGCGGTAACGGCGGCGAAGGCTCGGGCAACAGCTAAGCCGCTGATGGCTGGCGCACCTGCTGCACGGTACGCCGACCACGCCGACATTTCAGTACAGTACGGGCGCGCCTTGGCGCGCCCGCTTGTTTGCGCGCGCAGTTTCGTACAACTGCGGTGCAGTCGCGTTCAGTTTCGTCCCGTGTCTTCTGAAGCGCTCTGGCAGCCGTGGCTCACGGTCACGATTCTGGCTTTGCGTTATTCTGGGGCTGACGCATATCGCCACGGAGGCCGCCATGAGCGCATCCAAGCCGAAAGCCCCGCAACCCTCGCAGGAAGACCCGCTGGACGAAGCGCTCGACGAGACCTTCCCCGCGAGCGATCCGATCGCCGTCGATCCCTCGCCGACCGGCTCTCAACCGAAGCCCGGCTCTCAACCGAAGCCCCATTCCGCAGACGAAACCCACAAGGGCCGCGACACGCATCGCCACGGCAAGCACTGAGCGCGCCCTGAACGATCGCACCATGAAGAAAGGCGGAGCGCCCACGACGCTCCGCCTTTTGCGTGTCGCATCGGCGTGTCTTGCTCAACCGGTGGCACGACCCGGCGCCTGGCGAGCATCCTGGCCACACCGCATACCGGCGATCAGCGGATCGGCAGACCGCCTTCCACTTGTTGCTGCAGCTCACGCACCTGACGCTGAACCGTACGCAGTTCCGCCTGGGCAGCCGTCTTCTGCGCCTGCAATGCGTTCGCCTGATCGCGGCCCTGCTTCTGCCGGTCCGCGACGAGCGCCTGTTGCTCGCGCGCGATGGCCAGATCCGCCTGGAGCCGGTTCGCGTGGTCCTGCGTGAGGGCGATCATGCGGTCCGTGAACGCCTTCTGCGCTTCGAGGCGCGTGCGGCGGATTTCCACTTCGGCGAGTTGCCCCGACTTCACCGCGAAGTCGCGATAGATCGCTTCAGCGCGCGTCTCGTCGCTCGTCTTGATCACGCGCCAGAACGTCTTGTTCTGGAACAGCGTGACGTAGTACGTCATTTCCTTGCCGTAAAACAGCAAGCTCGCGCCATACGAGCCGTTGTAGGTCGTGCGTAGCTCGGCGAGATCCGAGCCTCGCAGCATCTGCTGCAACTCGGCGACGTTGCCCGCGGCGTTCTGCTTCGCTTCATCCGGCGTTAGCACGCCTGGCTGGCTCGCTGCCAAAGGCAGCGCAGGGGTCGCGGCCTGCTCGTCCTGCACTGCGGGTGCGGCGGTGGTCTGTGCTACGGGCGCCGCTGCTGCATTCGCTGCTGCTGAATTGTCAGGCGGCGTCTGTGCGCAGCCCGTACCGATTCCCCCGATTAATACCAGCGCCGCCAAGGCGGTGCGACGAACTCTCCACTTGTAGTCCATGTAGTACCTGCTTTGAACAGTTCTAATTTTTACAAATCGGCACAATTATTACTCACTTTCACATGTTTCGGGCCCCTCGTAGAAAATTTGCCGATTACGTATCTTTTCCCACAACACCTGGCAAGAAATTCCTGGAAATTGCGCGGTGTCCTTGCATCGCCCGCCGTTTTGGTCCAGCGCGGCGAGAGGCCGACCAAACTAGAGTGCCTTCTCTCAAACGCGCGCGATGCTTTCCAGTATCCTGCCCTGACCTTGCGGCGTGCCAGGCGCGACGCAGGGTCGGCATCGACACGACAAACAACATCAGTGGAGGAAGACATGAACCGAGTCATCGGACGCGCGGCGCGCCATGTCGCGCTTGCGAGTGCCCTGCTGTGCGGCGCCCTCGCCGCACACGCTCAAACCGACACGCCCGTCGGCGTCTGGCAGACCATCGACGATCACACCGGCCAGCCGAAAGCGCTCGTGCAGATCAGCGCCGACGCCAACGGCGATCTGAGCGGCAAGGTCATCAAGGGACTGGGCGCGAATGACCAGCCCGACCGGCGCTGCACGGCCTGCACCGACTCGCGCAAGGATCAGCCGATCCTCGGCATGACGATCATCGACAGCATGAAGAAGACCGGCGAGGGTTATGACGGCGGCCACATTCTCGACCCTGAGAACGGCAAGCTGTACCGCTGCAAGATGCATACGGAAGACGGCGGCCAGAAACTCGTCGTGCGCGGCTATATGGGCATTTCGCTGCTCGGCCGCTCGCAGACGTGGGTGCGTCAGCAGTAAGTGGATGCGTGAGCGGATCGACCTGAGGACCGGTGCGCAAACCGGCAAGGGGACCTGAGAGACGAAACCGGCCGGAGCGCGCGCAAGCGCCGCTTCGGCCGGACCTCGTCAGCGCCAGGATTACGCCGTGTGACGATACACGGAGCGATAGTGGAAAGGCTGCGATTGCGCGGAGGCGCTCGCCACCGGCACGAACGGCGAATTGCGCGGCGTGTTGCGCGCCGCTTCCTGCCTGCGCGCCGCTTTTTCCGCACGGCTCGCGTGCTTGCGCATGCGCGTTTCGATGGTGCCGCACAACCTCACGCCGTCTTCGCCGAACAGCTCGCCCATCACGCGCTTGAGCGCGCCGTTGTAGTGCCAGGTCTTGAAGCGGCGATGGCAGGTTTGATACGAAGGGTAGCGGCGCGGCATGGCCGACCAGTTCGCACCGCTATACATGACCCACAGCACGCCGTTGAGCACCGAGCGCGTATTGGCGAGCGGCCGGCCGCGCAACTCGGTGCGCGGGCGCAGTTCGGGCAGGAGCAGCATCACGCGCTGCCATTCTTCGTCGGTGATATCGCGATGCGGGGTCATGGAAGGTCCTTTGTCAGAGGGTGTGCTGACAAACGATATCCACTCGCCCCCGTCGCCCATATCAGACGAGTCCGAATCTTGAAAATGGTGCCGCCGCGCTATTTTGAGACTGGCTCGGCACCGGCGTGGCGCCAGCTCGACATGGGTGTGTCGCCGCAGATGCGCCCACAGCTCGCAGGTGCGGCGCGGACGCCGTACGCTCAGGTCAGGGCCGTATCGACGATGCGGCGCGGCGTTTCGAGATATTCCTTCGACTGCATTTCGACGATGCGCGACACCGTGCGCGTGAACTCGTTGGCCATCGGGCCTTCCACGTAGAGTTCCTCGGGCGGCACCGCGGCCGACATCAGCAGCTTGACCTTGTGGTCGTAGAACACGTCGATGAGCCAGGTGAAGCGGCGTGCTTCGGACTGCATACGAGGCGTCATTTGCGGCACGTCGGAGAGGATCACGGCGTGAAAGCGGCTCGCCAGCTCCAGATAGTCGTTCTGCGAGCGCGGACCGCCGCACAGCGTCGCGAAATCGAACCACACCACGCCGTCCGCCTTGCGCAGCGCCTTCAGTTCGCGCTTTTCGATGCGCAGCAGCGGGCTTTCGTCGGGGACGGCGGCCAGCTCCGCGAACGAGTGGCGCAACGCCTTGTCGGCGGCGGCGCCGAGCGGCGTGTGATAGACCTCGACCTGCGCGAGCGTGCGCTGGCGATAGTCGATGCCCGCATCGACGTTGAGCACGTCGAGCTTGCTCTTGATCAGCTCGATCGCAGGCAGCATGCGGTCGCGATGCAGGCCATCGGGATAGAGCAGATCGGGATCGTAGTTGGACGTCATCACGAACTGCACGCCGTTCTCGAAGAGACGGTCGAGCAGACGGTAGAGGATCATCGCGTCGGCGATGTCCGAGACGTGGAATTCATCGAAGCAGATCAGGCGATAACGCCTTGCAATGCGGCGCGCGAGTTCGTCGAGCGGATCGGCCTGGCCCTTGAGCTCTTCGAGCTCGCGGTGCACCTCGCGCATGAATTCGTGAAAGTGCAGACGCGTCTTGCGCTGCAGCGGCACGACCGCATAGAAGCTGTCCATCAGGAAACTCTTGCCGCGCCCGACCCCGCCCCACATGTACACGCCGCGCGGCAGGTCCGGGTGAATGAGAAACTTCTTGAAGGCGTTCGAACGTCGCGACTTGTAGGCGACCCACTCGTCGTAGCACCGCTGCAGCCGGTCGATCGCGACGCGTTGCGCCGTATCGGGCTTGTATCCCCGCTTCTGCAGTTCGTTTTCGTAGTATTCGGTGACGTTCATTTTCCGGGCCGCAAATGAGGAAAGGCGGGAGAGCAAAAGCCCACCCGCCTCCGTACGTAATGCTGGGTACTGCGGGGCAGCGCGGCCAGAAAAGTCGGCCGCCCTGCCCTTCGCGCTTACATGTTGAGCGCGCGCTTGTCAGTGGCGAGTGCAGCTTCGCGCATGACTTCGGACAGCGACGGGTGCGGATGGCAGATGCGGCCGATGTCTTCGGCGGCAGCCTTGAATTCCATCGCCACCACGGCTTCCGCGATCAGGTCCGATGCGTTGGCCGAGATGATGTGCACGCCGAGCAGCTCGTCGGTCCTGGCGTCGGCGATCATCTTCACGAAGCCGTCCGCCTTGTTGATGCCCAGTGCGCGGCCGTTCGCCATGAACGGGAACTGGCCCGTCTTGATGTCGCGGCCTTCTGCCTTGAGCTGCTGCTCCGTCTTGCCGACCCATGCGATTTCCGGCTCGGTGTAGATCACCCACGGAATGCAGTTGTAGTCGATGTGCGGCTTCTGGCCGTCGATGATCTCGGCCACCAGCACGCCTTCGTCTTCGGCCTTGTGCGCGAGCATCGGGCCACGCACCACGTCGCCGATCGCGTACACGTTCGGCACCGACGTTGCGCAGTGGTCGTTCACGTCGATGAAGCCACGCTCGTTGGCCTTCAGGCCGATCGCTTCGAGACCGAGGTTGTCGGTGTTCGGCACGCGGCCAACCGACACGATCAGGCGGTCGGCTTCGAGCTTCTGCGCGTTGCCGTCCTTGTCCGTGTAGTTGATCGTGACGCTCTTGTCGGTCGTCGTCACTTCGCCGACCTTCACGCCGACGTGAATGTCGAGACCCTGCTTCTTGAAGAGCTTCGCCGCTTCCTTCGCGAGCGCCTGGTCAGTCGCGCCGAGGAATTCCGGCAGCGCTTCGAGGATCGTGACGTCGGCACCGAGACGGCGCCACACCGAACCCAGCTCCAGACCGATCACGCCTGCGCCGATCACGGCCAGCTTCTTCGGCACGCTGTCGAACGTGAGCGCGCCTTCGTTGTCGGAGATGATCTTGTTGTCGACCGGAATGCCCGGCAGATGGCGCGCCTTCGAGCCCGTCGCGATGATCACGTTCTTCGCCGTGACGACTTCGGTTTCGCCTTCGCCGCTCACTTCGATCTGCACGCCGGCTTCGTTCTTGCCGGTGAACTTGCCGTGGCCCTTGAGCCACGTGATCTTGTTCTTGCGGAACAGGAACTCGATACCCTTCGTCATCTTCTCGACGATGCTTTCCTTGCGGGCGATCATCTTCGCGACGTCGATCTTCACGTCGCCCACGCTGATGCCGTGGTCGACGAGGTGATGCTGGGCGTTTTCGAACTCTTCCGACGAGGCGAGCAGCGCCTTCGACGGAATGCAGCCGACGTTCAGGCAGGTGCCGCCGAGCTTCAGCGCGCCGGCCGGGTTCTTCCACTTTTCGATACACGCAACCGATTTGCCGAGCTGCGCGGCGCGGATCGCCGCGATATAGCCGCCGGGGCCGGCGCCGATCACGACGACGTCAAATTCTTTGGACATGACTATCCTTTGGATGGCGAGCCAGCGCGGCCGCGTTTCGCGGCGCGCGTGGCTTCAATACTGCGGAAATGCGAGAGACTTGCTGCCTAAGTTGACATCGCGACGGCGGCGCCCGGTTTCAAGCCGCACGCTGCCGTCGCGCGTCATGCAATTACAGGTCGAGCAGCAGACGAGCCGGATCTTCCAGCGCGTCCTTCATCGCGACCAGCGACAGGACGGCTTCGCGGCCGTCGATGATGCGGTGGTCGTACGACATCGCGAGGTAGTTCATCGGACGGATCACGATCTGGCCGTTCTCCACCACGGCGCGTTCCTTCGTCGCGTGCACGCCGAGGATCGCCGACTGCGGCGGGTTGATGATCGGGGTCGAGAGCATCGAGCCGAACACGCCGCCGTTCGAGATCGAGAACGTACCACCCGTCATTTCCTCGATCGAAAGCTTGCCGTCCTTGGCCTTCTGGCCGAATTCGGCGATCTTCTTCTCGATGTCGGCGAGGCTCATCTGGTCTGCGTTGCGCAGGATGGGCACCACCAGACCGCGCGGCGAGCCGACCGCGATACCGATGTCGAAGTAGCCGTGGTAGACGATGTCGTTGCCGTCGATCGAGGCGTTGACGAGCGGGAACTTCTTGAGGGCGTGCACCGCAGCCTTCACGAAGAACGACATGAAGCCGAGCTTCACGCCGTGTTCCTTCTCGAACTTGTCCTTGTACTTGTTGCGCAGATCCATGACCGGCGCCATGTTCACTTCGTTGAACGTCGTGAGGATGGCGTTGGTTTGCTGCGACTCGAGCAGACGCTCGGCGATACGCGCGCGCAGACGCGACATCGGCACGCGCTGTTCCGGACGGTCGTTGAGCCAGCTCGCAGCCGATGCCGGCGCGTTGACTTGCGGCAGCGACGGCTTGGCGGCAGCCGGCTTCGCAGCCGGTGCGGCGGCGGGAGCGGCCTTCGGCGCGCCTGCGCCCAGCACGTCCTGCTTCGTGATGCGGCCGTCGCGGCCCGTGCCGGCGACGTCGCCGCCCGACAGACCCTTCTCGGCCATCAGCTTGTTCGCTGCAGGCGAGGCGATCGTGCTGCTCGCAGTCGTTGCGGCGGCAGCGGCAGCCGGTGCAGCGGCAGGAGCCGCGGCGGCAGCCGGAGCAGCAGCGGCTGCGGGAGCCGCAACGGCGCCAGCCTTGGCTTCCGTGTCGATCTTTGCGATCACCTGTTCGCTGGTGACGGTAGCGCCGTCGCCGATGAGGATCTCGGCCAGCACGCCGGCAGCCGGCGCGGGCACTTCGAGCACGACCTTGTCGGTTTCGATCTCGATGACAACTTCGTCCTGGGCGATAGCTTCGCCCGGCTTCTTCTTCCACTGCAGCATCGTGCCTTCCGACACCGACTCCGAAAACTGCGGGACTTTGACTTCTACGATAGCCATGTGATTTTCCTGAATACGTATCTGGGTACGAACCGGGTCGCGCACTTGAGCGCGGGAAAGCGCGCGTCGTTCAGCACGCCTTCCCGGTTCGATTTGCTCTAGTGCTTACTTCGCGACCTGCGCGCCCTTCAGGCGGCCGAATGCACCTTCGATCAGCGCCTTCTGCTGCTCGTAGTGCTTCGCGTAGTAGCCAACAGCCGGCGATGCGGAAGCAGGACGGCCGCTGTACGCGAGCTTCATGCCTTCCTTCATGCCTTCCTTCAGGTGGTGCTCGATGTAGAACCACGGGCCCTGATTCTGCGGCTCGTCCTGCACCCAGACCACTTCGGTCGCGTTGTCGTACTTCTTCAGCTCGGCTTCGAACTGCTTGTGAGCAAACGGATAGAGCTGTTCGATACGGATGATCGCGACGTCGTTCGCCTTCGATTCGCGGCGGTGCGCGACGAGGTCGAAGTACACGCGGCCCGAGCAGGCGACCACGCGCTTGACCTTCTTCGCGTCGATGGCTTCGTCCACTTCGCCGATGACCGGCTGGAACGAGCCCTTCGCGAGTTCGGACAGGTCCGACACGGCTTCCTTGTGACGCAGCAGCGACTTCGGCGTGAAGATGATGAGCGGCTTGCGGAACAGGCGGATCATCTGGCGGCGCAGCACGTGGAAGATCTGGGCCGGCGTGGTCGGCTGGACGACCTGCATGTTGTGCTCGGCGCACAGCTGCAGGAAACGCTCGATACGCGCCGACGAGTGCTCCGGACCCTGACCTTCGTAGCCGTGCGGCAGCAGCATCGTGAGACCCGAAACGCGGCCCCACTTCACTTCGCCCGACGAGATGAACTGGTCGATCACGACCTGCGCACCGTTGACGAAGTCGCCGAACTGGCCTTCCCACGCGACGAGCGTGTTCGGCTCGGCGGTCGAGTAGCCGTATTCGAAGCCCAGCACTGCCTCTTCCGAGAGCACCGAGTCGATCACCGTGAACTGCGCCTGGTTCTCGCCGATGTTCTGCAGCGGCACGTACGTGCCGTCGTCCCAGCGCTCGCGGTTCTGGTCGTGCAGAACGGCGTGGCGGTGCGTGAACGTGCCGCGGCCCGAGTCCTGGCCCGTCAGGCGAACGGCGTAGCCCGAAGCGACCAGCGACGCGAACGCGAGGTGCTCGCCCATGCCCCAGTCGAGCTTCGCTTCGCCCTTGCCCATCGCGCGGCGGTCGTTGATGACGCGCTCGACCAGCGGGTGAACCTTGAAGTTCTCGGGGACCGTGGTGATGCGCTCGGCCAGACGCTTGAGTTCGGCGAGCGGCACGGCCGTGTCGGCAGCGTCGGTCCACTTGCGGTTCAGGAACGGCACCCAGTCCACCGCGTACTTGCTCTTGTAGTTCGAGAGCACGGGGTCGACCGTGTGGTGGCCTTCGTCCATCGCGGCGCGGTAGGCCTTGACGTAGTTGTCTGCGTCTTCGGCCGTGATCACGCCCTGCTGCACGAGCTTTTCGGCGTAAAGCGCACGGGTGCCCGGGTGCTTCGCGATCGTCTTGTACATGAGCGGCTGCGTGACCGCCGGGGTGTCCTGCTCGTTGTGGCCGAGCTTACGGAAGCAGATGATGTCGACCACGACATCCTTGTGGAACTGCGTGCGGAAATCGACCGCGAGCTGGATCGCCAGCACGACCGCTTCCGGATCGTCGCCGTTCACGTGCAGCACCGGCGCTTCGATCATCTTGACCACGTCGGTACAGTAGAGCGTCGAACGCGCGTCGCGCGGGTCCGAGGTCGTGAAGCCGATCTGGTTGTTGATGACGATGTGCAGCGTGCCGTGCGTGCCGTAACCGCGCGTTTGCGCGAGGTTCAGCGTTTCCATCACGACGCCCTGGCCTGCGAAGGCCGCGTCGCCGTGGATCTGCACCGGCAGCACCTGCAGGCCGTCTGCATCGCCGCGGCGATCCATACGGGCCTTCGCCGAACCCTCGACCACCGGGTTGACGATTTCGAGGTGCGACGGGTTGAACGCGAGCGACAGATGGACCGGACCGCCTTCGGTCGCGACGTCCGACGAGAAGCCCTTGTGGTACTTCACGTCGCCTGCCGGCAGGTCGTCGACGTGCTTGCCTTCGAATTCGGCGAACAGGTCAGCCGGCATCTTGCCGAGCGTATTGACCAGCACGTTCAGACGGCCGCGGTGAGCCATGCCGATGACGATTTCCTGCACGCCCTTCGCACCCGCGTGACGAACGACTTCGTCCATCGCGGCGATGAAGGACTCGCCGCCTTCGAGCGAGAAGCGCTTCTGGCCGACGTACTTGGTGTGCAGGAAGCGCTCGAGGCCTTCGGAGGCCGTCAGGCGCTGCAGGATGTGCTTCTTTTTTTCAGCCGTGAAGCTGGGCGTCGAGCGGATCGACTCGAGACGCTCCTTCCACCAGCGCTTCTGTTCAGGATCGCTGATGTACATGTACTCGGCGCCGATCGTACCGCAGTACGTATCGCGCAGCGCCTTGACGATCTCGCGCAGCGTCGCGCGCTCGAAGCCGAAGTACAGGTTCGTGGCGCTGAACGTCTGGTCCATGTCGGCTTCGGTGAAGTCGTAGAACGCAGGCTCGAGTTCGGGGATGTTCGGACGTTCGCGACGCTTGAGCGGATCGAGATTGGCCCATTGCGAGCCGAGGAATCGATAAGCGCCAATCAGGGACTGAACGTAGACTTGCTTGCGTGCCGTGGCGAGATCTTCGCCGCCGCCGCGCGGAACAAATGCATTGGCCTTCGCGCGTTGAGCGAAGGATTCGACGATCGGCCCGTGGGCGATGTCGTTGTCTGCCGTGCCACTCGACGACGGCACGTTTTGCAGTGCGTCGAAGTACTCACGCCAGTTGTCCGGAACGGACGCAGGGTTATCAAGATATGCTTCGTATAGCTCTTCGACATACGGAGCATTGCCGCCGAACAAATAGGAGTTCAGCTGGAATTGCTTCATCGTTTCCGACATTTACGCTCACCTTTCTTCGAGTTTCTCGAGAAATAGCGGGTTACTCAACCTTCCGCGCCACGGCCTGACCGTTTAGCGGATTGCGAATCAAGTCTGCTTGGAAGGACCTAAATCATGCATCCGCGGAGTATAGCGCATATGCGCATCTCGCCACAGGATGCAATGCGACCGAACACCACGCGGGAACCCTGTTTACACGGGCCCTTGCGGCATTCGCAACGCACTCTTCCCGCACCGCAATGCAATCCCCGCCAGACGCAAAAAAGCCGCCCGTAAAGCGGCGGCTTTTCTGTGAGTCTTTGTGCATTGCAGTGCAAAAAAAGCGCTAAAAATGCAAATTACTCGGCAGCGCCTTCGCGGCTCGCGCGGCGACGCTCGTGCTCTTTGAGGTGACGCTTGCGCAGACGGATCGACTGCGGCGTGACTTCCACGAGTTCGTCGTCGTCGATGAATTCGACGGCGTACTCGAGCGACATCTGGATCGGCGGCACGAGACGCACGGCTTCGTCGGTGCCCGAGGCGCGCACGTTGGTGAGCTGCTTGCCCTTGATCGGGTTGACGACGAGGTCGTTGTCGCGGCTGTGAATGCCGATGATCATGCCTTCGTACAGCGCGTCGCCCGGCTTCACGAACATGCGGCCGCGGTCCTGCAGCTTCCACAGTGCGTAGGCGACAGCGGCGCCGTCGTCCTGCGAGATCAGCACGCCGTTGCGGCGCTCGCCGAGCGAGCCTTCCTTGATCGGACCGTACGCGTCGAACACGTGGCTCATCAGGCCCGTACCGCGCGTGAGCGTCATGAACTCGCCCTGGAAGCCGATCAGGCCACGCGCCGGAATACGGTACTCGAGACGCGTGCGGCCGCGGCCGTCCGAAGCCATGTCGAGCATTTCACCCTTGCGGCGGCCCAGTTCTTCCATCACGCCGCCCTGGTGGCCGTCTTCGACGTCCACGGTCAGCATTTCGTACGGCTCCTGCTTCACGCCGTCGACTTCGTGCAGCACCACGCGCGGACGCGACACGGCGAGCTCGTAGCCTTCGCGGCGCATGTTTTCGATCAGGATCGTGAGGTGCAGCTCGCCACGGCCCGACACTTCGAACGTGGTTTCGTCGCCGGTGTCCTTCACGCGCAGCGCGACGTTGTGGTTCAGTTCCTTCGTGAGACGGTCGCGGATCTGGCGGCTCGTCACGAACTTGCCTTCGCGGCCGGCGAGCGGCGACGAGTTCACGAGGAAGTTCATCGTGAGGGTCGGCTCGTCCACCGTGATCATCGGCAGGGCTTCGGGGGTGTCGACCGCGCAGATCGTCGCGCCGATGCCGATGTCTTCGATGCCGTTGATCAGGACGATGTCGCCGGCTTCAGCCGATTCGACCTGCACGCGCTCGAGGCCGCTGAACGACAGCACCTGGTTGATCTTGCGGTTCATCACCTCGCCTTCCGGGCCGAAGCGCAGCGCCACCGGCTGACCCGGCTTGATGCGGCCACGCTTGATACGGCCCACGCCGATACGGCCGACGTAGGTCGAGTAGTCGAGCGAGGTGATCTGCAGCTGCAGCGGGCCTTCCGGATCGGCGTCGCGAACCGGCACGTGCTCGAGCACGGCTTCGAACAGCGGGCGCATGTCGCCTTCGCGCGCGTCCGGCGACAGCGAAGCGTAGCCGTTCAGGCCCGAAGCATAGACCACCGGGAAGTCGAGCTGCTCTTCGGTCGCGCCGAGCTTGTCGAACAGGTCGAAGGTCTGGTTGATCACCCAGTCGATACGGGCGCCCGGACGGTCGATCTTGTTGACGACGACGATCGGCTTCAGGCCGAGCGCGAGGGCCTTCTTCGTGACGAAGCGCGTTTGCGGCATCGGGCCTTCGACGGCGTCGACGAGCAGCAGCACCGAGTCGACCATCGACAGCACGCGTTCCACTTCGCCGCCGAAGTCGGCGTGGCCCGGGGTGTCGACGATGTTGATGTGGGTGCCTTCGTACTCGACCGCGCAGTTCTTCGAGAGAATCGTGATCCCGCGCTCTTTTTCGATGTCGTTCGAGTCCATGACGCGTTCGGCGACCTGCTGGTTGTCGCGGAAGGTGCCGGACTGGCGCAGCAGTTGGTCGACGAGCGTGGTCTTGCCGTGGTCGACGTGGGCAATGATGGCGATGTTGCGAAGAGCGCGGGACATAGGAACCTGGGTACAGTTGAGTGCGCCGCGCATGCCCTGCTGGCAGGCCCTGCGAGGGCGCGCGGCCGCCGCTTCGATCCGCCCCGGACTACTGCCGGCGGGTCAATTCAGCATCGCTGCGATGACGCACTTTTGGGAACCTGAAATTGTAGCACGCGCAGATGAATTGATCTCGCGCATATCAGGGAGCGCCCTGGATCGGGGCGGCCGGCGTCGCAACCGCGCAACGCGGGTAAAGATTCGACGGGCGCCGCGGCGCGCCGTTCACGCCGCATTCTCTCACTCTCATGGGGCCGGACTAAGCCCCTACTCTGCAAAGGTTTCTCGGCAAAGGCAGAATAAACCTTGCCGCGTCAACTAACCGCCCCTATAATCCCTGCCTGGTCAACCATTGCATTCGCAGCAGAATCATGACGGATCCGACTCCCACGCCCCCGCCCGAAGTCCGCGACTATGACCTCGGCGAAAGCGTCGGCTACCTGATCTCGCGGGTGAAATCGACGATGTCGAACATGGTCACCCAGCGTGCCGTCGCCGAACTCGGCGTCACGAGCCAGCAGGCCAGCATCCTCTTCATGGTCGCGACGGGCAAATGCACGCTCGCGGCCGAACTCGCGCGCGAGTACGGCATCGACGCGAGCGCCGTCACGCGGCTCGTCGACCGGCTGGAGAAGCGCGGCCTCCTGAAGCGCGTGCGCAGTTCCGAAGACCGCCGCGCGGTACGCCTCGCGCTCACGCCCGAGGGCCTTGCCATCGCCGCGCGCATGCCGGCGATTTTCCGCAGCGTCACGGAGCATCTGTCGGCCGGATTCACGCCCGAGGAAGTCGGCTTCCTGAAGAGCATGTTGCGGCGGATTCTTTCGAATAGCTGCGAAGCTAGCCAGAGTTCGAACCCGAATCCGTCCGAGAATTGATGACGGGGCAAGCAAATTTGAAAGCGCCGAACAAAAAAATAGCTGCATCGTCCAGTATCACCACACACTCTCACGCATCGAGACGAGCAATGAAATCCCAAACCGAGTTTGCGCCAGTTCCGGCCGTGCGGGCACTGTCCTGCCGGGCGGCGGTCGCCGCCGCGGTCGCGGCGCTCGCCCTTGCGGGTTGCGCGAACTACATCGGCATCAAGAGCGACAAGACCATCGATCAGCCGCAGCAGTTCGAAAGCTCGCAGAGCATTCCGGCGCAAGGCGGCCAATGGCCAACGCTCGACTGGGCGAACCAGTTCGGCGATCCGCAGCTGCCCAAGCTGATCGACGAGGCGCTCGAAGGCAGCCCGACCATCGCTCAGGCGCAGGCGCGCCTCGCGAAGGCGTCGTCGTATATCGAAACCTCGCGCTCGGCGCTGTTTCCGAAGGCCAACCTGAGCTACTCGTGGACCCGCGAGCTGTACTCGGCCAACGCCCTCTTCCCGCCCCCGTATGGCGGCACCTGGTATAGCGAGAACAACGTGCTCGCGAGCGCCTCGTGGGATCTGGACCTCTGGGGCAAGAACCGTCAGCGCCTCGCGCAAGCCGTGTCCTCGCAGCGTGCCGCGGAAGCCGACATGCAGCAGGCGCGCATCACGCTCGCCTCTTCGGTTGCGCGCACGTACAACCAGCTCGCCCAGCTCTACGAGCTGCGCGACATCGCGGTGCACGAGATCGACAACCGCAAGACCATCGGCACGATCACCAACGGCCGCGTGGTGGCGGGCCTCGACACCAACGTCGAAAAGCAGACCGCGAACGGCAACATCGCGACGAGCCAGGCGAACCTCTCGCAGATCGACGGCCAGATCGAATCCGTGCGCTATCAGCTCGGCGCGCTGCTCGGCAAGGGCCCCGACCGCGGCCTGCAGATCGCAAAGCCGGTGCTCAACCCGGTCGCCAACGTCGCCCTGCCCGACAATCTGCCCGCCGACCTGCTCGCGCGCCGCCCCGACATCGTCGCCGCGCGCTGGCAGGTGGAAGCCGCGATGCACGACGTGAAGGAAGCCAAGGCCGAGTTCTATCCCGACGTGAACCTCGCGGCCGGCTTCGGCTTCGACGCGTTCGGCTGGGGCAAATTCCTGAACTTCACGAGCCGCCAGATGAACATCGGCCCGGCCGTGCATTTGCCGCTCTTCGATGCGGGCGCGTTGCGCGCGCAACTCAAGGGCCGCTACGCCGACTTCGAGCTCGATGTGGCGAACTACAACCAGACGCTCATCGGCGCGTTCCAGGACGTGGCGACCAACGTGTCGACGATCCGCTCGGCCGACCGGCAACTGGTGGACGCCGATCGCGCGCTCGACGCATCGACGAAGGCCTGGCAGCTCGCCGTGATCCGCTACAAGGCGGGGCTCTCCGAGCAGCTCCAGGTGCTCACCGCCGACCAGAACCGCCTCGCCGCGGAGCAGACGGTGTCGAACCTGAAGGCGCAGCGCCGCGACCAGCAGATGGCGCTCATCAAGTCGCTTGGCGGCGGCTTCGAAGCGCAAGGCGCGGGGCTCACGCCGCCCGCCGAAGTCGGCAGCGAAGCACGCGGCCAGAGCGACGTAAACGGCGCACCGTGGCGCGGTACGCGCTCGCCGCAGAACGCGGCGGCCGCGGCGAATGCGGCCAACGCCGCGCCCGTGTCGAACTGAGTGTCGAACCGAGCGCCGAGCAGCACACGCACATCAAAAACTGAACGAACAGCACGCAAGCATCCGGAGATCCTTCCATGAGCACCCCCCAGCAGCCGGCGGCCAATCCGCAGCCGAACGCGAACAGCGGCAAGCGCAAGCGCATGATGACGCTGCTTGTCCTCGTGATCGTGATTGCAGCCGTTGCCTACGGCCTTTACTACTTCCTCGTCGCGCGCTTCACCGAAAGCACGGACGACGCCTACGTGAACGGCAACGTCGTGCAGATCACGCCGCAGGTCACCGGCACGGTGATCGCACTGAAGGCGGACGACACGCAAACCGTGAACGTCGGCGACCCGCTCGTGCTGCTCGACCCGGCCGACGCGCGCGTCACGCTCGAGCAAACCGAAGCGCAGCTCGCGCAGACGGTGCGCCAGGTGCGCGGCCTCTTCGCCGACGACAGCCAGTACGAAGCGCAAGTCGCGCAGCGCCAGTCCGACCTCTCGCGTGCGCAGGACGACCTGCGCCGCCGCATGCAAGTCGCACAGACGGGCGCGGTCTCGCAGGAAGAGATCTCGCACGCCCGCGACGCCGTGCGCAGCGCCGAAGCCGCGCTCGAAGCCGCCCAGCAGCAGCTCGCGGCGAACCGCGCGCTGACCGCCAACACGACCATCGCCAATCACCCGAACGTCGAGGCCGCCGCCGCCAAGGTGCGCGACGCCTATCTCGCGAACGCGCGCAACACGCTGCCCGCGCCGGTGACCGGCTACGTCGCCAAGCGCTCGGTGCAGGTCGGCCAGCGCGTCTCGCCGGGCAATCCGCTCATGTCGGTGGTGCCGCTGAACTCGCTGTGGGTCGACGCCAACTTCAAGGAAGTGCAGCTCAAGCACATGCGCATCGGCCAGCCGGTCGAGATGACGGCCGACGTGTATGGCTCGTCCGTCGTCTATCACGGCAAGGTGGTGGGCTTCTCGGCGGGCACGGGCTCGGCCTTCTCGCTGCTGCCCGCGCAGAACGCGACGGGCAACTGGATCAAGGTGGTGCAGCGTCTGCCGGTGCGTATCTCGCTCGATCCGGAAGACCTGCTGAAGCACCCGCTGCGTATCGGCCTGTCGATGCAGGTGGACGTGAACATCCGCAACGACGCGGGCACGCAGCTCGGCAATGCGCAGAACACCGTCTACGAGACCGATGTGTTCGCCAAGTACGGCGCGGAAGCCGATGCGGAAATCGCGCGCATCATCGCCGAAAACGCCGGTCCGAATGCGCACAAGGCAGCCAGTGCCAGCAATAACGCCAGCGGCGCGAGCAGCAACGCAGCCGCGAAGGCGCAGATGTCGTCCGCTCACGCGGCGAAGCCGGGCGCAAAAGGCTGATTGAAGAAGCCCTGATACAAGCACTCGCAAACGCCGGCGCGGGCTGATCCTCAGCCCGCGCCGCTTTGTTTCGCGCGGCCTCCAACCGGTCAACAAGAAAGGACGCAATGGCAGCAGCACAACAACCCGTCGCGCATCCGCCGCTACAGGGCGCGCAGCTCGTGATCGGCACCATCGCGGTGTCGCTCGCGGTTTTCATGAACGTGCTCGACACCTCGATCGCGAACGTGTCGATCCCGTCGATCTCGGGCGACCTCGGCGTGTCGTCGGACCAGGGCACGTGGGTCATCACCTCGTTCGCGGTGGCCAACGCGATCTCCGTGCCGCTCACCGGCTGGCTCACACAGCGTTTCGGCCAGGTGCGCCTGTTCATGGCGTCGATCATCCTGTTCGTGATCTCGTCGTGGATGTGCGGCCTCGCGCCCACGCTACCCTTCCTGCTCGCCTCGCGCGTGCTGCAAGGCGCCGTGGCCGGCCCGATGATCCCGCTTTCGCAAACGCTGCTGCTCGCGAGCTATCCGCGCGCGAAGGCGCCCATGGCGCTCTCGATGTGGTCGATGACCACGCTGATCGCGCCAGTGGCTGGCCCGATTCTCGGCGGCTGGATCTCCGACAATATCTCGTGGCCCTGGATCTTCTACGTGAACATTCCGGTGGGCATCGTCGCGGCGCTCGCCACGTGGGCGATCTTCCGCAATCGCGATTCGGAGGTGAGGAAGGCGCCGATCGACGGCGTGGGCCTCGCGCTCCTCATCATCTGGGTGGGCTCGCTGCAGGTGATGCTCGACAAGGGCAAGGACCTCGACTGGTTCTCGTCCACCACGGTCGTCGTGCTCGCGCTCACCGCCGTGGTCGCCTTCGCGTTCTTCGTGGTCTGGGAGCTGACTGCGGATCACCCGGTGGTCGACCTGTCGCTGTTCGCGCGACGCAATTTCACGGGCGGCACGATCGCGCTTTCGGTGGGGTACGGGCTGTATTTCGGCAATCTCGTGCTGCTGCCGCTGTGGCTGCAAACCACGCTCGGCTACACCGCAACGGACGCGGGCCTCGTGATGGCGCCCGTGGGCTTCTTCGCGGTCATGCTCTCGCCGATCACGGGCAAGATCCTGCCGCGCACCGACCCGCGCTATATCGCCACGACCGCGTTCCTCGTGTTTGCGCTGTGCTTCTGGATGCGCTCTCAATACACGACCGGCGTGGACACCTGGGCGCTCACGCTGCCGACGCTGATTCAGGGCATCGGCATGGCGGGCCTCTTTATTCCGCTCGTGTCGATCACGCTTTCCGGCTTGCCGGGCCATCGCATTCCCGCAGCATCGGGCCTATCCAACTTCGTGCGGATCATGTGCGGCGGCATCGGCACGTCGATCTTCGAAACCGCGTGGGATCATCGCACGACGTTCCACCACGCACGCCTGACCGACGTGGCGACGCCGGGCAACCCGGTGTTCAACCAGTCGATGCAGCAGTTCCAGCACGGCCTCGGCATGGACACTGCGCAGGCGCATGGCCTCTTCGACCGGATGCTCTCGCAGCAGGCCGCGCAGCTCGGCGTGAACGATCTGTTCTGGATTTCCTCGATGATCTTCATCGTGCTGATCGCGCTCATCTGGATCACGCGGCCCGAGCGCGCCGGTGGCGCGGACGCGGGTGCGGCGGCTTCGGCTGCGCATTGAGGTCGATGCGTTAGCCCTTGCGACTGTCGATAGCAAGACGGCACGTCCGGTTGTTCACCGGCGTGCCGTTTTTGTTGGTGCGTTTGTTTGTGCGCTCCGCGCGCGATGCGAGTGCGCTCAGGCTGCGCCGCTGACCACCAGCCGCTCCGGCGCAAGCACGCCGTTCGCTGCCTTGGCGACGCCGAGCAGGCGCCCGTCTTCCGCGTAGACGCGCACGCGCTCAGCCGCTTCGCAAACCGCGCGGTCGAGCACCAGCTCGTTCAGCGGCAAGCGCTGGCCATGCGTGAAGCGCCGCGCCGCCTCCGCGTCGAGCGTCACGGCGGGGAACGTGGAGAGCAGCGCATCGACGGGGCGCAGCCAGGTGTCGCGCTCGGGCTCGTCGGCGGCGGTGAGCGCGTCGAGCGTCACCGCATGCTCGAGCGTGAGCGCGCCCACACCCGTGCGCCGCAGCATCACGAGATGCGCGCCGCAGTCGAGCGCCTCGCCGATATCTTCGGCCAGCGTGCGGACGTACGTGCCCTTGCTGCACGTCACGCGAAACGTCACCTCGGGAACCTCGGGAAGTGCGCAGGCGATCATCTCCAGCGCAAGGATCTTCACCTCGCGCCCTTCGCGCTCGACCGTCTGGCCCGCACGCGCATATTCGTAGAGCGGCTTGCCGTCGCGCTTGAGCGCCGAATACATCGGCGGCACCTGCACGATGTCGCCGAGAAAGCGCGTCATCGCCTCACGGACGGCCGCTTCGTCGCAGGTGACCTCGCGCGTTTCGATCGCCTCGCCTTCGGCGTCGCCGGTGGCCGTGCGAATGCCGAGGCGCATGGTCGCCTCATAGGTCTTGTCGGCTTCGAGCAGATCCTGCGAGAACTTGGTCGCCTCGCCGAAGCACAGCGGCAGCAGACCCGACGCGAGCGGGTCGAGCGTGCCGGTGTGGCCGGCCTTCTTCACGCGGTACAGGCGCTTCGCACGAATCAACGCGTCATTGCTCGAAAGGCCAATGGGCTTGTCGAGCAGCAGCACGCCGTCGAGCAGACGGCGCGGAACTTTGGGTCGGGCCGCGTCAGGCCGCGCCGCGTCAGATCGCTGCCCGCCAAGATTCTGTTTCGATGATGCAGTCATTGCCCGCGTCAGTCGTCCTTCGCGCGCGTGGCGTTCGCTTCGTCGATCAGGCGCGACATCTCGACACCTTTCTCGACCGACTGGTCATAGTGGAAATGCAGCGTCGGCACCGTGTGAATGTGCAGGCGCTTGAAGAGCTGGTTGTGCAGATGGCCTGCGGCGTGATTGAGCGCTTCCTGCGTGGTCTTCGGGTCGCCCGTGAGGGTCGTGAAGTAGACCTTGGCGTGCGCGTAGTCGGGCGTGAGCTCCACGCTCTGGATCGTCACGAGCCCGATTCGGGGGTCCTTCACTTCGCGCATCAGCTCAGACAGATCGCGCTGGATCTGATCCGCGATCTGCACGTTGCGATTCGGGGAAGTACGTTTTTTCGGCATGATGGTTCCACCTCTTAATCTGCGAGGCATTCAGGCGGCGTTGCGTCCATGAAGGCGCACACGGCCGCGCAAAAAACAAAACGGGCGGAGCTGGCCAGCGCCCGCCCCGCCCGTTATCGGCAAACCCGCGGCAAACCCGCGGTCAGGCGGGCGACCCGAAGGTCTGCCCGCGGGCGCCGCTGTATTACAGCGTACGCGCGACTTCGGTGATCTCGAACACTTCGAACTGGTCGCCTTCGACGATGTCGTTGAAGTTCTTGATCGACATACCGCACTCGAAGCCTTGCTTGACTTCCTTGACGTCGTCCTTGAAGCGCTTGAGCGAGTCGAGTTCGCCGGTGTGGATGACCACGTTGTTGCGCAGCACGCGCACCGACGACGAACGCTTGACGATACCGTCCGTGACCATACAGCCCGCCACCGCACCGACCTTCGGCACCTTGAAGACCGCGCGCACTTCGACCATACCGGTCACGACTTCGCGCTTCTCCGGCGCCAGCATGCCCGACATCGCCGCCTTCACCTCATCCACTGCGTCATAGATGATGTTGTAGTAGCGGATGTCCACGCCGTTCGTTTCGGCCAGCTTGCGCGCCAGTGCATCGGCACGCGTGTTGAAGCCGATGATGACCGCCTTCGAAGCCGTTGCCAGGTTGACGTCGCTTTCGCTGATGCCACCCACCGCGGCGTGCACGATCTGCACACGCACTTCGCTCGTCGAGAGCTTGAGGAGCGCGTGAACCAGCGCTTCCTGCGAGCCCTGCACGTCGGCCTTGACGATGAGCGGCAGGTTCTGCACTTCGCCTTCGCCCATTTGCTCGAGCATGTTTTCGAGCTTCGCGGCCTGCTGCTTCGCGAGCTTGACGTCGCGGAACTTGCCTTGACGGAACATCGCGATTTCGCGCGCCTTGCGCTCGTCCGGCAGGACGATGACTTCTTCGCCCGCGCCCGGCACTTCCGACAGACCCTGGATCTCGACCGGAATCGACGGGCCCGCTTCCTTCGTGGGCTTGCCGGTTTCGTCGAGCATGGCGCGCACGCGGCCATAAGCGCTGCCAGCCAGCACCACATCGCCACGGTTCAGCGTACCGGACTGGACAAGGATCGTTGCAACCGGACCCTTACCCTTGTCGAGCTTCGCTTCGATGACGAGACCCTTGGCCGGTGCTTCGACCGGTGCCTTCAGTTCCAGCACTTCGGCTTGCAGCAGCACGTTTTCGAGCAGGTCGTCGATGCCCGCGCCGGTCTTCGCCGACACCGGCACGAACGGCGAGTCGCCGCCGTACTCTTCCGGCACGACGCCTTCGGCCACGAGCTCCTGCTTCACGCGCTCGGGGTTCGCATCGGGCTTGTCGATCTTGTTGATCGCCACGACGAGCGGCACACCCGCAGCCTTGGCGTGCGAGATCGCTTCCTTGGTTTGCGGCATCACGCCGTCGTCGGCTGCGACCACCAGAATGACGATGTCGGTTGCCTTCGCACCGCGGGCACGCATGGCCGTGAAGGCCTCGTGACCCGGCGTGTCGAGGAACGTGATGACGCCACGCGGCGTTTCGACGTGGTAAGCGCCGATGTGCTGCGTAATGCCGCCCGCTTCGCCCGCTGCGACCTTGGCGCGGCGGATGTAGTCGAGCAGCGAGGTCTTGCCGTGGTCGACGTGACCCATGACCGTGACGACCGGCGGACGCGGCAGTTGCTCGGCGTCCGTAGCCGTGCCCTGACCTTCGACCAGCAGCGCTTCCGGATCGTCGAGCTTCGCGGCAACCGCACGGTGGCCGAGTTCCTCGACGATGATCATCGCCGTTTCCTGGTCGAGCATCTGGTTGATGGTGACCATCTGGCCCATCTTCATCATCGCCTTGATGACTTCCGATGCCTTCACGGACATCTTGTGCGCGAGGTCGGCCACCGTGATGGTTTCCGGCACGTGCACTTCACGCACGATCGGCTCGGTCGGCGCCTGGAACGTCGACGCGTCCTGGTGACGGCCACGGCCCTTCGGGCCGCCGCGCCAGCCGCGGTCCACGCCGCCCGACGAGTCGCCGCGCGTCTTGATGCCGCGGCGCTTGGCCGCGTCGTCCTGCCAGCCGCCCTTGCCTGCGCCCGGCTTCTTGTTGCGGTCGCCCGCGCCGGCACCCGGCGCGCTCGTCGAAGGCGCGGCCGTCGTGGCCGGCTTCTTCGCCGCGGCGCCTGCACCGGCTGCCGGACGCGCCGGCGCACCTTCCGGACGGGCCGGCTTGTGCAGCGTGCCCTTGGCTTCGGCGGGCTTGGGCGGCTCGACCGGCTTGGGCGGCTCGGGCGCCTTCACTTGCGCCTTGCGCGGCGTGTTCATCATTTCGCGGATCGCGCGCGCTTCGGCTTCGGCAGCCGCACGGCGGCGGGCGATCTCGTCCTGTTCCTTCTGCGCCTTATCGGCGGCTTCGCGTGCGGCGGCTTCGGCCTTCTGGGCCGCTTCGCGCTGCGCGGCGCGCTCGGCTGCGGCGCGCTGTTCTTCCTGCTGGTCCTGCACTTGCTTCACTTCTTTCGCTTCCGCTTCGGCATTGCGCTGCGCAGCCACGGCCTGAGCGGCCAGCTCGCGAGCGGCGGCATCGGCCGATGCCTTCTTCCTGGCAGCTTCTTCTTCGGCACGGCGGCGCTCGGCCTCGGCGGCCTCTTCGCGCGCACGGCGCTCCGACTCTTCACGCGCGAGCAGTTCCTGGCGCTCCTTGAGCTCCTGGGCCTGACGCTCGAGCAGTTCTGCCTCGCGGCGCGCTTCTTCCTCGCGGCGCTGCAGCTCCGCCTCTTCGGCGGCAGCGGCTGCGTCGGCTGCATGATTCGATGCATCCGCCTCACCGGCGGACTCGTCGCGGCGGACGAACGTGCGCTTCTTGCGCACCTCGACCTGAATGGTGCGTGCCTTACCCGTCGAATCGGACTGCTTGATCTCCGACGTATGCCGTTTCGTCAGCGTGATCTTGCGTTTGTCTGCATCAGTCGAGCCGTGAGACTTGCGCAAGTGATCGAGCAGACGCGCTTTGTCGGTCTCCGACAAAGCATCGCTCTCGCTCGCTTTCGTGACGCCCGCCGCCTGCAGCTGCTCGAGCAGCACGCCGGCAGGCATTTTCAGTTCCGCGGCAAATTGGGCTACGTTGTTACTCGCCATTCATTCCTCTTAATGCAAGGACCGATTCCTTGCGGTTGACATCGGGTCATGCGGCCTTCGGTGCCTCGCGTTCTGCAAGGCTCCGCCGCGTTCAGTTCAGTGGGTCATGGTCGCTTCCTGCTCGTCGCGCCCTGATGCAGTTTCCCGTTGGCGGGTTACTGGAACCAGTGCTCACGTGCCTTCATGATCAACGCCTTGGCGGCGTCCTCTTCCATTCCCGTCATTTCGACCAGCTCGTCCACGGCCAGCTCGGCGAGCTCGTCGCGGGTGTGAACTTCATGCTGCGCCAGTTTCGCGAGCAGGTCCGGGTCGATACCGTCCAGGCTCTTCAGGTCCAGGGCGGCGCTTTCCACCTTCTCCTCGTTCGCGATGGCCTGCGTGAGCAGCGCGTCGCGTGCACGGTTGCGCAGCTCGTGCACCGTGTCCTCGTCGAACGCCTCGATTTCCAGCATTTCGTTGAGCGGCACGTAGGCGATCTCTTCGAGGCTCGTGAAGCCTTCGTCGATCAGGATGTCGGCGACTTCCTCATCCACGTCGAGACGCGCCATGAACAGGTCGCGCAGCACCGTGCGCTCCTGATTCTGCTTTTGCGCGGATTCATCCGGCGTCATGATATTGATTTGCCAGCCGGTCAGTTCGCTGGCGAGACGCACGTTCTGGCCACTACGGCCGATCGCGACTGCGAGTTCGCTCTCGTCGACCACGACGTCCATCGAGTGCTTTTCCTCGTCGACGACGATCGACTGCACGGCAGCCGGCGCGAGCGCGCCGATCACGAACTGGGCGGGATCTTCCGACCATAGCACGATGTCGACGTTTTCGCCACCGAGCTCGTTGCGCACGGCCTGCACGCGCGAACCGCGGATGCCGACGCAGGTGCCGATCGGATCGATGCGCTTGTCGTAAGCCACCACGCCGATCTTGGCGCGCACACCCGGATCGCGCGCCGCCGCCTTGATCTCGAGAAGGCCCTGTTCGATTTCGGGCACTTCCATTTCGAACAGCTTCATCAGGAACTCGGGCGCCGTGCGCGAGAGTTCGATCTGCGGGCCGCGCGCGGTGCGGTCGACCTTGCCGATCCAGGCGCGCACGCGGTCGCCCACGCGCAGGTTTTCCTTCGGAATCAGCTGGTCGCGGCGCAGCAGCGCTTCCACACGGCCGGATTCGACGATGAAATTGCCCTTGTCCATGCGCTTGACCGTACCGGTCATGATGCTTTCGCCGCGCTCGAGGAAGTCGTTCAGGATCTGCTCGCGCTCGGCGTCGCGCACCTTCTGCAGGATGACCTGCTTGGCGGCCTGCGCGCCGATACGGCCGAACTCGACCGAAGGTACCGGCTGCTCGACGAAACCGTCGATCTGTGCTTCCGGGTCCTGCTCGCGGGCCTCGAACAGCAGGATTTCCTGGTCCGGCTCCTGCAGGCCCGCCTCGTCCGGCACGACGCGCCAGCGGCGGAACGTTTCGTGTTCGCCGCTTTCGCGATCGATATGCACGCGGATATCCGCATCCTCGTCGAAGAGTTTCTTGGAGGCCGACGCAAGCGCCGCTTCAAGGGCGGCGAACACCACGTCCTTGTCGACATTCTTCTCGCGTGCCAGCGCATCCACCAGCATCAACACTTCGCGACTCATTGTTTGCGGCTCCTAAAGTCAACTTTGGGGACAAGGCGTGCTTTGTCGATGTCCGCGAGCGTGAAATCGAGCATCGCAGGACCCGCCTTCCCTTCGAATTCCAGACCGATGGATTCGCCTTCGGGAGCATGCACGATACCCCGGTACGATTTCCGTCCGTCCAATGGCTTTTTCAACGTGATTACCGCTTCGCAGCCTGCGAAGCGTTCGAAGTCCGCCAGTTTCTTCAGCGGACGGTCGAGACCCGGCGACGAAACCTCGAGTCGCTCGTAGTCGATGTTCTCGACCGTCAGAACGTGCTGCAGCTGACGCGTGACCTTCTCGCAGTCCTCGATCGCGATCCCCGCGGGCTGATCGATGAAGATGGTCAGCATGCCGCGCCCGGTGCGCTCGAGGTCGACCAGCTCGTAACCGAGCCCGGTGACCGTGGTTTCAATCAGTTCCGTCAGTTGCACAATGCCCACTCCAGATGTTCTGCGCAGCGGGCCAGCAACTTCCTTCGCTCTAATTCTTGCTTCGCTAGGGATTCGCGGGCCGCGCGCCAGGTGAGCGCGCGCGCTTCTCACCTACTGCCCCCCGATGACGAACGACCTGGATGGTTAGACGGCCCCCAAATTGACAATGCCGAACGTGAAACGTCGGCATCTGTTGGTATCCAATTTGGGGCGAACCAAAAAAAAATGGGCGAAACGCCCATCTTCTCACTTAGCCAGGTGGTCGCACCTGGGGCGCGAATTACTACCCAGATGACAGCCGCACGCCCAGCGACTTTGTGATTCTAGCCTTTTTTGCACATTAACGCAAATCACCGGTCAAGCCCAATGCGCCTTTTGCCGTTATTTATGGGCTCGCAAGGGGATTTTCCGGTGTTTTACGCGCGAACCGCGCGCATTGCCGCCGTTGCATGGCCGCGACGCCCGCCGCATGTCGCAGACGGACGTCGCGCGCTTCGCGCGTCAGTGGCCGCGAGTGCGGTTGCGCGGCGTGCCGCGCTGGCCGCCACGGCTGTTGCCGCCCGCGCGATTGCCATTGGGGTTGGCATTGCCGCCGCCGTTGCCGGGACCGCTGCGGCGATTGCCGCTGGCATTGCCGCCCGCACGCTTGCCCTGCGCGCCCGGCGCACGGTTGCCGTCGACCTCGCGGCCGCCTGCACGGTTGCCGCCACGGCCGCCGAAACCGGAGCCCGCGCCGAAATTGCCGTGACCGGCACCCGCGCCGCCGCCGAAGCCACCCGCTGCGCCGCGCCGTCCCTGGCCCTGACGCGGCTGACCCATCGCACCGTGCGAGCTCAGCACCGGCTCGCGGTTGATGAAGCCCATCGATGTCTGCATCGGATCGGGCTGGCGACGCTCCTGCTCCTTGCCGCCACGACCGCCCTTCTCTTCGCTCGGCGCCTTCAGGCCGACCGCGGCCATCAGCGCGCGCACCTGGTTGTCTTCGAGCTCTTCCCAGCGGCCGCGCTTGAGGCCCTTGGGCAGCGCGATCGGGCCGTGGCGCGTGCGGATCAGGCGGCTCACCATCAGGCCCGCCGCCTCGAACATGCGGCGCACTTCGCGGTTGCGGCCTTCGGCCAGCGCGACGTGATACCAGTGGTTCGTGCCTTCGCCGCCGCCATCGCGGATACGCAGGAAGCTCGCGGGGCCGTCCTCGAGCTCGACGCCCTTGAGCAGCTTCTGGCGGTTCCCCTCGGTCAGCTCGCCCACCACGCGCACGGCGTATTCGCGCTCCACGCTGTAGCGCGGATGCATGAAACGGTTGGCCAGATCGCCCGAGGTGGTCAGCATCAGCAGACCTTCGGTGTTGAAGTCCAGACGGCCGACGGCCAGCCACTTCGCCGTTTTCATCGGCGGCAGGCGGTCGAACACCGAGGGACGGCCTTCCGGATCGGCATGGCTCACGATTTCGCCGGTCGGCTTGTGATAGATCAGCACGCGCGGCGGCTTGTTCTGCAGCTTGCGCTTGATCGGCTTGCCATTGATGCGGACCTGGTCGGTCGGCAGAATGCGCTGGCCGATGTGCGCGGGTTCGCCGTTCACCGAGACGCGCCCGGCGATGATCAGCTCTTCCATGTCGCGGCGCGAGCCCATGCCCGCATCCGCCAGCACCTTGTGCAGCTTCGGTGCGTCGTCGTCCGGGCTCAGCACGCGCTTGGGCTGCTGGGCACGGCCGCGGCGCAGCATCGGTGCGCGCACGCCCGAACCGGCGCCGTTGTCGGCGTCGAACGCCGGCGACGTCACGTAGAGGAACAGGTCGTCCTGGGTGGACTCGCCCGCGGCGGCGGCCGGCTGGCCTTCGCCTCGGCCCTGGCCCTTCTGGCGCTTGCCCGCGCCCTGCTGGCGCTCGCCCTGCTGGCGTTCGCCCTGACGCTCACCCTGAGCGGCGGCGCCCGCGTTCTGCCGGCGGCCCGGCTTCTTCGCGCCTGCGTCCTTGCGCGGTGCGCGCCCGGCGGGAGCCCGCTCAGGCGCCGCTTCCGGCGCGTCAGCGGGCGCTGCGGCCACGTCGGCGCCTTCCGCGCCTTCGGTCGCTTTTGCCTTCGCGCCCGCGCGGCGGCGCGCGATCAGGCTGCGCGGCCCGCGGCGCAGACCGCGGCGTGGACGCTCTTCGCCCTCGCCGCCCTGTGCTTCGCCTTCGACCTGCGAAGCACGCGTGTCGTCGTCGCGCGCGGAGGACGCGCGGCGCGCGGATTCGGACGCGTCGGTCGAATCGGTGTCGTGGATATCAGTCAAAACAACCTCAAAATGTCAGGTTGCGCGCCCGCTTGCGGGGCGCGTCAAAAATGCTTGTTGCTTCAGATGCCGCGTCGTGCGGCTTCGTCGTCCGTCGTCGAGACGGGGTCGTCCTGCGCCGCGTCGCGGCGGTCTTCGTGTTCTTCTTCGCCCGCCGCATCTGCTGCGTGCGCGGCATCCTGCGCGTGAGCGTCGGGGGCTGACCCGTGCTGCGCGAGGCTGGTTTCTTCATGTACCGCTTCGCCCGAGGCAGCGGCTGCGTATGCAACGTTTGCGCCTGCCGCTTCGTGCGTTTGTTCCGCTTCTTCCGTTGCGTGCGTCTCGCGCGCTGCGCTTTCGGGCTGTGCGGGCGTTTCGAAGCCCGACTCATCGCCCGATGTTTCGACGCCCGACGCTTCGCCCTGCGCTACCGGCGCCAGCGCATCTTCCGCGCCCGCGACATCGGCGGCCGCCTCGGGCTGGCCTTCCGCGACGAGCTGCGCCGCGGCGCTGTCGGGAAACTCGATCGCATGCTGGGCAAGCAGTTGCTCGCCGAACTGGCTCGACGGATCGTCGAGCGGCGGCAATTCGTCGAGCGACTTCAGGCCGAGATCGTCGAGAAACTCCCGTGTCGTTGCATAGAGCGCCGGGCGGCCCGGCACGTCACGATGACCGATGACTTCGATCCAGTTACGGTCCTCGAGCTGTTTGACGACCTGCGTGTTGACCGTGACGCCGCGAATTTCCTCGATGTCGCCGCGCGTGACCGGCTGCCGGTACGCGATGATCGCGAGCGTTTCGAGGACCGCGCGCGAGTAGCGCGGCGGCTTTTCGGGGTGCAACCGGTCAAGGTAGGTCCGCATGGCCGGCTTGCTCTGAAAGCGCCAGCCCGACGCGAGCCCCACCAGCTCGACGCCGCGCCCGGACCATTCGTGCCGCAGGTCTTCGAGCAGGTTGCGGACCGTGTCGGCCGAAATGTCGTCGGCAAACAGTTTGCGCAGTTCGCCGATCTTCAACGGCTCCTGCGTGCAGATCAATGCAGTCTCGAGGACGATTTTCGCCTCTTGGGTATTCATGCAGCCAGGTCAGACCCTAAGTAAGGTAAATCAGGTTCAAGGAACCGGATCAGACAGACGAAAGACGATATGGAACTTGGAGACGCGCTCGCCCGATTCTGATCGGTCATATTGATGGGAGCACGCACCGGGGGGCCGAAATTCAGGCAAAGAGCCAGACCCAGCCGGAGGGAGCCGCGAAGTTCCCGCAGGGAATCGCTTGACTGAGCGCCATATTACGCAAAAACGCTGGGTGCGTAAAGACGCCATTCCGCATGGGTGGCCTCATTTTAATCCGGACCCCGCCACCGCTTTATGCCCGCTCGCGCCACGCCGGTGCATGGCGCGCCGCGAGCCGCGTCAGCGCGCTCCCACTGTCTCCAGGTAGCGCGCGAGTCGCTCGACGCCCGCGTCGAGCCGCGCCGGATCGCAGGCATAGCACCAGCGCACGAAGCCTTCCCCTTGCGGTCCGAAGGCGCTGCCCGGCGCGAGGCCGAGGCCCGCGTCGCGCACCAGCGCCTTGCACAGCTCGAGGCTGTTCTGCGCGGCCAGCCGGAAAAAGAGGTACATCGCGCCGTGCGGCACTTTCACATCGACGCCGGGCAACTTTGCCAGCGCCGCGGCGAGGTGGTCGCGCGAGGCCCGCAGATCGGCCACCAGCGCGTGCGTGAACGGCTCGCCGTGCTCGACTGCCGCAATGCCGGCCTGCTGTACGAACGACGGCGCGCACGAGGTGTTGTACTCGACCAGCTTGCTCAGATCGTCGGTCAGGCTGCGCGGCACGACCATCCAGCCAAGCCGCCAGCCGGTCATGAGCCAGGCCTTCGAGAACGAATTGACGCAGATCAGACGCTCTTCGCGCGACGCAAGATCGAGGAACGAGGGCGCGGTCCGCTCACCCGCGTCGCCGTAGTAGAGGCGCTCGTAGACCTCGTCGGCGACGATCCAGATGCCGAGGCGCCGGCAATGCTCGAGCACCGCGCGCTGCTGGTCGCGCGTCATCACCCAGCCGGTCGGATTGTTCGGCGAGTTGATCATCAGCAGGCGCGTCTCGGGCGTGAGCGCCGCCAGCAGCCGGTCGAGATCGAGCGTCCAGCCGCGCTCGCCGTAGCCGAGCGAGACCGTCTCGACCGTGGCGCCGAGGATCTTCGGGATTTCGACGAGGTTCGGCCACAGCGGGGTCACCGCCACCACCCGGTCGCCCGCGCCGACGACGAGCTGTGCCGCCAGCATCAGCGCGTTGACGCCGGCGCTCGTGACCGCCACGTTGTCCACCGACGTCGCGCCGTGCAGTTCGCTCACGTAGCGCGCGAGCGCTTCGCGCAGCGGCGCGATGCCGAGGTTGTGGGTATAGAACGTGTCGCCGCGCCCCAGCGCCTCGGCCGCCGCCTCGCGGATGAACGGCGGCGTCACGCGGTCGGACTCGCCGAACCAGAACGGCAGCACGTCGGCAACGCCGAACCCGGCATTCGCCACTTCGCGGATCTGCGACGAGCGCAACGCACGCACCGCTTCTCGCGGCAGGGAGAGGGAGGACGACGGTTCGAAATCGCTCATCGGGGTTCCGGGTGGCACAGCATGTGGGAAAGCATCGAGTGTAGCGCGCGGCCCCGCGCGACGAGGGCGGCGCCTGCAAGCGTGAGCACAGCGGCTTCAGTGCTGCGCTTCGGGCTGACCGGCAAGTTGACGGATCAGCGACCAGACCGCTTCGGCGGCTGGCGAAAGCGAGCGGTCGCGCCGCCGCACGAGCTCGACGGTGCGCTCCGCGCGCGGCACGAGCGGCCGCGCAAGCAAGGGCGCGCCCGCCGGCACGGGTAGCGCGAGCCAGGGCAGCACGCTGATGCCCACGCCCGCCTCGACGAGTCCGAAGACCGTGGCCGGATGGCCCAGCTCCTGCACCACGCGTGCGCGTACGCCCTGCTCGCTCATCACGGCGTCGATGAGCGGACGGCTGCCCGATGCGTAATCCAGCATCACCAGACGCTCGCCGTCCAGCTCCTTCCACGAGACTTCCTGGCTCAACGCGAGCGCGTGATCGCCGCGCACGACCACGCAGAACGAATCCGTGGTCAGGCATTGCGTTTCGAGATCCTCGGCGGCAAAGGGTCCGATGATGACGCCGAAGTCCACTTCGCCCGAGCGGATCTTGCGCACGACGTCGCTCTGCACGTCGTCGCGCAGTCCAAGCGTGATGTAGGGAAACTGCCGCCCACATGCGGCGACGACCTGGGGCATCAAGCGGCACGCGACCGTCGGACTGGCCGCCACGACAACGCGGCCGCGCCGCTGCTCGCCGATCTCGCGAATCTCGCGCAAGGCGTCGTCGAGATCGCCCAGCAGGCGCGGAATGCTCGCGATCAGGTTCGCGCCGACATCGGTGAGCTGCACCTCGCGCGTGGTCCGGTCGACGAGCTTCACGCCGATCTCGGCTTCGAGCTCGCGCACACAGCGGCTCACCGCCGACTGCGTGAGCCCGATTTCGTCCCCAGCCCGGCTAAAGCTCTGCAACCGGGCGACCTCGATGAACACCCGCAACTGCCGCAGCGTCACATTCATCCGCTTGCCTCATGAATTGTCCATTTTCATGCAATTTTATGCCGGACACCCATCGTTGCGGGTAGAGGAACCTCGCTGCCCATTGTTCGCCGCAATGCAGCAATACGGCGCAAACGCACGTCCGACGGGCTTGCCTGCACAAGATTGGTGATTCTCCCGATTTTCTCGATAAGTGTTTTCGAGTCTTATACGCCCCTGGCAATCTCCCGCGCGGGCTTGGCGCCACGCGGCTTCAAGACGAGAACGTACGTGCTGGCACGGTTTTCGCATTAAGGCACGCACAGGTTCGATGGACGTCCCGGAAGCATGCAGTCCGGGACGATCCAGCCGGGCCCGCCTGGTACTCCGGCATCCGGCCGGGAGTACATGAAGAGTGCGCAGCGCGGGGCAGCGCACCGGAGATAGCTTCGCTGAGGTGAAACATGATGCTGTTCGACGATTTGAGAGACAACGAATGGGCGCTGGTCGAGGCGTTGTTCTGTGCTGAACCGGCACGGAGCGAGCGGCGCGGACGGCCTCGCGTCGAAGCGCGTGCTGTGGTCAACGCGGTGCTCTGGGTGCTTTCGACGGGTGAAGGCTGGTCCAAGCTGCCGGGCCGCTACCCCTCGCCGCCGACTTGCCGCCGTCGTTTCGACGAGTGGCAGGCGGACGGCACGCTTGCGGAGATCGTCAAGCGACTGAGCACGAACGGGCGTGAAATTTCGCTGCGCGGCCGTATCGGCGCCACGGCGACCAAGCCGCCCGCGCCGCCCAGCCGTGATCGCCTGCGCGGCGCGTTCTGGACCAATCCGGAATCGTGGCGCGCGCCGGTCAAGATGGCCTGAGCCACGCTTGAACTGCTTTTCCGCCGGGCGCTACGTGCGCCCGGCGTGTTTTTCTCCCAACCCTTCCGCACTGCGTGGCCGCTGCAGACCGCTTTCCGGTCATTGACTGACAGCGCCGCCCCTCTCCTGACGATGCAGGCTGCATCGACCTCGCTGCGTCCGCAACCAGGCGACCGGCACCGCGCGATACATCTCTTTACCAATATTTACAGCGCGCTTTCGCGCCCGACGTTAGTTTAGGAGCATGTCCACTAACGTCAAGAAACTGGATTGACGGGGAACCACCATGAAATCCATGAACCTGCACATCCGGGGCATCATGGTTTCGCTGTCCGCCCTCGCCCTTTTCGCGCCGACGGCCTCGTTCGTGTCGTTCAGCGCCGCGGCCCAGCCGCCGCATGCCTCCGTACCGAAATGGTCGATCTCGCGCACCGGCGCGCGCGCCATGCCGCCCGTAGCGCCTGGCCCGAACGCGGGCAAACCGCCCGTGCCGCGCGGCGACCTGCGCGGCGACATTGCGGACAATGCCCGCCGCAGCGCGCCGCAGAGGCAGGAACCAACGCAGCGCCGCTAAGCCGGCCAGCGAAACACCATCGAGGGGACTGCCGGAACCGATGAAAGAGCCGCGATGACGGAGGACGGCAAGCGCCTCCGGTACGTCGCGGCTCAGCATATACCCTGCCCCGGGGAACCACCGCGCTTCGTGTGCGGTCTACCCTTACGCCATCAAGCACAGCGTGGCAGCAGTAATTCCGGTAAGCCCGTATCTTTCGATGCGGGCTTTTTTTTGGCGGGACGAAGAGAACAGAGTGCTACTGGCTGGCTTCAAGGCCGGATTGGGGCACGCGCTCGGCGACGTAGTCGGCCACGCGATGGGCGCTCCACTGCATCGTGCGCTCGTCGCGAGCGAGCCGGGCGAATTCGGCGCGGCCGCGATCGGTCAGCACCGCGATATCGACCGGCGCATGGAAACCCGGCGCCGGCGCAACCGTGCGTTGCCGGACGATGTCCATCATGCCGAGATCGCGCAAATACTGGAACACTTCAGGACGACGCGCCCACGGGACCTGCCGATACTGCACCCGCCTCAGCGCTTCGAGTACTGCTTCGTTGGAATACGTGGTCATCTCACTTCTTTCTTAAAATGCAGTCCTGCGACCATTGAGCCTCGCGCGAACCGGCTGCGGCGCAATGCGGACCTGAGAACGGCGCAGTCTGTGCCCTGGCGGGCCCACGCGCCCTATCCGTGCGACGTGCAGCGGCAGGGACTGCAGGTTATCCGGGCCCCCGTGAAAGCGGCTTCACCGCTTCCCGCACGGCCAACGCCGCGCCACGCTCGCGGCGCAAAGGTCGGTTGGACGCGCATTTTCCCGAAAACAATACGTTACCTCATCCAAATTGATTCTATTCGTTTTGTTTGTGCTATTTGTTGCGCTCGGCCTGCTGTGGCGCAGCGCGCGCTGGCGTGTCGCGGCCTGCGCGGCCGGGGTCTTCTGGCTGCTCGCGACCGGCTGGCTCACGGGGGTGCTGCTCGATATCGCCCAGCCGGAGTTGTATCGCACTCCCTACGATCAGGCGAAAATCGGCCCGGCGCACTTCGGTGCGCGTACTGCCATCATCATGCTGGGCGGCGGCACCGAATCCCGCGGCGGCCAGCTGGTCCCCGCGCGCGACGTCTACGCACGCATTGCCCTTGCCGCCGACCTGTACGCGCAGTGCGCGCGCGCGGGCGGCATGTGCCGCGTGATCGTGAGCGGCGGCAACCCGGAGCACCATGCGAGCGCCGAGGCCGACAACTACGCGCCCTACCTGCTGCGCGCCGGTGTGCCGGGCGCCGATCTCGTGCTCGAAAACCAGAGCCTCACGACGTATCAGAACGCGCGCAACGTTGCGCCCATCGTCCGGGCCGGGAACGATGAAACGCTCCTGCTCGTGACGTCCTCGTACCAGATGCGCCGCGCGATGCTCGATTTCCGGCGCTTCGACATGCACCCGCTGCCCGCGGTTGCCAGCGTGCGCCACGTCGAGCGCGGCCTGCTCCCGCGCATCGCGAATCTCAAGTCTGCCGAAACGGCGCTCCACGAATCGATTGGGGTTGCGCAGTTTTATGTCTATCGGATGATCGGCTGGTTCTAGTATGACGGTTAGGCGACATCAGATGTAACGAGATGTAACTCCCGTGCGAACGGCTTACGTGATGTCATCTGGCGCGAGTATTTGATCGTTAGAATGGCATGTCCATCCTGCTTGGACAGGTAACGGCTGGGTCCATAAACCGCTCCTTCGGAGGTAGAGATGAAAAAAGTGTCCCTCGCAGTCCTGATTTCACTTTCCGCACTGGCGGGCGCTGCGCATGCGCAGTCGGATAACGGCATCACGATGAGCACCGATCCGGCCAAGGCCGACGACGTCCTGCAACGCGCGCAGGCCCTGCAGCAGCAACAGGAAGCCGCGCCCGCGCCGGCGCCCATGCCGCATCACAAGTCGGGGCATCCGCATCACAAGAAGGCCCCTGCCCAGTAAGATCGGGCGAAGCCTGGCCGCGCGCTGCCCAGCGTACGCGGGCAGCGCCTTCCCTGGAAAGCAGCCGATGCCGGTCTAGCCGCCATCGGCTTTTTTTCGCCGCGCCACTCCGCTGCGCTTGCGGTCCCGCGCGCATCGCCGCCGCGCCGGCGCGCCGGCGCGGTATGCTAAAGTCGCGCACCTCGAAAACGCCCCGGTCGGCAGACGCGGTCGGCATAGACCCAACCTTTTGTGCGCGCCACGCGCGGAGAAACGCAATGAGCAACATCCAGCTCGACATCGAATGGACCGAAGCGGCCTCACGCAAGATCGAAAAACTGATGCCGCGCGGCGGCAACCAGGACGCGTATCTCGCGCTGCCCCCCATCGAATGCCTGCCGATGGAAGGCGACGTGCTGTTTCTCGGCCCGGCGGGCAAGCAGCAGCCATTCATCGTGGCGGAGCGTCAATACCATCACGAAGGCGACGCGGACTGGACCATCATCCTGATTCTCGACGTGCCCAACACGGCGCACTGAGCGGCAAACCAGGCCGCCAGCAGGCGGCATGCGAGGCGCTCGCACCCGACGCGGGCGCCCTCTCGCGGCATCACCTCCTCCCGCCTTGCATGGCATGCCTCGCCGCGCCAGGCACGGCGAGTGCGCGCAGTTTTTACCCATAGTCCCAGACTTGACGACAGGCCCTGGCGGTGACCGCCGTCGGGCGAGCGCCTGCTTTGGACGGCAGTTGCGCGGCCCGCGCGGTAGAGGCGCCCACGCACCGCCCGCGCCGCCGTGCGTCCCGAGCCATGCCGAACGATCCGTCGAACGCGAAGGCGACTGCCACCGCCAGCCTGCTCGCCCAACTGCAGCCGCATACCGACAGCTGGGGCGCGCAATGGCATGGTTGCGCGCTCGCCAGCGCATTCCAGCCGGTGCTCTCCATCCCGCATCAGCGCGTGGTCGGCTATGAGGCGCTGTTGCGGGTCACCGACCAGTCGGGCCGGGCGCTCGCGCCCGAGGAGCTGTTCGCCACGGTGCAAGGCGCCGAGGCGCAGCAGCTCGATGAACTGGCCTGCGCCCTGCACCTCGCGAATTTCGTCCAGCAAGGCGTGGGGAGCGGCTGGATCTTCCTGAACACGCTGCCGCGCAGCGCACGCGCCGCCGACCCCGCGCACGCCGCCATCGACGGGCTGTGTCGGCACTTCGGCTTCCCGCACGAACGCGTGGTGATCGAGGTGCTCGAGCAGCGCGGCGGCGACGAGCCCGGCGCGTTCGTCGACGAAAGGGCGCCTGCCGGCGGCCGTGACTTCCTCGTCGCACTCGACGACTTCGGCGCCGGCTTCTCCAATTTCGACCGCGTCTGGCGCTACCGGCCCGACATCGTCAAGCTCGACCGCTCGCTCGTCACGCGCGCGGCCAGCGGCGAGAGTCACGTGGCATTCATCTCGGAGCTCGTCTCGATCCTGCATCATGCGGGCACGATGGTGCTGGCAGAAGGCGTCGAGACCGAGCTGCAGCTCATGGTGCTGATGCGGGCCGACATCGATCTCGTGCAGGGCTTCTGGTTCGGCGAGCCGCAAGCTTCGGTACGGCAAGCGGGCGCCGCTGCGCCCGCGCTCGCGCAGTCGATGTGGCGGCGCTTCGCCGCTTACCAGCGCAGCACCGAGATCATCGAGCAGGTCAATTTCGGCGCACTCTCGCACGCCATGCTGCGCGGCGCGCGCGTGCTCACGGGCGGCGGAACGCTCGAAGCAGCGGCCGAGGCCATTTTCGGCGACAACGGCAGCCACGCGCAGCGCGTATTCACCGCGGATGAACACGGCGAGCAGCACGAGCCTTCGATCGCCATGCCCGGCGTCGGGCCGCCCGCGCGCCTCGCGCCTTTCTATCCCGACACGGACAGCAACTGGTCGCGCCGCGAGTATTTCCGGCGCGCGCTCGCCGCGCCCGGCCGGGTCGCGGTGATGGGTCCGCACTATTCGCTCAACGACGGCGAGCTCTGCTACACCGCCGCCATCGCGCTCGACTACGGCGGCGCGACGCACGTGCTGTGCGCGGACTTCCCGCCCGAGCACGGGCCGCGCGAGCGCCCGTGGCGCGAGCCGGGTTGAGCCGCGTCGCAGGCCGGCAATCCGCCGCGCGGTCCGGGGAACTATTCGATGACGCGCCGGCGCCCCGCCTTCAGCTCACCGGTGCGCGCCTTGCCGTCGAGCCGGCGCAGCTTCGAGGCGCGCGTAGGGCGCGTCGCCACGCGCGCCTTGCGCGTCACGCTCACGCTGTCGACCAGCTCCTCGAGGCGCGCAAGCGCGGCCACGCGGTTCTGTTCCTGGGTGCGGTGTTCCTGCGACTTGATCACGACGACGCCCTCGCTCGTAATCCGCCGGTCGGCGAGCGCGAGCAGGCGCATCTTGAGCACCTCGGGCAACGACGAGGCGCGGATGTCGAAGCGCAGATGGATCGCGCTCGACACCTTGTTCACGTTCTGGCCGCCCGCGCCCTGTGCGCGAACGGCGACGAGTTCGATTTCCTGCAACGGGATGGGCGCGCGTGCGGTCATGGGCAACCAGAAAGAAAGCAGGCCGCATCGGGCCGGACACGCGGCAGTGTCGCACAGCGCGGCTGAGTCGGCACAGGCATGACATACGCGTGACACCTCCTCGCGCAAGCGGCAAACCGATCCGCCGCGGGCATGCGCAATGCCGCCCAGCCGTCGGCCCGCTGCGCAGCCAGTTTGCCGCCGCGCGGCGCATGAACCATACTTGCGACATTCCCTTGGGCGAACCCTCAGGAGCACGCACCCCATGAAGCTGCGTCCCGCATTCGTTGCCGAACTGGCGGTCAACCTGCTGCTTCCCTGGGTCGCCTACCGTCTCGCCGAGCCGCACTGGGGCGAGGTCGGCGGCCTCATTGCCTCGGCCGCGCCGCCGCTTGCCTGGAGCATCGTCGAACTGGTGCGCTTTCGGCGGGTGGATGCGCTCTCCGCGGTCATTCTGCTCGGCATCGTGCTCTCGCTCGTCGCCGTGGCGTTCGGCGGCAGCCCGCGCGTGCTGTTGATGCGCGAAAGCCTCGCCTCGGGCGCAATCGGCGCCGCGTTCCTGATCTCGCTGCTCGCGAAGCGCCCGCTCGTGTTCTATCTCACGCGAGCGACGGTCGCGCGCGAGACCCGCGAGGGCGTCGCGCGGCTCGAACAGCTCTGGAAGGAGAATGCGAGCTTCGCGGCGGCCATGCGGCTGCTCACGTTCATCTGGGGCTTCGGGCTTTGTCTCGATTCCGCGCTGCGCACTTATCTGGCCGCCACCTGGCCGATCGAGCGGTTTCTCGTCGTCTCGCCGATCATCGGTTATGGCGTGTTCGGCGGCCTGATGGCCTGGACCTTCTGGTATCGCACGCGCATGCGGCGCATTCACGGCACGCACGGCCTGCTCGGCGACGCGGCCGCGGCAACGAACGCAAGCACGCTCAGCGTGGACTGAGACGCCCGCGCCGCCTTCGGCCCGTCCCGCACGCATCGGCGGTCAGATCGCGCCCGAAATACGTTAGACTCAGCGCCACAGTCCGCGGCGTACCGTCCGCTCTCGAACTTCCCCGGCAGTCGATGCGCTACTCCGTAGAAATCAGGAAATTCCTCTATAGCCAGTACTTTTACGGCGGCCTGCGCATCGCGATCGGCATCTCGCTTCCCGCCGTCCTGTGCCTGTTCGTCTTTCACAAGAGCGAGCTGGGCTTCACCATCTCGACCGGCGCGCTCGGCGCCTGCGTGGTCGACATGCCGGGGCCGCTCAAATACAAGCGCAACGAAATGCTCGCGTGCAGCGTGATCGGGTTCCTCTCCGCTTACGCCACGGGCCTCGCCACCTTCAGTCCCATCGCGCTCTGGGCCACCGTGGTGCCGCTCACCTTCGTGCTCTCGCTGATCGTGGTCTACGGCAACCGCTGGCCGCAGATCAGCTTCGCCACCCTCTTCATGATGGTGATGACACTCGAAGAGCATTTCACGCCGCACCTCGCGCTCGTCAATGCGTTGTGGATTCTGCTGGGCGGCCTCTGGTACACGGCGTGGTCGACCTTGATCAGCCAGCTCATGCTCGATCGCATCGAGCAGCAGGCGCTCGCCGAAAGCGTGTTCGCCTGCGCCGACTACCTGCTCGCGCGCGCCCAGTTCTTCGACCTCGACAACGATCTCGACGAGTGCTATCGCAACCTCGTCGCGAAGCAGATCGCCGCTGTGGAGCGCCAGGACGCGGCGCGCGACATCGTACTGCGCAACCTGCCCAAGCTCAGGGCCGGCAAGGTCGATGCGCGGCGCGCAATGCACTTCAACCTGTTCATCAACACGGTCGATCTGCACGAGCTGTTCGTGGGCGCGCACACCGACTACCCGCTCGTGCGCAACACCTTCGGCGGCTCCGACCTGCTCGTGTTCTACCGCGACCTGATCCGCAAGGCCGCCGCCGATCTCGAAGACATCGGCCTCGCGGTGCTGCAAAACGAGGCACCGCGCGCGAGCGTGAACGTGAAGGCCGAATTGCGCGCCATCGAATACGAACTCGAGCTGCTGAAAAAGCGCGACCTGGCCGCGACCGACCCGGAGGCCTATGCGGCGATCTCGGCGTCGTTCCGGCGCATCTGGAGCGCGACACGCCTGATCGACCGCATGCGCCGCAGCCTCGCGAGCGAAGTGCCGACGACCGAGACCGAGCTGCGCATCGACGAGGCGCTCACGCGCTTCGTGACGAACCGCCGCGTGTCCTGGCTGCAGATCTTCTCGAATCTCACGATGGCCTCGCCGAGCTTTCGCCACGCGCTGCGCGTGACGATCGCCGTGGCGGTCGGCTTCTGGCTCGGGCGGCTTCTGCCGCTCACCAACGCCTACTGGATCGTGATGACGAGCATCATCATCCTGAAGCCCGGCTACTCGCTCACGCGCCAGCGCAACGCGCAGCGTATCGTCGGCACACTGATCGGCTGTATCGCCAGTATTGCGTTGATCCTGCTCGTGAAGCAGCCGCTCGTGCTGCTCGTCTCGATGTTCGCGGCGATGGTGATGAGCTACAGCCTCCTGCTCTTCAACTACACGGCGAGCGTGGTGTTCACGTCGGCCTACGTGCTCCTGATGTTTCATCTGCTCGCGCCGGGCAGCATGCGCATCATCGGCGAGCGCGCGATCGACACGGTGGTGGGCTGCATGATCGCCATCGCCGCGAGCCATCTGTTCCCGTACTGGGAATACCGCCTGATGGGCAAGCTCGTGCACGACATGATCGCCGCGACGCGCAGCTATCTCGAGGCGAGCTGGTGGTGGAGCGGGCGCACGAGCGCGCCGCAGCCGGCGTTCGCGGGAGCCGCGGTGAGCGAGGCCGGCGCACGCGTGGCCGCCCATGCGGCGCCCGCGGCGACGCGCGCAACCGATGCGGGTGGCGCGGCGAATCCGCTGCCGCCCGGCAGCGTGAGTGCGATGGCGAGCGCTTCGGCGAACGCGGCGAGCGTCATCGAGGAACCCGTCGTCGCCACCGCCGCGACCCTCGACGACTCGCCCACAGCCGGCGCGCCGGGCTCGCCCGTGTCGGCCGTGGGCGCGAAGGCCGCTGCGCAAACCGCGCAGGCCACCGCGGGCGCGGCCGCTGCGGCACCGTCGCTCGCGCGCGACTTCCGCTACCGGCTCGCGCGCAAGAACGTGCACGTGGCGTTCGCGAATCTCGGCCAGGCGTTCCAGCGCATGATGCTCGAACCGAAGGCCGCGCAGAAGTTCGTGCCCGAGCTCAACGACCTGCTCGTGCGCAGCCACGTGCTCGCCTCGCAGATCACGGCCACCGCCCCGCTCCTGCGCAGCACGGCGCGGCCCGACCAGCCGGAGGTCAAGCTCGACGCGCTCGAGCGCGCGCTGTCGTGCGTGCGCGAGAACCTCGTCGCCGCCGAAGCGGGCATGGCGGCGCCCGCCGATCAGGCCGACATCACGAAGCAGCTCACGCGCGAACTCGATGCGATGGTGGTGGAAGCCGAGCGGGCACTCGGCGCCTCGGCGGAACTGGCGCAGGAACTCAAGCTGCTCGCCCACCAGTGCAAGCAGATGATCACGGCGTCCTGGCTGATTCGCCGGGACGCGAGCATCATCCGGCTACCGGAGGAATAAGCACGCGAAGGCCCGGCGCGTCACTGCGTCGAGCCGCCGGCTTGCGAGGCGGCCGTGCTCGCGGACGCATGCGCCGCGCCGGCGCCCACGGTCTCGTCGTACTCGCGCTTGCTCTTCAGCGCGTTGAACAGCACGGTGCCGATCACGAACAGCACCACCACGACGATGAGCACGGCAACGCCAACGGTGGGGTTCTTCTTGCGCGGTTCGTTCATCGGTCGTGCCCAGCCTCGAATTGGATGACAGGAACGGGCATTCTACGCCGCCATGCCTTGCAGACGGCTTGCGCCGCGGGCCGCCGGGTGCCGCTAGGTGCCGCTGCGCACCGGCAGCGCCGTCGAATATTTGAGCTGCTCCATCGCGAAGCTCGAACTGACGTCGAACAGCGGCACGGCGCGAATGAGCTGCTTGTAGACGCGGTCGAAATCGTCGATATCGGAGACCACGATGCGCAGCAGATAGTCGGTCTCGCCGCTCATGCGATACGCCTCGACGATCTCGGGAATCTCCTGCACGGCGCGCGTGAAGGTCTGCGCCCATGCCTCGGTGTGCTGGTTCGTGCGCACGGCGACGAACACCGTCGTCCCCACGCCGAGCTTGCGCGGGTCGCACAGCGCGACCTGCGCGCGGATCACGCCCGTTTCCTTCAGGCGCTGCACGCGCTTCCAGCACGGCGTTTGCGAAAGATTGACGCGCTGCGCCAATTCCGCGACCGGCATGGTCGCGTCCTGCTGCAGCAGCTCCACCAGCTTTCTGTCGATGAGATCCATTTCCGCACTCCCCGAAGCGTAGAAATTTATTCTACACGATGGGCAAACGGGAAAAGAATAGGAAAACTCTTTCTCGGTGCGAACGGCTATAAATCTTCTTGTAGATACCGGAAGAAGAACACGCCATGAACGCCCCTGCCGAACTCGCCCTGTTGAGCGCCGTCCATACCGCGGAGCAGCATGCTGCCGCCATCGCGCGCTTCACCGCCGCACTCGACGCCGCCTTCGATGCCTGCGCGACGCCCGCCGACCCGTCGCGCTGCGCCCGCTTCGCGCGCGGCATGCGCGCGGCGCTCACGCGTGCGCTCGCCGACCCGGCGCTCGTCACGCACGCGCAGCGCGAAGGCAGCGCCGAGACGTACCGGCGTCATGTCATCGCGGCCGACCGCCGCGGCCGCTACACGGTCGCGGCGCTGGTCTGGCAGCCGGGCCACGCGAGCCCGATCCATGCGCATCACACGTGGTGCGGTTACGCCGTGCTCGACGGCACGCTGACCGAAACGCTCTACGCGTGGGATGACGCACGCCAGGGCGCCGACGTGGTTCGCTCGCATCCGCGCGCGAGCGGCGCGATGTCGTTCGGCGGTCGCGGGCGCACCGGCATTCACCGGCTGTCGAACGGCAGCGACGCGCAGGCCGTCTCGCTGCATGTCTACGGCGTCGCCGCCGAAGACATCGGCACGCAGGTCAACGACGTGCTGCCGCTCGTGCGCAAGACGGCGCTCGTGTCTTAACGCGACTGCCCCATATCCATCGAAGGCGCCATAGTGCGTTGCCGTGCGCCCTCGTTGATTGGGGAGCGCGCCGCATTGCCTGGCCGACACGATATCGCCAATCATCAGCATACCGAACGAAAGCACAAGCTGACCGAGCAACGCCGCCGCGCAACCGCCCGGCGCTCGCGCAACTGCGGCGCGACAAGGTGATTTGAGTCGGCCTGAGCGCCGCAGCCGTTCAGCCGCGGCTGCCCGCGGTGGGAATCTGCGGCGGCGCGCCCTCGGGGCCCGCTGTGGGCGGCGGCGCAGGCCGCGGCTCGTGCGAGGCATCGCGCGCGACGCCGCCCCCCACGTGCACGCCAGACGGATGCGGATGACCATGCGGCTCCTCGACATCGCCGCCGCGCGAGGACATGTGCACCTGCATCTGCGGCACCGGCATCTCGATGCCGGCCTCGTCCATGTGGCGCTTCAGGCGCGCATTGAACGCACGCGCCACGCTCCACTGCTGCAGCGGCCGCGTCTTGATCTGCCCTTTCACGACCATCCAGTTCGGGTCGAACCGGTCGAGTCCCCACACTTCCACGGGCCCGAGTATCTCGCGGCGATAGCGGAAGTCGGCCACGAGTTCCGCGCCGGTCTCGCGAATCATCCGCGTGACCGTATCGAGATCGACCGAGAATGGCACGCGCACTTCGAACACGGCGAACGCGAAATCGCGCGAGAGGTTCTTCACGATCTTGATCTGCGAGAACGGAATGGCGTGGATCGCGCCCTGCCCGTCGCGCAGCCGCACGGTGCGGATCGACAGATGCTCGACTGTGCCCGCATGGCCGTTGTCGATGTCGATCCAGTCGCCCACCGAAATCGTCTCCTCGATGATGATGAACAGACCGGTGATGAGGTCGGCCACCAGCGACTGCGCGCCAAAGCCGATGGCAAGACCGATCACGCCAGCGCCGGCGAGCAGCGGCGTGACGTTGATGCCGAGATTCGCCGCGGTGACGATGCCGGTGATGGTGAGGATCGTCACGAGCACCGCATTGCGCACGAGCGGCAGCATGGTGCGCGCGCGCGTGCTGGGCGCGCGGCCCTTGGTGCGCGGACCGCTCGGATTGAGCGCTTCGAGAATCGCAGTATCGACCGTGATCCAGACGAGCCAGGCGAGAAACACCGTCGACACGATCGCGAAAATGGCGTGCGCGATGCCGCGCGCGGCCACGCTCGCCTCGATGATCGCGGCGAGCGAAATGTCCCAGAGGCGCGCGCACGATTCGAAATACGCGAACCAGATGAACACCACGAGCAGCGTGCCGGCAAAGCGCAACAGGCGCCGCAGATACGGCGAGCGCCGCCGCACGCGCGCGGGGTTCGGCCGCGTGATGCGCAGCACGACCGCCGAGAGGAAGAACGCGAGCACGAGCAGGAGCGCGGAGACCACCGAGATCTGCAGCACGTCGTCGCGGCTGCCGATGCCGCCAAACGTCGCAACGATCGAAGCGCCGGCGAGCAGCAGCATCGGCAGTTGCCAGAGCGAGGCGAGCACGTCGAGGACTTCGGTGAGCGCCTTGTGGCCGTGGCGCAGCGAATAGCTGCGGTTGCGGATCAGATGCGCGACCGGCCGCCGGAAGCCAAAGGCGAACATCACCGTCAACACCGCGGCCGCCATGTTCGCGGCGGTGCTGACAAGGGCGGCCAGGTTCGCGCCCAACTGGCGCGCGACTTCGAAATTGGTCGCGGCGTCGCCGAGCGCGGCCAGCACGCCGATCGCAAAGAGCAGCCGGCGCGAGCGCGCGATCAGGAGGCGCACGGCCGCGCGCCGGTGCCCCGAGCCGAACAGCGAAAACATGATCAGGCAGATCGACGAGAACACCGCGCCCGCGACGATCGCGTACGCGATCACGAGCGCGAGCGTGCGCCCGAGCGCGTCCGGCAGCGAACGCTCGACCACGAGCGCGCCAAGGAACGCCACGATCCATGGCGCCGCACGATGCACGACGAAAATCAGCAGATCGATGGTGCGCGGATCGGGCCGCAGGCCGGTCTCGACATCGAAACGCCTGAGCAGCCGCCGCTCGATCCAGCGCAGCACCGCGGCGCACGCGCCCCAGCCGGCCAGCATGGCGAACAGATCGAACACGATGCGGCCGAGGCTTTCGCCCTCCCCGCCCGAGGCGATGTCGTAAAGCTCGACGCCGGCTGCCCTGAAGCGCCCCGCCCAGTAGTGAAACGGACTGCGGCCGCGGCGCGCGTCCGCCTCGACCGAGGCGAGCCCGGATGCGATCGCGCCCAGCAGCCCCGGCGAGTTCGCCGCCGCGCCCGAAGCGGGCGCGGGCGCCACGTTTTGCGATGCGCTGCGCAGCTTCTTGAGCTGATTCAGGAGCGCGGTGCGCTGGCGCTCGTTGTCGAGCGTGGTAATGACGCTGTCGAGCGAGCGCGTGAACTCGGCCTGGCTCGCCGCTGACGGCGCCGAGGCCGCCTCGGCCGCAGAAGCCCCCGAGGCCGCCGCCGGCGCCCCGGTGATGATGCTCTTGAGCACCGGCAGCACGGGCGCCGGCGCGGCCTGGGCGGCGGCCCGCATGGGCATGGCGAGGCACGCCGCGAGGCATGCGAGGAGCATGAGCGCGCGCAGGAACGCGCGTACACACCAGCGCGCCGGCGCGGCGCGCGAAAGAAGTGCACGATCCGCCGGTCCGAAGCGCATGCGCGACGGCCCGGCGCCCGCGCCATCGCGTCCGATGCTGGAATTCATGGCGGAGGGGCAAAAAACAGGACGTTCCAGTTTAGCCGCACTCCACCTCGCCGCGCCGCGCGCGTGCGTAACAGTTTGTCAGCGCGCGGGGCGCGCCTCAGTAGGCCACCGTTGTGATCTGACGAATAAAGCGGCCCTGCTCCAGTTCGTCGACGAAGGCGATCGCGTAGTCCTCGGCCGAAATGCGGCTCTCGCCCTTCGCATCGGCGATCAGCGTATTGGCGCCCGTGCGGAACGTGCCCGTGCGCTCGCCGGGTGCGATGATCGCGGCCGGCGCGAAGAAGGTCCAGTCGATGTCGGCGACCGTGCGGTAGTAGTCGAACGCCTCGCGATGGGCGAGCGCGATCGCCTTGTAGGCGTCGGGGAAGCCCGCGGTATCGACGAGCTGCTTGCCGGGCGCGACTTCCAGCGAACCGGCGCCGCCCACCACCACGAGACGCTTGAGCCCTGCAGCGCGCACGCCGTCCACGAGCGCGCGGCTCGCGACCAGCAGGTCGTCGAGCTGATCCTTGGGCGGCGCGTAGGCGCTCGCCACTACATCGTGGCCGCGCACCGCGGCGGCGATGCTCGCCGCGTCGAGCAGATCGGCCTTCGCCGCGTGGACGTTCGGTGCGGCCGCCACGCGTTCCGGCTGGCGCACCAGCGCGCTCACCTCGTGGCCGCGGCGCGCCGCTTCGGCGGCGATGCGCGAACCGACCATGCCCGTTGCGCCAAAGAGGGCGATTTTCAGCGTCTTGCTCATGAACTGACTCCTGTTTTCCGTATTTATGTAACTAACGAAGTTACATTTGAGGGGCGAAAAAACGGGGCAATGCCCCGCTGATGACTCTGGTTGCGCGCAACCCGCTCAGGCTCGCCGCGCCCGCGCGCGTTCGAGCTTGCGCTCGCTGCGCGCCATGTCGTCGACGACGTCCGCGAGCGTGCGGGTGGCGAGCGACGCCTCCATGGCGCGCTGTGCATCGTCGATCACGCCGCGCAGCGTCTGCTGGATATGACGCCCGACGAGGCAGGCCGGATTCGGCTCCTCGCGGTGCATGGCGAACAACTGCGCGTCGTCGACCGCGTGGTAGACGTCGAGCAGCGTGATTGCCTGCGGCTCGCGCGCCAGCAGCGCGCCACCGCCCGCGCCCAGTTGCGACGTCGTGAGGCCCGCGCCGGCAAGCATCGACAGGAGCCGGCGAATCAGCGCCGGATTCGTGTTCACGCTGCCCGCGATGATCTCCGACGACAGCGGCACGCCCTCCTGCTGCGCCAGCAGCGCGAGCACGTGAACGGCAAAAGCGAAACGGCTACTCGTATTCACGGCGAACCTGCCACTGCTGAGCGGCGCGCGAATGGTGCGAACCCCCTGCGCCAAAAAGTGTAACCATCATAATTACATTAATTCGTAGCGTCAAGTCGTGAGCCGAGGGCCGCACGGCTGCGGCCTTACTTCCCGGCATCCGATGCCGGCGCCGACGCGGCGGCGTTGCTCGCCCAGCGTTGCAACGAGTGTCCCGCACTCGTCAAACCGGTGCCGGTGGCCGCGGCGGCCTGCCCGAGCAAGGCTTGCGCCGTGCTTGCCGCGCCGCGCAGCTGGCCCTGCGCCGCCGAAGCCAGCTCGGCCGTGGACGCGCTCGCCTGCTGACCTTGCGAGGCCGCCGAATCGAGCTTCTGCTGCGCTGCACCGAGTTGCTGGTTCACGAAGCTCGCGGCCTTGTCGAGCGTTTGCGCCGCCTGCTGCGCGGCCTGGCTGGCGGCGTCCTGGGTGGCCTGCTTCACGGCGTCGGCGGACTGCTTGCCCAGATCGGGTGCGGAAGCGTCGTGCTTGTTACAGCCGGCGGCGAGCGCCGCACACACGAGCAGGGAGGCAAGCGTGAGCCTTTGCGTCGAAACCTTCGAATACATGGTCATCCTGAAAAATTCGCCGCATGAAGCGGCTTGCATAGATGAAAACGCGGCAATGATACGCCGTCGCGCAACACCGTTTCTGACGAAATCAGCGAAAAGCCCGCGCGCTCGAAGACCGGCCGCGACACCGCGCTCGCATCGGCGCTCAACACCGTCGAGCGCGCCTCGCGCGCGAGCGCTTCGAGCCGCGCCAGCATCGCCGTCGCGAGGCCGCGGCGCGACCACGCCGGCGCGACGTAAAGCATCTCGACGTGATCGAGCGGAAAGAGCTGCCCGAACGCCGCCGCCGCGCCGTCACAGTGCGCCACGAGCGTGACGCCGCGTGCCAGGCGCGCGTCGAAGTCCGCGAGATCGTCGGCGGCCGCGGCCCACGCGCTGCGCTGCGCCGCGTCGTAGCGCGAGGCCGCGAGCGTGGTCACGGACGCGCGAAACAAGGCGGCCAGCGCGCTCGCATCGCGGCCCGGCACGTAGCGCCGCCAGTCGATGGTTTGCAGTGCGTCGCCCGCGACGCCGCGCTTTGCGAAATCGTCAAACATGATGGAGTAGACTGCCCACGCGCACGATCTGTTCCACCGTCCACCTCTGGAGACAAACGATGGCCGTCAAGAAGATCCTGTTCCTCACCGGCGATTTTGCCGAAGACTATGAAACGATGGTGCCGTTCCAGGCGCTGCAGGCCGTCGGCCACCGCGTCGACGCCGTGTGCCCCGGCAAGAAGGCCGGCGAGCGCGTGAAGACCGCCATCCACGACTTCGAGGGCGACCAGACCTACACCGAAAAGCCGGGGCACCAGTTCGCGCTCAACGCGACCTTCGACGAAATCGACGCCGCCAGCTACGACGCGCTCGCCATTGCGGGGGGCCGCGCGCCCGAATACCTGCGTCTCGACCCGAAGGTCATCGAGATGGTGCGTCACTTCGCCCACGCGAACAAGCCCATCGCGGCGATCTGCCATGCGGCCCAGCTGCTCGCCGCGGCCGAGGTGATCCGCGGCAAGCGCATTTCGGCCTATCCGGCGTGCGCGCCCGAGGTGCGGCTCGCGGGCGGCGAATACGCCGACATCGCCATCGACAGCGCCGTGACGGACGCGCCCTTCGTCACCGCGCCGGCGTGGCCCGCCCATCCCGAGTGGCTGCGCCAGTTCCTCGCGCTCCTCGGCACGCGCATCGAGCCGTGAGCGAGCGCTGATACTGTCGCACGTCGCCCCCGTTTCGCACGGGGCGCGGCGCGCGCCGGCCGCCAATTCGGACTGGTCCGATATCACCGCAACGCCCCGCTGGCCAGAATAGCCGCCACTTGTTCTGGAGTACGGAGTGCGTGTCGTGGAGCTAACCGACTGGCTGGTGATACTCGCGGTCGCCCTGGCGGCGATCCTCTTCTTTTGCAGGCGCGGCGGCCGCAAAGGCGGCTTGAGCGACCGCGCGCGCCACGTGCACGGCACGCGTCTGCTCCTGCTGGGCGCGTTGGCGCTGTGGGCCGCGCTGCTCATGCTCGTGCGCAGCTTCGCCTTGCCGCTGGGCGAGCCGTTCGGCATCGCCATCAGTCATCACACCATGCTGGCCATCGCGCTGGCGCTCGCTGGCGTGGGCGCCATCTGGACGTTTCGCGCGAGCCGCCTGCTCAAGCCGCGGCGCATCTTCAGCCCGTGCTGAGCGCTGGTCTGGGGGGCTAAGCGCCCGCCGGTGGTCGCAACGCCGTGGCGGGTGCCGTCCGCAATTCGCTTCGCACGCTGCCCTTCGGGTTCGCACCACCCGCGCCGCCCGCGCCATCGCCGGCAGCATATCCTGCCAGGCCACCGGGCGAAGCTTCCGAACGCTCCGCGCGTTCGAGCGCGCTGATGATCTGTTCCGCGTCGCCGGGCAACGGCGGCGCGACTGCAAGCGCATCGGGCAGCGACAGATAGAACGTCGTCCCCTCGCCTTCCGTCGACTCCACCCAGACGCGCCCACCGTGCCGCTCGACCACGCGGCGCACGAGCGCGAGCCCGATGCCCTCGCCCGCCGCCACGTTGCCGTGCATGCGCTGGAACGCCTGAAAGAGCCGCGGCAGGCCCACCTCGGGGATGCCGAGCCCGTTGTCGCGCACATAGAAAATCTGCAGCGACTCCACGCCCGGCGGGGCATGAGCCGTGCCGATCTCGACGCGCCCGTCGCGCGCCGGATCGAGATAGTTCAGCGCGTTGCCGATCAGGTTTGCAAACACCTGCTCGAGCGCCGTCGGGTCGCCCCATACGTCGGGCAGCGTTTGCACGCTCACCTGCGCGCCGCGTGCGCGGATCGAGGCGTGCATCGCGTCGACCACGCGCTGCACCAGCTCCTGCACGCTCACGCGCTGTCGCCGGTACTCCACGCGCCCCACGCGCGCGAGCCGCAGCAGCGCGTCGATGATGTGCGATGCGCGCAGCACGGCCGTTTGCAGATAGCGCAGCGCCTCGCCGATGTCCTCGTTGATGGTCCGCTCGATGCGCGCGCGCGCCTGCGGCGAGAGCGAAGAATGGGCGATGCGCTCGCGCAGGTCGTTGCATGCGTGATTGAGCTCGCGCGAGAAGCCCTGCAGGTTCACGAGCGGCGCGCGCAGATCGTGCGACACGCCGTGGATGAACATCTCGTTTTCCTGCGTCTGCTGGCGCAGGTTTTCGTTGATGCGCGCGAGCTGGTCCGCGCGCCGCGCGAGGTCCGCCTGAAAACCGAGGCGCAGCCGCTCGGCTTCGATCAGCCGGTGGCTGATCTGGTGCAGCGTCAGGTCGAGTTCGGCGATTTCGTCGCTGCCCGCCGTGAGCGGCGTGAGCGGCTCGTTCGCGGCCAGCCGGTTCGCGTTGTCGGACAGCGCATCGAGCCGCCCGCGCACGCCGCGCGTAAACACCCAGACGGCAAGCGCGACCAGCACGATCGAGCCGAGCACGGCCGTCATCACGAGCGTCTGCTGCTGGGCGCGCGCCGCTTCGGCGGCGGACACCCGCAACACGTCGAGGCGGCGCTCCTCGGTCTGTAGCGAGACGATCTGCGTGCGCACGCGGTCCAGCACGTCGGCGGCCATCAGCGCGCGAAAGCGCTCGGCGAGGTCGGCGCGCCGACCCGAGCGCAACAGGTCCTGCACGCGGTCCGACCATTGACGATAGTTCTGCACGGCGTAACGGATCTGCACGGCGCGCTCGACCTGCGAGGGATTATCGGAGACGAGATCGACGAGCCGGTCGATGCGGCGGTCCACGTCCATCCACATCGAAACCGGTGTGGCGTAGCTCGTGTCGTTGGCCGCCACCGCACCGCGCAGCTTGACCGACTCGACCAGCACCGGTTCGAGCACGCGCGAAGCCTGCGCCAGCACGGCCTGGCTGTGCTGGCCCCAACGCTCCGCGGCGGCGGCGTCGGTCTCGGCCTTCACGATGGCCGACAGCAGGCTCAGTTCGAATACGGCGGGAATCGCGATCAGCAGAAGCCCTTTGGTCGTGAGGCGCATTGCGTGGCGGGTACCGGGCGACCGGACGTGCGTGAGGTGGCAATCTGGCCATTATGTCGGCGTTTGCGCCCTATGTCCGCCCGAAGTTTATCCTTCACGAAAACGCGAGATGATTTCGATTAGCCGACAATCCGTTGATCCGGAAAGGAAAATCGAATCAATCGCCCTATTCTGGCGCGCGATTTCCCCACCTTTGCGCGCAGGCCCGAGTTTGTGCCGAAACATGGTGCATGTGCCCCAGATCTCAGCACGCGCTCTGACGACACGGTATCGACTATTTTTCCGCATCGGTGCACGGCCGCACCGGCTTGACGCCTGTTGCGGCCGCAAATTCACCAGTTTGGCGCCGAAGCTGGCCCGCATCTTGCTCACTATGCGCCCATTTTGGGCAAACTGGGTACGCCAGATGGACAATCTAAAAACCGGCACCGACACGCTATTTCTGCTGCTGGGTGCCGCCATGGTGCTCGCCATGCACGCGGGGTTCGCGTTTCTCGAACTCGGCACCGTGCGCAAGAAGAACCAGGTCAATGCGCTCGTCAAGATCCTCGTCGATTTTTCGATTTCGACGATCGCCTACTTCTTCATCGGCTATACGCTCGCCTACGGCGTGCAGTTCTTCTCGCACGCCGACGTGCTCGCCGAGCACAACGGCTACGCGCTCGTGCGCTTCTTCTTCCTGCTCACCTTCGCGGCGGCCATTCCGGCCATCGTGTCGGGCGGCATCGCCGAGCGCTCGAAGTTCAATCCGCAGCTGTTCGCGACCTTCGTGATCGTCGGCTTCATCTACCCGTTCTTCGAAGGGATGGTGTGGAACAACCGCCTCGGTTTCGAAGATGCGATGACGCACGTGTTCGGCGTGCCGTTCCATGACTTCGCGGGGTCGGTGGTCGTCCACGCGTTCGGCGGCTGGATCGCGCTGCCGGCCGTGCTGCTGCTCGGGCCGCGCCACGGCCGCTATACGCGCGACGGCCGCATCGCCGCGCATCCGCCTTCGAACATCCCGTTCCTCGCGCTCGGCGCGTGGGTGCTCGCGGTGGGCTGGTTCGGCTTCAACGTGATGAGCGCGCAGACCATCGACAAGATCAGCGGTCTCGTCGCCGTCAACTCGCTCATGGCGATGGTGGGCGGCACGCTCGCCGCGTGGTTCGCGGGCCGCAACGATCCGGGCTTCACCTACAACGGGCCGCTCGCGGGGCTCGTGGCCGTGTGCGCGGGCTCGGACATCATGCATCCGCTCGGCGCGCTAGTGACGGGGGCGGTGGCCGGCGCGCTGTTCGTCTATATGTTCACCTGCGTGCAGAACCGCTGGCGCATCGACGATGTGCTCGGGGTGTGGCCCCTGCACGGCCTGTGCGGCGCATGGGGCGGCATCGCCGCAGGCATTTTCGGCCAGCGCTGGCTCGGCGGGCTGGGCGGCGTCTCGCTCGGCGCGCAGATCGTCGGCACGCTTGCAGGCATCGTGATCGCCTTCCTCGGCGGCCTCGTGGTGTACGGACTGTTGCGCAAATTCGTCGGCCTGCGCATCGATCGCGAACAGGAATTCAACGGCACCGACCTGTCGATCCACAAGATCACGGCCACCCCGGAACGCGAAACGGTTTCCTGACCGGTGCGCAACACGCTCATGCGGGCGGCGCCCTGCCGCCCGCACGCCGCACGCATCACTAACTAGCCATCAAAGCTGGCCCATGCCGCCGGCGACGATCACTTCGGTGCCGATCATGAAGGCCGATTCGGCCGCGCTCAGATGCAGCACGGTCGAAGCGATCTCCTCCACCGTTGCAAAGCGCTTGAGCGGCACCAGCCCACGAATCGATTCCTCGGCCGCCGCGAGCGTGGCGGCATCCATGCCGAACTTGTTGTAGAGCGGCGTCTTCACGGGACCGGGGCTCACGACGTTCACGCGAATGCCGCGCGGCAGCAGTTCGGCCGAAAGCGTCTTGGCGAACGAGATCAGCGCGGCCTTGCTCGCCGCATACACCGACGAAGTGGGCATGCCGATATGGGCGTTGATCGAGCCGTTGAGCACGATGGCCGCACCGTCGTTGAGCACTGGCAGGAGCGCCTGAATCTGGAAGTAAGCGCCCTTCACGTTGGTGTCGAAGGTGACATCCCAGAGCGCTTCGTCCACTTGCTCGAACGGCGCGAGCTTCGCCACGCCCGCGTTGACGAACACCGCGTCGAGGCGCAGGCCGGCGTCGCGCACGGCGGCGGCCAGTTCGCGCGCGCCGGTGATCGAGGCCGCGTCGTTGCGCCATGCGTGTGCGTTCGCGCCGAGCGCGCGCCGAGCGGCTTCGAGACCGGCTTCGTCGCGGCCCGTGACGATGACGTGCGCGCCTTCGGCGGCGTAGGCTTGCGCGGCCGCGAGGCCGATGCCGCTGGTTCCGCCGGTGACGAGGACAGTTTTGTTTGCAAAGCGGTTCATGACGTTCTCCTTGAAGGGGATAGTCTCGATCTGAGACTGTGATGCCATATTGCCGGGCAGCGCGCTTTCTGCCGTACGACGGTTTTGGCGCAAACGTTCGAAGCCGTCGAACGTTTGCGCGGGCAGCCGGCTTCAGCCCGTGACCTCGATCCCGTCAACGAGGCGCCTGGCAAGACGCGGTTCGCGCAGCCTGTCGATCCACCATTGCAGTGCGCGCCCCACGTGTTCGCCGCGCCACGCCACGTAAAGCATGTTCGGCTCGCGCGGATTCGCCGTGACCTTCTCCACCAGTTCGCCGCGCTCGATGAGCTTCGCGGCGCGCCGCCGCGGCACCCAGCCGACGCCGAGGCCCTCGCGCTGCGCGAGGATCTTCGCGCGCATCGACGGCACCGCCAGCACCTCCTGCCCCCCGAACAACCCGTAGCCGCGCCCCGGCGTGAGCCGCGCCGAATCGCCGACCGCCACGCCGCGCTCGGCCAGCATACGCTCGCGCGTGAGCGGCGCCTGCTCGCGTGCGAGCCGATGGCGCGGCGCCACGGCGAACGCCCACTCCACCACGCCGAGTTCGAACCAGTGCAGGCCGTCGATGGCGGGCGGCTCGTTGGTCGCGCCGACGATGAGATCGGCGCGGCCGTCGCGCAGCGCCTCCCAGGTGCCGGCGAGCACCTCGTGCGTGAAACGCAGCTTGACCCCCGACTGCAGCGCGTCGAAGTCGCGGATCACTGGCATCAGCAATTCGAATTCGACGATCTCGTCGGTGACGATCCACAAGCGGTCTTCCCAGCCGTTCGCGACCTGCCGCACGCGCTGCGTCATGCGCGCCACGTCCTGCATCAGGCGGCTCGCCTCCTCGGCGAGCAGATGGCCGGCCGGAGTGAGTTGCAGCCGGTAGCGCCGGCGGTCGAACAGCAGCGCGTCGAAGCGCGCCTCGAGTTGGCGCGCCGCGTGCGAAATCGTGGAAGGCGCCTTGTTCAGGCGTGCCGCCGCGCGCGACAGGCTGCCGGTTTCGCGGATGGCGTCGAGCAACGCCAGTTCCTCTTCGGAGAGCATGTGCGACTCCATCGAACGGGTGATCACGCGATGGTATGGCAGAAATGCGGCGCGGGTCGGATCACATGACGCCGCGGCCGTGCGCGCAGACTGTCAAAGTCGCCTTGACGGTCTGTCCAACAAAATTGTCGTTGCCTCGCGTAATGACCCGCCCGAGAATCGAACGCACGTTCACAAACCGTGAAGCGTGCCCGCGCGCCCATCAGAAGGGAGGCCATTGCGCAAGAGAACCGCATCACGCCACCGCGAAGCCATCTTTCCAGTGAGGTATGAGGCCATGTCCGTGCAGTCCCCGTCACCCGACTCCCCGTTCGTCGACTTGACCGCCATGATTCGCCAACGCACGGTGGAACACGGCGCGCGCGCGGCCATTGTCTGCGAAGACGAGACGGTCACGTTCGCCGCGCTCGATGCGCTGATCGACCGCTGCGCTGCCGCGCTGCAGCGTGACGGGCTGGCTCCCGAAGACGTCGTTGCCATCTGTGCGTCGAGTTCCATCCCATATGCCGCCGTTTTCTTCGGCGCGCTTCGGGCGGGCCTCGCGGTCGCCCCGCTGTCGCCGTCGACGCACCCGGACAGCCTCGTCGCCATGCTGGAGAACTCGCGGGCGCAGATCCTCTTCGCCGACGACACGGTTCGCCAGTTGCTCGCGGGCGTCACGCTGCCGCCAGCGCTGCGCGTCATCGACATCAGTGCAGCCGGGCAATACGATGCCTGGCTCGCGCCCGTGGGCGCCGCGCCCCGGCAGGTGGAGATCCGGCCGGAGTGGGCCTTCAACATCATTTACTCGTCCGGCACGACCGGCGCGCCCAAAGGGATCGTCCAGTCGCACGCGATGCGCTACGCCTATACGCTGCGAAGCCTCGAGCGCGGATACGGGCCGGAGTGCGTTACCTTGATTGCGACGCCCCTCTATTCGAACACCACGCTGGTGAGCTTCTTCCCGACCCTGGCGCTCGGTGGAACGGTTGTCCTCATGCCGAAGTTCGATGCGAAGCAGTATCTCGAGCTTGCCGAGCGCAAGCACGTCACGCACACCATGCTGGTGCCGGTGCAATACCAGCGCATCCTCGGCCATCCGGACTTCGATCGCTACGACCTATCCCGTTTCCACACGAAGTTCTGCACGAGTGCGCCGTTCGCGGCGGCCCTCAAGGCGGACGCCCTGCGCAGATGGCCCGGCAAGCTCACCGAGTTCTATGGCATGACCGAAGGCGGCGCGTCATGCGAGCTTTGCGCGGACGAGTTTCCCGACAAGCTGCACACCGTTGGCCGCCCGCTGAACGGCCATGAAATGCGCCTGATCGATGCCGACGGACGCGAGGTCGCCACCGGGGAAGCGGGTGAAATCGTCGGGCGTTCGCCAGCCATGATGACCGGCTACTACCGGCAACCGGACAAGACGGCGCAAGCCGAGTGGTACGACAGCGATGGCCGGCGCTTCATCCGGACCGGGGATGTCGGCCGCTTCGACGCAGACGGCTTCCTCGTGCTGATGGACCGCAAGAAGGACATGATCATCTCGGGCGGCTTCAATATCTACCCGAGCGATCTGGAACAGGTGCTCGCCCGGCACCCCGAAGTCCTTGAATCCGCAGTGGTCGGCGTGCCGTCGGCGCGCTGGGGCGAAACGCCGGTGGCGTTCGTCACGCTCCGGCGCGCTTCGGCATTGACCGCCGACGCGCTCGCCGACTGGGCCAACGGACAATTGGGGAAGATGCAACGACTTGCCGACGTGGTGATCGTCGACGCGCTGCCGCGCAGCCCGATCGGCAAGGTGCTCAAGCGCGAGTTGCGCGAGGGTTTTCGCGGCGAGGTTGCATGACCGGCCGCCAGGCGCGGGAGTGCCCGTTTGCCCGTTTGCCTGTTTGCAGCCGGGCGGAAAAAAAAGCGCCACGTTTGCACGTGGCGCCTTGAAAAGTTCTAGCCATTCCGAGGGCCGTGCTAGAACCTGAGAGACGGTATTCGGATGCGCCGTGCCATCGGAAAAAGATACGCAATTATGCGAATTGCATAACACGAGGCACATTAAAACCCCGCAATGTTGCGGGGTCGAGGCGGATTGCCGAAATCGGGTTCCATTTTTTACCTACATGCTGACTAAGTCAAGCAAAATCTCGCCAAAATGCGCCAATCGTCGAGCTTCTGGCATCCATTACAATCGTCTGATAATTTGCACCCTAATTTAAGGAGCGACGTGTTGATCGAACGCAAACGACCGTACCGCGCGGCACGCCGCGCTGACTTTGTAACGCCTCGCGCGAAATCTCAAAACTGAAATCCTGTTTCGGAAAATTGTCCCGCCAATGACTTCCGCACCCGATTCGCGCCATCTTGATGAACCTCCGCGAGATAAAGACGGCGGCGCCGACGAAGTGACCGCGCTCGCGCGCGGCCTTGCCGTCCTGCGCTGCGTCGCGGCCGCCGACGCGCCGCTCAGCAACCGCGAACTGACCGAGCTGACCGGCATTCCCAAGCCCACGCTTTCGCGCCTCACGGGCACGCTCGTGAGCACGGGCTTTCTCGCCCGGCTGCCCGACAGCGAACGCTTCGTGCTCACCTCGTCGGTACTGGAGCTGTCTAACGGCTTCCTGCGCAACTCCGACATTCGCAGCCGGGCGCGGCCGTTTCTCACGCGGCTGGCCGAGCGCACCGCGCTCTCGGTGCACCTCACCGTGCGCGACCGTCTGGACATGGTCGTGATCGACGCGATCCGCCCGCGCACCGCCGTGCTCGTCACGCGCCTCGAGGTCGGCTCGCGCATCGACATGGGCCGCACCGCCGTCGGGCGCGCCTACCTCGCCGCTCTCGATCCGCACGCGCGCGCCGAACTCACCGCCGCGTTGCAGACCTCGACCGGCAACGACTGGGGCGTCTTCGGCAGCCGGCTCGACGCGGCGCTCGCCGAGACCGCCGCCCACGGCTACGGCCTCGCGATCGGCGAGTGGTACGAGGGGCTCAACGCCATCGCCACGGCGTTCGCGGGTCCCAACGGCGAGATCTACGCCATCAACTGCGGCGGCGCCGCGCAGCAGTGCCCGCGCGAGTGGCTCGTCAGCCACGTCGTGCCGCTGATGCGCGAATGCGTCGCGCGCGTCGTCGACGAAATCGGCGGCGCCCTGCGCCTGCCCCACGCGACCTGACAACCCGAGCGTCTGCGCCTTACAAAAACACACGAAGGGTGTAACGCTCGTAACGTCTCGAAAGAAACGGCACTGGACTGTAACGAAGCGGGCAACGTAGCATCATGCTTTTTGGCGGCAAGGGCCAGCGCCGCCGCCCTTCGCCCGTAACGCCAGCCAGCCGCCGGCAACGCCTTCCATGCCCGTGAGCGCATGGCGCGGCATGCGGGCCGCAGCGCGGCGCGTCCCGACATCTTGCTTGCGCACGGCCTGCGTAGCATCGGCGCGCGCCCGCTGCGCCGGCGCCGTGCGCTGCTGCGCGCGCTTCTGCGAGCGCTTCGCGGCCGGCCCCCTGTATTGCGCTCCGCCAAGAGCCTTCGAGAACCCCGCTTCGAGAACCTGTTACCGACCTGACCGATGGATCAACAAGAAAAGCGCCCGGATTCCCCCCGTAAAGACACGACGCCGCAGTCCCCCGCTCCGGCCGCCGCGAGGCGCGGCAAGGGCAAGTTCATCGCGCTGGGCGTGGTCATCGTGATCGCCGGCATCGTGCTTGCGCGCTGGCAGCCGTGGAACAAGGCGCTCTCGGGCGGCAACGCCGCACCGGCGGCCGGCGCGCACGCGCGTCGCGGCGGTCCGGGCGCCATGGCCAACATGCCGCAGCCCGTGAGCGTGGCCACGGCGAAGGCCGGCGACATGCCCATCGTCATCACCGCGCTCGGCACGGTCACGCCGCTCGCCGACATCACGGTGCGCACACAACTATCCGGCACGCTTCAGGACGTGTACTTCCAGGAAGGCCAGATGGTGAAAAAGGGCGACGTGCTCGCGCAGATCGACCCGCGCCCGTACCAGATCTCGCTCGCCAACGCCGAAGGCCAGCTCGCCCGCGACCAGGCGCTGCTCGCCACGGCGCGCCTCGACCTCAAGCGCTATCAGACGCTGCTCTCGCAAGACTCGATCGCGAGCCAGCAGGTCGACACCCAGGCCTCGCTCGTCAAGCAATACGAGGGCACCGTCAAGTCCGATCAGGCCAGCGTCGATACCTACAAGCTCGACCTCACCTACGCGCGCATCACGGCACCCGTCTCGGGCCGCGTGGGCCTGCGCCAGGTCGATCCGGGCAACTACGTGACGCCCAGCGACACCAACGGCATCGTCGTGCTCACGCAGCTCGAGCCGATCAGCGTGATCTTCACGACTTCGGAGGACAACCTGCCCCCCATCATGAAGCAGCTGCGCGCGGGCACCAAAATGTCGGTCACGGCCTACGACCGCAGCAACACGACGATGCTCGAAGCCGGCTCGCTGCAGACCATCGACAACCAGATCGACACCACCACGGGCACCGTCAAGCTGCGCGCGAGCTTCACGAACCACGAACAAGGGCTCTTTCCGAATCAGTTCGTGAATGCGCGCCTGCTCGTCGATACGATCCACGACGCCGTGATCGTGCCCACATCGGCCGTGCTCAACGGCTCGCAGGGGCAGTACGTCTATGTCGCGAAGCCCGACAACACGGTCACGGTGCGGCTCGTGAAGGTCGGCCCCGTCGATGCCGAGCGCACCAGCATCGCATCGGGCCTCACCGTGGGCGAGCGCGTGGTGACCGACGGCTCCGACCGTCTGCGCGAAGGCGCGAAGATCACGATTCCCGCCGAGCATCCGCAACACGCGAAGGGGGCGTCGGGCGCCGCGGGCGCGCAAGGCGCCTCGTGGGCCGGCGCGGCCTCGGGCGCGCGTCATGGCCATCGCCACGCCTCGCAGACGCAAGCCCAGTAAGCCAGCATGAATCCATCCCGCGCCTTTATCCTGCGGCCGGTCGGCACGGCGCTGCTCATGGCGGCGATCATGCTGGTCGGCCTCGTCGCGCTGCGCTTTCTGCCGCTTTCCGCGCTGCCCGAAGTCGATTATCCGACCATCCAGGTGCAGACCTTCTATCCGGGCGCGAGCCCGGACGTGATGACGTCCTCGGTCACGGCACCGCTCGAACGTCAGTTCGGGCAGATGCCGTCGCTCAACCAGATGTCGTCGCAGAGTTCGGCGGGCTCCTCGGTCATCACGCTCCAGTTCAGCCTCGACCTGCCGCTCGACGTCGCCGAACAGGAGGTGCAGGCCGCCATCAACGCGGCCGGCAACCTATTGCCCTCGGACCTGCCCGCGCCGCCGATCTACGCCAAGGTCAACCCCGCCGACGCGCCGATCCTCACGCTCGCGATCACCTCGAAAACGCTGCCGCTCACGCAGATCCAGGATCTCGCCGACACCCGCCTCGCGCAGAAAATCTCGCAGGTGGCGGGCGTGGGCCTCGTGAGCCTCTCGGGCGGCCAGCGCCCTGCCGTGCGCATCCAGGCGAATCCGCGCGCGCTCGCGGCCTACGGCCTGAACCTCGACGACCTGCGCACGAGCATTTCGAACCTGAACGTCAACACGCCCAAGGGCAACTTCGACGGCCCCACGCGCGCCTACACGATCAACGCGAACGACCAGCTGACCGACGCGGACGCTTACAAAGACGCCGTGATCGCCTACCGCAACGGCCGCCCCGTCATGCTCACCGACGTCGCGAACATCGTGCAGGGCGCGGAAAACACCAAGCTCGGCGCGTGGGCGGACGGCACGCCCGCGATCATCCTGAACGTGCAGCGCCAGCCGGGCGCGAACGTGATCCAGGTGGTGGACAGCATCAAGGCGCTGTTGCCGCAGCTGCAGGAAGCACTGCCCTCTTCGCTCGACGTGCAGATCGTCACCGACCGCACCACCACGATCCGCGCCTCGGTGCGCGACGTGCAGTTCGAGCTGCTGATGTCGGTGGTGCTCGTGGTGCTGGTGATGTACCTGTTCCTCGCGAACATCTACGCCACGATCATTCCGAGCCTTTCGGTGCCGCTCTCGCTGATCGGCACGCTCGCGGTCATGTACCTGTGCGGCTTCTCGCTCGACAACCTGTCGTTGATGGCGCTCACCATCGCGACCGGCTTCGTGGTGGACGACGCCATCGTCATGATCGAGAACATCGCGCGTTACGTGGAGGCGGGCGACACCCCGCTCGAAGCGGCGCTAAAGGGTTCGAAGCAGATCGGCTTCACCATCATATCGCTGACGGTGTCGCTGATCGCCGTGCTGATTCCGCTGCTCTTCATGGGCGACGTGGTGGGCCGCCTGTTCCACGAGTTCGCCATCACGCTCGCGGTGACGATCGTGATCTCGGCCGTGGTCTCGCTCACGCTCGTGCCGATGATGTGCGCGAAGATGCTGCGCCACACGCCGCCGCCCGAAAGCCACCGCTTCGAGGCGCGCGTGCATGCGTTCTTCGACTATGTGATCGGCCGCTACGGCGTGGCGCTCGAATGGGTGCTCGCCCGCCAACGCCTCACGATGATCGTGTTCCTCATCACGCTCGTGCTCACCGGCATTCTCTACGTGATCGTGCCCAAGGGCTTCTTCCCCGTGCAGGACACGGGCGTGATCCAGGCCATCACGCAGATGCCGCAGTCGGTGTCGTATGCGTCGATGGCCGAGCGCCAGCAGGCGCTCGCCGCGGAGATTCTCAAGAACGAGAACGTGGAGAGCCTCACCTCGTTCATCGGCGTGGACGGCACCAACATCACGCTCAACAGCGGCCGCATGCTCATCAACCTGAAGCCGCGCGACGACCGCAGCGAAACGGCGAGCGAGATCATCCGCGACCTGCAAACGAGCGTGGCCCACGTGCCGGGCGCGACGCTCTATATGCAGCCGGTGCAGGACCTCACGATCGACTCGACCGTGAGCCCGACGCAATACCAGTTCATGCTCACCACGCCGAACATCCAGGACTTCGCGACCTGGGTGCCGAAGCTCGTGCAGCGCCTGAGGCAGCTGCCCGAACTCGCGGATGTGGCGACCGACCTGCAGGACCAGGGCAGCTCCGTGTTCATCGAGATCGACCGCGCGAGCGCGGCGCGCTACGGCATCACGCCCGCGACGGTGGACAACGCGCTGTACGACGCCTACGGCCAGCGCATCATCTCGACGATCTTCACGCAATCGAACCAGTACCGCGTGATCCTCGAAGCCGATCCGGTTCTGCAGCACTATACCGACGCGCTGAATTCGATCTACCTGCCCTCTTCCACCTCGACCACGGGCCAGGTGCCGCTGTCGGCCATCGCGAAGTTCCACGAGCGGCCCGCGCCGCTGCTCGTCACGCATCTCTCGCAGTTCCCGGCCACGACGGTCTCGTTCAACCTCGCGCAGGGCTCCTCGCTCGGCGCGGCGGTCAAGGCGATCCAGCAGGCGGAAAAGGACATCGGCCTGCCGGGCTCGTTCCAGACGCGCTTCCAGGGCGCGGCGCTCGCGTTCCAGGCGTCGCTGTCCAACGAGCTGTTCCTGATCCTCGCGGCCATCGTCACGATGTATATCGTGCTCGGCGTGCTGTACGAGAGCTTCGTGCATCCGATCACGATTCTCTCCACGCTGCCGTCGGCCGGGATCGGCGCGCTGCTCGCGCTGATCCTGACCGGGCACGACCTCGACATCATCGGCATCATCGGCATCGTGCTGCTGATCGGCATCGTGAAGAAGAACGCCATCATGATGATCGACTTCGCGCTCGAGGCCGAGCGCCACGAAGGCAAGCCGCCGCGCGAGGCGATCTACCAGGCGTGTCTGCTGCGCTTCCGGCCGATCATGATGACGACGATGGCGGCGCTGCTCGGCGCCGTGCCGCTGATCCTCGGCTACGGCGCGGGCAGCGAGCTGCGCCGGCCGCTCGGCATCGCGATCGCGGGCGGCCTGATCGTGAGCCAGGCGCTCACGCTCTTCACGACGCCGGTGATCTACCTCGCGTTCGACCGGATCGCGCAGCGTCTGCGCCAGCGTTTCGGCGGTGGTTCGCACGGCGCGGCGTCGTCTTCGTCGGAGAGCTGACGCGATGAATCTCTCGCGCCCGTTCATCTCGCGCCCCGTCGCGACCACGCTGCTCGCCGTCGGCATTGCGCTGGCCGGCCTCTTCGCGTTCACGAAGCTGCCGGTCGCGCCCTTGCCGCAGGTGGACTTTCCGACCATCTCCGTGCAGGCCACCTTGCCGGGCGCGAGCCCCGAAACGGTGGCGACCAGCGTGGCGAGCCCGCTGGAGCGGCACCTCGGCTCGATCGCCGACGTCTCGGAGATGACCTCGCAAAGCTCGGTGGGCAGCACGCGCATCACGCTGCAATTCGGCCTGAACCGCGACATCGATGGCGCCGCGCGCGACGTGCAGGCGGCGATCAACGCCGCGCGCGCGGACCTGCCCACGAGCCTGCGGCAGAACCCGACCTACCACAAGGTCAACCCCGCCGACGCGCCGATCCTGATTCTCGCGCTCACCTCGCCCACCTTGAGCGCGGGCCAGCTCTACGACTCGGCGGCCACGGTGCTGCAGCAGTCGCTCTCGCAGGTGGACGGCGTGGGCGAAGTCGACGTGAGCGGCTCGGCCAATCCGGCCGTGCGCGTGGAGCTGGAGCCGCATGCGCTCTTTCACTACGGCATCGGCCTCGAAGACGTGCGCGCCGCGCTCGCCTCGGCCAACGCGAACAGCCCCAAGGGCGATATCGAATTCGGTCCGCAGCGCTTCCAGCTCTACACCAACGACCAGGCGAGCAAGGCGAGCCAGTACAAGGACCTCGTGATCGCCTACCGCAACGGCGCGGGCGTGAAGCTCTCCGACGTGGGCGAAGTGGTCGATTCGGTGGAAGACCTGCGCAACATCGGCCTCGCCAACGGCAAGCGTTCCGTGCTCGTGATCCTCTACCGCCAGCCGGGCGCGAACATCATCGAGACCGTGGACCGCGTCGTCGCCATGCTGCCGCAGCTCAAGGCGTCGCTGCCCGCCGACGTCGAGGTGATCCCGACGTCCGACCGCTCGGTCACGATCCGCTCCTCGCTCAAGGACACTGAGCACACGCTCATCATCGCCGTGGCGCTCGTCGTGATGGTGGTGTTCCTGTTCCTGCGCAACTGGCGCGCGACGCTCATTCCGAGCGTGGCCGTGCCCATCTCGATCATCGGCACCTTTGCGGCGATGTACCTGATGGGCTTCTCGCTCGACAATCTCTCATTGATGGCGCTCACCATCGCGACCGGCTTCGTCGTGGACGACGCCATCGTCGTGCTGGAGAACATCTCGCGGCATATCGAAAACGGCGTGCCGCGCATGAAGGCGGCGCTGCTCGGCGCGCGCGAGGTGGGCTTCACGGTGCTCTCGATCAGCGTCTCGCTCGTCGCCGTGTTCCTGCCGATTCTGCTGATGGGCGGCATCGTCGGGCGCCTGTTCCGCGAGTTCGCGCTCACGCTCTCGCTCGCCATTGCGGTGTCGCTGGCCGTCTCGCTCACGCTCACGCCGATGATGTGCTCGCGCCTGCTCGAAGAGGCGCACGAGAAGAAGGAAGAAGGCCGCTTCGCGCAGTGGCTCGAACGCGGCTTCCAGCGCCTGCAGGGCGGCTACGAGCGCACGCTCGGCTGGGCGCTCGCGCATCCGTTCGTCATCCTGCTCACGCTCATGGCGACGATCGCGCTCAACGTCGCGCTCTACGTGGTCGTGCCCAAGGGCTTCTTCCCGCAGCAGGACACGGGGCGCCTGGTCGGTGGCATCCAGGCCGACCAGTCCACCTCGTTCCAGGCGATGAAGGTGAAGTTCGCCGAGATGATGCGTATCGTGCAGGCGAACCCGGCCGTGGAATCGGTCGCGGGATTCTCAGGCGGGCGCGCGACCAACTCGGGCTTCATGTTCGTCTCGCTCAAGCCCAAGAGCGAGCGCAAGCTTTCCGCCGACGAGGTGATCGCGCAACTGCGCGGGCCGCTCTCGAACGTGGCGGGCGCGCGCACCTTCCTGCAGGCGGTGCAGGACATTCGCGTGGGCGGCCGGCAGTCGAACGCGCAGTACCAGTTCACGCTGCTCGCGGACAACACCGCCGATCTCTACAAGTGGGGGCCGAAGCTCACCGAGGCGCTGCAGGCGCGTCCCGAACTCGCCGACGTGAACTCGGACCAGCAGCAAGGCGGCCTCGAGTCGATGATCAACATCGACCGGCAGAGCGCCGCGCGGCTGAACATCACGCCCTCGCAGATCGACAACACGCTCTACGACGCGTTCGGCCAGCGCCAGGTCTCGACGATCTACAACCCGCTCAACCAGTACCACGTGGTGATGGAAGTCGCGCCGAAGTACTGGCAGAGCCCGACCATGCTCAACGAGATCTGGGTGAGCACCTCGGGCGGCACGGCGAGCGGCGCGCAGAGCACCAACGCGACGGCCGGCACGGTGACGGGCCCCACCACCGCCTCGACGGGCGGCACGGCCGCCACCACGGCGACGAGCGCCGCGGCCATCGCCGCCGATTCGGCGCGCAACCTCGCGACCAACTCGCTCGCCGCGAGCGGCAAGTCGAGCGCGTCGTCGGGCGCGGCGGTGTCCACGTCGAAGGAGACCATGGTGCCGCTCTCGTCGATCGCCTCGTTCGGCCCCGGCACGACGCCGCTTTCGGTGAATCACCAGAGCCAGTTCGTGGCCTCGACGATCTCGTTCAACCTGCCGCCCGGCAAATCGCTCTCCGACGCCACCCAGGCGATCTACGACACGATGGGCGAGATCGGCATGCCCGCGACGATTCACGGCAGCTTCCAGGGCACGGCGCAGGCGTTCCAGCAGTCGCTCGACAACCAGCCGCTGCTGATTCTCGCGGCGCTCGCGGCCGTGTATATCGTGTTGGGCATTCTCTACGAGAGCTACATCCACCCGCTCACGATTCTCTCCACCTTGCCGTCGGCGGGCGTGGGCGCGCTGCTCGCGTTGCTGCTCTTCAAGACGGAGTTCAGCATCATCGCGCTGATCGGCGTGATTCTGCTGATCGGCATCGTGAAGAAGAACGCGATCATGATGGTGGACTTCGCGATCCAGGCGTCGCGTGAGGGGCTGAGTTCGCGCGATGCGATCTACCAGGCCTGCCTGCTGCGCTTCCGGCCGATCATGATGACCACCTGTGCGGCGCTGCTCGGCGCGCTGCCGCTCGCGTTCGGGCGCGGCGAAGGCGCGGAGCTGCGCGCGCCGCTCGGCATTTCGATCGTGGGCGGTCTGATCGTGAGCCAGATGCTTACGCTCTATACGACGCCGGTGGTGTACCTGTACATGGACCGGCTGCGCGTGTGGTGGGATGCGAAGCGCGGGCGCGCGGCGCCCGCAGCGCAGGCGGAGTGAGCGTTCCTGCTGTAGACAACGGCTGAAGCGTGGCTTCAGCCGTTTCTTTATGCGCGTGCCCGTCGGGGCTCGCGCCGGCGCAAATGCGCCGGCAGGCACCGCACGATCAGATGCAGCAACAGCGGCACGATGATGCCGTCGTCCACGACACCGGCGACCGGCATCGCGAGATTGAACGGATCGAGCGCATAGAGCGCGAGCAGCGCCGTGGCGGGCACGAGCCACACGGGACGCCCCGGCTGGCGCAGCGCGTGCCACAGCACGCGCGCATCGCCCTTCACCACATGCCATAGCAACGCGATACGTTTCATCTGCTTCCTCCTTGCGGCTGGCGCGATCGATGCGCTCGCCGACTCAATGCTGTTCGTGGCCCGGTGCGTCCGAGCGCGACGTCCTCACCACGAGTCCATCCGGCGCGAAATGGGCGTTGAACATGCCGTCCCCCGCCACGCCGCCTTCGGCCCAGTGCCAGCTCCACACTTCCTCGTGGCTCAACGCGTATTTTGCTACCGTGGCCGGCTTGCCGAGCAGGCGCCGCACTTCGTCCTGCGGCATGCCCGGCACGACCTGCGCGATATTCTGCGCCGTGAGCGCCTGGGTCATCGCCACGAGCCTGCCGTTCGCGTCGAAGTCGAGCATCCACGTGGTGAGGCCGTTGGGCCCGCGCGGGTATTCGAGGCGCTGCGCGCCGTCGTCGTCCTCCCACACCATTTCGGGCTTGCCCGCCTGCCGGCGTACGTCCTCGACCGTCGACACGCCAATGCGCAGGCCGCCGAACGCCATCGAATCGGGCTTGATCGCGTTGACGGCGTCGGCGACCTTTTGCTGGTCGCACGCCGCGAGCAGCGTGGCGCAGACGGCGATCAGGGCCGCCGCGATCCAGGGTTTTCGTGACATATCGAGTGTGCGTTGCCGGCCTGGAGTGCCGGGAACTTGTTGGGACAGCGGCGCGGCCGGAACGTTCGACGCGGTTGCGACGCTCAGAGTTTCTGCGCGATCGCCAGCGTGAAAATGCGCGCCCAGCGCTTCGCTTCGCGCTCGCTTTGCATCGGCAGTTGCCAGAGCGGGTGCTTCGGATCGGCCACACGCAGCGCCACGTGCCAGCCGTTGGCATCGCGCGCCGGCTGCGCGCCTTGCAGGTCGGCGAAGATATACGCGCCATGCGCGCCGCCCTGCGTCAGCTCGCAAAAGCGCTTGCCCGCCGCGAGACGGGCCTCGCCCCAGGCGCCGGCTACGCGGTGCGTCCAGTCGCCTTCGCCGCGCACGTTGGGCGCCACGTCGCGCATCCGGCGCCACCACCAGGCGATGAGCGCGACGAACAACGCCGCGGCCAGCACGGCCGCGCCCACGGCAACGCCCGTGCCGAACTGCGTCGCGATGGCGTTGAAGGACCAGTACGCGCCGTAGACGAGCGCGGCGAAGGCTAAAAGAACAACGACGATCGGCATGCGAGGAATCCGTGCGGCGGGAGAGAAAGGCCAGGGCGAAACGCGGAGGGATGTCTGGGATAGATCGCGACAAGGCCCGCGCGCATGGCGGGCCTCGTTCGACTACGGTTTGCGATGACTCGCGATCACTACTGCTGCGGATGCTGCGCGGCCCATTCCTTCAGGGCGCGCAACGTGTTCGTCACGTGCTGGTCCGGCGACAGGCTCGTGTATTCGTAGATGATCTTGCCGTCCGGCGCGATCACATACGAGACGCGATTGGCCATCGACTCGTGCATCGGCATCGACGCGTCGTACGACTTGATGATCTTCGAGTCTTCGTCGGCGGCCACCGGGAACTTGCTGCGGCACTCGCTCACCGAGAACTTCGTGAGCGTGTCGATGTTGTCGTGCGAAACGCCGATCACGGTCGCGCCGTACTGCTTGTACTGATCGACCGCTTCAGCGAATTCGTGCGCCTCGATCGTGCAACCCTTCGTGAACGCGGCCGGGTAGAAGTACACCACCACCGGCCCTTTCTTCAGCTCCGAAGCGAGCGAATAGGTGTAGGTCTTGCCACCCAGCGATGCCTGGGTCGTGAAGTCGGGTGCGGCATCGCCCGGCTTCAGTGTCGCCTGTGCAGACAGCGTAAAGAGCGCAAGCCCGGCGCAGACGAGCGCCGCGGCTCCCGCCGCAAAGAACCTCGGTTTCATGTCAAATGCCCTCGAGTTGAATCGCCACGCCGGCGCGCGTTTTGCCCGCGGGTCTTGCCCATCATGCAAATGAGACGCATGACGCTGCGGCGATACCAATATTGGATCACACAATTGCGGCACCCGCAGCGCGCCCCCCCGGCGCCAACCTTACGATCTGGTTTCAACCCTCGGCATACGCCGTGAACCACGCGCCGGCCCACAGGTTCAACTCGCCGAGCAGCGGCGGCGTGAGCGCGTTGAACATGCCGCCCGCCTCGCGCGCGAGACGCTGCGCGCCGTCGTGATCGCCGCGCTCGGCCGCGGTCGCGATGCGCAGCAGCGTGCCGAGCTCGCCGCGATGACCGTCGACGGCCTCGACGATCTCGCGCGCAAGGCCGAGACGATCGAGCGTGTTCTCAGGCGTCGAACCCACCAGCACGTGCACGAGGGAGAAGATGCCGGTCATGAAGGCGGCATCGGCGAAATCGGGGTCCTGCGGGCTCAGGCTGCGTGCGGCAAGCTCCATGAAGTGCGAGCGCGTGCCCGCGAGCTGCACGAGCGGGTCCGAGCCCCAGGGCAGGTCGCGTCCGCTCGCGTAAAGCAGCAGTTGCGCCCAGCGCGCGATCTGGCGCGTGCCCGCCGCGAGCACCGCTTCGCGCAGCGACGAAATCGGCCGCCCCGGCGAGTACGCGCTCGAATTGACGAGGCGCAGCAGTTGCACCACTACGCCCGGGTGACTGCGCAGTTCGCGCTCGAGTTCGGCCGTGCCGACGTCGTTGGCCACCAGCGCGAGCAGGCGTACGAGCGCGAGGCGCGAAGCGCGCACGCGCGGCGCGCGCAGCACCTGCGGGCGCGCGAAGAAGTAGCCCTGAAACAGCTCGAAGCCGAGCGACGAGGCCAGTTCGAAGTCCTCGCCCGTCTCGACCTTCTCGGCGATCAGCGTCTTGCCGTGCGCGGCGAGGCTCGCGACGAGGCCAGGCAGCGCCGCGCGCTCGGTCTGCAGCAGGTCGACCTTGATGATGTCCGCGTACGGCAAGGCGCGCAGCAGGTTCTCCGTGATCTCGCACACGTCGTCGAAGGCAATGCGGTAGCCGGCGCGGCGCAGTTGCGCGAGACGCTCCAGCACCGCGGCGTCGAAGCGCACGTGTTCGAGCACCTCCAGCACGAAGCGGCCCGGCGGCAGCAGATGCACGATGTCGTCGAACAGCAGCTCGCGGCTGATGTTGACGTAGCCGTAGTGACGGCCGAGCACCGCGGGCACGCCGAGCTGGCCGATCGTGCGCGTCATCACCTGGGCCGTGGCGAGCGCGTCGTCGTCGACGTCCGCGCGGTTCTGCGCGCCGCCGCGGAACAGCAGCTCATAGGCGTTGAGCGCGCCATTGCGATCGAGAATAGGCTGCCGCCCGAGATAGACGAACGGCTGCGGACCGGTTGATGACCCGGGAGCAAGGCCGGGTTGTGAAGCTGACGGCATAGAAGGCGCGGAACCAGGGGTGCCCCTGCCCGCATCGTCTCGCGCAGCCTCGCTTGCCGGCGCGGCAAACGCTGACGATGAATCGGACATGGCGGATGACTCGTACGGATGGAATGGCCGGTAATGGCCGCCGACGCGCCGGGCCGCCCCTGCGGCCCGCAAGACGGGCGCTTCACGCGCGCCGACCCATCGCGCATGGCGAACGGCGTCTCGACCGGCGCCACTTTAACCGAATCTGGACGCCACCGCACCGATCTCCCGTCACGTTTATGCGTGAGGTGTTTTTTCGGCCGCCGCGGCTAAAGATTTCTCGTCCGGGGTCGATAACCTGCTCTGATGGGCGGCTTCAGCCGGATATGGAAACCGGCCGGGACGCCACAGACAAACAAAGGGTTGCCAGCGACAGACATGGAAGCGAACAGGATCTCCGCGCCCCGCCAGGGCTGGTTGCGCACGGTCGTCGACCGGTTTTACGCGCTTGCCGGCCTCAAGGGCATCGCCGGCGACCCGCCCATGCCTGGCGACGTGAACGCCTCTCATGCCGCCCAAGCACTGGGTGCAGCGCAAGCGGCCGAAGCCGCCGTCGACCAGGGCGCCGCGCCGCTCGTGCCCCTCTCAACTCCCGCAGCCGGACCCGACTACGCCGACGCCGTTTCGCTCTCGTTCGAGAACACAGCCGCGGCGGTGGACTTCCTCGTCCACGTGGACGCGAGGCTGCACTTTCTTTACGTCTCCGACGCGAGCCTGCGCTTCGCGGGGTATCACCGTGAGTTCCTGCTCGGCGCGACGCTCGCCGACATCGTCACGCCCGAGCATCACGAGCGCCTCGAGGCGCTGATCGCGCGCGCCGCGCACAGCGGCGCCGTGGAAAAAGACACGGTCGACCTCGTCAAGGCCCTCACCTACCCGCTTCCCGTGGAGCTGCGCGTGCAGCGCGCACAGTATGGCGAGACGGCCGGCTTCGCCGTGGCGGGCTTCGACGTCTCCGGCTGGCAAGGCACCGAGGCCGCGCTCACCCACGCGCTCCATCACGACCCGCTCACCGGCCTGCCCAACCAGACCGCGCTTGCGCCCGCGCTGCAGCGTGCCCAGGCCGACGCGGACCATTTCGGCGTGCCGGTGGCGCTGCTGCTGCTCGACCTCGACGATTATCAGCGCGTGAACCGCGCGCTCGGCTATGACGCCGGCGACGAGCTGCTGCGCGAAACCGCGCGGCGCCTCACCCACCTCGCGCTGCAGGGCGAAATGATCGCGCGCATCGGCAGCGACGAGTTCGCCATCCTGATCACGCCGCAACGCCACGCCGCGCCCGACGAAGTGCGCGCGGCCGCCGAAGCGCTCGGCCGCCGCCTGCTCACCTCCATCCTGCAGCCGTACTCGTTTCGCAACCAGCCCGTGCACCTTTCTGCGAGCATCGGCATTGCGTTCCATCCGGACCAGCGCCCGGATGCCTCCGGCCTGAGCGACGCCGATGCCGGCGCCGACACCACGCCGCTCATCCGCCGCGCGGACCAGGCGCTGCAGCAGGCCAAGGCGATCGGCGGCAACACGCTGACATTGCACGTGCCCGTCGACGATCCCACCGACGCCATGCGCCTGAAGCTGGAGTCGGACCTCTACGACGGTGTGCGCAACGGCGAATTCTCGCTACACTTCCAGCCCATCACGAGCAGCGCGTCGCGCGGCGTGGTCGGCGTGGAGGCATTGATCCGCTGGCAACATCCATTGCACGGTCTCGTGCCGCCTTCAACATTTATTCCGCTTGCGGAATCCGTCGGCCTGATTAATTATCTCGGCAACTGGGTTTTGAAGGCTGCCTGTATGCAACTGACCCAATGGGACGAGCAAGGCATCGAGCTGCAGTACGTGGCGGTCAATGTCTCGCCCCAGCAGTTCCGCAATCCGCGGTTCAGGGAAAGTGTCGAGGAGGCGATCGAGCTCACCGGAGTCGATCCGTGCCGGCTCGTGTTCGAGATCACCGAAAGCCTGCTCATGCACGATCCGCAGCATGCGAAAACGCTGCTCGAAGAGCTCACGTCGCTTGGCATTCGCTTCGCGGTGGACGACTTCGGCACCGGGTATTCGAGTCTCGCGTACCTGCAGCGCTTCCCGCTCTCGAAGCTGAAGATCGATCGAAGCTTCGTCGAGAACCTCATCACTTCGCGCAACGATCAGGCGATCGTCAACGCGGTGGTGGGGCTCGCGCGTACGCTCGATCTCGAGCTCGTGGCCGAGGGCGTGGAGACGGAGGCGCAGCGCGAGCTGCTGACGAACATGGGTTGCGAGCACATCCAGGGATGGCTCGTCTGCAAGGCGCTGCCTTCAGAAGAATTGCAGCAGCGCTTCGTTTCGGGTGCGTTGCACGTGCACGAGGTGCAATGATGCGGGCATCGCAAACAGCAGGGCTTTCGCGAAATTGACATGGTTCAGATGGTAAAGGCCGTCCTGCTAGACCGCTTGTGGGCCCGCATGAATGAACGCGGGGACTTCCCCTTGCTGTCGCAATCGCTGCGCACCACGGTCGCGGCGATGACCAACGATGACTACGATTTCAGCGCGCTCGTGAAGGTCGTGCTCTCGGATTTCGCGCTCACGCAGAAGGTGCTGCGTCTCGCCAATTCGGCCATGTACATGGCGTTCGGCGGCAATATCACGACCGTCACGCGCGCGCTGATGGTTCTCGGCATGGACGCGGTCGGCCATCTCGTCGTCGGCCTGAAGATCGTCGATCACTTTCACCACAGCGCGCCGCGCCGCATCGACGCCAAGCTCGAACTGAACCGCACCATGCTCTCGGGCTGCGTCGCACGCAAGCTCACCGAGCACGGCGACCTGCGCGCGGGCGAAGAGGCCGTGGTCTGCACGCTGATGCGCCAGGTGGGCAAGCTGCTCGTGGTGTTCTATCTCGAACCCGAGTGGGACCAGATCCGCCGCGAGATCGATGCAGGCTCGAGCGACGACGAAGCCTGCCTCGAAGTGCTCGGCGTGACCTTCGAAGAACTCGGCCTCGAAGCCGCCACGCGCTGGCGCCTGCCCGACACGATCCGTGCGGGCATGCGCCAGTACGACCCGGCCGACAAGGAACCGCGCGACGTGCAGTGGCTGCGCGCCATCACCAACTATTCGACCGAAGTCGCGCGCGTGCTGACCACCCAGGGCCTCTCCGAAGAGATGCGCGAGACGCATATCGCCGAGCTTGCGCAGCACTACGGCCGCGCGCTCTCGACCGATGCCGATGTGCTCGTGCAGATGAGCCTCGCGCTCGCGCGCGAGGAAGCCGAAGACGGCGTGATGCGGGAGATCGTCGAATTGCGCGCCAACGCCGACGCCATCGCCCGCGAAGCGCTCGATCCCGAGGCGCGCATTGCGGCCGGCGTCGAGGACCTGCGCGCATTGCCGGCCGACAGCGCGCTGAGCACCGCCCTCACGCTCGCAACCGAAACCGTGCTCGCGGGCCTCGGTTTCGCACGCAGCGTGGTGTTCGTGCGACGCGGCGCGAACATGTTCGAGGCGCAGCACGGCTTCGGCCCCCACATGGGCGACGTGCTGCCCAAGCTCGCGTTCTCCGCCGCGTTCCAGCCCGACGTGTTTCACCTTGCCATCGCGAACAAGGTCGGCATCTTCATCGAGAATGCACGCGACGCGAAGATTCTCGCGCGCCTGCCCGGCTGGTATCGCTCGAGCTTTGAAGACGCGCGCGCATTCGTCCTGCTGCCCGTGGGCGCGCCTGGCGTCGAACCCGTTGCGCTGATGTACGGCGACTGGCTCGTGAACCAGGAGCCGCGCCGCATTTCACAGAAAGAGATGAGCGCGTTGAACGACCTCGCCCAGCAGCTCGCGCGCTTCTTCACGCACGTTCCGCAGACCGCCTGAGTCCTGCCTGTCCCGACTGAATCTTGACTGAGCGCGGCGCCGCATCGCTTCGCGGCACCGCCCCGCCCGCTCAATCCTCGATCCGTTCCAGCCCTTCGTCTTCCGCGTCGCGGCCCGACGTGCCCGCCCATTCCGCGGCCGTGAGCGTGATCGCCGCGACCGTCGCGGCGTCGAGCGGCTCGAGTTCGGCGCACAGCGCATCCACGCGGGCCCAGTCCGCACGCTCGAGCGCCTCGGAAAGTTCGAGCAGCCGCCCGAGCGCGCCCTCGCGCTTCACGATCGCCGTGCGGATCGGCTTGGCCAGCGTGAGCACTTCGAGCGTGCTTTCGAGCGGACCGCCGAACACCGCCTCGACGAACGAGAACACGCCCACGAGGAACGCCGCGTCTTCCTCTTCGAGGTGTGCCTTGGCAAGCTGCGTCACCGCGATTTCCATGAAGCGCGCGCGCGTGGCCACGAGTTGCAGCAGCGGGTCGTCTTCGGCGGCGATCTTGCGGCCGTCGGCGTAGAGCAGCAACTGCGTCCAGCGCGCGATCGCGTTGGTGCCGGTCGCATTGATCGCCTCGCGCAGCGTCGTCACCTTGCGGCCGATGTTCATGCTGCCCGAGTTGGCGAGCCGCATCAGATGCATCACGAGCACGGGGTTGAGCTTCAGTTCCGCTTCGAGCTGCGCGACGGTGGGTTCGGCCGCAAGCAGATGCAGCAGGTTCAGCAGCGCCTGGCGCGGCGCGCTGGAGCGGCGCGCGCCGCCGTGCGGTTTCGCGAAGAAGTAGCCCTGGAAGCGGTCGAAGCCGAGTGCGTGCGTGCGCTGATAGTCTTCCTGGGTCTCGACGCCGATGGCCACGAGAAGCTTGCCCGCCGCCTTCATCACGCTCGCGAACTTCGGCAGCACCTCGGGCGCGATCTCGCGGATATCGATCTTGATGGCGTCCACATATGGCAGCAGTTTCGCGAGCGACTCATCCGCCTTCGACACGTGGTCGAGCGCGAAGCGGTAGCGGCGGCGGTGCAGCTCGACGAGCCGCGCGATCAGGTCCGCGTCCGCGCCGATGTCCACGGGCAACTCGAGCATGACGCGCTCGGGGCTCACGCGCAGCAGGCCGTCGTGGAAAAGCGCATCGCGCGTCATGTCGAGCCAGGCGGGATGGCCCGCGAGCGAGGCGCGCAAGCCGGGCGCGGCGAAGCTTTTGAGGAGCGCGGTGCTCGTGGCGGAAGGCTTGGGCGTCAGGCCCGAGGCCTGGTCTTTGGCGGCCGCTTCGGCCTCTTGTTCGATTTCGGCGCTTTCGCGCCGGTCCACGAGGCGCGGCGACGTCTCGAATGCGCAGAGGAGGCCCTCCCGGTCGAGCATCGGCTGGCGCGCGAAATACACGTCGATGGGCGGGCCGGCAAGTTCCGGCGACTGCGTGCTGCCCGCGACTCCTGACATCTGCGGCCGGTCTGCGGCGTTGAAGCTCATGGGGTCCCCCCGCGCGGCGCCGCGCGCATGGCGGCGCTTTGGTCTTGTTTCCTGGCATGCCGCAACCGTTTGCGCTTCGCACACATTGCGCGGCGGACGCGGCACTTTCTTGTGTCGATTTTATCCTGGCAAGTAAGGCGCGGAAATGAAGTTCTGCGCGATCCGCGGGATTTTTTTGTAGTTTTTGCAGTGCCGCACGCGTCACCGGCGCTGCGTTGCCGCTCGACGCAAGAACGATTTGATACGCAATCCGAAGTAAAGGCGCAAAAAAACCGGCCGGCTGGATTTCGTCCAGCCGGCCGGTCTATCGATCTATCGATGCGGGCCGATTACTTCAGCACGACCTTCACGTCGAAATACTTCGCCGCGATGCGGTCGAGCGTGCCGTCCGCCTTCAGGTCCTTGAGCGCGCCGTTCAAGGCGGTCTTGAGCGCCGCATCGTTCTTGCGCACGCCGTAGCCCACGCCCTCGCCGAGCAGTTTGACATCCACGACCTGCGGGCCCGCGAACGCGAAGGCCGCGCCCTGCGGCTTGTTCAGGAAGCCCTTGGAGGCAGCTTCGGCGTCGAGAAACGAGGCGTCGAGGCGGCCCGAGACGAGGTCCGCGTAGATCTGGTCCTGCGTCGGGTACGGCACGACGTCGACGCCCGCCGGCGCCCACTTCGCTTTCGCGTAGGTTTCCTGGATCGTGCCCTGGAGCACGCCCACGTGCTTGCCCTTGAGCGACTCGGGCGTGGGCTGCAGCGTGCTGCCCTTCTTCGCGATCATCTGGTTCGGAATCGCGTAGATCGGGTCGGTGAAGTCGATGGCCTGGCGGCGCTGGTCCGTGATCGACATGTCGGAATTGATCGCGGCGAACTTGCGCGCCTGCAGCGCCGGGATCAGGCCGTCGAACGAGTTTTCCACCCACACGCACTTTGCCTTGAGCTTCGCGCAGACGGCATTGCCCACGTCGATATCGAAGCCCTGCAGTTCGCCTGCGGGCGACTTCGATTCGAACGGCGCGTACGACGCCTCCACGCCAAAGCGGATTTCCTTGATATCGGCGGCGTGTGCGGCCCCTGCCGCGCCTGCCGTCATGGCGGCCGCGCAGAATGCGAGCGTTGCCAGCTTGTTCCAGTTCGTCTTCATCAGTGTCTCTTTCCAGTCAGATTGGGTGCGCCGGCGAAACCCGTTCTTGCCGTTTCATGGTTCGATTCGCGGCTAAAAAACGGCTTCCCGGCGCCGGCACAGGATCGCTGCGCCAACCACACGGCTCAATCGCGCGCACCGTGTGTGGTGCGCCGCAACAACCGCGAGGGCGCGATTGTACCGCGACAGTGCCGGCGCCCTGCCGCGCGGGCCGCAAGCGGCGCAATGCGCGCCCACGCTCGACGGCGCGAGCACGCAGTGCGTTCGAACATGCAAGTGGGTGTCGTGGATGCGCAAGCGCGTGACAGCGCGTGCGCTAGCGGTGAGCGCTCAGGCGAGCGCGGCGAGCGTCTCGCGCGTCGTATCGACGACGAGCAGGCCCGCGCGCAAGCCCGGCTTCACGCCCGGATTCGGAAACACGATGCGCTCCTCGTCGTGCTGCACCACGTAGCGGTAGGCACCGTCTTCCGCCAGCACCTCGCCGCGCGGGAACGGCGTGAAGTTGGGCACGTCGGCGGCCACGTTGAGCTTGAGCGCCGCGCTCTGCTTCGTGATCTGGCCGATCACCGTGAAAATGCGCGGCATCTGCGCGCCTTTCGGCAAGGCCATTTCCCCCGCCACGAGACGGCGCACGGCGGCATCGGCGCCCGCGAAGCGAGCGAGATCGTTCTGGCCGAACGGACGCACCTTGCCGAGTTCGAGCGTGCAGGCAAGCGCCCCGCACGTTTCGGCCGTAAACGACGACAAGGTCGCGCCCTTCTCGGTGTGGATCAGTACGGCCGCGATGCGCGCGTCGGCGAGCCATTCGAGCATCGCGCGCGCGGGCGGCTCGCCCGTATGCGGCAACAGCGCGAACTGCTCGAATGCCGAAGCGCGGATCGCCGTATGCATGTCGAGGTGCCAGCGCGCGAATGGCGCATCGGCAGAACTCGCGGCCTTCGCGAAGAAACGCTGCGCCGCCGTTTCGAGCGCCACGGCGCGCGGCGCCTCGCGGCTCGCCGGCACACGCGCATGGCGCCCGCCGAACAGGCGGTTGAGATCGTCGTCGAGATAACGCTCGCCCGCGCGCATTGCGCCTGCATTGCCGAGCACTGCGAGCACGCGGCAGGCGAGCGGCGCGCCGCCCGCCGCGATGTCGGCCACGAGTTGCGAGAGCAACTCGATCGGCGCCGTCTCGTCGCCGTGCACGCCTGCCGAAAGCAGCACGCTGCGCGTCGTTTCGTCGATGTGTGCCGGTTCCAGCTCCAGCACGCCCTCGTCGAGCCATTGCCAGCGCACGCCGCCCGCGCATTCGCCACGCGCCGCTTCGGGCGTGGCCGGACGTGCGCCCGAAAGCGTGTACGCGAGAAAGTCCGCGAGTGGGGTATCAGCGCTGGAAGTCATAGAGCGATCCGAGGCCGAGAATCTGCGTGAGTTCGTCGAGCGCCGTGCGCGACTCGACAAGCAGCGCCGGATCGGTCAGGTCCTGCGGCGCGAGCCGGTCGCGATAGTGCCGCTCGATCCAGCCGTCGAGGCGCGTGAAGAGCGCGTCGTTCATCCACACGCCGGGGGCCGTCGCCGCGCGCTCCTCCGCGCTGAGCACCACGCGCAGACGCAGGCACGCCGGGCCGCCGCCGTTCTTCATGCTCTCGCGCAGGTCGAACACGAGCACTTCGTCGACCGGCCCGCTGCTCGCGACCAGTTCGTCGAGGTAGATCGCCACGTGCGGATTCTCGCGGCACTCCTGCGGCACGACGAGAATCTGCGCGCCGTCCGCGCGGCTCAGCAACTGGCTGTTGAAGAGATAGGACGACACCGCGTCGGCCACGCTCACGCGCGCTTCGGGCACTTCGATCACGTGGAACGGCGCGTCGTACGCCGCGAGCTTCGTGCGCAAGTCGTCGTAGACCGCCTTCTGGTCGACGAACGCGCGCTCGTGGCAAAACAGCGTGCTGCGGTTGCCCACGGCGATCACGTCGTTATGGAACACGCCGGCGTCGATCACGTCCGGATTCTGCTGCGCGAACACGGTGCCCGCATCGGTCAGGCCGTGGCGCTGCGCGATGGCGCGGCTCGCCTCGAACGTCTGCCGCGCCGGGAAGCGTTTGGGCTCCGGTCCACGACGGTATTCGCTGCGCCCGTACACGAAGAACTCCACGCCGCGCTCGCCGTACTGCGCGCTGAAGCGCGTATGGTTGGCCGCGCCTTCGTCGCCGAGCGCGGGCGTGCCGGGCAGCGCCTCGTGCACGACGAAGTGCGACGGGTCCGCGAACACCGTGGAAAGCGTGCGGCGCGTGGCCTCATGCTCGATCGCGCGATGCAGCTTGCTGCACAGGTTCGCGGGTGTGAAGTGCACGCGCCGGTTCGGCGTATCCGCCGAAGGGCTCACCGTCGCCGCATTCGCGGTCCACATGGCCGACGCGGAGCTTGCCGCAGCGAGCAGTTCGGGCGCGTCCTTCGCGGCGCGCGCAATCGCTTCGGCATCCTTACCGCCGAAGCCCAGCTCGCGCAGCAACCGCATGGACGGCCGCTCCTGCGGCGGCAGCACACCTTGCGCGAAGCCGAGGTCGGCGAGCCGCTTCATCTTGCGCAAGCCCTGCTGCGCCGCGGCGCGCGGGTTCGCGACGGACTTCTCGTTGCTCTGCGAGGCGACGTTGCCGAACGACAGCCCGGCGTAGTTGTGCGTGGGGCCGACGAGTCCGTCGAAGTTGGCTTCAAGGGTTTGCATCGTCGTTCCTTAGAAGTGAAGACCCGGCGATACGCTCGCGGGCATCTGCAGTTGCGCGCTCTCCACCGAGGCCATCGGGTAGGCGCAGTAGTCGGCGGCGTAGTACGCGCTCGGCCGGTGGTTGCCCGAGCGGCCCGCGCCGCCGAACGGCGCGCCGCTCGACGCGCCGTTGGTCGGGCGGTTCCAGTTCACCACGCCCGCGCGGATCTCGCGCGTGAAGCGCTGCCACAGCGCTTCGTCGTCGGCGAGCAGGCCCGCCGAGAGGCCGTACGCCGTATTGTTGGCCTGCGCGATGGCGTCGTCGAAACCCGCGTAGCGGATCACCTGGGCGAGCGGCCCGAAGTGCTCTTCATCGGGCAGGTCGGCCACGCCCGTCACGTCGAGAATCGCCGGCGTCACGAAGCCGAGCGCCGGGTCGCGCTGTGTCATCGGCAGCAAGGCGCGTGCGCCGCGCTCGAGCAATTGCGCCTGCGCACCCATCAGCTTGCCCGCCGCGCGCGCCGAAATCACGGCGCCCATGAAGGGCTGCGGCTCGGCGTCGTACTCGCCCACCGTGATGCGCGAACTCACTTCGACGAAGCGCGCAAGGAACTGCTCGCCGAATGCGTCTGCGGGCACGAGAATGCGGCGCGCGCACGTGCAGCGCTGCCCCGCCGAAAGAAACGCCGACTGGATCGTGTGATGCACGGCGGCATCGATATCCTCGACCGGCGCGACGACGAGCGGATTGTTGCCGCCCATCTCCAGCGCGAGCACGATCTCGGGCCGGCCGCCGAACTGGCGATGCAGCAGCGTGCCCGTGTCCGAGCTGCCCGTGAAGAAGAGCCCGTCGATCTGTTTGTGATTCGCAAGCGCAATGCCTGTGTCGCGCTCGCCCTGCACGAGGTTGAGCACGCCCGCGGGCAAGCCGGCTTCGCGCCAGAGTTCGACCGTGACGCGCGCCACTTCCGGAGCGAGCTCCGAAGGCTTGAACACGACCGCGTTGCCCGCGATCAGCGCCGGCACAATATGGCCGTTGGGCAAATGGCCCGGAAAGTTGTACGGACCGAACACGGCGACGACGCCATGCGGGCGATGGCGCAGCACCGCCACGCCGTCGGCCATCGGCGCACGCTTCTCGCCGGTGCGCTCGCCGTAAGCGGTGATCGAAATCGCGACCTTCGCGGCCATCGACGCCGCTTCGGTGCGCGCTTCCCAGAGCGGCTTGCCGGTCTCGCGGCCAATCGCCTGGGCGAGCGTTTCCTTCTTTTCGGTAACGAGCGCGGCGAAGCGCTGCACGATCTCGCAGCGCGCTTCGAGCGGCGTTTGCGCCCACGCGGCGAACGCGCGGCGCGCGGCGTTCACGGCGCGCTCGACCTCTTCGGCGCTCGCGGCGTTGCCGCTCCACACGGTCTCGCCCGTGCCGGGGTTGCGCGAAGCGAACGCGGGGCCCGAGGCCGCGCACCATTGCCCATCGATGTAAAGCTCGTTCATGGTCATCCCTGTTTTTGCTTTGCTGCCGGGCCGAGCACGCGCACCGGCTCGCCCGCCGCGACGTTCAGCGCCGCCGCTTCCGTGGCGCTCAGCGTGAACACGCCGTCGTGCACGACGCCCGGCGCGAAACCCACGCGAAAATCGCCGAGCGACGTATTGGATACGAGGGAGCGCACGCCCTCTTCGGCATGCGCCTCGCCGATCTCGACCGGCACGACCACGCTGTCGCGCACCGTGCGCAAATCGCCGATATGGCATTCGAGCACCGGGCCCGCGTCGAAGATATCGACGTGATTCTCGTAGCGCAGCCCCTCGGCTTCGAGCATGCGGCGTGCGGGAATCGTGTCTGCATGCGTGAGGCCCACGCAAGCCTGCGCTTCCTCGGGCAGCAGTTCGACGTACACCGGGTAACGCGGCATCAGCTCCGCGAGGAACGACTTGCGCCCGTGCGAGCTGAGGTAGTCGGCAGCGTTGAAATCGATTTGATAGAAGTGCGAGCCGACCGCGCGCCAGAACGGCGACGTGCCTTGCGCGTCGAAATGGCCGCGCAATTCCGCGCACAGGCGCTCGGGAAAGCGCTCACGAAACTGCGCGATGAACATGAAGCGCGAGCGCGACAGCAGGCTGCCCACCCCGCCCGTACGATAGCGCGGCGAAAGAAAGAGCGAGCACACTTCGGCGTAGCCCGTGAGATCGTGCGAGATATTGAGCGCGCGCATGCGCGTCCAGATGCCGAGCTCCTGGCTTGCGTGCACCACGGTGCTCACGCGGTAGTTGTAGAACGGCTGCTCCAGGCCCACGGCCGTTTCGATGCCGCAAACGCCCGCCACGTCGCCCGTGGCCGTGTCTTCCATCACGAAGAAGTAGCCCGCTTCGCGTGGCGCGGCCTCGCCTGCGAGCGTGCGCCGCGCGCGCTCGATGCGCGCCTTGAGCGCCTCGCGGTCGGGCTTGAAGGTGGTGAGGCCGGGGCCCGTTTCCTGGGCGAGCGCGACGAGCGCGTCCACGTCGCCCGTTTGCACGACGCGTACCACGATCATTGTGCGTCTCCCATATAAGCGTCCTCTGTTTGCGGGGTGGCGCGATACAGCGGCGCACAGCGCACCGGCTCGCCGTCCTGCACGCCGAGCGCGGCGCGCGCGCTCGCGTCGAGCGGCGCGATGATGCCGGCGCCCTTCTCGCTTTCGGGCAGCGTCGCGAGCACGCAGCGGAACTCGCCCGCATGCTGGCTCGCGACCAGATACGCCGCGCCCTCTCGATTCGTTGCGAGCGCAACTTCACGCACCGTGCGCGTCTCGCTTCCAGCGACGGAAGCCGTGCGATCGACCTGCGCGGTGAGCACCGGACCCGCATCGAAAATATCGACGTAGCGGTCGGGCTCGAAGCCCTCTTCCAGATGAATTTCGTAAGCGAGCAAGGCGCTCGGATCGGGCTCGCCGAGCACGCGCTGCGCGGGCTCCGGCAGCAGCGGCACGTAGAGCGGATAAGCCGGCATCACCTCGGCGATGAAGGTACGGCTGCGTCCGCCCGACGCCAGTTCGATGTCCTTGAAGTCGCGCCCGAAGAATTTGCGCCCGACGGCCTCCCAGAACGGCGACACGCCCTTGTCGTCGGTCACGCCGAGCAGCAGCGTGAACACTTCAGGCGTGAAGCGCCGGCGGTTCATCGCGACGTACATCATGCGTGCGCGCGACATGAGATGCGCGGCCGCGTCGCCGCGCAGCGACGGCTCGATGTAGAAGCCTGCGAGGCGGCTCTTGCCCGTGAGTTCGTGCGACATCGTCAGCGCGTGAATCTTGCGGTTCACGTGCAGCTCGCGCGACGCGTGAATCAGCGCGTCGTTGCGAAACGCGTAGAACGGCTCGGCGTAGCCGGCCGCCGCCACGATGCTCGAGGTGCCGACGAGCCGCCCCGTGGCGGAATCTTCGAGCACGAACAGATAGAACTCCTCACCGGGGAAGTCCACGTCCGCGCGAAACGAATCTTCGGAAAGCGCGATGCGCGCTTCCAGCGCCGCGCGGTCGTGCGGCAGCGAATGCAGCACCGGCTGCGCGGTGCGCGCCATGTGGGCGATCGCGTCGAGATCGGAAAGCCTGGCGGGGCGAACGAATAGCATCGTCGATCCTGTGTGTGCGCTGGGTTGCGGCTGGGTTGCGATTTAGCGTGCGCCGATCACGTCTGCGCAGGCCTGCTCGAAGCGCGCAAAGCCTTCGTCGAGGTCCGCTTCGGGAATGATGAGCGAGGGCGCGAAGCGCAGCACATCCGGCCCGGCAATCAGCATCATCACGCCGCGATTCGCGGCCGCCCCGTTGAAGTCCTTGGCGCGGCCCGCAAAGCGCGCGTTCAGTTCGGCGCCGATCAACAGCCCCTTGCCGCGCACTTCCTTGAACATGTCGAAGCGCTCGTTGAGCTTCGCGAGCTTGCCGCGAATCGCTTCGCCGCGCGCACGCACGCCAGCCAGCAGCGCCGGATCGCTCACGAGCTCGACCACCTTGCCCGCCAGAGCGGCGCCCAGCGGATTGCCGCCATAGGTCGTGCCATGCACGCCCACCTTGAAGTGCGCGGCAATCGCTTCGGTCGTGAGCATCGCGCCGATCGGGAAGCCGTTGCCGAGCGCCTTGGCGGTCGTGAGGATGTCGGGCGTGACGCCCGTATCTTCGTAGGCGTAGAAGTGGCCCGTGCGGCCCACGCCCGTTTGCACTTCGTCGAAAATCAGCAGCGCGCCGTGCGCGTCGCACGCTTCGCGCAGCGCGCGCAGGAACGCGGGATCGGCGGGAATAACCCCGCCCTCGCCCTGCACCGGCTCGACGATCACGGCGCAGGTCTGCGCGCCGATGGCGCGCTTCGCCGCTTCGATGTCGTTGTACGGCAGATGCGTGATGCCGCCCGGCACGGGGCCAAAGCCCTCCGAATACTTGGGCTGGCCGCCCACGCTCACGGTGAAGAAGGTGCGGCCGTGGAACGACTGCGTGAACGAGACGATCTCGAACTTGTCGGCGCCGTGCCGATCGAACGCCACGCGGCGCGCAAGCTTGAGCGCCGCCTCATTGGCCTCCGCACCCGAGTTCGCGAAGAACGCGCGATCGGCGAACGTGAGCGCTTCGAGCTGGCGCGCGAGGCGCAGCACCGGCTCGTTGGTGTAGCCGTTGCCGATGTGCCAGAGCTTGCTGCCCTGCTCCTGCAGCACGCGCAGCAGCTCCGGATGCGCATGGCCCAACGACGTCACGGCGATGCCGCAGGCGAAGTCGATGTAATCGCGGCCCTCGGTGTCCCACACGCGCGAGCCGACACCGCGATCCGGCACGAACGGCGCGGGCGAGAAACACGGCACCATCACTTCGTCGAAGGTCTTGCGGCTCACAGTCTGGTCGTTCATGGCGATTCCTCTTTTACTCAGTGCGTGTCGAATTCGGGGTCGGTGTGCGTTGGGGCCGTGCCCTTTCGCTCAGGTGGCGTTGCATGGGACGGGACTAAGCGCTCCAGCGCCAAGCCCGTCGACACCTGTGCAGTGTAGGCAAGCTGCGCGCAAACGTCTTGCGCAGGCGCGACGCGTTTTTTCGTACGGAACCTGCAAGGTCCGGGCGCTTGCTGCGCCGCGGCCAGCTTCACTGCACTTCCGGCGGCTCGACGAGCGCGCCCGCGCGCGGTTCGGCGGCGGCCCCGCCGTGCTGGCGCTCGATCCAGTTGCGGCGGTCCTCGCGCGGCGTCACGCCGAAGCGCTCGCGGTACGCATTCGAAAAATGCGCCGCCGACGAAAACCCGCACGCGAGACTGATCTGCACCACCGACTTGCTGGTGCGCTGCAATTGCGAGCGCGCCTTGGCAAGGCGCAGGCCCAGGTAATACTTCGACGGCATCGCGCCGAGGTACTGGCGAAACAGCCGCTCGAGCTGCCGCCGCGACACGCCCACGAGATTCGCGATCTCGTCGGTCGTGAGCGGGTCCTCGATATTCGCCTCCATCAGCTTGAGCGCGTCGTTCAGGCGCGGGTGCCGCTCGCCGGGCGCGGTCACGAATGGAATGCGCTGGCGCTCGTCGCCGCTGCGCAGCGTGCTGGCGCCCAGCGCGTCGGCAATGCGCTCGGCGAGTTCCGGGCCATGGTCGCGGCCGATCATCGCGAGCATGAAGTCGAGTGTGGCCTGGCCGCCCGAGCAGGTCGCGCGGTCGCGGTCGATTTCATAGATGTGCTGCGTGACGATGGTGCGCTCGAACTGCTCGGCGAACTGCTGGAAGGTTTCCCAGTTTGCGGCCACGCGGTAGCCCTGCAACTGCCCCGCCATCGCGAGCCACCAGATGCCGTGGTGAATGCCCGTGACGAGTGGCGTGCGCTGCCCCACACGCGCGAGGCTCGCGAGAAAGAGCCGGTAGTCGGCGAACTGCTGGTAGCGCTCGGTCACGACGATCAGCCAGTCGGCTGAAACGGCGTCGCCGAACGCGCAGTCGGCGGGCCACTGCGCGCCACCCGCGAGCGGCACGGGGCGGCCGTTCCACGAGCACATCTGCCAGCGGTACAGCGCGCGGCCGTCGATCTCGTTGGCGAGATTGAGCGCGTCGACGATCGGGCCCACGCCCGACATCGAAACGGGCGGCAGCGCGACGATCGCCACCTGGGTCGTGCGGCTGGCGCGCGCGAGCGGCACCTGGCCCCCGGGCGCGGCGGCCGGAACTGAAGCGGAAGGAAGAGCGGCGGAACGGACCATCGGCAAGACGCGGCGCGAGACTGAACGCGCCGCTTACTTGAGACTGCCGGAGAGGAACTGACGCAAGCGATCGCTCTTCGGCGCGCCGAGCACATCGGCGGGCGAGCCCTCTTCCTCCGTGCGCCCCTGGTGCAGGAACATCACATGATTCGAGACGTTGCGCGCAAAGCCCATTTCGTGGGTGACGACGATCATCGTGCGGCCCTCTTCGGCCAGCTTTTGCATCACCTTGAGCACTTCGCCCACGAGTTCGGGGTCGAGCGCCGAAGTCGGTTCGTCGAACAGCATCACGTCGGGATGCATCGCGAGCGCGCGCGCAATCGCCACGCGCTGCTGCTGGCCGCCCGAAAGATGCGACGGATATTGCTTCTCCACGCGGGGCGCGAGGCCCACTTTCTCCAGATACTGCCGCGCGCGGTCCTCGGCTTCCTTGCGCGGCACGCCGAGCACGTGGATAGGCGCTTCCATCACGTTCTCGAGCACGTTCATGTGCGACCAGAGATTGAAGTGCTGGAACACCATCGCGAGCTTGGTGCGGATGCGCTGCAACTGCTTGTGGTCGGCCACATCCAGGTCGCCGTTGCGGCCCGCCTTGGTGCGCACGGCCTCGCCGTCCACGACGATCTCGCCGGCGTTCGGCTTCTCGAGGAAATTGATGCAGCGCAGGAAGGTGCTCTTGCCCGAACCGCTCGCGCCGATGATGCTGATCACGTCGCCCTTCTTCGCGTCGAGCGAGACGCCCTTGAGCACCTCGTTGTCGCCGTAGCGCTTGTGGATGTCGCGCGCGACGAGCTTGCTATCTGAGGATTGCGTCTGAGCCAAGATGGTCTCCAGTTTCCGGTGTTCCAGTGAATCAGCGGGTGCGCACGGCGAGATGGCCGAGCCAGCGTTTTTCGGCGCGGCGGAACGCGGCCACCAGCACGAACGATACCGCACAGTAGATCAGCGCCGCGAGGCCGAACGACTCGAACGAGCGGTAGGTGGCCGAGTTGGCGTCGCGCGCGACCTTGAGAATGTCGGGCACCGTCGCGGTGAAGGCCACCGTGGTCGCGTGCAGCATCAGGATCACTTCGTTACTGTACAGCGGCAGTGCGCGGCGCAGCGCCGAAGGCAGGATCACGCGCCAGTACATCGTGAACGGGCTCATGCCGTAGGCGCGCGCCGCTTCCACTTCGCCGTGCGAGGTCGCGCGGATCGCGCCCGCGAAAATCTCCGTCGTGTACGCACAGGTGTTGAGCGCGAACGCGAGCACCGCGCAGTTCAGGCCGCTGCGGAAGAACGCGTCGAGCAGCGGCTCCGAACGGATGAACGCGAGACTGTACACGCCCGTGTAGATGAGCAGCAACTGCACGTAGAGCGGCGTGCCGCGAAACACGTAGGTGTAGAAACGCACCGGCAGCGAGAGCCAGCGGCGGCTCGAGACGCGCGCCACGGCGAGCGGCACCGCGCACACGAAGCCGAAGGCGACGGAGATCACGAGCAGCCACAGCGTCATCGCGAGGCCCGAGACATGCTCGCCGTCCCAGTAAAGGAACGCGCGGCCGAATTGCTGGATGATTTCGTTCATGACGGCCTTTTCCTCACAGTTGCGCGTGACGCACGCCCACCGAATAGCGGCGTTCGAGCCAGACGAGCGCGAAGTTCGAGAGCGTGGTGATCGCGAGATAGATGAGCGCCGCGATCACGAGGAAGAAGAACAGGTTGAAGGTGCTGCGGCCCGCGTCCTGGGCGGCCTTCACGACATCGGCGAGACCGATGATCGAGACGAGCGCCGTCGCCTTGACGAGCACCTGCCAGTTGTTGCCGATGCCGGGCAGCGCGAACCGCATCATCTGCGGAAAGAGGATGCGGGCGAACACGCGCGCCCCGCTCATGCCGTAGGCGTGGCCCGCTTCGAGCTGGCCGCGCGGCACCGCGAGAAACGCGCCGCGAAAGGTTTCGGTGAAGTACGCGCCATAAATGAAGCCGAGCGTGACGACGCCGGCCACGAACGGATCGATATCGATCTGCGCCATGCCGAGCGCGTCGGTGGCCTCGTTCACGCCGATCTGGATGCTGTAGAAGAGCAGCAGCATCAGCACGAGGTCGGGCACCGAGCGGATCAGCGTCGTGTAGGCGGTCGCCACGGCCGCGAGCGGCCGGTTGAACGAGAGCTTGGCCGCCGCGCCCGCCAGGCCGAGCAGGACAGCCACGCCGAGCGAGAGGAGCGAAAGTTCGATGGTCTGGATCGTGCCGGCGAGCAGCACCGGGCCAAAGCCGTAAAGGATCACGCGCGTCTCCGGAACAAAGTTGTTTTGTCGTTTCGGGCGGCCTCGCGCGGCACGTGGGCGCCGCCGAAACCGATGAACTGGCGCGGATCGTCTCAGTGCAAAATGGATTGCTCAAACTAGCGCGGCGCGGATATTGCAGTGCAGCATTGCCGCGCGACGCGTCGGCGCGTGCGGATCAGGCCCGCACAGCCGCGGGCGCGATGCTTTTGAAAGGCGGAAAAAAATGCCCCGGCACGCGAGGCGCGCGGGGCATTTACGCAAGTTTGGGGTCGCTTTTTCGATAGGCGCGCGGCGTGCGCGCCGCGACCCGGCGGAGCTTACGCGGCGCGCGTTTGCGTGCCGCGTGCGCTGCCCGCACGGGCGTTCGCGCCGAGCAGCTGTTCGGCGAGCGCGCCGAACAGCAGGCCGATCGTGGTCCAGAGAATGAGCTGCATGCCGATCGACACCGTGCGGAACTTCCACAGCAGCACGGCCGGGAACGCGGCGGGCACCTCGTTGATCGTCGGCAGCGCGAGCTGGACCGCGCCGATCACGACGACGAACAGCACGAGCGCCACGATCGAAGCGTTCCAGACGCCCAGACGCGGCACGAACGCGGCGCGCACCTTGAGCGATAACACCGACACGGCGATCGAGATCGCGATCATCAGGAAGAAGAGCCCGGTTCGATAGCCGATCGTCTCCGGGTCGCCGACCGAGGGCGGATTCGACGGATACTTGATGTTCGGCACCATGTAGATCGCGACGAACGCCGCGAGCGCGAGCCAGGCCGAGAGCGCGCGCGGCGAAAGACGCCCCGCGCGGCCATTCGCATACGCGAAGACGAGCGCAAAGAGCCCGCCGATCGACGCGCCATAGACCATCACGCCCGTGAAGAGACCGAAGCTCGCCTGGGTCTCGCGGCTGACGATTTCGGGCTCGGGCGCTTCGCCCTTCGCGGCGTCCGCTTTCTCCTCGAAGGAAATCGCCTGATCGACCTGGGGCTCGCCCGCGATCTTCGCGAAGCCGAACGTGAGGAGTCCCGCGGCGATGCCTGCGAGCATGCCGCGTACCAGCAACTTGCCAACCATGTTCAGCTCCCGGTCAGTGGCAGGGGAAGCCGAGCAGATGGCGGCCGTCGTGAACGAACTCGTGGACGTACATGCCCGGGAAGATCGCGGTGGCGCCCTGCTCGGCGCCCACGAAGTACAGGGCCAGCAGCAGCATGAGGCCGCCGAAGATCGCCCAGGGCAGGATCTCCCGCAGCGGAATGGGCGCCGGCGCGGCCGGTGCGTGCTGCAAGGGGAATGTGGTTTCGGACATGCTGACTTCTCCTGGGGTTACGCGCCCCGCTAGTCGTTGAAAGAGTGGTTCACGACGCGCAGGTCTGACTTCCGTTGCTTCGATGTTTTCGACGGCAACCAGTTACAGTGGCGCGACCGCGCCGGACTTGCACCGGCTTCCGCGTGTCGTGGAGCCTGTATTCTACGCGCTGCGGCGGCTGGCCGCGGCTCGAATGTCAGCCACAGAGTGGCGAAGCAAAAGGAGAAGCATGTCGACGACAGTCTGGCTGGTGAGCCATGCGGCCAATGCCGCGCTGCGCTCGGGCACGTTCCCGCACGAGCCTGACGTGCCTGTAGCGGGCGGTGACGCCGAAGCAGCGCTCGACGCGCGCGCACTCGAGGCGCTCGCCGCCTGGCGCGAGCGCTGGCACGTGCGGCTGGCCGGCGGTCATCGCCATGGCGAGGCGCCGTGCGCGCTCACGAGTCCCGCAGCGATCGCGCGCGCGAGCGCACGCGCGGCAGGCTTCGCGGGGGCAACGCCAGCTGACGCGCTCGCCGAAGCCGCCTTCGGCGCGTGGCAAGGCCGGCGCCTGACGGATCTCGCGCGGGAAGCGCCCGAAGCCCTTGCGGCATGGACGCGCGATCCAGGCTTCAGGCCGCCAGACGGCGGCGACTCGTTCGACGATGTCCGCGCGCGCGTCGGCGCCTGGCTCGATGCGCTGCCCGAATCGGGACACACCCTGATCGCCTTCACGCACTCGAGCGTGATCCGGGCGGCGATTCTTCACGCGCTGGGCGCGCCGTCGTCGGGTTTTCGCTCGATCGAAATCGCGCCGCTTGCCGTGACGGCGCTGCGCCGCTCGGAGCACGGCTGGGTATGGCTCGCAGCGATGGACTGAGACAGGGACGGCATTCCTTGATCTGCGTCCATGCGCCGCGAAACTACACGTATCAACGCGTTGACACACACCTATCCGAGGCCTAGCATCGGGACTGTATCAACCACGTAGATACACCGCGATCAGGTATGGACATCAAGCTCAACACGTTATTGGCCAGGCGGCTGATTCAGTACGAGGACGAAATGGCGATACAAACCCTGAAGCGTTGGGGAAACAGCCTTGCGGTGCGCATTCCGGCCAGCCTTGCCAGCAAGCTGGCGTTGGCAGAGGGACAGGAAGTCGAGGTGGAAGTCGAAGATGGGTCGCTCACGGTTCGCCCGCATACGGCGATCCGGCGCTTCTCGCGCGAGCGCTATTTGCAGCAGTTGCGCGAGAGGAAGCTCGAGCCGCACCCGCTCGTCGACTTCGGCCAGCCGCAAGGCACCGAGATCGGCGGACCCGATGACCCCACGCGTTTCGACCCATGGTAAGGAACGCATGAAGAACGCCACACCAGACGCAGGCGACATCCTCTGGCTCAACGTCGGGCCGGGTGCGGGCAGCGAGCAGGACGGCTATCGCCCTGCGCTCGTCCTCACCGACGCCGAGTTCAACGAACTGACAGGCCGCTTCATCGGGCTGCCCATCACCAGCACCATTCACGGGTGGGAGTCGGAAATCCCCATCGGCGGCCTTGCCAGGCCTTGCGTCGCGATGGCCGACCAGATCACCACGCTTTCGCTCGCGGGCAGAGTCTGGCGGCACAAAGGGGAAACGGCGACAGCCGAGGAACTGGAGGCAGCGAAATTCGCCGTCGCCGGCATTCTGGCGCTGTAGCCAGCAACACACTGGAAGCGCCCTAATCCAGTCCCAACTGCGCCTTGATGGCCGGCATCATGTACTGCACGGCCGCGCGCCCTTCCTCGATGGCGGGCGCGGCGCGATGAAAGTCGAAGATCCCCATGCCGCCCAGGCGCGGCTGGATCAGCACGTCGGCGGGCTCGCCTGCCAGGCGGCTGCGCGTAATGCGCACCTGCATGATGTCGATGCTCTGCGCCACCGAGCTCAACACGGAAGGCACGCGCGTGCTGGGCGGCGGCGCCACGCGCACGTCCGGGCCGCCAGCCGCGCCGGGGCCTGCAGGCTGCAGCCAGCGCGGAAAGCGCTTGCCGTTGCGGCGCAGGAGCGGTTCGGGCGCCGCTTCGCTGGTTTCAGCACCATTGGCGCCACCGCTGGCCGCTCCGGCAGCCGATGCCGCCGTCACCGCGTCGCTCGCCTCCACGGGCAGCTCGCGCGGCATCGTGTCGATCGCGCCGCCCAGGTCGCGGCCGTTGAGAATGTCGTGATTGAGGTCGATGGCGATCACGGTGTCCGCGCGCATCGCCCGCGCGGCGGACACCGGCACCGGGTTGCTCAGTCCGCCGTCCACGAGCCACACGCCGTCATGCCAGATCGGCGTGAAGATGCCGGGAATCGCGATCGACGCGCGCACGGCATCCACCACGCCGCCGTCGCGCAGCCAGACTTCGCGCCCCGTGTCGAGTTCGGTGGCGACGGCCGTGAACGGCAGCTTCAGGTCATCGATCGAGCGGCCGTTGAACTGGTGCGCAAACAGGTCGATCACCTTGCGCCCGCCGAGCAGGCCGCCCGAAAAACGCAAGTCGAGCAGGCGCACCACGGTCTGCCAGGTGAGCTTGCCCACCCAGTCCTCGAGCCAGTCGAGATCGCCGTTCGCGTACACGGCACCGACCAGCGCACCAATCGACGTACCGCACACCACGTCGGGCTTGATGCCGGCTTCCTCGAGTGCACGAATCGCGCCGATATGCGCCCAGCCGCGCGCCGCTCCACCGCCGAGCACGAGTCCCACACGCTTGGGCCGTCGCCGGTTCATCATGCGCGCCTCCTTGCGTGGCCCTGGGTCGACTGAATCAACTGAGTCAACTGAGTCAGCGACCGCGGATCACGTCCGAGCGCGAGGTCGTCGTGACCCGCCCGTCCGGTCCGAAATGCACGTTGAAATACGCTTCGGGCGTCACGCCCCCTTCCAGCCACTTCCAGCTCCACACCGTCTCCTTCTTCAAGCGATAGCCGGCCACCTGCCCAGGTTTACCGAGCAAACGGCGGACCTCATCCTCACTCATGCCGACATGGATCTTCGCGAAGTTTTCCGCCGTGAGCGCCTGAGTAATGGCCACGAGGCGCCCGTTCGGACCGATGTCGACCATCCAGGTCTTGAGGCCCTGCGGGCCGCGCGGATATTCGAGGCGGCGCGAGCCGTCGTCGAACACGCGCTCGGTCTCGGGCTTGCCCATTTGCCCGCGCACCTGCTCGAGCGTGGAAACGCCGGGCGTGAGGCCCTTGAGCAGCAGCGCGTCGGGCTTCACGGAATCGAAGAACGCCTTGAATCCCTGCCGGATGGTGTCGAGCATGGCATCGAACTGGCGATCGTCGCAGCCGGAAAGCGTGAACGCCGCCGTGGCGGCGCACGCGAGCGCGAGCGAACGCGTGAGTGAAAACGTGGGCTTCATGTCCTTGCTAACGCATCAACATGGGCTTGCGTCTACGCGCGCCGATCCGGCGCGCCACGACATGCCCACAATGTACCGTCAATGGACCTGATCGTGCTGCGAGTCCCGCTTCGGACGGAGCGCGCGTGCGGACACGCTCGCCGCGGCGGGCAGCGCATCGGCAGACTGTGTGGCAGACTGCGCGCCGTAGCGCATGGCGCGACGCGTGCGAACGATTTCCGCGGCCTGCCACGAGAGCAGCGCGAACACGCCGAACACCACTTCGCGCATGCGCTTGACGAGCGCGAGCGAGAACGCCACGTCCTGGCTCACGCCAAAAAGCTGCGCAAGCAGCACCACGGCGACTTCCTGCACGCCGAGGCCCGCGGGCACCATGAAGGCGGCATGGCGCACGGCCTGGGTGATGGCCTCGATGGCGAGCGCGTCGCCCACCGTCACCGGATGGCCGAGCAGCGCGAGCGCCCACCACGTCTCGAACGCGCCGAGCATGTAGCCGGCGAGCTGCCAGAAGAAAGCGCGAAACATGAGGCCCGTGCGCGACATCAGCGCGTCGAGATCGGCATCGAGCTGCTTGCCGTCGATGCCGAGCATGAGCGGATTGTCGGCGCCGAGCAGCTTCGCGGCCCAGCGTTCGATCGCATGGAAAACGCCGCCGCGCCGCACCAGAAACACCGCGAGCACCGGCAGCGGCGCCGAGAGCACGAGCGCCAGTGCGAGCGTGACGATGGTGCGCAGCGAACCGCCATCGCCGGTCGCCGCGACGATCAGCACGACGCCGAGCGCCGAGAACGCGTATTGCACGGCGATCGTCACGAACACCTCGACGATCACCGAAGCCGTGACCTCGCTCGCATTGCGCACCTTCCAGCGCGCGAGGCGAATACCGACGAGTTCGCCGCCCACGCCGACCACGGGCAGCAACCGGTTCACGGCCTCGCGCACGGTCGCGGTCCACCAGAGGAAGCTCAGCGGTGCGCGCTTGTCGAGCAGGAGGCGCCACGCGTGAGCGTCGAGCAGGAGCGGCAGCGCGTGGAACGGCACGAGCCAGAGCAGCATGGGGCCTGCCGTGCCGATCACGCGCAGCACGTCGTGCGCGCCGTTATGGACCACGAGACCGATCAGGATGGCGATCCCGACGGGCAGGCCCAGCCATTGCAGCCACTTCATGACACCTGCACCTCGGGGCCGCGCGACGCGGCGGGATCGGAGCCCGAAGCCGCGCCGAAGAAGACGTCGGTGAAGCCGCCGCGGCGCACGCCCGCCTGCGCGAGCGCTGCGGCCACGCGCGGCGAGATCAGCGCGCCGAATTCGTCGGCGTGGCGATATGTCAGCATCGACGGCGTGATGGGTCCTTCGTGCGCTTCATCGGCGAGCGCCGGATGGCAGTAGATCTCGCCCACGCCCTGCGCGGGCAGATGCGCGAGCGCGTCGAGCACGGCGGCCTCGTCCATTGCGCCAGTCTTCGCGATGCCGACCACGTAGTCGTTGTGCGCAACCCCCGCACGCGCGAGCCGCGCGCGCACGAGCGCGAGCCAGGGCTTGAGCGCGAACGGCGCGCCTGCCTCGAGCGGCAGACGCATCGCGCGCAGACCGTAGTCGCGGCCGATCTCGAGGATCAGCGCGAGCACCGTGGGATGCAGATGAAAATGCTTGTGCGTGTTCACGTGATCGAGCGCGAGCCCGGTCGCCGCGAACGCTTCGAACTGCGCGCGGATCTCCTTCGCGAGCTGCCTGCGCACGTGCGGCAGGAAGAAGAAGCGCACGCCGTCGCGGACCATGTTGTCGCCGAAACGCCCTTGCGCATCGACGAGCGCGGGAATCTGCTCGCGCGGCAGCATGGCCGCGCCGTCCGCCAGCACCAGATGCAGCCCCACGCGCAAACCCGGCGTGCGGCGCGCCCGCGCCACGGCGTCCGCCGCGGCGGGCGCGGCCACCATCAGACTCGCGCAGTCGAGCACGCCCTCGCGATGCGCACGCTCCACCGCCGCATTGACCCGCTCGTGCAGGCCAAAGTCGTCGGCGGTGAAGATGAGCGCGCGCGCATCGGGGGACGAGCGGTCCATCATGCCTCGTGTGCGCGCAGGAAGCGGAAGAACTCCACGCCTTCGCGCAGACGCCGCTTCATCATGTCCCAGCTCGTGAGCATCTCTCGCACGATCTCCCAGATCTTCGACGGACGGAAATAGAACTGGCGATAAAACTGTTCCAGGTGGTGATAGATCTCGTCGCGCGACAGATGCGCATAGCCGATCGCGGCCAGTTGCACGCCCGATTTCGAAACGAGGTTGATGGTCTTGTTCTCTTCCATCCAGCCGTTTTCCACGGCCTGCTTGTACAGCGTCGTGCCCGGATACGGCGCGGCGAGCGACACCTGAATCGTATGCGGATTGATTTCCTTCGCGTACTCGATCGTCTTCCTGATCGTTTCCTGCGTCTCGCCCGGCAGCCCCAGAATGAAGGTGCCGTGCACCTTGATGCCGAGCTTCTTGCAGTCGGCGCTGAAGCGGCGCGCGAAATCCGTGCGCACGCCCTTCTTGATGTTCACGAGAATCTGGTCGTCGCCCGACTCGAAGCCCACGAGCAGGAGGCGCAGGCCGTTTTCCTTCATGACCTTCAGCGTCTTGTACGGCACGTTCGCCTTCGCGTTGCACGACCACGTCCAGCCGAGCTTGCCGAGGCCAATGGCGATCTCTTCAGCACGCGGCAGGTTGTCGGTGAAGGTGTCGTCGTCGAACATGAGTTCCTTGACTTCCGGCATGTTCTCGCGGATCCACTTCGCTTCCTCGAGCACGTTCTCGACCGAACGCGTGCGGTAGACGTGGCCGCTCACGGTCTGCGGCCACAGGCAGAACGTGCAGCGCGACTTGCAGCCCCGGCCCGTGTAGATCGACACGTACGGGTAGTTCAGGTAGCCGATGAAGTAATTCTCGATCTTCAGGTCGCGCTTGTAGATCGGCGCGACGAACGGCAGCGAGTCCATGTCTTCCAGCACCGGACGGCCCGGGTTGTGCTCGATCGAGCCGTCCTTCGCGCGCCAGGAGATGCCCTTGACCTCGGCGAGCGGCATGCCTTCGGCGATTTCCTTGCAGGTGAAGTCGAATTCCTCGCGGCAGACGAAATCGATCGCCTCGCTTGCCGTGAGCGAATTGTGCGGATCGACCTGCACCTTCGCGCCCACCAGCCCGATGACGATCGACGGCTTGCGCTTCTTGAGGTCTTCGCAGAACAGCGCGTCGGTCGGGAACGACGGCGTGCTCGTGTGGATGATGACGAGGTCGTACGCGGCTGCAATCTTCAGCGTCTCTTCGACGGAGAGGCTGTCGGCCGGCGCGTCGAGCACGCGGCTGTCGGGCACGAGGGCCGCGGGCTGCGCGAGCCAGGTGGGATACCAGAACGAGCGGATCTCGCGCTTTGCCTGGTAGCGCGAGCCCGCGCCACCGTCGAAGCCGTCATACGACGGGGCCTGCAGAAACAGCGTTTTCATGCGATGAGTGCTCCGGGTACCCGTACTGTGTCGGGTGATGATTGAGGTGACAATTCGGTAAAAAGCGCGCTACAAAAGCGCGGTATAAAAGCGACGCCTCAGCGAGCGTCCGATCCTTCGACGGCAGGCCGCCGCGTGCTCGCGGGCCTCGCCATGGCGGAATGCGCTTCGGCCTCGGGGTTGGCGACGCTCACGCGCACGCCGCGCCAGATCACGTGCGAGCCGAACGCGGCCGAAAGCCACTGCAGGGCCAGCAGCACGTCGCGCAGCGGCACGAGCGGCAAATCGCGCCAGAACCCGCGCCAGCTTCCGCTCGCTCGCGCGTGCAGTATCAAACGCGCAATGATACCCGCCATCGTGGCCGTGGCGAGCCCGGCCAGCGCCGCGCGCGTCGTCGCGCACGCGCCGATGCCCGCGCCCGCAGCGAGCAGGCCGTAGAACAGCGCGCCCAGCACGAGCCACGGCGTGGGAAACGTAATGAACAGCGAAGCGAAGCCCGCCGGATTCACCGAGCGGATGGTGCGCAGCCAGCGCGTCTCGCGCAGCCAAAGCGAGCCGAAGGTCGGCTCGATCACGTCGGTGGCGACCACCACGGGCGCCAGCACCGTGGCGAGGCCGTGATCGCGCGCATAGCGGGCGAGCAGATAGTCGTCGGCAAGGCAGTCCTTGAGTGCGGCGAAACCGCCGATGCGCTCGAGCGTCGCACGGGAAAGCGCGAGCGTCGCGCCAAAACCGAACGCGCGCGAACCTGTGGAATGCGCCACGCGCACCGAAGGCGCGAACCACTCGTTGATGAAGAGCGCGCCCACGCGGGGCCAGAAACCGCCGATGCTGCGGGCGCTGTAGAGACAGGTCACGACGCCCACGTCCGGGTCGGCGAGCGGCGCGGTGACGATCTCCAGATAGTCGGGCTCGACGGCGATATCGCTGTCGGCCACGACGATCGCGTCGTAGCGCGCGCGCGCCGCCAGATTGATGAGGTTGCTCACCTTGAGATTGCTGCCGTGCACACGCGGGTCGATCACGAGCTCGATGTCGTGGCCGGGATATGCCGCCTGCAACCGGCGCACCACGGCAATGGCCGGGTCCGCCGGCGACGACACGCCGAACAGCAACTGAAAACGCGGATGCCGCTGCTCGCAGAAGGTCGCGAGATTCTCATAGAGGCGCGGCTCGGCGCCGCACAAGGGCTTGAGCACGCTCACGGGCTGCGGTTGCGCACGGCGCGCGCGGCACGCCGCTTCGCGTACGAGCGCGGCCGAACCGAGGCGCGGCATCGTCAGCGCGGCAACGAGGCCGTAGAAAGCGGCCACGCCGCACAGCACGACCACGACCCAGACGAGCACGGGCCAGGGCGCCGGGATGGCGAAAACCTGCGCCACCGTCATGACGCGCCGCCTTGGCCGGTCACGTGGGCCGAGCCGCGCTCGCCGCGGGCTGCGCGCAAGGGGAGAAGCTCCTGCGGTGCCCCGACCCGAATTCGCGTTTCACCACGTACCATTTCCCTGCCCTGAAAATCCAGAAATAAGCCGCGCATCTTAGCCGCATTACGCATTTGAAGCGTGAAACCAGACAACGGATGCCGGTTTGCAGGATGCGAGGTCATTGAACAAACAACGAATGGAGATAAACCATCGTATGAAACCGTTGGACATGGTCGATCCCCGATTCGACGCCAAAAATTGTATCAGCAAGCTCCGTCAGTTGCTTCCGACGGACGCGGGAAAATGCGTTGCCAAAGTTGTAAAAGCGTAACTATTTCAGCGATTAAACAGCCGCCTTCCAGGGCTTTTCCGCCCCGAAAAAATTCGGTAAGCATATAGAAATGATTCTTTAATAAATCTGAATTGAAAGCGCGCCTTTTGCATTGAAACAGGAGTAGTTCTCGTTAATATTCAAATCGACTGGACGCAAAAGCAATCAGCCACTCTGAACCCACGCCGGCTGCATGGGTTCCCGAAGGCCGCCAGCACGAACGAAAGTGGTTTGGCACAATGGCCGCACCTTGCGACTGCCTTGCGGCCTCGCGTCGGGCAACCGGCGCACGGCACGCGCGTCGCGCTCTCCACACCACGCCCCACGCTAGCCCATGACCCTCTTCTCCGTACTCGACCTCTCGCCCATCCCGGCAGGCTCCCATGCCGGCGCCGCGCTGCACAACACGCTCGATCTCGCCCGCCACGCCGAGCGCCTCGGCTACCACCGCTTCTGGCTGGCCGAACATCACAACATGACGGGCATCGCCAGCGCGGCGACTTCGGTGGTGATCGGTTACGTGGCGGGCGGCACGCAGACCATCCGCGTGGGCTCGGGCGGGATCATGCTGCCGAACCACGCGCCGCTCGTGATTGCCGAGCAGTTCGGCACGCTCGAAGCGCTCTACCCCGGCCGCATCGACCTCGGCCTCGGGCGCGCGCCCGGCACCGACCAGACCACGGCGCGCGCGCTGCGCCGCGACCTGCAGGGCAGCGCCGACAGCTTCCCCGACGACGTGGCCGAGCTGCAGCGCTATTTCGCCGCGCCCGTGGAAGGCCAGCGCGTGCGCGCCGTGCCCGGCGCGGGTTTGAACGTGCCGCTCTACATCCTCGGCTCGAGCCTCTACGGCGCACAGCTCGCGGCGGCCATGGGTCTGCCGTTCGCGTTCGCCTCGCACTTCGCGCCCGACCATCTGCTCACGGCACTGCGTCTGTACCGCTCGCAGTTCCGTCCGTCGGCGGTGCTCGCCAAACCCCATGCGATGGTCGGCGTGAACGTGTTCGGCGCGCCCACCAACGAAGAAGCGCGCTTTCTCTTCACCTCGCTGCAGCAGCAGTTCGTGAATCTGCGGCGCGGTACGCCGGGGCAGTTGCCGCCGCCGGTCGAGCAGATCGCGGCCAACGAGTTCGAACTCGCCGGCGTGTCGCACTCGCTCGCCTGCTCCGTGGTCGGCGACCAGGAGACCGTGCGCGCGGGCCTCGCCTCGGTGATCGAGCAGACCGGCGCGGACGAGCTCATCGTCACCGCGCAGATCTACGACCACGCGGCGCGCCTGCGTTCATTCGAGATGGCGGCGCAGGCGCGCGATGAATTGAAGGAAGCCGCCGCGGGACGGTAACCGCGCCCGCCCTCGAGCGCGCCCTCACTGCGCGGTGTTCAACGCGTCGAGACCCTTGAGCAGCGCGGCATGAAACGCCCGCGGATCCTGCATTTGCGGCGCGTGCCCGAGATCGGCGAACTCCACCAGCGTCGCGTGAGGAATGGCGCGCTGCGCGGCTTTGGCCAGCACCGGATAGTGCCCGAGCTGCGCGCGCACCTCGGGCGGCGCGAGATCCTTGCCGATGGCGGTCGTGTCCTTGTCGCCGATGAGCAAGAGCGTCGGCATCTGCAACTGGCCGAACTCGTTGATCACCGGCTGCGTGTAGATCATGTCGTAGAGCAGTGCCGAATCCCACGCCACCTGCGTCTTGCCCGGCCCGCGATACATGCCCGCCAGCATCTGCACCCACGGCTCGTAGGCCGGGCGCCACTGGCCCGCGTAATAGGTGGCCTGCTCGTAGCGGCGAATGCCGTCGGCGTTCGTCTTGAGCTCGCGCGCGTACCAGTCGTCCACCGAAATCGACGGCACGCCCTTCGCCTTCCAGTCTTCCAGCCCGATCGGGTTCACGAGCACGAGCTGCTCCGTTTCGCGCGGATACATGAGCGCGTAGCGCACCGCCAGCATGCCGCCCGTCGAATGGCCGACGATCGTCGCGTCATGCACGCCGAGCGCCGCGAGCAGCGCATGCGTGTTGCGCGCGAGCTGCTGGAAGCTGAACTGGTACGCAGCGGGCTTGCTCGACTTGCAAAAGCCAATCTGGTCCGGCGCGATCACGCGGTAGCCCGCGGCGTGCAACTCGCGGACGGTGGCGTCCCACGTCGCCGAGCAAAAGTTCTTGCCGTGCAGCAGGACCACTGTGCGCCCGTTCGGTTTCGCGGGCTGCACGTCCATGTACGCCATATGCAGCGTTTGGCCCTGCGAAACGAACGCAAAGTCATGCACGGGATGCGGATACTCGAAGCCCTGCAGCTCGGGACCATACGCGGGGCCGTCGGGCGTCTCGATCGCGGCTTGCGCTGACGACGCCGCCGAAGCCGCAGCCCCGCTCGCCTCGGAGTCGGCAGCGAGGGCGACGTGACAGAGCGCGGCCGCACTCAGCGCGGCAACGAAGGGAGCAAGGCGGGCAAGCGAGTGGTTCAGGATGGCTCTCATCGACGGGAGATCGGGCGAAAGGTCGGACAGAAAAAACAGGACGGTGAAATGGCGCCGGTACAGCCAGCGATTCTAGCGGTCCCGCCCCGCTCATGCCGGCTTTCTCGCCCGGCGAACCTTAGCGGCATGCCGTTTGCTGCTCGTCAGCGCCTCGCACGACTGCGGCGCGCATCTCCGGCCCCGGGCACTGGCAATTCGCGCTACGCTGCATTCGGTGCTAGAACAATCAATACAGGACGCACGAGACGTCCGCGACGCGAAATACGCACGCGTGTTGCACCGCGAAACGCGCCGCGTCAGGGACGCGACAAGTACGCGAAAGAAGGACCGCACCGGCCCGGGCACGACGAGGCGGGCCGCGGCGGCCGTACCGGGGGGCACAACAAGGAGACGACCATGGAAACTCCGGCAAGCCTCAACGATCTGCAACGCACCACCCTCGCCATCGTGCTCGCTGGCGGCCGCGGCACGCGCTTAGGGCCCCTCACCAACAAGCGCGTGAAGCCGGCCGTGTACTTCGGCGGCAAGTACCGCATCATCGATTTCGCCCTCTCGAACTGCCTGAATTCGGGCATCCGCCGCATTGCGGTCGTCACCCAGTACAAGGCGCACTCGCTCTTGCGCCATCTGCAGCGCGGCTGGGGCTTCCTGCGCGGCGAATTCAACGAGTTCCTCGACCTGTGGCCCGCGCAGCAGCGCGTGGAAGGCGCGCACTGGTATCGGGGCACCGCCGACGCCGTGTACCAGAACCTCGACATCATCCGCTCGATCAGTCCGAAGTACGTGGTGGTGCTGGCCGGCGACCACATCTACAAGATGGACTACACGCGCATGATCGCCGACCATGCCGCGAGCGGCGCCGACTGCACGGTGGGCTGCATCGAGGTCCCGCGCATGGAAGCGCGCGCGTTCGGCGTGATGGCCGTGGACGAGTCGCGCCGCGTGACCGGCTTCGTCGAAAAGCCCGACGATCCGCCCGCCATGCCCGGCCGCCCCGACATCGCGCTCGCGAGCATGGGCATCTACGTGTTCGACACGAACTATCTCGTCCATCTGCTCGAAGAGAACATTTCGCGCTCGGCCACCGACCACGACTTCGGCAAGGACATCATTCCGCGCGTGGTGAGCGACGGCCACGCCATCGCGCATCCGTTCAGCATGTCGTGCGTGTCGTCGGACCCGTCCGCCGAACCGTACTGGCGCGACGTGGGCACGGTCGACGCCTACTGGTCCGCCAACCTCGACCTCGCCTCGACCATCCCCGCGCTCGATCTCTACGACCGCAACTGGCCGATCTGGACCTACCAGGAGCAGTTGCCGCCCGCCAAGTTCGTGCGCGACCTCAACGGCCTGCAAGGCTCGGGCACCAACCTGATCGTGTGCGGCGGCAGCGTGATCTCGGGTTCGCAGATTTCGCGCTCGGTGCTCTCGTCGAATGTCGTCGTGCAGTCGTTCTGCAACATTGCCGAGGCAGTCTTGTCGCCACAGGTGACGGTGGGCACGAGTTGCCGGCTGCGCAAGGTCGTCGTGGACCGCGGCTGCACGATACCCAACGGCACCGTGATCGGCGAAGACGCCACGCGCGACGCCGAACGCTTTTATCGCACCGAGAGCGGCGTCGTACTCGTCACGAGCGAGGCGCTGGCGAAATTGCCTGGCTAGTCATGCGTCTGGCGAAGCCGGTCCGCCAGATCGGCTTCGCCTAAGGACGCGCCAAACCCTTAAGCAACCCGAGCACCGAGAGGACTGACTCCCGATGACCATTCGCGTCCTGCACGTAGCCAGCGAGTTGTATCCGCTCCTGAAGACCGGCGGCCTCGCCGACGTCACCGCCGCCCTGCCTGCCGCGCTGATCGAACAGGGCGCCGACGCCCGCCTGCTGCTGCCGGGCTTCGCGCCCGTGGCGGCGGGGCTCGAGGACCTGCGTACCGTCGCGCGCCTCGCGCGCACGTTCGGCGCGCCCGAGGCGACGCTGGAACTCGGGCGCCTGCCCGGCAGCGAGCTGGCCGTCTACATGATCCGCGCCGATGCGTTCTACGCGCGCCCCGGCAACCCCTATCTCGACGCTGAGCACGTGCCCTACGGCGACAACGCCCAGCGTTTCGCGCTGCTCGGCTGGACCGCCGCGCAACTCGCGCTGCACCTCGATGCCGACTGGGCGCCCGCCATCGTGCAGGCGCACGACTGGCACGCGGGGCTCGCGCCGGCCTATCTGCGCGCGGCGGCGCGCGAGCGCGGCACGAGCATGGCGCCCGGCGGCGCGCGCTCGATCTTCACGATTCACAACCTCGCGTACCAGGGCATCTTCCCCGCGCAGCAGTTCGAGACGCTCGGCCTGCCGCGCGACTTCTTCGACATGCATGGCGTGGAGTTCTACGGCCAGCTTTCATTTCTGAAAGCTGGCCTCTATTTCGCCGACAAGATCACGACGGTGAGCCCGACCTACGCGCGCGAGATTCAGACCGTCGCCCAGGGCGGCGGCCTCGAGGCGCTGCTGCGCGGACGCACGCACGATCTCGTCGGCATCCTCAATGGCGTGGACTACGCCGTCTGGAATCCGTCGAGCGACGCGGCCATCGCCACGCGCTATTCGGCCACGCGCCAGAGCGGCAAGATGCGCTGCAAGGCGGCGCTGCAGGCGCGCCTGAAGCTCGCGCAGAAGCACGACGCCCCGGTGTTCGGCGTGGTGAGCCGGCTCACCGAGCAAAAGGGCCTCGACCTGCTGCTCGCGGCGCTGCCCGAGATCGTCGCGCGCGGCGGGCAGCTCGTCGTGCTCGGCACCGGCGACCCCAGCCTCGAACAGGGCTACGCGCGCGCCGCGCACCAGCATCCCGAATCGGTGGCCGTGGAACTGGGCTTCGACGAGACGCTCGCCCACGAGATCGTCGCGGGCGCCGACGTGATGATGGTCCCCTCGCGCTTCGAGCCGTGCGGCCTCACACAGCTCTATGCGCTTGCTTATGGCGCCCTGCCGCTCGTGCACCGCGTGGGCGGACTCGCCGATACGGTGGTCGACGCCTCGCTGGAAAATCTCGCCGATAGTCTCGCCACCGGATTCGTGTTCGAGCGTTTCGAGCCCGACGCGCTCACGGCCGCGATCCGCCGCGCCTTCGCGCTCTATGGGCGCAGCCGCGACTGGCGCGACACGCGCACGCGTGCAATGCAGCAGGACTTCGGCTGGGCGGCGTCGGCGCAACGCTACATGGCGCTCTATCGCGAGCTGGCCGGTCAACACGTCGTGGCCTAGCGCCTGCCCAGGCGCAGCGCTGGCGCTCGCGGCAGGCGCACACGCAACACCCCGCCCACGCATCCATCGACTGGGCGCAGCGAATTCGGTTATCGTTGCTGCACCTGCGCAAAGGCGCGCTGCTCGAAGCGCCGCAAGCGATAACGAAATCTGGACCGGCCATGAAAAACGTTTTGAGCATCCAGTCGCACGTCGTGTTCGGTCACGCGGGCAACAGCGCCGCGGTGTTTCCCATGCGCCGCCTGGGCGTCAATGTCTGGCCGCTCAACACGGTGCAGTTCTCGAATCACACGCAATACGGCCACTGGACCGGCGCCGCCATCGGCTCGGACGAGGTCGTGGATCTCGTCGAAGGCATTGGCGCGATCGGCGTGCTGCCGCGCTGCGATGCGGTGCTGTCGGGCTACCTCGGCACCCCCGAGCAGGCCCAGGCCGTGATCGACGTGGTGCGCGCCGTGAAGGCCGCCAACCCGCAGGCGCGCTACTTTTGCGACCCGGTGATGGGCACGCTCAACGCCGAGAACGGCTGCCGCGTCGAACCCGGCATCCAGGAGTTCCTCGTGCGCAACATGCCCGAGGTCGCCGACGCGATGATCCCCAATCACATCGAGCTGCAACGGCTCGTGGGCCGCGAGATCGAGACCGCGGAAGAAGGCGTGCTCGCGTGCCGCGAACTGTTGCGCCGCGGCCCGAAGCTGGTCCTCGTGAAACATCTGCTCGACCGCAACAGCCCTGCCGACCGCTTCAACATGCTCGTCGTGACCGAGCATGAAGCGTGGCTCGGCCAGCGCCCGCTCTACCCGTTCGCGCGCCAGCCGGTGGGCGTGGGCGACGTGACGAGCGCGGTGTTCGTCGCGCGCCTGATGCTCGGCGACTCGCTGCGCCGCGCGTTCGAACACACGCTCGCGGCCGTGAACGCCGTGGTGAAGGCGACTTACGACGCAGGCCGTTACGAACTGGAAATCGTCGCGGCGCAAGACCAGATCGCGCGCCCGCGCGAATGGTTCGACGCCTGGGCGGTGGAAGCCGCCTAAACTGAAGCGGTGCGCGCGCGGCCTATAATGCCGTCCGCATGACTTGCGGCGGCCAGACACAGCGCACGGCCGCGGCGCCCACCGTCTTTAGAGAATGACCGATGTCCGATTCAATCCGTAGCGAACAGGAAGAGTATTTCGAGCAGCTTTGCCTCGCCGTCGACGCCGGCGAGACCCACGAGCAGGAAGCCATCGAATACTTCGAGGAACAAAGCCACGAAAGCGATTTCGATCCCGCCGTGTGGCTCGACATCGCGCTGTACCATGCGCCCGACGTCGCACGCGGCATCATCGACTTCGTCGACGAGAGCGACCGCCAACGCAGCGACATCGCCCAGACCATTGCCGACACGCTCGACATCTCGTACGGCGACGACGAATGCGAACGCTTCGAAGCGACGATTCGCTTTGCGCTCGCCAACGGCATTCCCGTCGATCTCGACGTGGTGCTCGACGGCTGCAACCGCGCGCTCGACGACCTCGAAGGATGGGCGAGCGCCGACACCATGGCGCCGCTCGTGCACCTGCGCGACGCGCTCTTCGAACTGCAAAGGGGCGAGTAGCCCACCCGCGCGACACGGCGTGAGCGATTGACCCGGCGGCCTGCTATATTGCTCGCCATCCGCCGCCTCACGAAGGCGCGCGCCCAGCCGGCGCACATGGGGACCCGGCTGAGCCACCCCACCCACGCGCGCAGCCGTCGCACAGCCCGTCCCGGCAAGCCGCAGTCGCAAACCGCAAGACGCAAGACCGGAAAACGAGACGCCCAGCCTCCGCGCCACGCCGGCGCGCGGCGCGGCGTACCCGGACAAAACGCACACAAGAACACCGCGCCGCTGTCGCGCAAGGAGTCACCATGAGTCTCGCTGCCGCGCCTGGAACCGCTAGCGCCTGCGCATTCGCCCAGCCGTACCGTGCGTGCCGCAAGCTTGCGGCCGGGCTCCTGATCGGCGCGCTGGCCACCGTCGGGACGCTCGGCGCGAGCCGCAGCGCCCTGGCCGCCGGCCCGCTCGACGTGCGCATCGGCTTTGTCTCGCCGCTCTCGGGCGACTACGCCAATTACGGCCGCGATCTGCAAAACGGCGTGCAGCTCGCCCTCGACGATGCGAACGCGCAAAACCTCAAGATCGGCGAGCAGACGGCGCACTTCGAACTCGTCCCCATCGACGACCGCAGCGACCCGCGCCTCGGCGTGCAGGCCGCCGCGACGCTGGCGAATCAGGGGGTGAACGCCGTGGTCGGCCACTTCAATTCGGGCTCGGCCATTCCCGCCTCTCGCATCTACGAGAGCGCCGGCATTCCGATGATCAGCCCCGCGGCCACCAATCCCGTCATCACGTCGCAAGGCTTCGCCAACACCTTCATGGTGATTGCAAACGACGCGCAGAACGCAGGCATCGCCGGCGCGTGGGCCGTGGACGTGATGAAGGCCAAACGCGTGGCCATCATCGACGACCGCACCGCCTTCGGCCAGGGCGAAGCCGACGTGTTCGAGCGCGCGGTGCGCGAGCATGGCGGCAACGTGGTGGCGCGCGAGTTCGCGGAAAGCATCGCGAGCGACTTCGGCCCGCAGCTCGCGAAAATCAAGGCCGCCGATGCCGATCTGCTCTACTTCGGCGGCCTCGCGCACCAGGGCGCGGCGCTCGCGAAGCAGATGAAGGCGCGCAGCATGAACGCGCAGTTCGTGGGCGGCGGCGGCGTGGCGAACGCCGACTTCACCCAGGCCGCGGGCGCAGCCGCCGAAGGCGCGATGGCCTGGGAGTATGGCCGCCCGCTCGCGCAGCTGCCGGAGGGCCCGCGTTTCGAGCAGGCTTTCAAAGCCCGCTTCGGCGCCAACGTGCTCGCCTACGCGCCGTTCGGCTACGACGCGGCGTGGGCCGCGATCCACGCGATGGTCAATGCGAAATCGGCGCAGCCCGAGGTTTACCGCAGCGCGCTCAAGGCGCTCGCCTTCGACGGCGTGACGGGCCGCATCGCCTTCGAGCCGGACGGCTCGCTCAAGAACGGCGCCTCCACGCTCTGGCAGGTGAAGAAAGGCGTGTGGGTGCCGGTGACGACGCGCGGCGGCTGAGCCCCGCTCACGGTTGCTGCGGCGCACTCGCCGCCCGCACGACGATCTGCGCGTGTGTGTCGCGCTCGATGCGCACGAGCGCGTCGCGCATCTGCGCGAATTCGTCGGCCGTGCACATCTGGTGGCCAAAACGCGCCGCCAGCCGCCGCTCGATCTGCAGCGTGCGCGAGCGCGCGTCGAACACGTAGTGCGACGTGTAGTCGAGAAACGTGTCGCTCACCTGCGTGTCTTGCGGCACGTCGGTCACGCGCGCGAACGCGGGCAGCACGATCTGCGCGCTCTCGGTAAATTCCCCGCCGATGCACGCCCAGGGCTGCGTGCGGCGCGGCTGCGCGAGCCAGCTGTCGATCTGCGTGGCAATGCCGCCCGTGAAGCTGCTCGTCGCGGGTATCGCGGTCGTGCCGTCGCGCCAGACCACGTGATCGAGCGTGCCTTCCATCGTCACCGAGAACGGTCCGTCGGTCGCATCCGTCGCGCTCGTGCTCACGTGCGCGGTGCCGGCGAGTCCGCTGAGCCGCAGGCGCTGCGCCGCGAGTTGCTGCGCTCCCGTGTGCGTCGCGCGGCGAAACGAGTTGCGCTCGGGCTCCGCGCCCGCGCCTTCGTCTTCCACGTAGTAGCTGTAGGCAGCGTCGCCGCTCGCGCCCACCTCGAGCGACAGGCGCGCCGTGCGCTCGCGCCGCTCGGTCGCGGGCGTGCGCGAGAGCACGCCGTCGTCGACGAGCAGCACGGGCCGGTCCATCACGCCCGGCGGCAGGTAGCCGAACGCGTAGCCGCCCGAGGAAGTGTCCGCATACACGCTGAGGTCGGGCAGCCACGCGATCGCATGGTTGATCGCATGCGCGCCATAGCCCGGCGCATCGGGCAGCGTATAGACGGGGCCGAGATTGAGCAGCACGGGCTCGGCGCGTATGCCGACGGCCGCGAGCAGCGCGCTGAAGAGCGCCACGTGGTCCTTGCAGTCGCCGTAGCGGTTGCGCAGGATGTCGGTCGCGCGATGCGGCACGGCCGCGGTCTCGCCAAGAAACAGCGCGACGTAGCGGATATTGAAGCGCATCCAGTCGTAAATGCGGCGCGCCTTGTCGCGCGGGTCGCTCACGCCCGCCGTGAGCGCCTGCGCGAGCGCTGCGATGGCCGGATCGGTCGAGGTGGGATCGGCGGCGGCATCGCGATAGCGCGCGGCGAACGCGGCAAAGTCGGGCACCGCCGACACCATCAGCCGGTCGCCCCAGTTCACGTACGCCACCGCCCCCGCTTCGAGCGGCGCATAGGGGCCGTGCCGGTAGTCGAACGCGTAGCGGGTACGGCCGTTCGCCGTCTCGGGGGCGAGCGCCGTGTAGCCGCGCGCGTCGGCGTGGAGCGGCACGTCGGCGGGCAAATCGAAGATGAGGCGCTGAAACTCCACCGGTTCGCCGGTCGGCTCGACGAAGTACGAGAACGTGCCCGCGTCGAGCGCCTTCGCGCGGCGTTTGGCGAAATGCAGATGCACGCGCGACCCGACCTGGACGCCCGGAAAGATCACCGTGCGCAGCACGCCGTCCTCGAACGTGGGCGCGCCCGCCGAGCGCGGCTCCTGCACGTCGCGGATGCCGCTCGCGCCGACCGCGTGTGCGCTGCCGTCCGGATCGATGGTCTCGGCCGAGAGCTGGGTAATCGTTTCGATATCCTTATTGAACCAGACGTAACGCTGGGCGATCTCGTCCACGCCGGCGGTGGTGTTGGCGCGCAGCACGGTGTCGTCGTCCTCGACGACCGAGCCGTCCTGCTGCACGACGAACAGATGCACGTCGCGTTCGAGCGTGTATGGCGGGACGTCGGTTTGCGCAGCGCGATCGGCGGTCTCGACGCGCGCCGCGCTGTCGGGACTTCGGTCGCTCGCCTGGGCACGGGCATGGCCGCTCGCGATCGTCAGAATCAACGCGAGGCTCAACGCAAAGCACGACGCGACGCACCGGGCGCCGCGCCTGATCTCCTCGCCTCGCGTCATGAGCGTCTCAGGCGCGCGCCGCTGCTTGCGCGGCGTTCGGCCAAGACGTCCGCGCGAGGTGACGCTCGCGCTGCGCAGCACGCCATGCGCGGGGACTCGCGCCGAACTCCGTGCGAAACGCCGCGTTGAAGTTCGACAGATCATTGAAGCCGCTTGCGAGCGCAACATCGACGATCTTCGTTTCGTCGTCGTCGGCGAGACGCAGTGCGGCGGCGCGCAATCGCGCGCGCAGCAGATATTGATGCGGGGTCACGCCGGCCACCGCCGCGAAGGTGCGCAGAAAATAGAACTCACTCACGCCCGCCGCGCTCGCGAGGCTGGCGAGCGTATGCGCATCGTCGGGCGTTTCGTCGATCAGGCGCAGCGTCGCCACCACGCGTGCCGCCGCGGCGGCGCCCGGCGTGGCAGAGGTGGCCGCGTCCTTGCCGCTCGCGACCACCCGCAAGGTCGTGAGCGCCAGTTTCAGCGCGATTTCATCCCAGGCGGCGGCGCCCAGTCGGGGCGCCTGACGCCGCTCTTGCGCGAGCGCGTCGGCGCAAGCGTGCGCCACGAGCGGCGCGAGCGCGCGCACCGGCGGCACCCGCGCGGCCCGCCAGCGGCGCGCCCCGGGTGCGAGGCCCGCGGCCGCGGCCTGCTCGTCGAGCCAGGCGGGGTCGTAATGGAACGAGAGGCAGCGGTCGCCCGCCGCGTGACGGTGGCCGCATTCGAAGCAGGCGCCGGTTTCCCCGAGCATGAGCGCGCCGGGCGTCATCAGCGCGCGCGCGTTGCCGCTGCGGTAGCCGAACACGCCGGCCGCCACGACGGCGAGGCACGCGCTCGTGTGGCGCTCCTCGTAGGGCCGGTCGCCGGGCCCGAGCGTGCAGACGACGTCGTCGACCGACCAGCCGGCGCCCGCCGCGAGCGGGCGCGCCGTGGGCGCACGGCCGCTAGCGGCGCGGCCTTCGCGCTCGCGCCGGGCGAGCGCGCGTTGCAATGAAACGGCGAGACCTTGCACGGCAACCTCGCGGGAAGTTGGCAACGTTCGTTGGCTACGTCTGCCGTTGTAACACATCGCCGCGAGCGCCGCCGGAGCCGCCCCGGCCGCTATCCCCGCCGTTCTTCGATGGCGCGCAGCAGCGACAGCGCAATGCCCTCGGCGGCAAGGCGCACCTCGTCGAGCGCCGGAAACGACGGCGCAATCCGCAGATGGCTGTCGTGCGGATCGACGCCATACGGGAACGCCGCGCCCGCGGGCGTGAGGACGAGTCCCGCCGCCGCCGCGAGTTCGACCGTGCGGCGCGCGCAACCCTCGGGCGCATAAAGGCTGATGAAATAGCCGCCGCGCGGCACGTTCCAGCTCACGCCGGGCACGCCGGCGAGGCGCGCGCGGAACACCTTGTCGACCGCATCGAACTTCGGCTTGAGCAGCGCGCGATGGCGCGCCATCAACGCGGTGAGCGTCGCGCGGTCGCGCAAAAAGCGCACGTGGCGCAACTGGTTGAGCTTGTCCGGCCCGATCGTGCGCACGGCTGAGTGCTTCTGCCACCAGGCCACGTTGCGCGGCGCGGCGGCGAGCCACGCGAACGCGCCGCCGCCGAACGTCACCTTCGAGAGCGACGCGAACATCAAGGCGCGCTCTGCGTGGCCCGCCGCCGCGCAGGCCTCGAATACGTCGAGCGTCGTGTGCGCTTCGTCGCTGAGGTGGTGGAAGCGGTAGGCGTCGTCCCAGAAGAGCCGGAAGTCGGGCGCGGCGGGCATCGCGGCCAGACGCCGGATCACCTCGTCGGACCAGATCGCGCCCGTCGGGTTGCTGTAGAGCGGCACGCACCACATGCCCTTGATCGATGGATCGTCGCGCACGAGCGCTTCCACGCGGTCCATGTCGGGGCCGTCTTCGCGCATCGGCACGGCGATCATGCGCACGCCCAGTGCCTCGCAGATCGCGAAGTGGCGGTCGTAGCCCGGCACCGGGCACAGGAACGCGATCTCGCCCTGCGCCCGCCACGGCGCGCCACTCTCCGCGCCCTCGCCCGCCGGCACGCCGTGCAGCAGCGCGAAGGTCAGCGCGTCATGCATCAGTTCGAGGCTCGAATTGCCCGCCGCGATCACCTGGGCGGCCGGCACGCCGAGCAGCCCGGCGCCCAGCTCGCGCGCCTCGGGCAGGCCGCTCGCCAGGCCGTAGTTGCGGCAGTCGAAGCCGTCGCGCGCGAGATAGCCGGCCTGCGCGGCTTCGTCGATGAGCGCCTGCGAGAGATCGAGCTGTTCGGGCGAAGGCTTGCCGCGCGACATGTCGAGCCGCATCTGCAGTTGCTGGAATCGTTCGTAGGTCAAATCGACGGGCGGCGACATCAACATGGGCTTCTCCGAAAAGCGAAAGACGATGCGAAGAACAACGCGAAGGGTCGGTACGGCCCCAGTATCGGCGCGTCCCCGCGTTCAGACAAACGCGTTATATTGAAGCCTTCGATCAATTTTTCTTATACCAATGAAGACCCTCGACCTCGACGTGCTCGCCATGGTGGTGGCCGTCGCCGACGCCGGCAGCTTCGTGCGCGGCGCCGCGCTCGTGCACCGCTCGCAGGCCGCGCTCAGCATGCAGATCCGCGCGCTCGAGGAATCCATCGGCAAGCCGCTGTTCATCCGCGCGCCGCGCAGCGTCACGCCCACGCCCGACGGCCAGACGCTGATCGCCTACGCGCGGCGCATGCTCGCGTTGCGCGACGAAGCGTGGGCCTCGCTCGCGCACCCGGAGGTGACGGGGCGCGTGTCGATCGGCGTGCCCGACGACTACGCGTCCTCGCTCATGCCGCCGGTGCTGCGCAAGTTCTCGGCGAACTGGCCAAAGGTGGAGATCCAGGTGATCGGGCTGCCGAGCAGCGCGCTCCTGCCGCTCCTGAAGGACAACAAGATCGACCTCGCCTGCATCACGCGCACGCGCGGGTTGGCGGGCGAGTTCATCCGCTTCGAGCCGATGGTGTGGGCCGCGCCCCCCGCGGCGGTGAGCGCGGCGAGCGGGCGCGAGATCTGGCGCGAGCGTCCGTTGCCGGTCGCCCTCTTCGGCGGCGGCAGCGTCGCGCATACGAATGCGATCCAGGCGCTGGAGCGCGCGAAGATCGCCTATCGCACATCGTATGAAAGCCCGAGTCTGATGGGCCTGTGCAGCATGGTGGCCGCGGGGCTCGCCATCGCGCCGCTCGCGCGCTGCGCGGTGCCCGAGACGTTCGTCACGCTCGGCCGCCAGCATGGCCTGCCGGCACTCCCCGAGCTCGAAGTGGTGCTCGCGCGCAGTGCGCGCTCGAACCGACCGCCGTGCGACTTTCTCGCCGACCAGATCCTCGCGGAGCTGCGCGTCCAGGAGCGATGATCTTCCGACGATGATTCGGGCAACGAATCAGTCAGTCGTCACCCAGCCGCGACAGCAGCGCGTAGAGGCGCGAGACGTGCCGCAGCAGCATTTCGCGATGCTTCTCGATCTGCTCGAGGCGGCCTTCGAGATCGGCGCGCACGCGTTCGTCGGGGTCGGCGTAGTTGATCACGTCTTCGATACGCGAGCGCAGCACCGCCGGCTCGACCGGCGGCACGCTCAGGTAGCGCTCGAGCTTGCGCACGTCCTGCGCGGCGAGATCGCGGATCTTGCGCGTGCCCGCGAGACGCCGGTGCGCCTCGGGCGTCGCCGTCGCTTCCTCGCGCTTTGCGCCCTGGCCGAAGATCGGCTCGACGCGCAGCACGGGCGCCTTGCGCACCGGATGCGCGGTGCCGCGAAAGCGCGCGCGCGGAGTCTCGCTCGCGATCGCCTCGCGCGTTTCGTCGGGCACGTCGGCGCTATCGTGCTTCACGTCCATCCAGCCTTCGGGCAGGCCCGTGACGGCTTCCACGCCGCGCACGAACTCCGCGCTGAAGTCGCGCTGGCCCGACACGATCAGCTTCATGTAGCTCGCGGAAAACGTCATCATGCGCGCGAGCCGGGTGGCGGACCCGACCTCGCGCGTGAGCAGCGCCAGATTGGCCCGCCACATCGGCATGAGCGTGGCGTTGGCATCGTCCATTGCGGAACTCCTCCTTCGTTCGCGTCATCTCCCAATGATAAGGGCTGCGGCGCACCACGCGCGCTTTCGCGGGCCGTCTGGCCCCATACGCGCGCCGCAGCCGGCAGTTCGGTCAGCCATCTGTAAAGCGAGCAAGACGTATGCCGATGACGGTCGGCCACGCACAGGGAAAAGACTGAGGAAATCGCGGCGAGCGGCGCGGATGGCCTTGGACCGCCCGACCTCAACCGCCTTTAGAAATGCCCCGTGAAGCGGTAACGGCTGCCCGGATGCCAGAGATTGGCGACCGAAGCGACGAGCCCGCGCGAGCGGGTGCGCCGATGCAGCACGAGGCACGGCTCGGCCTCGCCCATGGCGAGGTGGACGCGCGTCTGCGCCTCGGGGGCGAGCGCCTCGATGCGGTACTCCACGCCCTGCAGCGGCGCGACATGCACGAGGTACTGGTTCGGCGTGATGTGCGTGAAGTCCTGCGCCGCGTAATCGGGCGCGACGGCGGGATTGACCCAGCGCTCTTCGAGCTGCACGGGCTCGTCGTTTTCGAAGTGGAGCACGCGCGAGTTGAACACCTGATCGTTCGCGGCGAGTCCCATTTCGACGGCGAGCGCCTCGTCGGCGCGATGCACGCCGATCTCGAGCACCTCGGCGCGGTAGCGGTGCCCGCGCGCGAGGATTTCGTCGGAGATGCTGCGAATGGCGACGAGCGTCGATTCGTACTTGGGCCGCGCGACGAAGGTGCCCGCGCCCTGCACGCGCGTGAGCACCTGTTCCGCGGTGAGTTCGCGCAATGCCCGGTTCACGGTCATGCGCGCGACCTTGAACTCGCGCGCCAGTTCGTTCTCCGAAGGCACCTGGTCGCCCTCGCTCCACTCACCGGCGTGAATGCGCGCGAGGATGAAGTCCTTGATGCCCTGGTATGCGGGAGCGTTCATCGCGTTGGCCCGTGCTTTGGCTTGGCGCCTGTTTGCGCGTGGTTGCGTGTTATTGCGCCTCGGATTCGAACGCGAACGGGCTGTGCGAAGCGATCGCACCGTTCTGCACGAGACGCGTGATCGCTTCGATATCCGGCGCGAAGTAGCGATCGAGGTCGTAATGCGGCACCTCGGCGCGCACCGACTGCATCACGTGCGCGAGCGCCGGGCTCGTGTGGTGCGGCGCGCGCAGGTCCACGCCCTGGGCAGCGGCGAGCAGTTCGATCGCGAGGATGTTGGCCGTGTTGTCGGCGATGTCGGCGAGCTTGCGCGCGGCGAACGTCGCCATCGACACGTGGTCTTCCTGGTTGGCCGAGGTCGGCAGCGAATCGACCGAGGCCGGATGCGCGAGCGTCTTGTTTTCCGACGCCAGTGCAGCCGCTGTGACGTGCGCGATCATGAAGCCCGAGTTCACGCCGCCGTCCTTGACGAGGAAAGGCGGCAGGCCCGAAAGCGTCGCGTCGATCAGCAGCGCGATGCGGCGCTCGGCCAGTGCGCCGATTTCGGCCGCGGCCAGCGCGAGGTTGTCGGCGGCGAAGGCCACCGGTTCCGCGTGGAAGTTGCCGCCCGAGAGCACTTCGTTCGTTTCCGGGAAGATCAGCGGATTGTCCGACACCGCGTTCGCCTCGATGAGCAGCACCTGCGCCGCGTGGCGCATCTGGTCCAGACACGCGCCCATCACCTGCGGCTGGCAGCGCAGCGAGTACGGGTCCTGAACCTTGCCGCAGTCGCGGTGCGAGAGGTTGATCGCCGAACCTTCGAGCAGCGTGCGATAGGCCGCGGCCGCCTCGATCTGGCCGCGATGGCCGCGCAGTTCGTGAATGCGCGCGTCGAACGGCTTCACCGAACCTGCCGCCGCGTCCACGCAGAGCGCGCCCGAGACGAGTGCCGTGCGGTACAGGTCCTCAATCGCGAACATGTTGTAGAGCGCGAGCGCGGCGGAAGCCTGCGTGCCGTTGAGCAGCGCGAGACCTTCCTTCGCCTGCAGCGCGAGCGGCTTGAGGCCCGCAGCCGCGAGACCCGCTTCGGCGCTGGCGCGCTCGCCGCGGATGAACACCTCGCCGATGCCGAGCAGCACCGCCGACATATGCGCGAGCGGCGCGAGGTCGCCCGAGGCGCCCACCGAGCCCTTCACGGGAATGAGCGGCAGCACGTCGGCGTTGAACAGCGCGATGAGCGCGTCCATCACTTCGCGGCGGATGCCCGAATAGCCGCGGCCGAGGCTCGACAGCTTCAGCGCCATGAGCAGACGCACGACCGGACGCGACATCGGCTCGCCCACGCCCACGGCGTGCGAGAGCACCAGATTGCGCTGCAGCAGTTCGAGCTGGTCGCTCGGGATATGCGTGCTCGCCAGACGCCCGAAGCCCGTATTGATGCCGTAGGCGGGCTCGCCCTTCGCCGTGATCTCGGCAACGGCGCGTGCGCCCGCGTCGATGGCGGCGAAGCTGGCCGGATCGAGCTCGAGCCGCACCGCCTCGCGCGCGATCTGGCGCAGTTGGGGCAGGGTCAGATGGCCGGGCGTGAGGCGAAGGGTCGGGAGCATGGTCGAATCCTGTCTATACAAGTCGCGAAAGTGGCCGAAGTCTAGCCTGGCGCGCCTGTCTATACAACTCCCCTTTGCGGCCCGTGTAGCCTGGGACTATCCACGAGAGCGCCGCCAGTGCCCGTCACCCGTCGAGTTGCAGCCTGCCCCCAATAAACGCGAGAAAACACTGCACGCGCGCCGCGAGCGCCGCGCTGCGGTAGTAGACGGCGTGGATCGGCTGGCGCGATTCGATCAGCGCGTCGTCGAGCACGGTGACGAGGCGGCCCGCGTCGCGGTCGGCCGTGGTGAGGAAGTCGGACAGGCACGCAACGCCGCTGCCGGCGAGCGCGAGCTGGCGTATCGTCTCGCCGCTCGACGCCGAAAGCGCGGGCGCGATCGTGTAGCCGGGCTCGATCTCCTGGGTCTTCGTGGTCGCGCGCGTTTGGTCGCCGCCCGCCACGCGCAGCGGCCAGCCGTTCAGATGCGCGGGCGCCGTAAAGCCGATCAGCCGATGGTCGCGCAACGCGGCCACGCTGCGCGGCGTGCCGTGCGCCGCGAGATAGCCCGGGCTCGCGACAATGCGCAAACGGCTCGTGCCGAGCGAGCGCGCGTGCAGCGTGGAGTCCTGCAGCGTGCCGATGCGAATGGCGATATCGACGCGCTGCTCCAGCAAATCGACGATGCGTTCGTTGTTCGTGAGTTCGAGTTCGATCTCGGGATACGCGTCGGCGAATGCCGCGACGTGCGGCACGATGCAATGAAGCATGAACGGCGTGGCCGCATCCACCCGCAGCCGCCCGGAGGGACGCTCGCGGTGGCGCGTGACGGCCTCCTCGGCGTCGGCCAGCGCCGCGAGAATCGTGCGGGCGCGATCGAGGAACAGCTCGCCCTCTTCGGTGAGTTGCAGGCGCCGCGTGGTGCGCAGGATCAGCGCGACACCGAGCTGCTTTTCGAGCCGCGTCAGCGCGCGGCTCACGCCCGAGACGGTCTGCTCGAGCTTTTCGGCCGCGGCGGTAATCGACCCCGCATCGATCACGGTGACGAATACGAGCAGTTCGTCGGTCGATGTCTTCATCGTGGCTATTTTTGATCCGCAGTCAATATTCATTTGAGACTAACATGGTTTTTGCAAAACCCGGATGCCCCGATACTGGCTGCCATCGCAATCAAGACAGGATCAGGAGCCACTCATGAAAGTCTTCGTGACAGGCGCAGGCGGATTTATCGGCGGCACGATCGCGGCGCATCTCGTGCGCGCGGGCCACACGGTGCGCGGCCTCGTGCGCCGGCCCGAGCAGTTCGCCGACCTCGAAGCGCTCGGCATCACGCCCGTACAGGGCGATCTCGACGACCGCGCGACGCTGATGGCGCAAGCACGCGCCGCCGACGCCGTGATCAACGCGGCGAGCAGCGACCACCGCGGCGCGGTCGAGGCGCTGATCGACGCGCTCGAAGGCTCCGGCAAGACGCTCCTGCACACGAGCGGCTCGAGCATCGTGGGCGACGCGTCGGGCGGCGAGGCGACCGCGCACGTCTATCGCGAGGACGCTCTGCCCGAGCCGACCGCCGACAAGGCGCCGCGCGTGGCCATCGACAATCTCGTGCTCGCGGCCGCCGCGCGCGGCGTGAAGAGCGCCGTGCTCTGCAATACGCTGATCTATGGCGTGGGCGCGGTGCCGGGCGCCGCGAGCGTGCAACTGCCGCGGCTCATCCGCCAGGCGCAGAAGAGCGGCGTGATGCGCCACGTGGGGCGCGGCCTGAACATCTGGTCGAACGTGCATGTCGACGACGTCGCCGAACTCTATCGCCTCGCGCTCGACAACACGCCCGCGGGCACGTTCTACTTCGTGGAAAGCGGCGAGGCGAACTTCCGCGACATGACCACGGCGCTCGCCGAAGTGATGGGTCTGGGCGCGCCGCAGGACTGGCCGCTCGCAGCCGCGATCGAAGAATGGGGCTACGAAATGGCGTCGTACGGCCTCGGCTCGAACAGCCGCGTGCGCGGCGAGCGCGCCCGCACGCTGCTCGGCTGGCAGCCGCGGCGCACCTCGGTCACGGACTGGATCCGTTCAGCAATGCCCAAAGTGCCGATCGCGCAAAAATAAGTGTTGTAGCGCACGTAATTGTTGCGTATCCGTAAGGTCGCCCCGCTAAAATCCGAGCGTCTTGCACTAGCCGCCGGCGCGCTGCGCGCCGGTACCGGATACGCCGATGCTCCTCGCGCTGAACTTCTACTGGCTAACCAATCTGCTGGCCATCTTGTTCATCGTCGCGTGCCTCTACGATACGCGCTACGACGAATATGGCACGCTGACGCTCGCCGCCGGCGCGATGGGACTCGTCGTGATGGCGATCGAAGTGCTGCTGCGCCCCGCGTTCGATATGTCGCTCTAACGCGCTTTTTTCACGACTCTTTCGCGACCGGCGCAGCTTTCTTTGTTTGCGCTAACCACTGTCCGCCCAACGCATTTACTGCTTCTCGTGCGCACAGCACGACGCCGGCGCGGGCGCGTCTTCATAGCGATCGTGGTGGCGCATCCACTCGCGCATGTCCTTCTCTTCGTTGCGTCCCTTTGCGGTCAACTCCAGCATCGCATAGGTGCCGATCAGCATCTCCCCGCCGCGCGCGTAGGTCGAATACGTGTGGTACACGTTGCCCGCTTCGTCGCGATAAAACGCGCTGACGCCGGGCAGCTCGTCGCTCATGTAGTCCTGCTCGATGTAGTTGTAGATCGCCTTGCCGCGCGCCTTGTCGGCCTCGCCGAACGACACGTGATAGTCGAAGTTGAAGTCGCTCGCATACGACGATACCCACGGAAAACGCCAGCCCATGCGTTGTTTGAACGCCTCGATCTTCGCGAGCGGCGCGCGCGAAACGGCCACGTAAGTCACGTCGTGATGCTCCAGATGCGGCAGCATGCCGTCCACGTGGTCGGACAGGAACGAGCAGCCCGGGCACCCCTCTTCCCAATCCGGCCCGAGCATGAAGTGGTAAATGATCAGCTGGCTGCGCGGCCCGAATAGCTGCGCAAGCGTGCGCGGGCCTTGCGGTGTCTCGAATGTATAGGTCTTCTCGACCTTCACCCACGGCAGTGCCTGGCGCTTGGCCACCAGCGCGTCCCGTGCATGCGTAAAAGCGCGCTCTTCGGCGAGAAGCGCCTTACGGGCCTCCAGCCATTCGGTCTGCGAAACGATCTTGTGCGATTCCATCTTTCGATTCCTCCTTGCGCTTGAATGAGCGCCGTTCAGTCGAACAGCGCCACCAGTTGATCGATCGAACTCGTCCAGCCCTCGTTGTGCGAGTCGCGCGCTGCTTCGTCGAAGAAGCGTTCGTGCTCGAGCGTGAGTTCGGTGGCGGACCCGTCGGCGCGCAGCGTCACCGTGACGAGCGACTCGCGCTCCGGTGTGCTGCGCCACGCCCACGTGAAGACGAGCTTTGCGTCGGGCACGACTTCGAGATAGGTGCCGCTCACGTCGTGGTCCTCGCCGTTCGCGCCGCGCATGATCACGCGAAAGCGCCCGCCCACGCGCACGTCGGCTTCTGCGTGAATGCAGGTGGTATCGAACGGGTGCATCCAGCGCATCAGTTGCGACGGCTGCGTCCACGCGGCGTAGACGTTCGCGGCCGTGGCGTTGAGGCGTCGCCGGATGGTGAGGCTGGGAGCTTGATGGGCAGCGCTGGGTCCGGCTGCGGGTTGGGTAGACATGCATCTTCCTCCACGAAAGCGGCGAGTCGATCGAGCGTTTCACTCCAGAAGCGTTGATAGTGCGCGAGCCACTGCATCGCGTCCTCCATCGGCCCCGCGGCGAGCCGGCACGCCACGGTGCGGCCGGTCTTCGCGCGCGTGACGAGGCCCGCCTGAGCGAGAACGTCCAGATGCTTCATGACCGCGGGCAGCGACATCGCGAACGGCTGCGCGAGCGCGCTCACCGAGAGCTCGTCGTGCTGCGCGAGGCGTGCGAGCAGCGCGCGCCGCGTGGGATCGGCGAGCGCCGCGAAGGTGCGGTCGAGGGTAGCGTCTTCATACTTAACCATGTGGTTTAGCATAGGCGACAAGCGAGCGATGTCAAGACATGCGTAAATCGTTCGCGAGCGGCGGCGCGCACGGCCGCATCGGCGCCACTAGAATGGCGATTTCTGCGCGCCGCGCCCCGCTATCTCCGCCACGTCACGTCATGCCGTCCAAAATCCGCAACTCGCTGCTCTGGATCTTCGACGCCTTCGAGCGCGAGCCCGGCTATATCCGCAAGCCCATGTTCGGCTGCGACGCCGCGTATCTCGACGGCCTGCTGTGCCTCGTCGCCGCCGACCGCGATCCGCCGTTCAACGGCGTGCTGGTCTGCACGTCGCGGGAGAACCATGCGTCGCTCATCGATGCGATGCCGGCGTTGCGAGTGCACCCCGTGCTCGGCAAATGGCTCTATGTGCCGCAAGCCGATGCGGCGTTCGAAGACACGGCCGCGCAGTTGAGTGCGCTCGTGCTCGCGCGCGACCCGCGCATCGGCGTGGAGCCCAGGCCACGCAAGCCGCGCAAAGCGGGCAAGACGCGCAACAGCGTGCTGCCGGAGTAACGCGCTACACAGCAGCGCGCAAAAGCCACACGGCCCGCGCCGCCGTGAAGCGACGCGGGCCGTGCAGCCGCCCGGGCGGGCCGCCGTGGCCGCCGGGCGAATGACCGGGTCATCCGATGGTCAGATGGCCCAGCCGCCCAGGTAGAACGCGGCCAGCACGCCGGCGATCACCACCGTGCCCACGTTCAGCTTGCGGATCTCGCCGCTCACCACGCGGCCGATCACGAGCGTGCAGAAGCCCAGCATGATGCCCGTGACGATGTTCGCCGTGAGCACGATGAACACGGCGCACACGAGGCCCGACATCGAATCGACCATATCGGCCATGTCGAGGCGGCTCACGCTCGAGAGCATCATGAGGCCGACGTACATCAGCGCGGGCGCCGTCGCATACGAGGGCACGAGGCCTGCGAGCGGCGCGAAGAACATCACCGCGAGGAACAGCACGCCCACCGTGGCGGCGGCGAGGCCCGTCTTCGCGCCCGCTGCCACGCCTACCGTCGATTCGATATAGGCCGCCGCCGGTGCGCCGCCCAGGAAGCCCGAGAAGATCGAGCTGACCGAGTCGGCCGTGAGCGCGCGCCCGCCGTTGACGATGCGCCCGTTCGCGTCGAGCTGGCCCGCCTGCCCCGCCACGGCGCGGATCGTGCCGGTGGCGTCGAACACGGCTGTCATCACGAGCGCCAGCACGCTCGGCAGCACGGCGAGCGAGAGCGCGCCCTTGATGTCCATCGCGCCGATCAGCGAGGCATGGCCCGGCGCCGACAGCGAAGGCCACGCGAACACGCCATGAAAGCTCACGGCCGGATCGATGGCGAGACCGAGCGCCGAGATCGCGACGATCACGATCAGGATCGAGCCCGGCACGCGGCGGCGCACGAGGCCGAAGATCGCGGCGAGGCCGACCACCGAAAGGATCACGGGCAGCGAGGTGATATGGCCGAGCGAAACCGGCAGGCCCGCGCCCGGATTCTTGACCACGAGGCCCACGTCATTGGCGGCGATCAGCAGCAGGAACAGGCCGATGCCGATGCCCGTGCCATGCGCGATGCCGTGCGGCAGGTTGCGCAGGATCCACGAGCGCACGCCCGTCACCGAAATGCCCGTAAACACGAGGCCCATCAGGAACACCGCGCCGAGCGCCACTTCGGGCTTCAGGCCCTTGCCGAGCACGAGGCCGAAGGCGGTGAACGCCGTCAGCGAGATGGCGCAGCCGATGGCGAACGGCAGGCGCGCCCACAGGCCCATGAGCAGCGAGCCGAACGCCGTGGTCAGGCACACGGCCACGAACACGGCGCTGGTGTCGAAGCCCGCCTTGCCGAGCATGCCCGGCACGACGAACACGGAATAGACCATCGCGAGGAAGGTCGTGACGCCCGCAATCGCCTCCTGACGCAGCGAGCTGCCGCGCGCGGCGACGTCGAAATAACGGTCGATGAATCCCGAGGCCGGGCCCAATGCATCTGTGGACTCGACTTCGGCGGCGGTCGCACCGGCAAGCGGCTGCGCGTGGGGTTCGATCATGGTGAGTGCCTCCTTTATCAGCATGCTGAAACGGTTCACGGCTCACCAGCCCGATCCGTCATCAGGTTCGTCTCGAATTGAATTAGTCGTGTCGACGCGTTGCCGGCGCCTTCTTCCACTTCCAGGCGCTCATCGTTTTGACATCTCTTTATGGATGGAGCGAAGGTTAGGCGAACACGATTTGCGCTCCCATCGCACGATTCGCATTGAGTTCATGCCGCGATGCTTATATGCCCGTGTACAGGGCGCGACGTGAGGGCCGGCCCCGCGTTTACACCTGGGCGTGAAGCGCGTCGTTACCGCGCAGACCGGGACCGGTTTCGTATGACGAAGCGCGATCGTCCCGGCGCGGCGCTTGCGGCGAGTTGCCCAGCCGGTCGACCGCGCCGGTCGCCCGCGCCGTTCGCCCGCTCTGTCCGCCGACGCCGTTCGCTCACGCCGTCATTAAGCGGATCGGGCCGGTGCGCGGGTTACACTCACGCATCCCGACCCGGTTTCCCCCTGCCGCGCGCGCGCCGCGCCGGCCGCTCCAAGGAGTTTCAGTAGATGAAACGCGGCTTCTTGCGTTCCACACGTCCCGTTTTTCACTTTCCGTACGCCCTGACGCTGCTGATGCTGCTCACGCTTTCGGGCTGCAGCCTGTTCCGGCCGGCCCCGCCGCCCGAACCGGAAGCGCCCGTGGCCACGGAGCCCGAGCCGGCCGCGAGCGAGCCCGAGGCCGCGTCCGCGCCCGAGGCGGCGAGCGAGCCGGAAACGGAGGCCACGATCAAGCCCTCGCCGAAGAAGCCGCGCCCCGCGCCGGTGCACCGCCGCCGACCGGCGCCGCCGCCGCCCGCGCCCGCCAGCGCCCCGCCGGCGCCGCCCCCGGCGCCCATCGTGCAGGTGCGCACGCTCGAGCGCGGCACCTTCCGCACGCTGCTCGACAGCGAAGTGCAAAAGACCGACGGCAAGGTCGTGGGCCGCGCCGTCGACATGGTCACGGGCCCCGGCGGCAAGCCCGTCGACGTCGTGGTGAACCTGCAAGGCTTCATGGGCATTGGCGACCGCAAGGCCAATTTCCCGTGGAGCGGCGTGCACGTGAACACCCAGGCGAAAACGCCCGCCATCACGCTCGCCCTGCCGGCCAGCCAGCTGCAGATCCCCGACCGTCCCAAGGCCGGTGCGCCGCAGCCCGGCAACCCCGAAGCGAGCGCGACGCGCCTGCCCATGCTCGATGCGGACGTGGAACGCGCCAACGGCGGCAAGGTGGGCCGCGTGGTCGACGTGCTGCTCGACGGCAGCGCCGCCCCGCAAGCCGTGGTGCTCGACGTGAGCGGCACGCTCGAGAAACGTCATACGATCGCGGCCGACTGGTCGGCGCTGCACTTCGTCACGAAGAACAACACGCTCGAAGCGCAGCTCGAAATGAGCGATCAGCAGGTGGATGCTTCGCCGCCCTACGCGCCCGACCAGCCGGTGCACGCGGTGACGCCCGCCGCCCCGCCGCCGGCCCCGGCCCCGGCCGCTTCGGCTGCCTCGGCGGCGCAAGCAGCGCCCGCTGCATCGCCCGTCGCCTCGGCGGCCAATGCCCACGGTGCCAAATGACGGACGGCACCATGCAACAACCCAATCCAAGCCAGCGCAGCGTGCGCGCGCTCGACTGGCTGAACTTCTTCGTCGCGAACGTGCAGACGGGCTTCGGGCCGTTCATTGCCTCGTATCTGGCGTCGCACAAATGGACCCAGGGCGAGATCGGCCTGGCGCTGTCGGTGGGCACGATCAGCGCGATGGTGAGCCAGGTGCCGGGCGGCGCGGCGGTGGACGCCCTGCGCAACAAGAAGGCCGCCGCCGCGTGGGCGATCATCGCGATCATCATCTCGGCCGTCCTGCTCGCCGCGAGCCCGACCGTCGTGGCGGTGATGGCCGCCGAGATCTTCCACGGCTTCGCCAGCTGCATGCTCGTGCCGGCCATGGCGGCGCTCGCGCTCGCGCTGGTGGGCCGCCAGAACCTGGGCGACCGGCTCGGCCGCAACGCGCGCTGGGCCTCGATCGGCAGTGCGGTGGCCGCCGGCCTGATGGGCTTGTGCGGCGAGTACTGGTCGCCGCGCTCCGTGTTCTGGCTGACGGCCGCGCTCGCGTTGCCGGCGCTCGTCGCGCTCGTGATGATCGAGTACGACCAGAACGCCGCCTACGCCAAACCTGCGGCCAGGCCCGGCAAGGCCGGCGCGGCAGTCGCCGGCGAACCGCGCGAAACGATCTTCGACCTGCTGCGCGACCGGCGCATGCTGACCTTCGCGGCCTGTGTGGTGCTGTTCCACCTCTCGAACGCCGCGATGCTCAACCTCGCCGCCGGCGAGGTGACGGCCGGCATGGGCGACAACGTTCAGCTCGTGATCGCGGCGTGCATCATCGTGCCGCAAGCCATCGTCGCGTTGATGTCGCCCTGGGTCGGCCGCACCGCGCAGGCCTGGGGGCGCCGCCCCGTGCTGATTCTCGGCTTTTGCGCGCTGCCGCTGCGCGCGCTGCTGTTCGCCGCCGTCGGCAACCCGTATTTCCTCGTGCCAGTGCAAATGCTCGACGGCCTGTCGGCCGCCGTGTTCGGCGTGATGCTGCCGCTGATCGCCGCCGACGTGGCAGGCGGCAAGGGCCGTTACAACCTCTGTATCGGGCTCTTCGGGCTTTCGGCGGGGATCGGGGCGACGCTTTCGACGGCGCTGGCCGGCTTCATCGCCGATCACCTTGGCAATACGGTGAGCTTCCTCGCGCTCGCGAGCGCAGGCGCCGCGGCGGTGCTGATGGTCTGGCTGGCAATGCCCGAGACGCGCGACGCGCTCGAAGAGGAAAACGCCCGCGATGCCACCGTGTGAGCGGTGCGCCGCCGGGAGGGCCGGTTGCGCCCGCCCCGGCGCACGGTGGCGACCCGCCTTTCGACCGGCAAACGAACAACGGCGCCCCTTGGGGCGCCGTTTTGTTCCTGTGCAGCTATGACATGGGCATGACGAGGTGTGGCTCAGCCGCGTGGCAGATGAACGGGTGGCATACCCGCGCGGGCGACCGGTGCGCCCGGGGACGCCGCGCTCAGGCGGCCAGCGCCTCGTCCAGACGCGCCGCGACCACGGCGTTGGGAAGGTTGTCGAGCTTGCTCGCAAGGATCATCGCATCGGCGTTGGCCGGGCGATGACGGCGATTCGGGCTCGGCCGGAACACCGCGTCGCCGCGGCGGATCTTCTCGCCGGTCAGCGCACAGACCGCGCTGCGGCGCGCCGTGCACACCCGCCACAACTGGTCGGAGTAGCGGCCATAGGTGGCGTCGCTCCAGCAAACGGTGATGCTGTCCCGATCATGCCGCCGGATCAAGGTGATGCCCTGCGCATCCCACGAACGGACGGTGGCGCGCCGCCGGTTGGCCGCCTCCGATGCGCCGCGTGTGATGGGTACCGGTTTGCAGCTTCTGCCGCCTTCGAATTCGCTGTCCAGGCTCAACGGCTCGGAAGCTGCGGACAGAAGGTCAATGGTTTGTTGCCAAACGCTGCCGGTATCTAATTTCGTCATAATGCACCTCGTGCACGTGGAAACGATTCAAATATGCCGGTCGAATAAGCACTCTGCCACGTCCGGATTATAGCGTGTCCAACTCGCAATCCACAGGAAAAACGCAATTTTCACACGATAATGCCAAACGCAAAAAACGAGATGGCAGAGCTTTCAGTTCCGACTGCAAGCCTCCAATGTTGGTTTCTTTACATCCGTGAACTTTTTTGCCGATTTGATGATACTTAACAATCTCGCTGCGGAAAAAATAACCGGTTTCAGGGTGGATGTCACTAGTCGCACGACTTTTCCACATAACTGAATTGTTGCAGCACCCGCTTCGCCGCGCGCAGGCATATAGCCTGAAATGCCCGTCCATGGCCGCTCTCATAGGCTGTACCGGGATCGCACGGACTCCACTCTTACACACGGGACGTGACCGATCAATGAAACGCAATGCACCTATTCGACATAGGTGCATCAGACATATCACATACTAAACGTCAGTCTATTGGACGCGGAATTCTCGCACGAAGCTTGCGTTCTCCACACCCATGGAATATCGAAGCATTCCACTATTCGAAAAGTAATTAATGGATTTCGAATATTGCTTTAGCCGCATTGCCGCGCGCCAATGCCGACATTGTGCAACTCACAGGAGACGAATAGCAACAATACGGTGATCTGACAAGCACTGTCGTCCGCACCGAAAGTCAGCACACTAATCCACCATTGAATCCGCGGATAAAGACAAACGAATGAAGATATCGTGCGGCGCGCGTCTTACGCGCCGCGGCCCTGATCGAGAAATTCGCCGGCGCGCACCTTGAGCATGGCGCCGAAGTCGTCGAGCCAGCCAATGGAAAGCCGCCAGCTCTGCCAGTACAGTTCGACATCGAGCGCGCGGCCGGGCGTGAGTTCGACGAGTTCGCCGCGCGCGAGATGCGGCGCGATCATGCGCTCGGGGCACATGCCCCAGCCCAGACCGTTCAGGCAGCAGCGCAGAAACCCGGCCACGTGGGGAATCCAGTGCAGCGGCGCGTCGATCTGCGCGCGCGTGATACGGCGAATGAAGCGCTTTTGCAGCTGATCCTTGGGGTTGAACTCGACGCACGGCGCGTGGCGCAGCGTGTCGCGCGTCACCCCTTGCGCGAAATGCCGCTCGAAGAACGCCGGCGAGCACACCGCGAGGTAGCGCATGCGTCCGAGGCGCGTCGAGCGGCAGCCCTGCACGGGCTCGGCCTGCGTCGTGACGGCGCCCTGCACGCTGCCGTCGCGCATGCGTTGCGCGGTGTGATCCTGGTCGTCGATCACGAGGTCGAGCAGAACGCCGCGTTCGACGCAGAAGCCCGCCACGGCGTCGATGAACCAGGTGCCCACGCTGTCGTCGTTGACGGCCACGCGCAGTGTCGGCCGCGCCGCCCCCAGCGCGCTCGTGAAGGTCGGCATCGCCCCGCCCAGCTCCGCCTCGAGCAACTGCACGCGCTCCGTGTGACGGCACAGCAGCGCGCCGGAAGCCGTCGCGACGCAAGGCTGGCCGCGCTTCACGAGCACGGTGCCCACGCGCTCCTCCAGCAGCTTCACGCGCTGCGAAACCGCCGACGGCGTGACGTTGAGCGCGCCCGCGGCGCGATCGAACGAACCATGCCGCACGACGGCGGCAAGCGCATCGAGCAAGGCATAGTCGAGCATTAGCGTTCCTTAATCCGGTTAATGAAAATGAGCTTTTCTTATGCGGCTCCTGGCGGCAGACTAGCGCCATTCCCTGTCGATGTCCAATGACCGCAGGCGCCGCGCCCCGCGCCGCCCGCGGCGCCTACTTTCTCCGCAACCGTCATGAACTGGCTCGCTTTCACTCACGGCGCGGCGCTCTGCGCCTCGCTCATCGTCACGATCGGCGCACAAAATGCGTTCGTGCTGCGTCAGGGCATCCTGCGCTCGCACGTCGGCAAGATCGTCCTGCTCTGCGCACTGTCCGACTTCGTGCTGATCGGCGCGGGGGTGGGCGGCGCCTCCGCGCTCGTCGAGCGCTATCCGACCTTCGTGCACATCGTGCTGTACGTGGGGCTCGCCTGGCTCGTGTGGTTCGGCATCGGCGCACTGCGTCGTGCGGTGCGCCCGTCGCACGCAGTGCTGGAGAGCCAGGCCGCGGCGGATGCGCCCGAGCAACGCGCCTGGCCGATCATCCTCATGACGCTCGCGTTCACCTGGCTCAATCCGCACGTGTATCTCGACACCTTCCTGCTGATCGGCACGGCCGGCGCGCGCGAACCGCAGGGCAGCCGCCTCGCCTTCGCGATCGGCGCGATGTCCGTGAGCGCAGTGTGGTTCGTCGCGCTCGGCTACGGTGCGCGCGTGCTCGCGCCGCTGTTCCGGCGTGCGGGTGCATGGCGCGTGCTCGACGGCGCCATCGGCGGCATGGTCCTGTTGATCGCCTTCGCGCAATTGCGCTGAAGTCCGCGAAAGCGCCGAGCGCGCGTTACGCGTTCGCCGCGTTTTCCATACGACCCGCTACTGCGCCGCGCCCCGCGCCTTCTGCTGCTGCAGCAGGCCCTCGACGAGCTCCGGCGACATGTAGTGCGGGCCGTCGAAGAGATACACGCGATAACCGTGATACGCCTCGAGCTGCGGCGCCAGCTCGGCGGCCGTGGCCGCGCGAAAGCCGCCGCCCTGTTTGGGCCGGAACGCCTCCGCGATGATGCGCACGCGCTTGTGGCCCAGATGCGCGGAGAGCGCATCCGCATATTCGCGCGCTGCCGCCGGGCCGCGCGCATAGACGCCGCAGCCGTCCTGCAGCAACACGCCGACATCGCGCGGCAGCCAGGAGTCGAGCCATTTCGCGAGCGCTTCGCCGCCGATGTTGCTGGTGTCGTACACGCTGATCCACAGCGGATGCGGCAGCTTCTTCAGTAGCGGCGCCATGCGTGGCGCGTCGGTCCAGGTGGGATCGACTTCGACCGGAAAATACCAGCCTGTGATGTGCACCGGCGGGCGCACGGCCGCGAGCTTGAGCGAACGATCGACGAGCGTTTCGAGGTTCTCGCGCGCCTTCTTCTCGTCCGAATAGCCCGCGAGGCCGACGATCACGCCGCGCGCCCACGGTTCGCTGGCAATGCGCACCCAGTCGGGCACGCGCGGCGCGGGAATGCCCGCGCCCGCCATGAACGCGACGTCGTCCACGGCGATCCATTGCACCAGCAGCTCGTTGACGCCCAACCGGTCCCAGTCGCCGCGCAAGTCGAGATGGTCGTTGTCGGGCTGCCAGACGATGCCTTGCGCGAGCGCATCCGCGTGTGCGGGCACCTGCAGCGTGCATCCGGCGGCAGCGAGCGCGCACAGCGCCGCGCATGCGAGGCGCGCGTAGCGCGGCCGCGCACGCAAGCGCGTTCGGCTGCCCGCCTCAGCCTCGTCCGCGATGCCTCGAGCCTTTCTGCGCACCATCATCAGGTTTCCTCAATAAGAGAGCACGGCACCGAAGAACACGCCGCCCGCCCGGTCGTCGCCCGTGATGCGCCAGCGGTACTGCACCGTCACGTCGACGTAGGAGCGCGGCGCGTCGTAGAAGCTGTCGCGGAACCAGTAGCGCGTCGAGACGCCCACGCCCATGCCGACCGGCGCGCTGCGGTTGATGCTCGAATCGTAGTCCACGCCGGCCACCGCGTACGGAAAGACCGTGAGCTTCGGGCTGATGGTGTCGAGCCGCCAGGTACGGCCCGCCTCGATATAGCCCGTGCCGTAGTTCCAGCCGTTGCTCACGTAATGGCCGATTTCGCCATAGTCCTGCACCGTCCACCACGAAGGCACGTCGAGCCGTCGCTCGGTGCCGATGCCGCCCGAGTAGGCGAGGCGCAGCAGCCAGTCGGAAGGCGCGCGCGAGCCGATGGGGATGAGCCGCTCGAACGCCACCACCGCGTTGATCGACTCGAACGGCTTGGCGCGCGCGCCGATCGCGCCGAGCGCCGTGGAGATGCCGCTCGGCGCGTCGCCCTTTGCGCCGACGTCCTGATAGACGCGCGCGTAGACCTCGAAGTTGCGGTCGCCGAGCGAGCCGAACGGCCGCCAGTATCCTTCGACGCCCATCTGCCAGTTGTTGTACGAGCCGGGCACTTCGCCGGTCGAGACGCCGGGCTGCAGGCCTGCGCCGCGATAGTTGACCGAGGCGATCGCGCCCCAGTCGCGCGTGACGTCGGCGTGGGCATTGCGCAGGTCTTGCAGCTGCACCAGCGTGGCGGGCGCGACGCCCGGCGGCGCCGAGGTGCCGTAATCGATCGCGCGTTTGAAATAGCTCGCGGCCAGCGCGTCGAACGTCGCGCGGTACGCGCTGTAGCCGGCATCGCCAGTGGCCTGCTCGGGCAACTGGCCGGCTTCGTCGGCCTGCGCGAAGTACGTGGACGCGCGCCGGTCGTCTCCCGCGCGCTGCGCGACGTACGCGGCGGAAAGCGGCGGCAGCGCGTCGAGCAGGCCCGCGTCGGCCATCGCGCGCGCTTCGCGCGTCGCGCCTTCGGTATCGCCCACGGCCGTGAGCGCGTCGATCAGTTCGAGCCGATGCTGCGGATTGCGCGGGTCTGCGGCGACGGCCCGGCGCTGCGCGTCGAGCGCGGCCGCCCGATCGCCGCGCTGCGCAGTGACGATTGCCGCGCGCCGGTACGCAAAGCCGGGATCGGCCGCGTAGACGTCGCAAGCGCTGCCGTACTGGTCCACCGTGCAGTCGAGCACCGGGCGCGCCGCCGTGGCCACCCGCTCACCGGGCGTAGCCGGCGAGGTCGGCGCGGCGGCCTGCGCGAGCGCCGCGCGCGCGTAGTACCGGCGCATCGCGATCAGCGCGTCGGTATCGTCGCCGACGGGCGGCAGCGTGGCCAGCAGGTCGAGCGCGCGCTGCGGCTGGCCTTCGGCCGTCCACACATCGGCGATGATCGCGTGCGCCACGCGCTCGTCGCGCAGCGAGGCGCCTTCGCTCAGCAGCGCCTGCGCGAAATCCTCATCGGCCTGCGCCGACCTGCCCTGCGCTGCACGTGCATAGCCGCGCAACACGTACGGCATCAGCGTCGGCGTGGCACCCGATGCAATCGCCTCGCCCGCCGCCGCTTCGAGGCCCGCCATGTCGTTCTGTTCGAGCAGCATCTCGCACAGCAGCAGCCGGTTGCCCAGTTGCAGCGGCGCGTAGCCGATCGCCTCGTGCATGAGCGCGACAGCCTGCGCGGTGTCGCCGCGCGTGCGCGCCGCCTGGGCCGCCTGCACCGCCGCGGGCGCGAGCCGCGCGCCGATCTGCGTGCGGCGCTCGCGCAGCGCCTCGCTGTCGCCGAAACGCCGCTGCGCGTCCTGCGCAGCCTGCCAGGCTTCGCGGTCGTGGCCGCCCGCCGCGGAGGCGTCGATGGCGAGCAGCCGCAGACGCAAGATGTCGGGCCGCAATGCGATGACGGCATTCGCCTCCCGCCACGCGGCGTCGTATTGCTTCGCCCCGTATGACTGGTAGGCATCCTGAGCAAGCTGCCATGCGCGGCCGGTCAGATAGTCGGGCGGACCGGAACCCGGCGGCGGCGCGGCGCGCGCCGTGCGGCCGCCAGCGGTTGGCGCGCCCGGCCGCGCCAGCGCCGCCACCTGCGCATCGACCTCGCGCCGCCGGGCCGTGAGCGCCGCGTCGGGACCGACCTGCGCGATCGCGTCGGAGAGCGTGCGGCTCGCCTCGCGCCATTGCCCGCGCGCCGCCTGGGAGTTCGCGAGCAACAAGCGTAGCGTGGCGAGATCGGGCCGTTGCCGGATCGCCTCGCGCGCATAGCGCTCCGCCGCCGCGTAGTCGTGGCGCGCATAAGCGTCGTAGCCTTGCTGGGCGACGCGATAGGCCGCACCGCTCAACGGCAACGGCTGCGTACCCTGCGGCAACGCCTCGGCCTGAGCGCGCCCCGCGCCCGCGAGCGCCGCCCACAACGCGGCGAGCAGGAACACACGCGGCATCGCCGCACGACGCGGCACACCCCCACCCCAGCCGGATGAAGATCGCGTCGCCGGAAAACGCTTCGGAGTCCGTCTCATGACGCGGCTGCACCTTCGGCGCGCAGGCGTTCCTGCTCCGCGATCGCCGCAGCCAGCGCATCGCGTGTGATCACGCCCTGCTCCACCATGAAATCGCCGATCCGTCCGTGCTCGGCGGGCCGATAGCGTTGCAACGCGCCTTCAAATGCGGCGCGCTTGACCGCACCGCGTTCGATCAGTAGATCGCCCAGCAGCGGCACGCCCGGGGTAGCGGCGCCCTGCGCCTCGGCGTTCGCCTTCGCTTCATGCGCCTCGCGCACCTGCGCCGGCGGCACGCCGCGCAACAGGCGCAAGCCGTCCGCCACCTCGCCCTCGCGCACGATGCGTTGCACGATCGGCAACGCGCATTGGGCCTGCAATTCAGCGAGCGCCGCCTCCGCGAGCGGGCTCGCGCACAGCAGCACTTCGTGCCCCTTGCCGTCGTCGCCTTGCGGCAGCACGCGGTAACGGACCGCAAATTCGATCGGCAGATCGCTCGCGTAACGCGTGAGCCGTTCGCGATCGAGCCGGCCGCGCGGCAGGTCCGCCTGGAACGCGATGGCCTCCGCGAGCGTTTCCTCGTCGAGCCAGCCCTGCGCCATCAGCACGCGCCCGAGCGGCGCTTCCTGCGCGTGCTCCTGGGCCAGCGCCTGCTCCAGCTCCTTCGGGCCAATCGCCTGCCACGAAAGCAACAGTTCGCCGAGGCGTTGCCGGCGGTCCGTGAAGCCGTCCGACGAGGGGAAGTCGTGCATGGTCTTGTCCCACACGAGCCGCTTGCCGGTAACCAGATACGCGAGATACATCTTCCACGCGCGCGAGACCGCCATGAAGTTCACGAAGTTGCCGATCACCATGCGCGGCACCGACAGCACGCCATGCTCCCAGCCGTAGAGCCGCGAGACGAAATAGACGCGCTGGATCACGCGCAGCAGCAGCGCGACACCGTTGGCCCACAGCACGATGGTAAGAAAGCGCGAGCCCGCGAACGGCGAGGCGACCAGTTCCGGCCGAATGCCGAGAAACTCGGCGTACGCGAAGAGCAGGAACTGCGCGAGCAGCACGTAGGCAATGATGCCGACGAACGCGGTGACGATGCCCTTGCGGTCGCGCGCGAGCAGATACCGGTTGGCGATCGTGCCGACCCAGCCCGTCTGCTCCCAGCCTTGCAGGCCGATGCCGAGCGTCCAGCGCGCGCGCTGACGGTAAGCGGTCCGAAACGTATCGGGAAAGAACTCGCGCACGCACAGCGGCATGGTCAGCGTGACGTCGCGCTCGGGCCCGAAGCCGAACCACGACTTGCGCCGCGTGGCGAACTCCACGGGAAAGCGCGCAAAAATCGAATGCATGCCCATGCGGCCAAGGCGCTCGCCCACGTCGTAGTCTTCGGTCAGCGTTTCCGTGTTGAAGGGCTGGTTCTGCGTTTCCTCCGCGAGCCCGGCCAGCGCGCGGCGCGAGAAGCACGTGCCCACGCCGGCCGACGGCACCGTGCCGGCCAGGCTCTCGCGCACCACGAGATCCTTCGCATGCCATTCGGCGAACTCGTCCATATAGGTGCCCGCGACGAGTTCGTACCATTCGCGCTCGAGCGACGCCACCGGCAACTGGATCATGTCCTTGCGCGGCAACAGGTAGTTGAAGAAGCGCAACTCGAGCGGATGCAGCACGTCCTCGCTGTCGTGCAGGATCACGCCCGCGAATTCGATGCCGGTTTCCTTCTCCATGCGAAAGATCGCCTGCACGATCCAGTTCAGGCAATCGGCCTTGCAGGTGGGGCCGTCGTGCGGCACCTCCACGCGGTGGAGCTGCTTGTAGCGCCGCCGCATGCGCTCGACTTCGGCAATCGTCGCCGCGTCGTTCTGGTAGGTGCCGGCGAACACGACATAGTTCTTGTAGTCGAGCACGCGCACGAGGTCGGTGACCATCGAGGCGATCACATCCTCCTCGCGCCACGCGGGCACCATGATCGCCAGCGGCTGCTGCTCGCGCGTGTAGAGCTGCTCGGCGCGCAACGGCTCGTAGCGGCGCTCGATCGTGTAGTGGCGGATGATGCGGCGGACCCAGTACCACGCATCGATGAAGAGATCGTCGATGCTCGACAGCAGGATCACCACCGCCACCACCGCGGCGAGATACTCCATGCCCTCGTAGTAACGGCCGGCATAATAGTTGAGCCACCAGTCGATGGCGTTCGCGCTCACGATCCGCTCTGCTTGTTGTCCGGGTTTTCGGCGCTCTCCTGCGCCGCGCGCGCCGCGGCGGCCGCCGCCGTCCTCGCCCGCGCCCGCTTGCGCGCGAAGCCCGCGGCGAGCAGCAGCAGCACCATCACCGCGATGGCAATGCTCGGCACGCCCCAGCCCGCCCAGTGACGCGTGAGCCACGCGCGCTGATCGTCCGTCGGCGGCACGCCGCCGGGATACTGCGTGTCGAAGGTCTTGAGCACGCCGCTCGCATCGACGATCGCCACGTCGCCCTGCTGCAACTGCATGCCGGGCGGCAGAACCGGCGCTTCGCCCACGCTGCGGTAGACGATGCCAGGCGTCGTGCCCGAGCGCACCACCTGGATCAGGCCGAGATTCGCGAGACCCGACATGTCGACGAGCATCGAGCCGCCGCGCCCCTTGAGCGTGAGGCGGCCGTTTGCAAAGCTCGCGTGGCCCGCCTCGCTGTCGAGCGCGACATCGGCGGCGAGGAACGCATCTTTCGGCTGCGCGCTCTGGCCGTTCGGCACCACCCGGAGCGTCGCGCGCGTGGGCCCCACGCCCGCCGCGTTGGCGAGCCGCGCCACGCGCGGCAGCGTCGTTACCGGGGCGGCCAGATAGGCGTCGGGCACGAGCACATTCGCCGTGCGCGAAAAACGCGCCACCATGCCCGTGAAGTTCTCGCCGAGCGGTCCCTTGCCGATGACCAGATGGCTGCCCGGCAGCACGGCCGCGGGATAGCCCTGCTCGCGCGGGCGGCAGCCGCCCGCCGGCTGACGCTGGAACAGCACGCGCAGCGCATTGGTGGTGCCGAGCGCATACACGGGGATGTCCGCGCTCACACGTTGCGCGTGGCCGTCGGTGTCGAGCAGGTGCGAGCCGATCAGCACGCCGTTGAAGAAGATCGACGCCGTCTGGCCGTTGCGGTCCGCCGCGGGCGCGGCAGCGAGATCGAGCACCACGCGGCGCGGAATCCGCCCATCGCCCGAGACGGCCGCGAGATCGAAATTGGCCTCCCATGCCGCGCTCGTCAGCACCTCTAACGTTCGCGGCGTTCCGCCGATCAGCGAAAGCGCGATCCGGTCGCTCGAACCCCCTGCGCTCAGGTTCGGCGAAGCGGCCAGTTCGTGCACGACGAGCCGGCGCGACACGTCGATGCCGCTCCACGTGCGCGAAAGCGCGCTCACGCCGGTGTCGTCGCCGACCACCACGGTAGGCAGGCCCCCCAGATGCGCGAGGCGCAATTCGCCCTTCTCGAACGGCGCGGCAAGTGCGCCGCCGGAATGCGTGCGCCACGCGTCGAAGGCGCTCGCGGCGTCGGCGGAAACCGCCAGCACTTCGCCGCGCAATGCATCGAGCGCCGCGCCCGCTTGCGCGCGCAGCGCGTCGTCGGCGACCACGACGTTGGGCGCGAAGGCGCCCGCCGGCGCGAGCGCGATGAGTGCACCGAGTTCCGCCGGATTGGCGATCTTGTGCGAACCGCCCGCTGCCAGCGCAGCAAAAGCGGGCACCGCCTGCAACGCGGCCGGCACCTGCACGGTGCCGGGATTCACGGTGTCGCCCACCGCGGGCATGCGCGTCGTGACGGGCGTGGCGCCGCCGCGCATCAGCAGGGCTTCGAGCCGCCACGCCACGTCGTAAGCCGCGCCATCGAGCTTGCCGCCGCTCACGAGCACCACGGGTTTCGCAGGCAGCGCGCTCCACGCGGTGCGCACGTCGTTCACGGCCGACGTGTCGAACTGATACGTGAGGCGCGTGGTGGGCGCGACCTTCCAGACGTTGCCGATCGCCGTCTGGTCCGTGCAGACGTTTTCGTTGAGCACCGACGACCATTGCAGCCCCACGCGCACGAAGCCCGAAGGGCGCGGCCCGCCATCCACGCCGATGCTGAGCGAGCCGTCGCCCTGCGCGTCGGTGACGTTGCGCGCCTGCACGGGCGAGCCGTCGAGCGAGAGCAGGAAGGTCGTGCGCCCGCCGTTGCCGCGCAGATAGTTCGCGTCGAGCTGCAGCGTCGCGTTGCTGATCGGCAAGCCCGCGGGCACCGGCAGATAGAGTTCCTGAGTCGCATCGGGGGCGCGCAGCACGACCGGATCGCGCACGCCGAGATCGGCCAGCGACACGGTTCGCGATTCCACGCGCCCGGCTCCAAGCTGTGCGAACGCACCGGCCAGGTCGCCAGGCGCCGCATATGCACAGTGCCCCAGCACCGCGAGAAACGCTGCGGCCACATAGACGCAAACCGGCGCGCCCACGCCCTTGCGCCCCGCTGCGCGCCCCTGCCCGATCGGATCGAATCTCACGTGTGATGCCTCATGGTGTCGGCGCGGCGGCACATCCGCCGCGTGGCGGTCCTTGCCATCCCGCCTTTGGAATGCACTGATTGCCTGGCACTGCGATGCAACTGATGCGTCGGCATCGAACCGCCGTCAAGGCGCCGCGTCGGCCTCGTCCGCCTCGCCGGGCTCCGGCCGCATGGCGACCACCGGATGCCGGTAGCCTGGCAACTCGCGACTCGGGAACGGCTCGAACGGCTGGCCGGTGAGCGCCGCGACGATGCGCTCCGAAGCGTGCCCGTCGCCGTACGGATTGACTCGCCGCGCGTAGGCGCGCCGCTCGTCCTCGTTCTCGACGAGTTCGAGCACCGCGCGCACGATCGCCGTCCGGTCGGTGCCGATGAGCTTCACGGTGCCCGCGGCGAGCGCTTCGGGGCGCTCCGTCACGTCGCGCATGACGAGCACCGGCTTGCCGAGCGCGGGCGCCTCCTCCTGCACCCCGCCCGAATCGGTCAGCACGATCGCCGCGCGCTGCATGAGGCGCACGAACTCGGGGTAGTCGAGCGGATCGGTGAGATGAACGTTGGGCGCGTTGCCAAGCGTGGCGAGCACGGGGCCGCGTACGTTGGGATTCAGATGCACGGGATAGACGATCTGCATCTTGCCGGAATGCGCGAGCGTGGCGAGCGCCGCGCAGATATGCTCGAAGCCCGCGCCGAAACTCTCGCGCCGATGGCCGGTAACGAGCAGCAACGGGCGGCCGGTGTCGGCGGGTTCGAGAAACGGAAACTGCGCGTCGAGGCGCTCGCGCAACGCCGCGTCGTTGTCGAGCCGCTCGCACATGAGGTGCAGCGCATCGATCACGGTATTGCCCGTCACGACCACGCGCCCCGCCAACGCCTCCGCTTCGAGGTTCGCCTGCGAGCTAGCGGTCGGCGCGAAGAGCAGATCGCTCACGACGTCCACCACACGCCGGTTCATTTCCTCGGGCCACGGCTCGAACAGATTGCCGGTGCGCAGCCCGGCCTCCACGTGCCCGACCGGGATGCGCCGATGAAAGGCGGCAATGGCGCCCGCCATGCTCGTCAGGGTGTCGCCGTGCACGAGCACGCGCTCGGGCTGCTCGGCGGCGAGCACGTCGTCGAGCCCGGCGAACAGACGCCCGGCGAGTCCGTTGAGCGTCTGGTTCGCGGTCATCGCGCCGAGGTTGTGGGCGGGCACGATGCCGAACAGGTCGAGGACCTGCTGCAGCATGGTCTGATGTTGTCCCGTCACGCAGACGACCGACTGCACGCCGGGTTGCGCTTCGAGACGTTTGACGAGCGGCGCCATCTTGATGGCTTCGGGCCGCGTACCGAATATCGACAGGATGCGCACAGGCAGGTTTCCGGTTAGCTGGAGTGTCCAGGCGCCGCGGCGTTGCCCGCATGCGACGCCCCCTTGACCGACTGTCTTCATGCCGTTGCCGCCGGCCCCCGTTGCTGCGCCGCCGCCTGATTCAGGGCGACGCAGCAGGGGGCCAGCCAGCAGTACTCTACCTGCTTAATTAGACCATTGCGCGCATTCGTGCCGCGCAGCAATGTTCGGGCACGACCGTTCGCACCGCGAATGTTGCGTTCGTTCAGCGAATCGATATGGACCGGGTCATTATTGCGTCGAACGAGACGGATTGAATATTGAAGCCGCATGCGGCGTGCATGCGCGACGTATGAGCGTTAGCTAACGATTCAATGGAGCGCCGTGCCCGTCGCGCGTTGCGCCGGTTCGAAGTAAGCTCTTGCGACGACGGCAGTCTCTTATGCATCCCGGCGACCGCGAAAACATCGCGTGCGTTAGCCACCAGCAAAAGAACAGCGAGATGGACGACCTGATCCTTGACGCCTTCGATGCGTCGCAATTCATTCCCGGCTTCAGCGCGCCCGCGTTGCCCGTCGAGCGTCCAGACCGCGAGACGCTCGACGCCGCCGAGCGCAACACGCGCCATTGGACGAGCCGTGTCACCGGTGCGCTCACGCCCGGCTCCGACGTGCATCGCGACGAGATGTGCCGCATGTTCCGCGAGACCTTCAATCCTTACCGGCCCTCGGTACTCGACTGGCCGCAGCTCGAACCCGCGGCGCTCAAGCGCATTACCGACCTGCCCATCTGGGACATTGCCGTGCAAACGGAAGGCCGCGCGCGCCTGCGCATGGCCGCCTATGCCGCCTCGCTCGACGACGCCGTGATGCGCGATGCGCTCGCACTCAACGCGTGGGAGGAGAACCGCCACAAGGAAGTGCTCTCGCGCATGGTGGCGGCGTACGGCATCAAGCTCGCGAGCGAGCCGCCCTACGTGTATCCCAAGGACGCCGAATGGGCCTACCTCGTGACGGGCTACAGCGAATGCGTCGACAGCTTCTTCGCGTTCGGCCTCTTCGAAGTGGCGCATCGCTCGGGCCTCTTTCCGCCCGAACTGATCGACACGTTCGAGCCCGTCATGCAGGAAGAATGCCGCCATATCCTGCTGTTCGCGAACTGGGTGGCCTGGCATCGCGCCCGGCTCAACTGGTGGCAGCGCATTCGCTTCGAGCTGAAGGTGGCCGGCGTCTGGGCGTTTCTGGCGTGGGAACGCGTCGGCCTCGCGCGCGCCATGGATGCCGAGGGCAACGAACACCGGCACGACAACAACTTCACGATGAACGGCGCGCAGCAGGTGACGGACGTCGACATCAGCGTGCCGGAACTCATGCACCTGTGTCTCGCCGAAAACGAGCGGCGCTTTGCGGGCTACGACAAGCGTCTGCTGCGGCCCGAAACCATGCCGCGGCTCGTGCGCTTCGCACTGCGCTTCGTGCGCGACAAGAAGAACTGACACTCCCCTCTCGCTTCCATGCGCGCCGCTTCGTTCGAACGGACGATTGCGGCGCGCGCTGCTTTCATGCGACGCTTCGCGCCCATGCAGGTTGCGCGGCGCCGCTTTAGCGCGCTCGAAGCACGCCTTCCACAAAGCTGAATTCCGCGCAGCTCACGCGTCTGTCACAGTGACGAAGGTCTTCGTCAGCGACGAAAGCATTGCCCCTATCGAGGAGAAAGAGCTTGAAAATTCTGGTGCCCGTCAAGCGCGTGGTCGATTACAACGTGAAGGTTCGAGTGAAGTCGGACGGCACGGGGGTGGATATCGCCAACGTGAAGTTCTCGATGAACCCGTTCGATGAAATTGCCGTTGAAGAAGCGGTGCGTCTGAAGGAAGCCGGCGTGGCGACCGAGGTGATCGCCGTTTCGTGCGGTGTTGCGCAGGCCCAGGAAACGCTGCGCACGGCCCTCGCTATCGGTGCGGATCGCGCCGTGCTGGTCGAGTCGAACGACGATCTGCAGCCGCTGGCAGTGGCGAAGCTTTTGAAAGCGCTGGTCGACAAGGAACAGCCGCAACTGGTCATTCTCGGCAAGCAGGCCATCGACGACGATTCGAACCAGACCGGGCAGATGCTCGCTGCGCTGGCGAACCTGCCGCAAGCGACGTTCGCTTCGAAGGTGGTCGTAGCAGACGGCAAGGCCACGGTTTCGCGCGAAGTGGACGGTGGCGCGGAAACGCTGTCGCTCAAGCTGCCTGCTGTTGTGACGACGGACCTGCGCCTGAACGAGCCGCGCTACGTCACGCTGCCGAACATCATGAAGGCGAAGAAGAAGCCTTTGGAGACGATCCAGCCGTCGGATCTGGGTGTCGACGTCGCGCCCCGCCTTAAAACGCTGAAAGTTGCCGAGCCGCCGAAGCGTTCGTCAGGCGTGAAGGTGCCGGACGTTGCCGCGCTGATCGAGAAGCTGAAAACCGAAGCCAAGGTGCTGTAAGGGGAGCGAAACAAGATGACGAATCTGGTGAATCTGGTAATAGCCGAACACGACAATGAGTCGATCAAGGCCGCGACGCTGAACACGGTCGCCGCAGCGCGGAAGATTGGTGGAGACGTGCATGTGCTGATCGCAGGCCACGATGCGCAAGCCGCTGCCGACACAGCCGCGAAAATCGTAGGCGTTACGAAGGTGCTGTTGGCCGACGCGCCGCAACTCGAGCAGGGCCTCGCGGAGAACGTCGAAGCGACGGTCCTCAATATCGCAAAGGACTACTCACACATCCTGGCTCCGGCAACCGCTGCGGGCAAGAACGTCACCCCGCGTATCGCGGCGAAGCTCGACGTCGCCCAGATCAGCGACATCACCGCGGTGCACAGTGCCGACACGTTCGAGCGTCCGGTCTACGCGGGCAATGCGATCGCGACGGTGCAATCGGCCGATCCGGTCAAGGTCATCACCGTGCGCACGACGGCGTTCGATGCGGTTGCGGCCGAAGGCGGCAACGCAGCGGTCGAGAAGATCGAAGCCGCAGCGGACAGCGGACTCTCACAGTTCGTGAGCCGTGAAGTCACGAAGCTCGACCGTCCGGAACTCACGAGCGCGAAGATCATCGTTTCGGGTGGCCGGGGTCTCGGCAGCGGCGAGAACTACACGAAGGTGCTGGAGCCGCTCGCGCACAAGCTCAACGCAGCCCTGGGCGCCTCGCGCGCAGCCGTCGACGCTGGCTACGTCCCGAACGACTATCAGGTCGGCCAGACCGGCAAGATCGTCGCGCCGCAGCTGTACGTGGCAGTGGGCATCTCGGGTGCGATCCAGCATCTGGCCGGCATGAAGGACTCGAAGGTCATCGTCGCGATCAACAAGGACGAGGAAGCGCCAATCTTCAGCGTGGCCGATTACGGCCTCGTGGGCGACCTGTTCACGGTCGTGCCGGAACTCGCTGGCGCTATTAGCTAATACGGTTCCCTGGCGAGCCGCAAACAAGAAAGGCGCATTTGTGAAAACAAAGGCGCCTTCTTTATCGACTGCATCGCGGCAACTTCAACGACAGCGGCCAGCGTTCAAACACCCAGAATCCGCCGCGCCTTGAGGATAACCGGCATGTCGACCATCTTGCCGTCGAGCGCCACCGCCGCCCCGCCACTCGCCTGCACCGCATCGAGCACGCGCTGCGCCCATGCGCGCTCCGTCTCGCTCCATGCGTACGCGCGATGCACGGGCTCGATCTGCTTCGGGTGTATGCACAGCTTGCCGCCGTAGCCGAAGCGCCGCCCGCGGCGCGCTTCACGCTCGAGCCCGTCGGCATCGTCGAAGACGGTCGAAACGCCGTCCACGGGCGCCCCAATGCCCGCAAGCCGCGAGGCCAGCACGATCTGCGAACGGAACGCGTCGAGTTCCTCGCCGTCGCCGTCGATGCCCATATCCACCTGAAAGTCGAGCGTGCCGAACGCCACGCGCAGCACGCCTTGCGCGCCACACAGCGCATTCAGGCCCGCAATGCCGCGCGCCGTTTCCACGATCGGCAACACGTGCAGCGTGCCGTGCGCGCCCGAGCGCACCGCCGCGACCTGCTCCGCGCTTTCCGCCTTCGGCAACATGATGCCCGCCACGCCCGCATGTCCGGCGAGCGCGGCGGCGTCATCGGCGAACCAGGGCGTGTCGGTACCGTTCACGCGCACCCACACGGGGCGCGCGGCGTCCAGCGCCGCAAGCACGGCGTCGCGCGCCGCGCCCTTTTCCACCGGCGCAACCGCATCTTCCAGATCGAGGATCACGGCATCCGACCCTGCGCCGCGCGCCTTCTCGAAGCGCTCGGGCCGGTCGCCCGGTACGAAGAGATACGAGCGGGAAAACGCGGCGCTCATACGATCGCCCCCTCGCCGAACAGCGTGCTCACGCGTTGAGCCTCGGCGATGCCCCACGCCGCGTCGAGCAGGCGCTGCGCATCGCTTTCGCTCGCAGCGCCCGAAAATGCCGCGAGCCGCACGAACTTCGCGCCGATCTCCTCGCGCGAGAGCGTATTGCCCGGGTCGCCCTTCGGCTCGTCCACGCGGCCCTGCAACGTGCGGCCGTCGCGCGTCGTCACGCTCACCTTGCCGATCCAGCGGACGGGATATGCGCGATCCACTTCTTCGTCCAGCGCCATCGTCACGCGTTCGCGAAACGCGGCGATATCGGCCGCAGAGTAGTCGCGCTCGAACTCGTTCACGCCCGCATAGCCGCGCCAGGCGACCAGTCCGAGCACGGTCCCCATGTTGAATTTCGCCTGGTGAACGGTGCTCGGTACCACCACGCTGCCGAGCACGTCGATGGCGCCTTGATGCACATGCGCCGTCACGCTCGCGATATCGTCGGGATTCAGACGGTGCGCTGCGATCACGGACAGCAGCGCGTCGGCGGCCGGATGCGTGTGACGGCACGCGGCGTGATACTTGAACGACGTTTCGACCGTGGCCCACCGCTCGCCCAGGCGATCGACCAGCTTAGCGGGATCGGCGTCGCTCGACATGCCCGCCGCCATGCCCTGTGCGCCTTCGAGAATGCGTTGCGCGCCGCGAAAACCGTCCGCCGCGAGCTGGGCGGCCATCAGGCCGTTCGCCGCCGCCATCGCCGTGTGCAGTTGCTTCGAATCGGCCGCATCGCGCAGGAACTCCCACAAGCCGCTCGCCTGCGTGCCCGCCGATCCGAGCGCGTCGACCATCTGCTCGGGCGTGAGCTTGAGCAGACGGCCCGCGGCGGCCGCAGCCGCGATCGTGCCGACCGTGCCCGTGGTGTGAAATATCTTGTAGTGCGAACGCCCCATGAATTCGCCGACGCGGATGCCCACTTCGTAGCCCGCCACCGAGGCCGCGATGAACTCCTGCCCCGAGACGCCCAGCGCCTGCGCGAGCGCGAGCGTCACCGGAAACACGACGGTGGCCGGATGCAGCACCGAGCCGTTGTGCACGTCGTCCTGCTCGACGAAATGCGAAGCCGCGCCGTTGGTCATGGCGGCGAAATACGCCGTCGTGCGTGTGCGGTCGATGATGACATCGCACGGTCCCTGCGTTTCGGGCGCGCCGCGCGCGGCGCGTGCGAAACGCGCGATCGTCTCGACCGGACGCGCGCCCTTGCCGCCCAGCGCCGAGCCGAGCCAGTCCACGTAGAGATTGACAGTGCGCTCGACCACGTGAGTCGGGATCGAATCGAAGCGCAGTTGCGAGGCGAACGCCGCGAGTGCGCGGCTGGGATGATCTGTCATGGCAGCGTAGTTCAGTGAAGTCGGTTTGCGAGGCGCGAGGCGCGTTCAGATGGCGCCGGCTTCGCGCAGCGCACCGATGCGCGCCGCGTCATAGCCAAGCTCACGCAGGATTGATTCGGTATGCTGACCGAGCGCCGGCACCGCATCCATACGCGCATCGAATGCGGATGGCGCGCCCGGCGGCAACAAGGCTGGCACGATCCCCGCCGAGGTCTGCACATCGCGCCAGCGCTCGCGCGCCTGCAATTGCGGATGCGCCCACACGTCGGCCATGGTGTTCATCTGGGCGTTGGCAATGCCGGCGCGCTCGAGCCGCTCGATGACCTGCGCCGCGGTCAGCTTCGAAAATGCCTCGACAATCAGCTCGCGCAGTTCCGCACGGCGCGCGGAACGCTGGGAGTTCGCGGCAAAGCGTTCATCGGTGGCGAGTTCCGGTTGCAACACCACGTGCTCGCAAAAGAGCTTCCATTCGCGATCGTTCTGCAGGCCGAGCATCACCGACTTGCCGTCGCCCGCGGGAAACGGCCCGTACGGGTAGATCGTCGCGTGCGACGCGCCCGCGAGCGGCGGCGGCGTTTGTCCGTCGATCGCGTAGTAGAGCGGATAACCCATCCACTCCACCATGCTCTCCAGCATGGAAACGTCGATGCGGCAGCCGCGCCCGGTGCGACCGCGCATCAGCAACGCGCTCAGGATGTTCGAGTAGGCATACATGCCTGCGGCGATGTCGGCGATCGAGCAGCCCGCCTTCGCGGGCTCGCCGGGCGACCCCGTGATGGAAAGAAAGCCCGATTCGCTCTGGATCAGCAGGTCGTAGGCCTTGCGCTCGCGGTAAGGACCGTCGTCGCCATAGCCGGAGATGTCGCACACGATCAGCTTCGGGCAGCGCTCGCTCAGCGCCTCGTAGCTCAGCCCAAGCCGCGCCGCAGCGCCCGGCGCGAGATTCTGCACGAGCACGTCGGCGTCCGCGAGCAGCGCGTCGAGGATTGGCGCGGCCTCCTTGTGCTTGACGTCGAGCGAGAGGCTTTCCTTCGAGCGGTTCGTCCACACGAAGTGCGATGCGAGTCCATGCACGCGCTCGTCATAGCCGCGAGCGAAGTCCCCGACACCAGGCCGTTCGATCTTGATCACGCGCGCGCCGAGATCGGCAAGCTGACGCGTGCAGAAGGGCGCGGCGATCGCGTGTTCGAGCGTGACGACGTTGATGCCGTCGAGTGGTCTCATGGCGCGCGCCTCCGGTCAGAACGAACGCGGCAGGCCGAGCACATGCTCCGCCACGTACGAGAGGATCAGGTTGGTCGAGATCGGCGCGACCTGGTAGAGGCGCGTCTCGCGGAACTTGCGCTCCACATCGTACTCGCAGGCGAAGCCAAAACCACCGTGGAATTGCAGGCAGGCATTCGCGGCTTCCCACGACGCGTCGGCGGCCAGCAGCTTCGCCATGTTGGCCTGCGCGCCGCAGGCCTCGTGCGCGTCGAAGCGGCGTGCGGCCTCGAAGCGCATCAGACTCGCGGCTTCGACGTTGACAAACGCGCGCGCGATGGGGAACTGCACGCCCTGGTTCTGGCCGATCGGCCGCCCGAACACGATGCGCTCTTTCGCGTAGGCGCTCACCTTGTCGATGAACCAGTAGCCGTCGCCGATACATTCGGCCGCGATCAGCGTGCGCTCGGCGTTCAGGCCATCGAGGATGTACTTGAAACCCATCCCCTCCTCGCCGATCAGGTTTTCGGCCGGAATTTCGAGGTTATCGAAGAAGAGTTCGTTGGTCTCGTGATTGACCATGTTGAGAATCGGCTGCACCGTGAGGCCGTTGCCGATCGCCTCGCGCAAGTCCACCACGAAAATCGACATGCCTTCGGACTTCTTCTTCACGTCGGCAAGCGGCGTGGTGCGTGCAAGCAGAATCATGAGGTCCGAATGCTGCACACGCGAGATCCACACCTTTTGCCCGTTGATCACGTAGCGGTCGCCCTTGCGTACCGCCGTGGTCTTGATCCTGGTGGTATCGGTGCCCGTGGTGGGTTCGGTCACGCCCATCGATTGCAGGCGCAGTTCGCCGCTCGCGATCTTCGGCAGGTACTTGCGCTTCTGCTCGGCCGAGCCGTGGCGCAGCAGCGTGCCCATGTTGTACATCTGGCCGTGGCAAACGCCCGAGTTGCCGCCGGAGCGGTTGATCTCTTCCATGATGACCGAAGCCTCGGTCAGGCCCAGACCCGATCCACCGTACTCCTGAGGAATCAACGCAGCGAGCCAGCCGGCTTTCGTGAGCGCATCGACGAATGCCTCGGGATAGCCTCGCGCCTCGTCGATCTTGCGGAAATATTCACCGGAGAACTGCTGACACAGATCGCGCACGGCTTCGCGGATGTCCTGAAACGAATCTTGTTGCGTGGTTTGCATGATCGATATGAATTCGCTATGAATAATCGTGTTGCCGTTCAGGCCAGCGTGGCGGTGGCCTGCATCGTCAGATAGCCGTCGTGGTCTTTCGCCCAAAGTTCGACCGAGCGCGCGTCGTCCGCGAGCTTGCCGCACAGCGTGAACGGGTTGCCCGCGAACGTGGGCCGTACCGCGCGAAACGCGAACGTCGCGATGGTGGCGCCGGGCCGCTCGCGGTGCACGAGGTCGAGCAGCAGCGTGGCAATGAGCGGGCCGTGCACGACGAGGCCCGGATAGCCCTCTTCCAGCGTGACGTACGGGAAGTCGTAGTGAATGCGATGGCCGTTGAAGGTCAGCGCGGAATAGCGGAACAGCATGAGCGCGCTGGCCGTGAGCGTTCGCGACCATGTCTCGCCTTCGGGAGCCACGACTGGCTTGGGCGCGCTCGCGCCGGGCTGCGGCGCGTCGCGATAGACGATGTCGTGCTCTTCCTCGATGCACAGCGCCCCGCCACTTTCATAGCGATGTTGGACGGTCACGAACACGAGTCGGCCGCTGCGGCCGGTTTTGTCCTCGATGTTGGCGATGGTGGAAGTGCGCGCGGCCTCGTTGCCCGCATGCAGCGGCGCGTGAAAGGTCAGGCGCCCGCCCGCCCACATGCGGCGCGGCAGTTCGACTGGCGGCAGGAAGCCGCCGCGTTTCGGGTGGCCATCGGGACCCGCTTCCGCGAGCGGCGAGACAGGCAGGAAATAGAGCCAGTGCCACAGCGGCGGCACGGCGCTATCGGGGGCCTCGCGATCGAGCGTGGCCGCGAGCGCGCGCAGCGGAAACGCGGTGATGTCGTCGGTGAGCGTTTCGGTCTTGTCGAGCCACGTACTGAGCGTTGGCGTTTGCGATTCCGGCATGGCGTTTCTCCGTTTCGAGACTGTTGGCCATACTATGAACGGCTAGCGACGCTTCGCGAAGTTGCCTTTGCCGAATCAGCCCTTTCGCTTTCGTTAATCCCCCGACCATTGTGGCCCGATACTTGCGCGCGGCTTACAACCCTGGCCGCGCGCCGGCCTCACGCTTCCCCGCGCAAGTGCGCGGAGGCCTCGTCTTCCACGCGCTGCCACAACTCGAACGACATGGGGCGCTCGCCTTCTTCGAGCAGATGACCCACGAGGCCGATCGCGCGCGCCATCACGCCGAAGCCGCGCACGATGCGCCACGGGAAGCCGAATTCGCAGCAGATCGCGCCGATGGCACCCGTGGCATTGATCGGCAGCGCTTTGCCCGAGACACGCTCGGCTTCCGCGCCAATCAGTTGCATGAGCTTCACATAGCGCCCCGACATGCCGTTTTGCGCGGCCAGTTCGAAAAGGCGCGGCGTGCGCGGATCGATGGGCTTGTGCAGCGGATGGCCGAGCCCCGGAAGCGGCGTGCCGCGCGCGCGCCATGCGGCGACGGTATCGACCGCGAGTTTCTCGAGGTCGTCGCAGTGGCCGTCATAAGGCAGCGTTTCGGACAGCATGCGGCACGCACCTTCCATGCTGCCGACGAACACCGAGCCGAGCCCGCATAGCCCCGCTGCGACAGCCGCCTGCAGCGACTCGGGCGCGCCCGCGTAGGTCATGCGCGCGGCGATCGCGCTCGGCGTCATGCCATGCTCGACGAGCGTGATGACGATGGCGTTGAACATCGCGGACTGCTGCGGCGTGGCCGTCTTGCCCGTGAGTTGCAGAAACGCGAAGTCGCCGAGATTCATGTGGCCGAGCACTTCGTCGGGCAGGCTCTTGCCGCGAACGACGATACGATCGGGCGTGCTGTACGCGATATCGGAACGCACGAGCGGTTTCGGTTGACGGGCCATAGTCTCGATTCCTTCGTTATACAGAATAGCGTTCAGCGCAATTGTGCGCGGCCGTGGTTGAGCACCAGCACGTCGCGTTCCAGCACGCGCGCGCGGAAACTCACCTCGTTGCCGTCGCGCCACATCTCGGTACGGATCGTCTCGCCCGGATACACCGGCGCGGTAAAGCGCGCGTGAAAGGCCGCGAGGCGTTGCGGGTCGCTCGCGCACAGCGTCTTGAGCACGGCATGCGCGGCCACGCCCCACGTGGCGAGCCCGTGCAGGATAGGCCGCTCGAAACCCGCCGCACGCGCGACCTGCGGGTCGGCATGCAACGCGTTGTCGTCACCGCACAGACGATAAATCAGCGCCGTTTCCGGGCGCGTAGGCAGATCGCAATGATGATCGGGCGCGCGCTCGGGCATCGGCGGCGGCGGCGCGGGCGCTTCATCGCTCAAGCCGTCGTTCGCGCTGAAGCCGCCGTCGCCACGGCAGAACGTGAGTTGCGTGACAGTGGCATACCGCTCGCCGCTTGCCTTGTCCGTAATGCTACGCTGGATTTCGAGCAGCGCGCCCTTGCCTGCGCCTTTGTCGACCACGCGTGTAATGCGCGAACGGCCGATCACGGTCGCGGCCGGCGGCAGCGGCTTGTGCATCACGAGGCTCTGCTCGCCGTGCAACAGCCGTACCCAGTCGATCCCCGAGCGCGGGTCGCGTGCCCAGAAGCCGGGAAAGCCGAGCACGACGGCAAGCGTGGGCGGCACGCGCAGCTCTTTTTCGTAGACGAATGCCAGGTCGTCCGGATCAACGGGATCGGCGCCGTATCCCACGGCGAGGCTATAAAGCATGGCGTCGCGCGCGGTATAGGTCTGCTCGACGTCCGTGAACGGCCAGTTGCGCAGGGTGTGATAGTCGATCGTCATGGCGGTGCGTTCGGTGAAAGTTCAGGCCTCGGCGGCGGGCCACTTGAAGAGCGGATCGGCCTTGTCGCGAAAGCGCTTCGCGGCTTCGCGATGGAATTCGGTCGTGAACGCAATGCCCTGCGCCGCCGACTCGATTTCGAGCATCGCACGCAGGTCGCTGCCAAGCGACTGGTTCAGCGCGCGCTTGGCCAGACCGAACGCGATGGGCGACGCCGTCGCGAGGCTCGCCGCGACCTGCGTCGCGCGCGCATGAAGCTGGTCGGGCTCGACGACTTCGAGCACCGCGCCGATCTCCTTCGCTTCCGCAGCGCGGATTTCTCGCGCCGTAAAAACGAGATCCTTCGCGCGCGCGAGTCCCACCACGCGCGGCAGCGTATAGAACGCCCCGCAATCGGGCACGAGACCGACTTTCATGAAAGGCATGCAAAAACGCGCCCGCGTGCTGGCAATCACGAAATCGGCGGCGAGCGCGAAGCTGAAGCCCGCGCCGTAGCACACGCCATCCACGGCCGCGATTACCGGGCGGTCGAGGTCGATCAGCATGCTCACCCAGCCGTGCAGGTCGTCGATCCGGTCGCGTCCGGCTTCGGCGCTCGTCACGTTCATGCCGCGCACGTCGCCGCCCGAGCAGAAGTCGTTGTCCGCGCCGCGCAAAACGACCGCGCGCACGCTGCGGTCGGCACGGATGCGCTGCACGGCGTCGAGCAATTCCACCCGCATCTCGCCGTTCAACGCGTTCTTCGCCTCCGGACGATTGAACGAGAGCGTCGCCACGCCCGCGTGCTGTTCGATCAGCAAGGATTTTTCGCTCATGCGCTCACCCCGGCGCTTGCGAGTTCGGCGAGCGCCTTGTCGAGCGCCGTGATGAGATGCACCGGCTCGACGCCTGCGAACTCCACGTCGGAACGCGCGAGAAATGCCTCGATGTGCGCCGCGCACGCCTCGCGTGTGGCGGCGAGTCCGCTGAAGCCGTCTTCGAGCCAGGCGACCGAGGCCAGCGGACGCGGGTGCCAGTCGCCGTTGACGATCGCCTTGACCACCGTGCCGTCACGCACGAGCAGGCTCAGCCAGATCAGACCGGCCGGCGCCTTTTCGCGTCCGCGCACGATACGGTCGCCCGTCAGGGTAACCGGGCTGTAACGCGTGGCCTCGCTCTTTTCATGAAACCAGCTTTCCTCGTGCAGTTCGCGCTCGTATTGCTGGGCGAAAACGCGTTCGTCGCTGCCTAGTGCGCCAGATTCGAGCGCCATTTCACCGAACGTGCGGCGAACGCAGGCCGTGACCCAGGCGGTCAACTCATCGGCGCTCACCGCGCGGCCGAGTTCCTGCTCCAGAAACGTGTAGCGCGAGCCGAGATCCTTGTGCTTCTTGTCCTTGACCTTCTCGGGCGCCATCGGCATGGCGCGCGCCGCGATCGCCGTGTTGATCGCCTTCACGTTCAGCAGAATGCGGAACGTCAGCACCCCACCTTCGATCTTGAGCGACGTGGCCACCAGCTTGCGGCCGTCGATCTCGACGTCGTTCAGCGGCCGGTAAGCGGCCTGCAGGCCGAACACATCGCGCAGCGCTTCGGCGACGTGGCCCAGTATCGTGGGAAACGCCTGCGCCGCCGTTTGGGGCACGCCCGGCAGACCGACCGGCAGATAGAACGCGAGAAATGCCGAGCCGCGCCCTGCGTAGATCGCACCGCCGCCGCTCACGCGTCGCCGCGCGAGCACGTTGTTGTCGCGGCAGAACGGCAGATCGAGCACCTGGTTCGGATCTTCGTTCACGCCTACCGTGATGCTGTCTTCGTTGAAGATGTTCAGATAGACCGTGGGCGGCGCGAGATTCTCGGCCACGGCACGCTCGACGGCCGGCGACACCGAAATCGAAAAGTCCGCGTAGCTGTGGCCGCCTACGACGAGGCGCCACGGGGTTGGGGTCTGCGTTGCGCTTGCACTCATGTCGTCTCTCTCCGTTGATCTTCTACCAGGGCCGCGCCTTCGATCTTCGCGACCGTCTCGATGGCGTCCGCGTGTATCAGCGTCTGGCGCTTGAAGCGCTCCGCGATGGCCTCGATCGCGCCGCCCTGCACCGCCCCCTCCACCTGCAGCGTGAGATGGTCGCCGCCATGAGCCTTTGTGCCGACCACGAGCCGATACGCGCCCGTCGCGCCCTCCACGCCCAGCAGCACCGTCTTCAGCTCGGAGGGGTACACCTTCACGCCCTTGATCTTCACCATCGAATCGGCGCGGCCGAACACCACGCGCGGCAGCGACACCGTGCGCCCATGCACGGGCGCGGTGCGCTCGAGCACGGTGAGGTCGCCGGTGCGATAGCGCACGAGCGGTTGCAGTTCCTTCTTCAGATGGGTGAGCACGAGTTCGCCACGTTCGCCCTCGGCAACCGGCATGCCGGTGTCCGGGTCGATGACTTCGGCATACAGCAGTTCGTCGAACACATGTACACCCGTGCCGCCGGGAAACGTACGCGCCACGGGCAGGCATTCGGAAAGCGAGTAACTGTCGATCAGCAACGTACCCGGCATCGCTTCGCGCACGCGGGCGTACAGCGCGGCATTGCCGGTGAACGCTTCTCCGCCCGCGAAGAACACGCGCGGCACGGGGCAGCCCGCTTCGATGAGCTTGAGCGCGTGCGACGGATTGCCGGCCAGCACCGTCACGCCGCATTGCTGCGCAACGCGCGCCGCGCGCTCGGTCTCGCCGGGACCATGCGGAATGCACGCGACGCCGCGCGCTTCCATCTGGGTCTGATAGAAAAGCCCCGCAACGAAGAGGTGATAGCCGAACGTCACCATGCACACGTCGCCGGGACCGATGCCGCACGCGTCGAGATGCTGGCCACACGCGGCTTCGATCGCGCGCAGATCGGCCGCGCTCTGCAGAATCGGCACGAGCGACGCGCCCATCGGCGTGAGGTGCACGCGCACCGGCGGCACGGCCGGCGCGAACGCGCCGTAGCCCGGACGATTCATCTCGGCCACCAGTTCGGCGCGCGCCATGAGCGGCACGCGCTCGGCGTACTCCGCCGCGCTCGCGACGCTACGCGGCAGACGTCCTTCATAGAACGGATGCGTGTGCAGCCGCGCAAGCTGCGCGTTGAGTGCATCGAGCATCGTCTCCTCCTTCTTATGTTCAGTAGGGATGCGAAGCGTTCGTCCTCAAGCCGCCCGTTCGAAGATGGCCGCGATGCCCTGCCCGCCACCCACGCACATCGTTTCGAGGCCATAGCGGCCCTTGCGGCGCTGCAGTTCGTAAAGCAAGGTCGTGAGCATGCGCACACCGGTCGCGCCGATCGGGTGACCGAGCGAAATGCCCGAGCCGTTCACGTTCAGCCGCGCTTCGTCATGCCAGCCCCAGCCCTTGAGCACCGCGAGCACCTGGCACGCGAAGGCCTCGTTCAGTTCGACGAGATCGAGTTGATCGAAGGTGAGCCCGGTCTTTTGCAGCAGCTTTTGCACGGCCGGCACCGGGCCGATGCCCATCGTCGCGGGCTCGCATCCCGAAGCCGCCCAACCCGTCAGGTAGCCAAGCGGCGTGAGACCCAGATTGTCGAGCTGATCTTCGGCGACGATCAGGCACGCAGCCGCGGCGTCGTTCTGCTGGCTCGCGTTGCCCGCCGTCACCGTGCCGCCTTTCATGAGCGGCTTGAGCTTCGCGAGCGACGCCTCGGTCGCGTCGGCGCGCACGCCTTCGTCACGTGCGAACAGCACCGGGTCGCCCTTGCGCTGCGGCACCGAAACCGCCACCACCTCTTCGGAGAAGCGGCCCGACTCCCATGCCGCCGCCGCGCGCTGGTGGCTGCGCACGGCATAGGCGTCGGCTTCCTCGCGCGTGATGCCGTATTCCTTCGCGAGGTTCTCCGCCGTTTCGATCATCCCGGAGATGTAGCCGAAGCGCGCTTCGGGCTGCGAGCGTTCGCGGCCGCGCTCGAGACGATCGTGCATCTTCACCGAGCCCGCGCGGGCGCCCCAACGCATGTCGGTCGTGTAGTATTCGATGTTGCTCATGCTTTCCACGCCGCCGGCCACCACCACGTCCGCCGCGCCGCTCTGCACCATCATCGCGGCGGTCACGACCGCCTGCAGGCCGCCGCCGCAACGGCGATCGAGCTGCATGCCGGGCACCTGCACGGGCAGCCCCGCTTCGAGCGCGGCCCAGCGGCCGATGCAAGGCGTTTCGCTGTTCGCGTACGACTGCGCGAAGACCACGTCTTCGATGCGCGCCGGGTCCACGCCGCTGCGCGCGATGGTTTCGCGCAGCACCGTGGCCGCGAGCGTCTCGACGGAAACAGGGCGCAGGCTGCCGCCGAACGTGCCGACCGGCGTGCGTACCGGTGCAGCTATCGCTGCTCTTCTCATTTCGGATTCCTCTGCATGGTATCTGGTTGTTGTTCGCCGCGTCATGCGCCCTGCGTACCGTCAAACCGCTATCGCATCCCGCCGTGCATGGTGTTGCGCGGCCAGCTGTTCGCGCCACTCCGGCGGCGCGATGGCGAGCATGCGTTCAGTGCGTTGCGCGAGCGTAAGCCCTCGCAGGTCGGCCACGCCGTGCTCGGTGACGATCACCGCCGCGTCGCTGCGCGGCGTGCTGACCGGCCCTGAAAGTTTCGCGACGATGCGGCTGCCATGCCGCGTGCTCGATGCAAGCGCGACGATCGCGACGCCTCCGTGCGAGCGCGCCGCGCCGCGCATGAAATCGAGCGCCCCGCCCACCGCGCCCACATAGCGGCCGCCGGCGGCCTCCGCATTGACTTGCCCCGTCAAATCGACTTCGAGCGCCGAGTTGATCGCGACGAACCGCTCCAGGCTGCCGAGCACGTCGATGTCGTGCGTATAGGCCGTGGCGCGAAACTGGATCTGCGCGTTGCGGTGCGCATGCGCGTAGATCTTGCGCGTGCCCATCATCGTGCCAGCCACGCTCACTCCGCAATCGCGCGACTTGCGGGCATTCGTCACCACCCCGGCTTCGATCAGATCGACCACGGCGTCGCCGATAGTGCCGCTATGCACGCCAAGGTCGCGCCGGTCGCGCAACTGCGCGACGATGGCCTCGGGCAGCGCGCCCAGCCCGAACTGGATCGTCGAGCCGTCTTCGATCAGGGAAGCGGCGTGCTGCGCGATGCGCCGCTCGATGTCGCCGGCCTGCGTGGCCGGCGCTTCCAGTGGCGCGCGCTCGGTATGGATCAACACGTCGAAATCGTCGGCGTGCAACATGCGCTCGCCATAGGTCCAGGGCGCCGCCGCATTCACTTCCGCAATGACCACGCGCGCGCTGTCGATCAGCGGCACGAGATACTCATGGGCGATCGAGAGGCTGTAGCGGCCCGCCTCATTGGCGGGGGCCACTTGCAGCAGCAACACGTCGATGCGGTTCGGACCGCTCGTCAACGCGCTGCGAAACTGCGAGTAGTGACACGGCAGGATGTCGAGCACGCCTTCGCGTTCGAGCCGCCGGTTCGTTCCCGACGCGCCATAAGCCATGAAGTCCACGCAGTCGGCATACGCGGGCTCGAGCGTGTCCGACCACGACGCCCCCACGAACACGCGAAAGCGCCCGCCGATCGCCTTGCGCTGCGCCATCAGCAGCGCGGTGAGCGTGCATGGCTCGGCTCCGCACTGGCCCCATGCGAGCGTGTCGCCGGGGCGTACGTACTGCGCGAAGTCGAGCTGCGCGGCGTCGACGATGCGCGCCGCGCGCGGGCCGCGCGTCATCAGACGGGGTCCCAGCTGAAGACATCGGCGGAAACATCGAGCGTGTGGAACGACTTGCGCAGCGCCGGCATGGCATGCTCGGCGATCGTCTCCGGCGTCCACCCCTCGCCGCGATGCACCGAACGCACGGGGCGCGGCTGGCTCATCAGGAAGATTTCGTTGTTGCGCACCGCGAAAATCTGACCCGTCACGTCGGCGGCCTGTTCGCTGGCGAGGTAGACGGCAAGCGGTGCGATCTTCGCGGGCGTCATCTGCTTGATCTTGGCGACGCGCGCTTCCTGTTCCGGCGAATCGATCTTGATCGAGTTGATCATGCGGCTCCAGGCGAACGGCGCGATGCAGTTCGAACGGACACCGAACTTTTCCAGATCGAGCGCGATGGATTTCGAAAGGCCCGCAATGCCGAGCTTCGCCGCGCTGTAGTTGGCCTGCGCCAGATTGCCGATCAGCCCGGACGTCGACGTCATATGCACGAACGCCCCGCTGCGCTGCTCCTTGAAGTGGTCGGCGGCGGCGCGCGAAACGTAGTAAGAGCCGTAGAGGTGAACCTTCAGGACGGCGTCCCACTCTTCTTCGCTCATCTTGTGGAAGAAGCGGTCGCGCAGGATGCCCGCGTTGTTCACCACGCAATCGATACGGCCGAACACGTCCAGCGCGTTCTGCACGATGCGGGCGGCGCCGGCGGCGTCGGCCACGCTGTCGGTGTTCGCCGTGGCCTGGCCGTCGAACGCCTTGATCTCGTTCACCACGGCTTGCGCGGGACCGTCGTTATGGCCCTCGCCGGTGAGCGAGGCGCCCACGTCGTTCACCACGACTTTCGCGCCGTGGCGCGCCATCATGAGCGCGATATCGCGGCCAATGCCGCCGCCCGATCCCGTCACCACCACGACCTTGCCGTCCAGCATCCGTTGCGTCGTCATCGTTTTCGCTCCTCCAGCCCGCATGGCGCCGGGCATTCATTCAATTTGAATCGTTATGCGGCAAGCTGTGCCGTTCGTGTTGCAGCTTGACGCATCGGCCAGGGCTGCACAATTTGGATATGCCGAACGCCTGTTTCGGCCAGGATTAACCCGTACTATCGCTAATGGCGTGCATTGCGCTGCGGCGCAATAATGGCTGGAGTCTGCTCGTACCGCATGTTTTTTGCATCCCTCGAACGAACGAGCTGACGGACACTGGAGTCACGGCAAGCCAACCCATGCATTTCGATCTCGTCGACCTGAAGCTCTTCACCCACGTAGCCGAAGCGAGCAGCCTCACGCGCGGCGCGGAACGCGCGCACCTGTCGCTGCCCGCGGCGAGCACGCGCATCAAGAATCTCGAAGAACAGGTGGGCGTGAAGCTCCTGAGCCGCACGAGCCAGGGGGTCACGCTGACGGGCCCCGGCGAGACGCTGCTCGCGCATGCGCGCCGCGTGCTCAAGCAGCTCGAGCAACTGACGGGAGACCTGCAGGAATACTCGCAGGGGGTGAAGGGCCATGTGCGCGTGTTTGCGAACACCACGGCGATGAGCGAGTTCCTGCCTGCCGTGTTGCGCACCTACCTCATCAATCACCCCGACGTGTACGTGGACATTCACGAGCGCCTTTCGCCCGATATCGTGCGCGCCGTGCAGGACGGCACGATCGACATCGGCATCGTGGCCGGCAATGTGCGCACCGAGGGACTGCAGGTGCTGCCCTACCGGCGCGACCGGCTCGTGCTCGTCACCGCACTGAGCCACCCGCTTTCGCAGGCGAGCGAGATGGCGTTTGCCGATACGCTCGACTACGACTTCATCGGGCCGCCCGACGAAAGCGCGATTTTCTCGTTTCTCAAGCGCGCTTCGTCGGATTTGCAGCGCACGATACGCTGGCGCATCCAGATCGGCAATTTCGAATCCGCGTGCCGCATGATCGAGGCGAACATCGGCATTGGCGTGCTGCCCGAGGGCACGGCGCGCCGCCACGCGCAAACCATGTCGCTCAAGATCGTGCCGCTCACCGACGAGTGGGCCGTGCGCAAACTGCAGATCTGCATGGCCGATCGCGACGCGCTGCCGCTGTTCGCGCGCAAGCTCGTCGATCTGCTGGTGGCCGACGGCATCGGCCGCCTCGAATAAACCCTTGACGCGGCGCGCGCGGCGCGCCGCCCTCTCGCCTAGCGCCCGGCCGCCGCGCGGATCATGTTGCGCGCGATGACGATCTGCTGGATCTGACTCGTGCCTTCGTAGATGCGGAAAATGCGCACATCGCGGTAGAAGCGCTCGATGCCATAGTCGGACATATAGCCCGCGCCGCCGAAAATCTGCACCGCGCGGTCTGCGACCCGTCCGCACATTTCGGATGCGAAGAGCTTCGCGCACGCCGCCTCCGTGCTCACGCTCTGGCCGGCGTCGCGGCGGCGCGCCGCGTCGAGCACCATGCAGCGCGCAGCGTAGAGTTCGGTCTGGCTATCGGCGAGCATGGCTTGCACGAGCTGGAACTCGGCGATCTTCTCGCCGAACTGCTCGCGCTCCATCGCGTAGCGCAGCGCGTCGTCGAGCATGCGCTGCGCCACGCCCACGCAAATCGCCGCGATATGGATGCGCCCTTTGTCGAGCACCTTCATCGCGGTCTTGAAGCCCACGCCTTCCTTACCGCCGATGATGTTTTCCGCGGGCACCTTCACGTCCTCGAAGATGACATCGCAGGTATGCGCGCCGCGCTGCCCCATCTTCTTGTCGCGCTTGCCGAAGCTGATGCCGGGCGTTTTCGCGTCGACGATGAACGAGGTGATGCCGCCCGCGCGCGGCTCGTCGGGATTGGTGCGCGCCATCAACGTGAACATGCCGGCCTGCGGCGCATTCGTGATGAAGCGCTTGGTGCCGTTCACCACATAGTGGTCGCCGCGCCGCTCGGCGCGCGTCTTGATCGAGGCGGCGTCCGAGCCCGCGCCCGGCTCCGTGAGCGCAAAGCTCGCGATGATCTCGCCGCTCGCAAGCTTCGGCAGCCACGTGGCCTTTTGCTCGTCGGTGCCGTCGATCACGATGCCCTGCGAGCCGATGCCCACCGTCGTGCCGAAGATCGAGCGAAACGCGGGCGACGTCTTGCCGAGTTCGAACATCACGAGCACCTCTTCTTCCATCGTGAGATCGAGCCCGCCGTACTGTTCCGGGATGGTCAGGCCGAAGAGGCCCATGGCCTTCATGTCGTCGACGATATCGGCCGGAATTTCATCGGTTTCGGCCACGCGCTCTTCGTTCGGCACGAGACGCTCGCGCACGAAGCGCGCGACGTTGTCGAGCAGAACGTTCATCGTTTCCTGGTCGCGAATCATGGTGTAGGCTCTGCAATCGTTGAGCGGGCGGCATAACGCCGCCCGTGATGATGAGAAAAATCAGGAATGCTCAGTGAGCGCGTACGGCGCGTTTGGCCATTTCGCGCAGCGGCTGCTTTTGCAGCTTGCCGCTGGCCGTGGTCGGAATCATGTCGATGGCCACGATCTCCGAGGGGCGCTTGTAGGCCGAGAGCCGCTCGCTCAGGTAGTGGGCGAGATCGGCCGTGTCGATCGTTGCGCCCTCCTTCGCTTCCACGAAGGCCACGACTTCCTCGTTGCCTTCGGCGTCGCGCCGCCCCACCACTGCGCTCTGGCGCACCGCCGCGTAGGTGTTGATGACCGACTCGACCTCGATCGGATACACGTTGAAGCCCGAACGGATGATGAGATCCTTCGAGCGGCCCACGATGAAGAGCGCACCGTCCGCATCCAGCCGGCCGAGGTCGCCGGTCTTGAGCCAGCCTGCTGTGTCGAGCACTTCGGCGGTGAGGCCCGGCTCGCGATAGTAGCCGCGCATGACGCCGGGACCGCGCACCCACAACTCGCCCGCTTCGCCGCGCGGCACGTCGTGGCCATCGGGCCCGACCACGCGCAACTCGGCGCCCTCGACGATCTCGCCCGAGGACACGTCCTTGCGCGGCCGGTCCATGCGCGTAATGAAGAGCGAGCCCGCATACTCGGTCATGCCGTAGCCGTGATGCAGCGGCATGCCGAAGAGCGCTTCGACCTGCTGCTTGAGCGTGGGATCGAGCGGACCGCCGCCCGTATAAAGGTAGCGCAGACGCGGCGCATGCACCGCGCCGCCGTGCTCGCGCACATAGGCGACGATGCGCGTGAAGAGCGTCGGCACGCCCTGCAGGATGGAGATTTCGGAGGCGCCGAGCGCCTTCACGACCTCCTCGGCCGAGAAGCGCGCGGCCAGATGCAGGCTCGCGCCCGCCTCGAAGGTGGCGAGCAGCAGCGTGGCGAGGCCGAAGATATGCGACATCGGCATGACCGCGTATGCGCAGTCCGCCTGTGTCATGTCGCGCGAAGTCGCCGAGACATGCGCGAAATGCAGCAAGCCGCGATGCGTGGCCATCACGCCCTTCGGCTGGCCCGTCGTGCCCGACGTGTAGATGAGCACCGCGACCTCGTGCGCGAGCGCCTCGGCCTCGCGCACGGCGTTGACGTCGGGCGCGGCCATCATCAGCGGGCCGAGTCCGGCGGGCGCGATTTCGCGCGCGCGATAGCGCACGCCGTGGCGCAGCGCGTCAGGCGAAGCGCCGTGCGTAAACAGCATCAGACGCGGCCCGCAATGCGCGCGGATCGTCTCGATCTCGCGCTCCGAGAGCCGCGCATTGACCACGGCCGGCCACGCGCCGATTTCCGAAAGCGCGAACAGCAGCGTCACCACGGCCGAGCAGTTTTCGGCCACGATCAGCACGCGGTCGCCCACCTCCACGCCCTGCTCGCGCAAAAACCGCTGCGCCTGCCCCACGTCGCTCCAGAGCTGCCCGAAGCTCGTCACCTTTGCTTCTTCGCGTATCGCCACGGCCTCGGGCGACGCCTCCGCCCAGTGCCGCGCGATATCGCTGATCTTGCGCGCCGCTCGCCTCACCACTGTCACCTCCCGTCGTTGCTCTTTGACTGCGTACGGCGCGCCGTGGCACGCCGCATCGCGACAGGTATCAGTGTGGTTCAGGCGCGGCCTGCCAACAATTCGTTTTCGAGAAAGCCGGCATTCGTCTGCCGAGAAGTCGGAATTCACCCCGATGGCCGGAGCTTCGAGGCGATTATCTGCTCGACCGGCTGCGTGCCTGGCGGGCGCTCAGCCCTCTTGCGTGCCGCGTGCGAGGCACCGGCGCCGCCCTGCGCAGGCGCTGGCGCCAGTCACTCCATCTGCGCCGCCGCACGCTCGCCTCCCATCGTGCCCCTGGAAGCGCCATTCGCCCGATGAATCGCTACGATGCCCGCGAGCGACACACAGGCCGGCACGGCAGCCGCGAGAAAGAGCGCCGAGGACGACCATTGCAGGTGCAGGAGCGCGCCGCCCAGCACCGGGCCGACGACCGAGCCGATACGCCCCACGCCGAGGCTCCAGCCGATGCCGGTCGAGCGCAGCGAGGTCGGATAGTAGGTCGCGGCGAGCGCGTTGAGCGCGGGCTGGCCGCCGATGATCGTAAAGCCCGTGACGAAGATCGCCACGAACATCGCGGCCACGGAGACCATCACGGCCGGATTGCCGATGGCGGCCGTCGAGACGATCGCGAGCAGGAACGTCGTGGCGAGCACGCGCGTAAAGCCCGCGAAGTCGATGATGCGACCGAGCAGCAGCGTGCCGATCACCCCGCCGCCCCACAGCGCCGTGCCGGCGAACACGGCGGTCTGGGTCGAATAGCCGGCGTCGCGGATCACGGTCGGCAGCCAGTTCGAGAGGAAATACATGGCGAGCAGGTTCGCGAAGTTCACGACCCACAGCAGCATGGTTACCCGCGCGCGCCCTTCTTTGAACAGCTCGACGAACGGCACGCCGCGCGAGCGCGTTTCCGCGCTCGTGAACTGCACGCCGGCCGGCCACGCGAGCGCGGGCGCCACGCGGGACAGATTGCGGCGTACGCGCGCCTGAGTCTGCTCACCACGGCCGCGAAACAGCAGGAACTGGATCGACTCGGGCAACGCGAGCCACATCAGCACGCCGAGCACGAGCGGAATCGCGCCGCCCACGAAGAACACGGCGCGCCAGCCGAACGCGGGAATCAGCGCCGCCGTGATCAGGCCGCCCACCACGCCGCCCAGTGTAAAGCCGCACGAGACGATCATCATGAGCGTGACGCGCATGCGGCGCGGGCTGTACTCGCCCGCGAGCGCCATCGCATTCGGCATGATGCAACCCAGACCCAGCCCCGCAACGAAGCGCCAGGCCACCAGCTCCGCGATCGAATGCGCGAAGCCCGTCGCGACCATACACGCGGAAAAGAACAGCGTCGCGCCGATCAGCACCGGGCGGCGGCCGATCTTGTCGGCGAGCGTGCTGAACGTGAGCGAGCCCACCAGCATGCCGAACAGGCCCGCGCCGAACACCGGCGAGAGCGTTTCCTTCGCAATGCCCCACTCGCGGATCACGACCGGCGCGACATAGCCCATCGCCTGCACATCGAAGCCGTCCATTACGAGGCACAACGCGCACAGCGTGACCACGAGTAGCTGATACGGCCCGAACCGGCTTTCGTCGATGATGCCGGTAACCTCCACCGCCTTGTTCATGCAATGTCTCCAATATTGTTTTGTCGTCATTGATCGCTCTACGGCGACTAAAGTTCGAGGATCAATCGCCCGCTCCTTGCTCGTGAGCAGCAGGTCATCATGCGGGTTTGCGTGTCGCGCTCGGCGCGCGTGAGCACCACGTCGCGGTGGTCGATCTCGCCCGCCAGCACGCGCACCTCGCACGAGCCGCACAAGCCCTCTTCGCAATCGCTTTGCACGTCGATGTTCGCGCGGCGCAGCGCGTCGAGCACGGTCTGGTCCGCGCCCACGTTGAGCACGAGCCCCGAGTCTTTCAACTCGACTTCGAACGCGTGCTCCTGCGAGGGGTCGAGCTTGCCGCCGGTCGCCGCGAAATGCTCCACGCGCAGCGCATCCTCGGGCCACGCCTCGCTGCAGGCTTCGAGTGTTTCGAGCATACGTGCGGGGCCGCACGCGTAGACGCGTGTATGTTCGTCCACGGGCAGCGCGGCAAAGTCGTTGCGCGTGCCTTCGTCCGAAACGTGCAGATGCAGGCGCTCGCCGTGCAGCTGCGCGAGTTCGTCGACGAGCGCCATCGTCTTGCGCGAGCGCCCGCTATAGTGCAATTCGTAGTCGATGCCCAGCTGGCGCGCGCGGCGCGCCATGGCGCTCACCGGCGTGATGCCGATGCCGCCCGCAATGAAGATCGCGCGCCGCCCGTCTTCGTCGAGCCGGAAGTGGTTGCGCGGGCCGCGAATCTTCAGGCGCATGCCTGCGCGCAACGTGTCGTGCACCCAGGCCGAACCGCCGCGGCCTTGCGTTTCGCGCAGCACGGCGATCTCGAAGGCGCCCGTGTCGGCAGGGTCCGAGCACAGCGAGTACTGGCGCGAGATGCCGGTCTCGCCGCACTCCACGTCGATGTGCGCGCCCGGCGCCCAGCGTGGCAGCGCGCCGCCGTCCGGTGCGACGAGACGCAAACGGACGATGCCTTCGGCCACGGCGTCCACACGCTCGACCACCACGGGCCGCGAAAGCGAGTGTGCCGACGGCTCGCCGATACGCACCGCAGCGTGCGCGCCGAGCAGCGCCGGATTCGCGCGCTCCGGGTTTTGCGCGGGGTCCCATTCCACCAACACATGCTCAGGACCCCGGAACGACGTGTTGGGCACATACGTGAACGTCTGCTCGGCCAGACGCATGTGCGGCAAGCGGCGCGTGAACTCTTCGAGGAAGATCTGCATCTCCATGCGCGCGAGGTTCTTGCCCATGCACTGGTGCGAGCCATAGCCGAACGTGACGTGGTCGCTCGCGTTGTCGCGGCGAATGTCGAACAGGTCGGCATCGGCGAAATGGCGCTCGTCGTGGTTCGCCGAGGACGTTACGATGAGCAGTTTCGAGCCCGCCGGAATGTCGATGCCGCCAATCTGCACGTCCTTCGTCGCGAGGCGCCGCCAGGCCGCCACCGACCCGTTGTGGCGCAGACACTCCTCCACCGCGTTCGGAATCAGGCTCGGGTCCTCGCAGATCTCGCGCCACGCGTGCGGGTGCTGCAGCAGCAGCTTCATCGCGTTCGCCGTGGCGTTGGCCGTGGTCTCGTGCGCGGCCACGATGCCGGCCATCATCATCGAATGCAGATAGGAATCCGTGACGACTTCGGGATGCGTCTTCTGCTTGCGAATGCCGTATTGCATCCAGCCCGGGCCATCCGGATTCTGGCGCATCTTGTCCAGCACCTTGCCCGCGAACTGCCAGAAGTTGCCCACAGCGTGGGCGACTTCGACCTGCTCGTCGGGGCGCGGCCGGCCCCACGTATTGACCGTGTGCGCGATCGAGTACTTGCGCAGCAGGTCCATATCCTCCTCGGGTACGCCCAGGAAATGCAGCGCCACGGTGAGCGGCACTTCCCAGAGCATCTGGTCCACGAGGTCGGCGCGGCCCGCGTCGATGAAACGGTCCACGTATTCGCGTGTGAGGCGCCGCACCATCGGTTCGTGGTGCTTGAGATGTTCGGGCGTGAACGGCTCCATCAGCGCGCGGCTGCGCGGCATGTGGGCAGGCTCGTCCTCGTTCACCAGCGTGCGGTTCATGGCGTAGCCGTACGACTCCAGCACGGCGTTCGCCTCGGGACCGGTGGGCGTGATCTTTTCGAGCGCTATGGAGGGCGAGAACGTGAGGTTGTCGCGAAAGATCGCCTTGATGTCGTCGTAGCGCGTGACCACCCAGTAGCCAAGCTGCGGGCTATAGAACACGGGCTCCTGCTCGCGCGCCCAGCGCACGTACTCGGGTGGGTCCTGCTGGTAGCCGTCGCTGAAGGGGTCGAATTCTGCGGCATTGGCGCTGACCGGGCAGCGCGGCGCGACGTTTGCGTCGTTACTCACTGCGTGGGGGAACGGGCAGCGGCCCGTCGATGGGGAAGGTGTCTCGCTCATATGCCTCTCCTGCATCTTGCATGAAATACGTTTTGCGTAACTCTAGTACGCATTGCGTAATTACGAGATAGGGGTTAACGTGCAAGCACAGCAGGCACTATGCTGCCGCTATGCGCCCTAAAATCCGCGTGAACTCAACCGATATGCCAGCCTCTCCGTCCAGCATGGAAAGCAGGAAAACCACCCCCCGTCGCCCCGCGGCAAAAATCTCCGAAGCCACCGCGTCCCCCAAAGTCGCGAAAGAGACGAAGGCCGTAGCCGCGCCGCGCGAGCGCCGCCAGCGCGTGCAATCCGCGCAAACGGGCATGGCCGTGCTCAAGGGTCTTGCGCGCCTGGGCGGCCGCGCGAGCCTCTCGGGTCTCGCCGCCTGCGTGGGCGAGAGTCCCGCGAAGGTGCATCGCTATCTCGTGAGCCTGATCGAGGAAGGCCTCGTCGCGCAGGACACCGTCACCCAGCAGTATCGGCTCGGCGTCGAGGCGATGATGATCGGCGTGGCCGCCATGCGCCAGGCCGATCCGGTGCGCATTGCGGAGCCCGCGCTCGTGCGCCTGCGCGAGACGCTCGAAGTGACGTCGTTCGTCGCGGTGATGGGCAACAAGGGGCCGACGATCATCCGTTTCGAGGAGCCGGGGCTGCCCGTGACCGTCAATGTGCGGGTGGGTTCGGTGATGTCGCTGCTATGGTCGTCCACGGGCCGCGTGTTTCTCGGCCTGCTCGACGACACGCGCGTGCTCGCGCAAGCTGAGGAAGAACTCGCGCACGCCGACGCTTCGTTGCGCGCGCAACTGAGTGCGAGCGAACCGATCGGCACGCTGCGGCGCGACGTGCAGCAAGCGCGCTGCGCGAGCGTGCGCGACACGAATCTCAAGGGCATCAGCGCCGTTTCTGCGCCGCTCTTCGATCACACCGGCAAGCTCTGCGGCGTGCTCACGGCGCTGGGCGCCACGGGCGGCTTCGACGCCACGCCCGAGGGCCCGAATGGGCGCGCCGTGCGCCGCGAAGCGGACGCCGTGAGCGCCCTCCTCGGCTACGTGGCGCGCGGCGCTTAGCGCTTCGTCAGCGCATAAAAAAACCCGGTTCAAAACTGGCCGGGTTTTTCCTTTTTCTGAACGACGTTAGCGAGCCACCGTCTTTGCGTCCGCGTCGGTGAGGGTATCCAGGAACGCCATCACGTCGCGGATATCCGCGTCTGACCAGACCGGTTTGCCGCCCAGGTGATTCGTCAGCGGCTCCGTCTTGGTATCCACATTACTGCGCAGATTCTTCGGCAAGTCGTCAAACTTCACGACGTGGCCGTGCGCGTCTTTCGAATACCACTTCTCCGGGTTCGTGTCGCGCTCGACATAGAAGCGTAACGAATCTTCGAGGGTGTGGTACATGCCATTGTGAAAGAAGACGCGTCGCGTGGCGACGTTGCGAAGCGTGGGCGTGCGGAACATCCCGCAGAACCACTTCTGCTGCTTCGCCTCGTCTTGACGCAGCGGCCCACATAACCCCATGTCGAAGAATTTCGGATCGCGGTTGGCCGGAATTTCCATGTTGCGTGGCACACCCAGCGTCTGAAAGTTGTAGTCCGTCAATGCCGGATGTGCGCCGTGAGCGCCTTTGTTGATCAGGTGACAGCTCGCACAGTTGCCCTTGTCCGGGTCGCTGAACAGCACCAATCCGTGCGCTTCCTGTGGCGTGAAATGATCCTTGCCGTCGAGCACCCGGTCGAACTTGCTGGAGTACGGCGCGAACGACGGATCGTTGAACTGGAATGCCTGCAATACCTTTCCAAGGTCCGCCAGCGCCTGCGCCGGTCGCGAGAAAATGTCCTGACCGAATGCTTCCCGGAACTGCTGTGCGTAGGCGCTTTTGCTCAGCTTCTGCGCCACGTCGTCCGCGCTGCTGTTTGCCATTTCATCCGGATTGAGCAGGGGAAATGCAGCCTGATCCGCAGGGGAGTTGTAGCGTCCATCCCAGGTGTATCCGCCGCTGGGCTGATTGTCTCCGTCCTCGAGACGCTCTTTCAGGCTATTTGCCTGCGTGAACGTCCAGTAAGGCACAGCACGCAGATAGCGCAGCGACGGCGCCGCGCGCAGTCCGGCGTGATCGAGGTTGGGACCACCCAACTGGACAGCCAGACCGTTCGGCGGCCCATAGGCATTCGCAGGGCTGTGACAGGAGGCACATGACTGCTTGCCGGAAGCCGAAAGCGACGGATCGAAGAACGCTGCCTTGCCGATAGCTGCCAGATCAGGCGCACGTGCTTCTACCGTGGCTGCTTGAGCGTCCGGTGCGTGTTTGCCGCACGCGGACAGAAGGAAAATGCAAAGGGCCGTTGCGAGAACAGCCCTTGAAGAACAATGGCGCATAACGGATCAAGAAAATAGCCCGGTTCGAACCGAGAACCGGGCCAGGACAACAAAGTTCTTGTGAGACCGCTAGGGATTAGCGGTTATCAATGTTGGCCGATGTGAAGATCGGCTTGAGCGATGCATCATCTGCGTAGCCGAGATACGAGCCCATGCCGAAGTTGTCTTCGAGCGAACGCAGCAGCGCGTAGTGGTTGTAGCCCGTACCATCCACGTGACCGCCTTTGATGAACGGCGACAGCAGAAGCGTACCAATCTGATCGCCGCCGACTCCCAGGTAGTTCAATGCAATCGAGACGTACTGCACAGTTGCAGGCAGCGACGCCGTGCTAATTCCGAGCAGGCCTGCTTGAGCCACCGGCAGCGTGGACATCGTGACCTGCTCCGGACGCGTCACGTTCGGACCCGTTTGCTGATTGCAGCCAGGGCACTGGTCGCCCATCTCCGGCTCCAGCACAGAAAATGTCGTGCCATCAGTACTGAGTTGCGTTGACGGCGTAAGTCCGGTCACGACACCTTCGTCCGTGGTGATGATGATCAGGCCGTCCTGCTTGTAGGCGGGAGACGCCTGGATCAACGGGATCGTCTGCTTCAGGAACGCGTCGATCGAAGTCAAGCCGCCGGGCTGACCATTCTTGCAGCCCTTGCCCGCAGCACCCGTACCGTCTCCATCATGACCATCGTCACACAGGTTCGGCGTGATGAAGGAGAAGTTCGGCGTGGTGGCAATCGACTGAAGATCCGTTGCCAGGTTGTCTTGCAGATTGACCACGTGCGCGTCACAGTTCGCCAGATCATCGATGGTCGAATGGAAATACGGGAACGGATTGTGACGCGTTGCGTACTCGTCGCCCGCCACGTCACCCGAAGCAGAAGGAGCCTGCGCAGCCTGCGTGCCGTCCACAGCCTTCGTCGGGTCGGAGCCCGCAAGCTGCGCGGTGCGGCGCGGGAACGAACAGGTTCTCGTGCCGTCACGGTTCAGGTCGTTGCCCATGTCCTCGTTGTAGCTGCGCCACGTGAGCCTGGCCTGTTCCATCTGGTTGCCAATATGCTGCACGCGAGCCGGGAACACGCAGCCGCCGCTCGCGTGGCCGTTTGCGTCCGTACCTGCCTTGAGAACTTTGGGGTTCGCCGAGTCGTTGCCGGCATCCACGATATCGGACCACAGCTGGAAGCAGTCCGTTTCGGTGTCGTGCGTCGACGGCTGACCCGACACCATCGAGATGTAGTTGTCCAGCGAAACGTGGCCAGTGCCGTAGTAGTTCGAAAGGTACGTGCCCTGCGGAACCAGCGATTTCAGGTACGGGTCCTGGCTCGAATCCGAGGCCGTCGTGCCGTACGTCGATTCCGCGCTCTTGTTTTCGAGCACGATAACCCACACGTGCTTGATCGCCTTGCTCGAAGCGACGGTTGCAATGTACTGGTCGCTCGCTGCCTTCACCGCGGCGTTGCCGTTGGTGTTGAAGTCGCCCAGCAGGGCGTCCGGCGTCGTGCCGATCTTGTTCGCCAGTTGCGTTTGAGCATCCGACCGCGACAGGCCGCTGTCGATCAGTTGCGAAAGCTGCGTGGTGATCGCGCTGACTGAACTGACGCCGCGCGGCGAACGGAACGTCGCCGTGCTGTTGAATGCCGTGCCCATGTTCTTGCCCGATGCGTCGTTCTCCGTGGCGCCGCTCAGGTCGGCAACGATGTACTTCCACGACCCGTTGCTCGTATCGGAGATCGAGAACTTGCCCTGGGCATCCGAGCGCGCGACCGGCTCGCCCTGGTCGCACTTGCCATTGTTGTTCACATCGAGGCAGATCGCCGCATTCTGGATATAGCTGCCGAGCACCTGACCGGTGACCTTCGGTCCGCCGTCCGAACCATTGCTTCCGCAACCAGATAACCCCGCCAATACGCCGATGCTCGCCAGCATCGCGAGCGCCCCCCTGCGCGACTGTATTTTCTTCACAACTGTCCCTCGTTATAAGTCGGACACACCCGACGGATTTTGTCTCGCCGAAAGTCTATGTAAGCTGTGTTACACGCCTGTTAAGGAGTTGTTAGATAAATATAAAAAGACTGCGTTTTACGAGCGCACGCTCGAAAAACGTTCAAAGGAACCATGCTTGCGCACACAACCAACCTGCGCGCCAGGCGACTCACGGCCATCGCGATTCCCGGCCCGCCGCGGTGCAACCGGCTATCATGTGAATTCACACCGTAGATGGAACGAATCAATCACATGGCTTCCCCCCAGGAAAACGTCAGCATGGCGGTGTTCTGCGACTTCGAGAACGTCGCGCTCGGCGTGCGCGACGCGAAGATCGACCGCTTCGATATCCAGCCCGTGCTGGAGCGGCTCTTGCTCAAGGGCAGCATCGTCGTGAAGAAGGCCTATTGCGACTGGGAGCGCTACAAGGGCTTCAAGGCCGCGATGCACGAGGCGAGCTTCGAGCTGATCGAAATTCCCCACGTGCGCCAGTCGGGCAAGAATTCGGCCGATATCCGCCTCGTCGTGGACGCGCTCGATCTCTGCTATACGAAGTCGCACGTCGACACGTTCGTGATCGTGAGCGGCGACTCCGACTTTTCGCCGCTCGTCTCGAAGCTGCGCGAAAACGCCAAGAAGGTGATCGGCGTGGGTGTGAAGCACTCCACCTCCGACCTGCTCGTCGCCAATTGCGACGAGTTCATCTTCTATGACGACCTGGTGCGCGAACTCGTGCGCGACCAGCACGCGCACGGCAAGGGCAAGAACAAGGACGGCGGCGCGAAACGCCAGGGCGGCGACGAACGGCAGCCGAAGCAGGACGGCGACGAGCGCAAGTCGAAGGCCGTGGCCTTCGCGATCGAAACGCTCGACGCGCTCGTGCTCGAGCGTGGCGAAAGCGGCAAGATCTGGGCTTCGGTGCTCAAGAGCGCCATCAAGCGCCGCCGGCCTGACTTCAACGAAACGCGCTACGGCTTTCGCGCATTCGGCAACCTGCTCGAAGAGGCGCAGTCGCGCGGCCTGCTCGAAGTGGGCCGCGACGACAAGTCGGGGACCTGGGTGTCGCGGCTGAACCCGCCCCCGCTCCCGGCTGCCGCCGCGAGCGTCTCAGCGCCGGAAAGCCCGGCGGCGCGTGCCGAGGAGCCGCGCGGTCGGCGCAAGGGCCGTCGCAACGGGCGCGGAAGCGGCGCCGCGGACGTGCACGAAGCCGCCGTCGAGCAACCGGTCGAGACGCAAGGCGAAATTCCGTTCGAGCCGGTCGAGGCGCTCGCGCAGGCAGCGCATCGGCACGAAGCCGTGCCGCCCTTCTCCGCCGAACCGTTCGACGCGAACGAGAGCACCCACGCGCCGCAAGAGGCCTACGAGGCGCATGCGGCAGCCGAGCCGGCTGCCGATGTCGAGCCCGCCGCACCCGCCCCCGCGCGAGCGCGCAAGACGGCGGCCCGCAAGAGCCCTGCGCGCAAGAAGACAGCGAAGAAAGCGGCCGAAACGCCGGCCAGCACCGGCGAGGAACCGGCGGCCGCCGCAGCAGCGCCGGTCGAGCCCGCTGCCAGGAAAGCGCCGTCGCGTGCGCGTCGCGCGCGCAGCAAGGCCGCTGCGGAAGAAAGCTGAAAATCGCGCCACGCGCGCCGCTCGAACTGGGCGGCGCGCGGCGCATCGATCAATCGCCGAACGGATTCGTGGGGCGCTTGCCCTTCGCAGGCGGCGCTTCCCCGCTCTCGGGCGTGGTATCGCCGAATGGATCGGGCTTGCCCGACGGCCCCGCCTCTCCAAACGGGTTCGCGGCCTGCGCGGGTTTCGATCCGCCAAACGGATTCTGTGCGGCGGCGCGCTTCGCTCCGCCGAACGGCTCGCGCGGGTCGGCCGCCTCGCCGGCATCGTCCTCCACGGCTTCATCCTTTGCCTGCGCGAGGTTGTATTCGGCCTGCACCTGCTCCAGCACGCGCGCCACGCTCGCTTCGAAGCCAGCCGCGTTATGAAAGTGCTGCATCGTCCAGTTGCAGCCGCTGCGGTCGGGCTCCTGCAGCTGCGGGCGCGGCACGCCGATCTTCACGCCGTCGTCGACCACCTCCTGGAGCTTGTGGATGCGCCGGTGCACTTCCTCCTGCAGCCGCGAAGCATTGAGCGTCTTGCGCAACATTGCGGACCTCCTTTCCTGTACGCGTCACGTCGCGCGAGTCTATCGAGCTCGATCAGGTCGGCGGCGTAGGCGCGCATGTCGTTGGTCGCCGTATCGAAGCTCGATTTCGCGGACGCGGTGAGCAGGCTCAGCACGAGCGCCGCAAAGGTCACCAGCATGCCGACCACGAGTTGCACGAGCTGCACCGTTTCATGCTTGCGATGCTCCTCGGGCAATAGCGGCCGCAACAACACGCTGAGGCCCGTGCCGCCGAGCAGCAGCGCGAACACGAGCAACGCCGACTGGATTTCGGTCATGGCGACGGCCTGTGCTCCTCGGCTGCGGCGTTGACCACCTGCGCGGCGGTGTCGGTGTGCGTCTTTGCAGGCTCTGCGTGGGCTTGGGCGCCGCCGACGCTCAATGCGTCGATGCGCGTATGAATCTCCTTCGCGTGTGCCTCGCCCGGCACGAGATCCGGATGCGCGCGCGGCACCGCGAGCTTCCACGCGGCGTCCAGCTCGCGCCGGATCGAATCGTAGATCTCCTTCGAAATCGAGCGGTCCTCGTACATGGCCTGTACGCGTTCGCGCCCTTCACGCAGCGCGTAGAGCAGCAGCATGCGCCGCTCGAGCACGTCCGAAGCCTGGCCGAAGCAGCGGCGCACGTCCGCGAGCCCATGCTCGGCGGTCGCGATGCGCGCCTTGAGTATCGTCTTGAGCAGCGCCGCGAGACGCTCGCCCAGCAGCGGGGTCAGGCTGCGGTCGTTGAAGACGATCAACTGATGCAACACCACCCGGCGACACATCAGGAGTTCGAAGCGGTCGGCGAGCGCGTCGCCATACGGCTGCCGCACGCGCAGCCAGCGATACAGCAGGCGCGCGACGCGCATCTCGATCGTATCGGCCAGTATTTTTGCGGCCGCGCGCTGATAACCGAGGCGCCCGCCCACGCGCGCCTCTTCGATCATGGCGTCGGTGTTACGCATCATGGCGTCGAGATTGCGGATCGTAATGATGCCGCTGCCATACTGCGGAATGAGGTCGCGCTCCTTCGCCGCGAGCGTCACGAGGCCGATGACGAGACGCTCGCGGTCCGAGAGCGCCGCTTCGAAATCGAATGCCGTCGCGCTCATGTCGACGCTGCGCCGGAACGTATGGCAGGCCTGGTCGGCGATCGCATCAGGAATGTGAAAGGTGCGTGCCGCCATATGCACGCGCTCGGATACGCCGATCGACGACAGCTGCACCGCCTTTTGCTGCAGCGCCTGCTCCTGCGGCGACAGCAGATCGAGGCGCAGCCGCCGGATCAGCAGCTTGAGCGACGTGCCGTTCACGATCAGGCTCACGAGCACGAAACCCGTCGCGAGGATCGCGACGAAGCGGCGCGTGGAATCGGGCAGCGCCGTGTCCTGCGCGAGGCCGAGCGCGAGCACGAGCGTCACCGCACCGCGCAGCCCGCCCCAGGCGATCACGAGCTTGTAGGCGGCGCTCACGGGCTCGGTGAGCCGCAGTCGGCTCAGTAGCGGCAGCATGCCGAACACCACGACGACGCGCGCCGCGAACGCCGCCACCACCACGACGGCGAGCGCGACGAGATCGAGCCACTGCGCGTTGCGCAGCGTGGCCGGAATCTGCATGGCCGCGAGCAGAAAGATCGCCGCGCCCGCCATGGCCGCAATCTGTTCCCAGATCAGTTGCAGATGCTTCCAGTTGACAGGCGACAGGCGCGTGCTTCCCAGCCCGCTGATGACGAGCCCGGCCGCGACCACGGCCACCACGCCCGAGACGTGCAACATCTGGTCGGCGAGGAGATAGAGCGGATACGGCAGCGCGAAACTGAGCGAGATCTCGGCTTTGCCCTCGCCGCCCAGGGCCGGCAGGAGCCACGCGAACGCGCGCCCGGCCAGCGCCCCGACCAGCAGCCCGCCGCCGAGCGCGATGCCGAGCGCGCGCAGCGCGGACGTTGCCGGGACATGGGCGGCGTCTCCCGTGATCGCGGCGATCAGCACACTGGCAATGGCGATAGCGGCCGCGTCGTTGAGCAGGCTCTCGCCTTCCACGAGGCGCACGAGCCGCTCGGGGGCGCCCACTTCGCGGAACACGGCGAGCACGGCGGAAGGGTCGGTCGTCGCGATCATGGCGCCGAGCAGGAGGCCGTCGGCGAGCGGACCGAGGCCCGTGAGCCGGACCGCGCCGCCCACCATGCCGGTCGCCACGAACACGGCCACCACGGCAAGCAGCAGAATGGGCGCCGCGTCGCCGAGCATCTCGCGCACGTTCACGCTGAGCGCGGCCTGGAATAGCAGCGGTGGCAGGAAGATCCACAGGTAAGCCTCGGGCGGCAGTCGAGGCGCAAGCGCGGGCATCACGAAGTTCGCGGCGAGCGTGGGCCAGGCCTCGCCGCTCACGAGATAGATGCCGCCCAGCGCGAAACCCCACGCGGCGAGCAGGACCGATTCGGAAATCGACCAGCGCAGGCTCACCGCCTGCACGAGCGCGATGCTCGCCAGAAGGAAGCCGCTCAGGAGAAGGACGTGGATGACCATGGCGTGCAACCGTCACGGCGCCGGCAGCCACACCACGGTCAACGACCTCACCCCTTGTGCCCCCTGGATCAACACACCTTCGATATCGGCCGTCGCGGACGGCCCTGTGACGAGCGCCGCGTAGCGCGCGCTGCGAAAATCGTCGCGCCGGTACGCGTCCTGCAGCCCCGCCACCAGTTGTGCGGGATCGAGCAGCACCACGAGATGCTGCACGATATAGCCGAGCGCGTTCACCACGTACTCGCGCTCGCTCAGCCAGAGCGATCCCGTTTCCGCCACGCCGAAGCGCGCGCGCACCACGCCCACGTCGACGTCTTCGAGCGAGGCCGGTTTCGTGGCGGCGCTGATCTCGCGCGTGCCCGGCACCTCCGGCGTGGCCGATGCGATGCGCGCCTCGCTGCCAAAGCGGCGCAAGATCATGGCGCGCACCTCGGCCGCGCTTTGCACCTGCGTCTCGCCGCCGCCCATCAGTTTGAGAGCGACGCCGAAGCGCTCGCGCAGATCGCCGGCGGGCGCTTCGAACAGCGGCACCTCGGGCAACGGTTCGTGCGCGGGTTGCGCGGCGCGCACGCGCGCGAGAAACGCCTCACGATCCGCCATCGCCACCTCCCTTGCGGTTTTTCCGGTACCAGGCATGAAATGTCGTGTGCGGCACGTGCGGCAGATCGCGCTGCTTGCCCCAGATATTGAGCGGGTTGTAGAGCATGAAATTCGGCAAGCGCCGCAACGCGCCCTCGAGCGACTTCACCGTGCCGCGATAAAGCGTCGGACTGCCGAGCAACCGGCCAGCCATCTTCAGTACTTCCTGCTTCACGAACGGGACTTCGTGCTGTGCCGCGATGACCTGCCGCCACTGGTAGATCTGCTCGTGAATATTGATCTTCACCGGGCACACGTTCGTGCAGCTGCCGTTGAGCGTCGAAGCGAACGGCAACGCGCTGAAGCGTTTGAGGTCGAAGGTCGGATTGATGATCGCCCCAATCGGCCCCGCATAGGTGCTGCCGTACGAGAGCCCGCCGCTGCGCCGGTACACGGGACAGGTATTCATGCATGCGCCGCAGCGAATGCACTTGAGCGAATACCAGAACTCGGGCATGGCGAGCCGCTCGGACCGGCCGTTGTCGACGAGCACGAAATGCATTTCGGCGCCGGGCCGCGGCGCACGGAAATGCGAGGTGTATTGCGTGATCGGCGAACCGAGCGCGCTGCGCGAGAGCATGCGCACGAATACGCCGAGATCGGAAAGACGCGGAATCAGCTTCTCGATGCCCATCGAGACGATGTGCAGCGGCGGCACGTTGGCGGAAAGGTCCGCGTTGCCCTCGTTGGTGCACACCACCACCGTGCCCGTTTCGGCCACTGCGAAATTGCAGCCGGTCATGCCCGCCGTCTTCTCGCGCACGAACCACGGCCGCGTATTCATACGCTGGCTTTCCGCGAGATAGTGAATGTCGTTGTTGTGCGGGTCCGTACCGATGGTGCGGCCGAACACTTCGGCCACGTCGTCGCGCAGCTTGTGCACGGCGGGTACGACGATATGGCTGGGCGGCTGCTTGTCGAGCTGCTGGATGCGCTCGCCAAGGTCGGTCTCCATCACCGAAATGCCGCGCGATTCCAGGTACGGACGCATCTCGCACTCGTCGGTGAGCATCGACTTGCTCTTCACGAGCGCGGTCATGCCCCGCTCGCTCAGGATGCGATAAACGATTTCGTTGTGTTCCTCGGCCGTATCCGCGAAATGGACCTGCACGCCATTGGCTTGCGCCGTGCGCGTGAAATGGTCGAGGTAGTCGGCAAGATGCGAGAGCGTATGCGCCTTGATTTGCGAGGCGAGCGTGCGCAGCATTTCCCATTCGGGGATGGCATGCGCCTGGGCGTCGCGCTTCGAGCGCAAGTCCCACAGACGCTTGTCGTGGAAGGCGACATGCTCGGGCCGCGAGAGAAACGTGCCGGCGAGCTTCGCGTGTTCGACTCGCTTCATTCGCGCGCTCCGTTCAGCACCTGGGCAATATGGATGAAGCGGATGTCCGCGTTCATGCGCTCGGCGCAGCCCTGCTGGTGCATGAGGCAGGACATGTCGGCCGACACGATGTATTGCGCGCCCGCGCTCACGTGATCGATCACCTTGTCCTGACCCATGCGCACCGACACCGCCTCTTCGGTCACGGCGAACGTGCCGCCGAAGCCGCAGCATTCGTCGGGGCGCGCCGGCTTCACGAACTCGATGCCCTTCACATGTTCGAGCAGCGCGAGCGGCTTCGAGAAGGTCGGACCCGCGATTTCCGAAACCGAGGCTTCCTTCAAGTGGCGTAGTGCGCTGCAGCTATTGTGCAAACCCACGCGCCAGGGAAATTCGGCCCAGGGGAACTCGCGCACACCCAGCACGTCATGCAGGAACTCGACGAGTTCGTAGGTGCTCTCGCGCACCTTGCGCACGGTCTCGGTCTGCTCGATCGCGGTGAGGTGGTCGCGCACGTGATTCACGCAGCTCGCCGAAGGCCCGACGATATAGTCGTAGCCTGCGAAGGCGCGCGCAAACACGCGCTCCGCGCCGGCTGCCTCGGCCTGCGCGCCGCTGTTGGCCATGGGCTGGCCGCAGCAGGTTTGTTCGAGCGGATAGTCGACCCCGCAGCCTAAACGCTCCAGCAGTTCCAGTGTGGCGATTGCCACCTCGGGGTAGAACGCGTCGATGAAGCAAGGGACGAACAAGGCAACTTTCATGCGCGGGCTCACACGAAAAGCGGACCCGAACATTCTACTGCCGAACGGCGCGGGCGTCGCGCCAAGCGTGTGCGCGCCGCGGGTTGCCGCGGCGCATCATGCGCGATGGCTTTTCGCTCAAAAGTTGTGGCGAATGCCCGCGATCACGGCAAGCTGCTTGTCGGTGTTCGAATTCACGAGATTCGGAATCTGCGCCAGGCTCTGCGTCGCGCCGCTCGCGGCATCGATCCCGAGACCCGCCCCCGACGACTTCTGGCCGATCGCCACCGCATAAACCGCCGTGCGCTTGGAGAGGCTGTAGACCGCGCCAAGGTTGATCTGGTGAAGCCGTGTGGACGAGCCGCCGTCCGGATGCGCGTCGTTGAAGATATAGGCGAAGCCGAACTGCAGCGCGGGCGAGTATTGCCACGACGTATTCAGCTCGGCAATATCGAACGAGATGTCCGCGCCACGCGGCCGCGCCGCGTCAGCGAAATACAGACTCTGCGAGAGAAGCGTATGGGTATAGCTGAGCGCCACGCTGACCTTGTCGAACGCGTACGAGCCGCCTGCGCCGAAAATACTCACGCGCTGCGCATTTTGTAGTTCGCAGTACGATGCATTCGGATTGCTGCAGCTGAAGTCGCCGATATAGCCGGTCTCGCCGCCCAGCGCTGCCTGCAGCGGATTGCGCAACTCGAGGTAGCCGGCGGATAGCGAAAGCGGCCCGTTGGCGTAGTTCGCCGCCACCGACCAGCCGCGGTTCTGCGAGAAGTTGCCCGCCACGCCGCCAAAACTGAACAGGCCGCCCAGCGTGAAGCCGCCGAAACTCGGGCTCACGTATTTGATCGAGTTATTGAAGTTGAACGCTTCGTTGAGATTGTCCACGTCGCCGAAGTGCGAGCCATAGAGCGTCGCCCAGTTGTTGCTCGACACATAGGCGCCCAGATCGTCGGAAAACGGATCGTACTGGCGGCCCAGCGTGAGCGTGCCGTAGTGGCTGTTCGCCACGCCCACCCAGGCGTTGCGGTTGAAGAGCGTGCCACCCTGCAATAGCGCGCCGTTCTGCGAAAAGAAGCTGTTTTCGAGCGTGAAGTTCACGCTCGTGCCGCCGCCGATGTCCTCGCTGCCCGTGAGGCCCCAGCGCGACGGCACGAGATTGCCGCCGCCCAGTTGCCAGTTGGCGTGGCCGCTCGTGCTGCCGTCGGCGTGCGTAGTCTGCTGGTTGGTCGAATAGATGAGGCCCGCGTCCACCGTGCCGTAAAGCGTGACTGAAGATTGCGCGAGTGCGCCAGTCGCGAGGGCGCACGAAGCCAGCGCCAGCGCCGAGCGCTTGACGAGATTTGTCATGTCGTTGTCTTGTCTAAGAGAGGTAGGCAGCTGCGCTGCATGCACGTGCGCGCCCGGAGCGCGGCGCCAGGGGGCGCGCCGCGCTAGTCAGGAACTGCGCGAATCGAGGACTTGGCGCGAGGCGCGTCCCGGGCGTCTAGTTATTGGCCGAAGCGCGCGTAGATGTCCGGCCGCGAACGCTTGAGCACGAAGGCGATCATCACGCCGATCAGCGCCACCGCGAGCACGACCCACGGGAACGCGCGCACGACGGGACTATCGGAGCCGGCGAGCGCGTCGAGATTGCCGATCAGCACGATGCCGATGGAGAGCAGACCGCAACCGCCCAGCACCGGCGCGAGGAAAGCGTGCCACAGGCGCGTGTCCTTCTTCGTGGCGCGGAAAAACGCCGCCACCGAAAAACTCGTGACCGCCTGCAGCATGACGATGCCGATGGTGCCGAGCGCCGAGCCCCAGCTGAACACGATATTGAACGGATCGCTGCCCGCGAGAACGAAGAAGCCGACCGGCACAGCAACCGAAAGCGTCTGCAGATAGCTCGCGAGATACGGCGATCCATACTTCGGATGCAGGCGATCGAGCACCGCGGGAAGAATCCCCTCGCCCGAGAGCGCATGGATGTAGCGCACGATCGTGTTGTGGAACGACAGCAGGCTCGCGAAGATGCTGGAAAGCAGCAGGAAGCTCATCGTCGTGGTCATCGCGCCGCCCAGGTACTTCGTCGACTGGATGAACCAAAAGTCGCCTGGCTGTTTCGTCGCGACGTCCGCGACGTTGCTGATGCCGTAGGCGCAAACGATGGCCCACGTGACGAACGCAAAGAACACGAGAATCAGCGTAACGGAAACATAAGTGGCGCGCGGCACCGTGACCTTCGGATCGCGGCACTCCTTGCCGTAGATCGCCGTGGCCTCGAAGCCGATGAACGACGCGAGCGCGAACATCACCGCGATGCCGAGGTGGCCGCTGAAGACGTGACGCGGCGAAAACGGCGCGAGCGTGAGGCCGTCCGGTCCGCCATGATGAATCACGATCGCGAGGCTCAGCAGCAGCAGGATGCCGAGTTCGAGACACATCAGCACGCCGAGCAGGCGGCTGTTCAGGTCGATGCCGCGAATGCCGGTGAACTGCACGACGACGAGGCACACGAATGAATACGCGTACCACGGCAACGAACTATGCAGCAATGGCCCGAGCACCACCGTGCAGAAGAAGCCGAACAGGCCGTACAGCGCAATCTGGATGCTCGTGTACGAGAGCAGTGCGACGAGCGCGCCGGCCATGCCGACGGGGCGGCCGAAACCCGCCGTGATGTACGCGTAGAACGCGCCGGCGCGCACGATGTGGCGGCTCATCGAAGCGAATCCCACGCTGAACACGAGCAGCACCACGCCCGCGATCACGAATGCGCCGGGAATGCCCGCGCCATTGCCAAGGCTGATGGCCGGGGGCACCGCGCCCAGCATGCCGGTGAGCGGCGCCGCTGCGGAAATGACGAGAAAGACGATCTGCCAAAGCCCGAGCAGGCTGCGCTGTGAGTCCACTGCCGCGTTGTCTCCAACGAGGTGAGCGGGAGAAGAATACGGTTCGTTCATCGTTGCCTCTGCTGGTGTCTGTTCTGGGTTCGCCATACGACACGATGAAGAACCGCGTGCCTCCGGCGCTCGACGAATCGAATTTCCCGATTCGGATTGAGCGCATGGTAGGCAGCTAATAAAGTCGCCGACCTGGCACAACGCGCCAATTACTCGATAAAGTACGCCAGGGCTGGAGCGGGTTTTCACTTAACCGCGCTGAAGCGGTCGATATTACCTTCGACATCCTGATTAATGCCGCGAGCTGGGAATTCGTACTTTATTCAGCCCACAAACTTACCGAAAGCCATCAGTCAGCTTTCACGATTTGCGCGCTAGCGGGTTCGTTTCGCGCCTCCACGGCCCCAGTTGCGCGTCGCACGCCATAGCACCGTGGCGTCGGCATAACCCACCGCGCGGGCGACGGCCGCGTTGGTCATGCCCTCCTGCTCGCGCAGCACCGCAACGCTGCGCTCGCGCTCTTCACGAATGATCTGGCGCACGGAGGTGCCGGCGTCGGCCAGATGCCGCTGCAAGGAGCGGTCCGAAAGCCCGAGGTCCTTCGCGATATCGCCGACCACGAGCTTCTCGCGCGCGAGCCGGCGCGTCACGAGATCGCGCACCTGGTCGACGAGCGTATGCGGGATCGTGTCGCGCGAAATGAGGTCGGTGGCGTGGCGCTCCATCATGCGCGCCATCTGCACGTCGGCGCTCTTGAGCGGCGTGTCGAGATCGTGCGGGTGCAGGACCACGCCGTTGGCCGGCTGCTGGAACCGCACGGGCACGCGAAAGAGGCGCAAATAAGGCTTGAGGTCCTCGGGCGCTGCGTGCTCGAAATGAATCTCGCACGGCGTCCACGCGGCGCCCCGCACCTGGCGAATCATGTGGCACATGGCGGATACGCTGTACTCGGCGTCCTGCCGGCGCGGCCAGATCTGCGTATGCGCGATGCGATAGCTCCACATCGGCCAGGCGTTGTCGCTCACGAGATCGACGGCCGTCGCGCTTTGCCACGAGCCGAGCGTATCGGTGAACTTACGGATTGCGGCGCCGAGCGTGGGCGACGACATGAACACGAGGCCAGCCGGCCCCAGTTCCGTGAGCTGCAATTCGGCGCCTAAACGCAGGCCGAGAAAGGGCTCGTCGAGCACTTGCGCCGCGCGTTCGAACGCGCCCACATAGCGCCCCAGCGCCACGATTTCATAGGGATTGGAAAGCTGCCGGCGACTCAGTCCGAAGTCGGCCAGCAATGCATCGCAGTCCGCACCAGCGGCGTCGAGGGCACGCACGATGGGACCCATCACGGCACCGCGAATCATCGGAAACCCGCTATTGACAGGCACTCTTTTCATGTCTCGCTCCATTAGGGCCTGTATGCGTCGACAGTTTTAACCATCGATCTACTCTGGCGCACTCTATCGCCCCTTTGGCGCGTTTTGCAAGCGCGAAAAAAATACGGCGTTTCTACGATTCACCCATCGACATCGCACGAGACGAATGCGGATTCTTCATACCGTCCCATGCCCTGTTGCGCCCAACGTCTTCCTTACGAAATGCTTATGAACACGAATCTGAACGCGCATCCGCTCGACCCGTTGAGCCTCGCCGAAATGCAGCTTGCCTGTGACATCGTGAAAGCCGCCGAGCAGCTCGATGAATATGGGCGTTTTCCTGTCACCGAATTGCGCGAGCCGCCCAAGGCGGAAGTGCTGGCATACAAGCACGGCGATTACTACTCGCGCCGCGCCTTCGTCATCGCGATCGATCGCACCCGCAGCCAGACGCTCGAACTCGTCGTGGACCTGCGCGAGAAGAAAGTGGAATCGCGCAAGGCGCTCGCCTTGCAAAGCGCGCCCTATGGCCAGCCGCCCGTGATGATCGAAGACTTCATGAATGCGGAGCGCATCGTCAAGGAAGACACGGCATGGCGCGAGGCCGTAAAAAAGCGCGGCGTCACCGATGATGAACTCGAGCGCGTGCAGGTCGATCCGTTCTCCGCCGGCGCGTTCGACCGCCCGAACGAGAATGGCCGCCGCCTCGTGCGCTGTGTGAGCTACTACCGCGAGTCCCTGACCGACAACGGTTACGCGCACCCCATCGAAGGTGTCGTCGCCGTGGTAGACCTGCTCGCCCACAAGGTGATCGAGCTGATCGACGACGGCCGCATCATCCCCATTCCGCGCGCGAAACACAACTACGACGCGCCGAGCCTCGGCGAGCCGCGCACCACCGTCAAGCCGCTTTCGATCAGCCAGCCCGAAGGCCCGAGCTTCACGATAGACGGCTGGCAGGTTAGTTGGCAGAACTGGAAATTCCGTGTGGGCTTCACGCCGCGCGAAGGGCTCGTGCTGCATCAGATCACGTGGGACGACGGCAAGAGCGCGCCGCGCCCGATCGTCTACCGCGCGAGCGTGACCGAGATGTGCGTGCCCTACTCGGACCCCACCACGAACCACTACTGGAAAAGCGCCTTCGACGCCGGCGAATACGGACTCGGCAAGCTCGCGAACCAGCTCGAACTGGGCTGCGACTGCCTCGGCACGATCCGCTATTTCGACATCCCCTCCGCCGACGACTTCGGCAACGGCTTCACCATGAAGAACGCCGTGTGTCTGCACGAAGAAGATTACGGCACGCTCTGGAAGCACTACGAGTTCCGTACCGGCGTGTTCGAGATGCGCCGCTCGCGCCGCCTCGTGATCTCGTTCTTCGCGACCGTGGGCAACTACGACTACGGCTTCTACTGGTACTTCTATCAGGACGGCACGATCCAGCTCGAATGCAAGCTCACGGGCATCATCCAGACCTCGGCGGTCGCCGATGGCGACACGTACCCGTGGGGCGGAATGGTCACCGAAAACCTCGGCGGCCCGACGCATCAGCACTTCTTCAACGCGCGCCTGCACATGATGGTGGACGGCGAGAAGAACGCCGTCACCGAGCACGAATTCGTGCCGCGTGCAATGGGTGCGGAGAATCCGTACGGCAACGTGTTCGATACGACCAGGCGCGTGCTCAAGACGGAGCAGGAAGCGGCGCGCAACGCCAATGGTCAGACGGGGCGCTTCTGGAAAGTGGTGAACCCGAACGTGAAGAACCGCGTGGGCGCGAACCCGGGCTACAAGCTCATCATCAACGACTCGCCGCTCATGCTCGCCGATCCCAACTCGAAGGTGCGCCAGCGCGGCGGCTTCGCCACGCGCCACGTGTGGGTCACGCCGTACGACGCGACGCAGCGCTACGCGAGCGGCGACTACCCGAACCAGCACGCGGGCGGCGACGGCCTGCCGCGCTATATCGAGGCGAACCGCAACGTGGAGAACGAGGACATCGTGCTGTGGCACAGCTTCGGCCACACGCACGTGTGCAAACCCGAGGATTTCCCCGTGATGCCGGTGGAGTATGCGGGCTTCATGCTCAAGCCCAACAACTTCTTCTATGGCAATCCCGCGATGGACCTGCCGGGCGGGCGCGATCCGCACAGCGTGCAGGACGGCACAGACGCGCCCGAAGCAAAATCGTGCTGCCACAGCAAGCAGTGAGCACGCGATGATGCCGCGTAAGCGCCGCCTGGCTGTGATGCACGCCGCGCGCCTGCTGTGTGTCTGGGCGTCGATCACCGGTGGCGCGAGCGCGCTTGTGGGAGGCGTCATGATCGCGGCAATGCAGGCCGGCGCGCCGTTCACCGCATTCGCCGCGAGCGCGCTTGCCTTGCTTGCGATGGCGCTGATCCCGGGCACGCTCGCGCGCGGCTTCGCCACGCGTGCCACCGTGCCGATCGCGAGCGCACTCGTACTCACGACGGCGGCAATGGGCGCCGGTGCTCACGCAGGAGCAACGTTCGCGCCGACGCCGCTCATCCTGGGCGGCATCGTCCTGCTCGCCGCTGGGTGCATGCACTTGCGGCGCACGCGTGATAGCGCGGCAAGATCGGTGCATACGCATACCATCGCGCCGGCATGGCGCAACGGCATGCTGCTGATCGCACCCGCGCTGCTTGCGGGCCTGTCGAGCGGCGTGCTCGCGCGCTTCCAGTTTTTCGCGCTCTGCGGCGGCGCCGCGATGTCCGTGACGCAGGTCGTGACGTCAGTCGCAATGGTGAGTCTCGCAGGCTGGCTCGCCGATCGCGTCGATTACCGGCGCGCGCTGCTCGCGCTCTTCGTGTTGCGCGGCGCGCTGCTCGCCGCGCTCACGTTCGATTGCCTCGTGCCGTGGGCCGCGCTCGCTGCCCCCGCATTCGCCGTGCTCGACTACCTGACGCTCCCCACGCTCATGCGCGGTGGGCGAGCGTCGCGCGCGTCGGGCGCCGGCTGTCCCGGCCTCGCCCATCACGCGGGCATGCTGGCAGGCGCGGCGTTCGCCACCACGTCATGGGGCTTTGGACAAGGCTTTTACGCGCTGTTCCTCATTGGCGGCACGCTCAATCTTGCATGCGCATACGCATTCGCGACGCCACGCCGATTCCGTACGCGCGCGCCCTACCCTGCTTCAGCCGCACTCGCTGCGGGCAACGCAATCGAATTACGCTGAGACACTCACCGAATAAACGTACGCATTACTACAGAAATCAGGAGACGGAATGGACCGCCATGACTTCACGCACACGATCCGCACGCAGATGTTCGTCGACGGACGTTTTAGCGAAAGCGGCAACGGCCGCACGTTTGCCGTATTCAACCCCGCCACGGGCGCGGAGATCGCGCAGGTGCCCGACGCCAGCGACGCCGACATCGACGCCGCCGTCACCGCCGCGCGCCGCGCATTCGAAGCCGACACGTGGCGGCGCATGCCGCCCGCCGCGCGCGAGCGCCTGCTACTCAAGCTGGCCGACCTCGTCGAGCAGCACGGCGACGAACTCGCCGCGCTCGAAACGCTCAACCAGGGCAAGCTGCTCGGCTTCTCGAAGATGCTCGAAGTGGGCGGCAGCGTGCAATGGCTGCGCTATATGGCCGGCTGGGCGACCAAGATCGAGGGCAGCACCGTGGATCTCTCGCTCGCGTTCCCGCCCAGCGTGCGCTACAACGCCTCCACGCGGCGCGTGCCCGCGGGCGTAGTCGCCGCGATCGTGCCGTGGAATTTTCCGCTGCTGATGGCGGTCTGGAAAATCGCGCCCGCGCTCGCCTGCGGCTGCACCGTGGTGCTCAAGCCCGCCGAGGAAACGCCACTCACCGCCATCCGCCTCGCCGAACTCGCGCACGAAGCCGGCTTTCCGCCGGGCGTGTTCAATGTCGTCACGGGCCAGGGCGAAACGGCGGGCGCCGCACTCGTGCGCCATGCACAGGTCGACAAGGTCACCTTCACGGGCTCGACCGAAGTGGGCCGCATCATCGGCAAGCAATGCGCAAGCGACCTCAAGCGCGTCTCGCTCGAACTAGGCGGCAAGAGTCCCGTGATCGTGCTCGACGACTGCGATCCGCAGCGCGCGATCGAAGGCGCGGCCGGCGCAATCTTCTTCAATCACGGCCAGGTCTGTACGGCAGGCTCGCGCCTGTATCTGCCGCGCGCGCGTTTTGATGAGATCGTCGACGGCATTGCACAGGTTGCGCGCGCAACCGTGCTCGGCTCGGGTTTCGACACGGCCACGCAGATGGGCCCGCTCGTTTCGGCACGCCATCGCGCCAAGGTCGCCGGCATGATCGCGCAGGGACGCGCCGAAGGCGGCGAGATCGTGGCAGGCGGCGGGGACGGCAATCGCCCCGGCTTCTTTATCGAGCCCACAGTGATTGCGAACGCGGCCAACAAGCCGCTTACCGTCGTGCGCGAAGAAGTGTTCGGGCCGGTGCTCGTCGCCATGCCGTATGACGACGTCGAAGAAGCCGTCGCGGCGGCGAATGCTTCGGAGTACGGTCTGGGCGCGAGCGTCTGGACCAACCAGCTCGACCGCGCGCTGCGCGTGGTGGATGGCGTGCAGGCCGGCACGGTATGGGTGAACACGCACAACATGGTCGATCCGGCGCTGCCCTTCGGCGGGTTCAAGGCCTCGGGCATCGGCCGCGAGCACGGCCGCGCGATCATCGACGCGTACACGGAGACGAAATCCGTCTGCATCGCCTACTGAGCGCCGCCCTGCAGCATTGTTAATCGAAATGGAATGATGAAACCCGGCGGCGCGCAATGATCGCCGCTGCGGTTTCGTCCATGATCGAGCCCGTTCTCACCACTCACGAGAAGGACTCCGATCATGAATGCATCCACGAATTCGCGCGGCGTCGCCATCATCACGGGCGCCTCGCGCGGCATCGGCGCCGCCATTGCCGAACGTCTCGCGCACGACGGTTACGCCGTCGTCATCAACTACGCTTCGCGCAGCGCGGAAGCCGAGGCGCTCGTCGCGAAGATCGCGGCGGGCGGCGGGCGCGCCGTCGCCGTGCAAGCGAACATCGCGAAGGCCGACGAGGTGCGCCGCCTCTTCGCAACCACCGCCGAAGCGCTGGGCCAGCCCACGCTGCTCGTGAACAACGCAGGCATCATGAAGACGGTTACGGTTGCCGACTCGACCGACGCGATCTACGACGAAACCTTCGACATCAACGTGCGCGGCACGCTCAACACGCTGCGCGAAGCGGCGACGAAGCTCGCGGACGGCGGCCGCGTAATCAACTTCTCGACCTCCGTGCTCGCGATGAATCTGCCCGGTTACGCGCTGTATACGGCGAGTAAGGCGGCCGTGGAGACGATCACGCGCGTGTTCGCACGCGAACTGCGCGGCCGCTCGATCTGCGTGAACGCGGTTGCGCCGGGGCCGGTGGCGACAGAGTTGTTCCTCAGCGGCAAAACCGAAGAGCAGGTCCAGCATTTCGCGAACATGCCGCCGCTGCAGCGCCTCGGGCAACCCAACGACATTGCGAGTGTCGTGTCGTTCCTCGCGGGCCCGGACGGCGGCTGGGTCAACGGCCAGGTGCTGCGCGCGAACGGCGGGATCGTCTGACACGCCGCCCGGCGCGGGTTCAAGAAAGAAGCTGGACAAGATATGGTCTGAGGGCAAGCCGCCGTGGCGTGAAACCGCCGGTCCCGGCCGGTGCTACACTCCGTGCTCGAAAACGGTAGACAGACAGGGCCGTCAGCGCATGGCGCACCGGCTCATATTGCGCCCTCAACCACTCCAGACCATGTATTTGTCCATCTTCGCCGTCGGCCTTGGCGGCGCGCTCGGTTCGCTGCTGCGCTGGGTTCTCGGGATACGCCTGAATGCCCTCTACCCTGAACTGCCGCTCGGCACGCTAGCGTCGAACATCATCGCGGGCTATGTGATCGGCCTCGCGGTCGCCTACTTCGGGCGCATGCCCCAGCTCTCCGCCGAATGGCGCCTCTTCGTCATTACCGGGCTCATGGGCGGCCTCTCCACGTTTTCGACCTTCTCCGCTGAAGTCGTTTCGCATCTGCAGCACGGACGTTTCGGCTGGGCCGCGGGCGAGATCGCGATTCACGTGTGCGCCTCGGTCGTCATGACGATCCTTGGCATCGCAACGGTCTCGGCACTGATTCGCTGATCGGCAACGAAAACGGCCGCGTTCGCCATTGGCGCAACGCGGCCGCATCGGCGAGGCGACGGGAAGATCAGGCAGGACGCCGATAGCCGCCCAGCAAACCGTTCTTCGAAAACACCCACTGCCACAGCTGGATGTCGCGCGCACGGAACGCCCCGGCACACGAAAGCAGGTAGTAACGCCACATGCGGTAGAACCGCTCGCCCATCTGCGCCTTGAAACGCGGCCACGCGGCCTCGAAATTCGCGTGCCACGCCATCAGCGTGCGGTCATAGTCGGCGCCGAAGTTATGCAGGTCTTCGGCCACGAAGAGGCCGCCAGAAGCGTCGGCGATCTGGCCGATGGTCGGCAGCTCGCCGTTCGGGAAGATGTATTTGTCGATCCACGGATCGGGCGTGGTGTCGCGGCGGTTCTTGCCAATGGTGTGCAGTACGAACAGACCGTCGTCGACAAGACACCGCTGCGCGACTTCCATATAGGTGCGATAGTTCTTCGGGCCTACGTGCTCGAACATGCCCACGCTCGCAATGCGGTCGAACTTCTCGTCGAGCAACCGGTAGTCCTGCAGGCGGATTTCGACGGGCAGATCCTTGCAGCGCTCGGCGCCGAGCGCGGCCTGCTCCTTCGAGATCGTCACGCCCACGCACGACACGCCATAGTGTTCGGCCGCGAACTTCATAAGGCTGCCCCACCCGCAGCCGATGTCGAGCAGGCGCATGCCGGGCTTCAGACCCAGCTTGCGGCAGATGAGATCGAGCTTGGCGTCCTGCGCCTCGTCGAGCGTCTTCGCGCCGCCCGACCAGTAGCCGCAGGTATAGGCCATGTTCTTGTCGAGCATCGCCTCGTAGAACTCGTTGCCGATATCGTAGTGCTGCTGGCCCACCTTCCATGCCCGGCGCACGGTCTGGCGGTTCATGAGGCGCGCCTTGAGCGCGTAGAAGACGAGACGGGAGGGATCGATCTGGTCATCTAGATGCGCGCGCAACACATGCGCGAAGAATTCGTCGAGCTGCTCGCAGTCCCACTGGCCGTCCATGTAGGCCTCGCCGAGGCCCAGGTTGCCTAGCGCCAATACGCGCTCGGGCAACTGCGGATCGTGGATGCGCATGTCCCACGGCCGGGTGCCATTGAACTTCACGTCAGCGCGCGCCAATAGCTGGGCTATGAACCGCCAGGCCCCGGAAACGGTGGCCTCACGAACGGGTTGAGCTGCTTCGAGATCAGTCGTTGCCATACGTGCTCCATGCGGCAGGAGTCGGGTCCTTGGTACCTTGCTCCGATGCCATTCAAGAGGTTGCTATCAAGACATTCGTCGTCGCGCGCGCTGCGAGAAACTCTATGATGCACCTACTTCAAAAATTGTGCAGGAACACGCACAGGCCATACGGGGCGGGCCATAATCGCAAACTCGACGAAACCCATCGCCCCTGCGCGAGCAAACGGCGCGCCCGAACTGGAGAGACTGACCATGGCCTACGACGACAAGAACATCTTCGCGCGCATCCTGCGCGGCGAAGCTCCCTGCATCAAGGTGTACGAGGACGACGCGACGCTCGCGATCATGGACGTCATGCCGCAATCCGAAGGCCATCTGCTCGTGCTGCCGAAGGAAGGCGCCGAGTTCATCTATGAGCTTTCGCTGGAAGCCGGCGCCGCCGCGATGGCGACGGTGCAGAAGATGGCGGTCGCGATGCGCAAGGTGCTTGCACCCGAAGGCCTGTTGATCGCGCAGTTCAACGGCGCCGCCGCCGGGCAGACCGTACCGCACGTGCACTTTCACCTGATTCCGCGCCGCGCGGGTGAAGAGCTGCGTCCGCATGCGCGCGAAATGGCCGACATGGCGCAGCTCGAAGCGCTGGCCGCGCGCATTCGCGCCGCTCTGTAAGCAATATGTATTGCTATCGTTAGTTATTCATAAGATTTAAATGCCGTCGAATTGCACGAACTCGTCGAGCGGGACGCGCGCCGAGCGCCACTGGTTGATGGGCGCGTCCGCGTCTTCGTGACCGATCGCCATGCCGCAGAACACCATGCGTTCGCGCGGCAAGGCGAGAAACTCGCCAACGCTCTGCGCGTAGCGCGCCCAGCATTCCTGCGCGCAGCTATGCAGGCCGGCTTCGCGCAGGAGCAGCATCACCGTCTGCAGGAACATGCCGAGGTCGGCCCATTGCGGCGGCCCCATCTGACGATCCACGCTGCAAAAGAGCGCGAGCGGCGCATCGAAAAACGCATAGTTGCGCGCGAATTGCCGTAGCCGGCCGGGCCGGTCCTCGCGCGCCACATCGATGCTGCGGTAAAGATCCTCGCCCACCTGATAACGACGTTCGCGATACGGCGAACCCAGCTCGCGTGGATACACGTCGTACTCCATCGGCTCGCCCGCCGGCGCCTGCGCAATGCGATCGGCCATGATCGACTTGAGCTTCGCGAGCGATTCGCCGCCCACGACATGGACATGCCACGGCTGCAGATTGCCGCCCGAGGGCGCGCGCGCAGCGGTATCGAGCACGCGGCGAATGATGGCGGGATCCACCGGACCGGGCAAAAACTGGCGCACGGACTTGCGGCTGGTGACGGCTTCGCTGACTTTCAAGCAGATTCTCCTCGGGGGATCGCCGAAGCATTATCGGCGATCCCCCGTGCGGCTGCCGACGCTCGCCGCATAGGTCCGCGCTGGCGTCAGAACTTGTGACGGATCCCCACTACGACGAGCGCCTGATTGTCGGCGCCCGAACTCACGCCAAAGTCGCCGATCGATGACTGCGCAACGACACTCGAACCCTTCGCGTCGAGTGTGCGGCCGCTCGCCTTCTGGTAACCGGCGAGCGCGGTCCTTGCGAGGCGGCTGCAAGGACCGCGCGGCAACGTTACGGAATGCCCGGCAAGCGGGGAACGAACGATTTCTGCGTTGCTTGAGCGGCGCCGGAGACTTTGCCGAGCGCAGATCGTGCCAGGCGCCGCGCGGGCGCTTTCCTCCGGCGCGCGGAGTCTGCTATAATTCGCCTCCCGCCGGAGAGATGGATGAGCGGTTTAAGTCGCACGCCTGGAAAGCGTGTATAGGTTAATAGCCTATCGGGGGTTCGAATCCCCCTCTCTCCGCCAGAACGAAACGCCGAAACCCCGTAAGCTCAATGGCTTACGGGGTTTTTGTTTTTCAAGCCCGTCAAATAGCCCGCCCGAGAGAGAGGGAACAACGTGCGCGAGGCACGTCCAAACGCCCTCAATTACACCCACTCACCGTGCAATACTTGTTGTACACGAGCCCTTTCCCATCCATCCCCGAGATCGTTCTTGTGCCGTTGCCGTAGTTCGTGATCGTCTCGGTCCACGTCGACCCATCGGCGGCCTGCCCCGTGATGAACGTCGTGTCGCCAATGGATGCGCCGGTCTGCTCCCAGGCCTCTCCCGGCAGCTTTTGCTGATACCCGTTGACCGTAGACGTGTTGCCGAAGCGCTGCACCGTGTACGAATTGCCCGATTCGTCGACGCAGTTCTGGAAGGCGTCGTTGCCCCAGCATTTGGCAAAAGCGGCGGGCGCCGCAAAGGCGCCGACAATGATCAGGCTGAGTGCAATGCGCTTCAATGACTTCCCCGAGAAAACGCCTATTTTTCTGGCTCGATTCACCGCGAGTCCCAGCCGGCGGCGCGCGAAATTGTACCGTAGCCGCCAAGGCGATCTACTGGATGCGCCGGACACGCGTGCGTCGCACGCTCCCGCTGGTTATCGGACAAAAAGCGGATGACTTGATGGGCGCAATGAGAACAGCGGCGCCGCCGGTCGTTGAACACTCAACGTTGGAAGGAAGTCCGAATCGACCAGATCAGGCAAGAGAAAAGGACGTCGGGCCGCAGCCCGACGCCGAATTCCCGCGTACTGCTTCGAGGACCGGCGCGGGAACGAGAGGACTTCAGTATCGCCTCGCCCGCCCGTTTTTTAAGTGCTCGACCGCACACCGGCAATCAGGTCCCCACCCTTACGGGTGGCGGATATAGTCCACCAGCGCGAGCGTATACGCGTCCGGCTTGCGATCGAGCAGACTCACGCCGATCGCCACGAGAAAGCCAGCGGGCACACCGAACACGCCCGAGCTGATGGGCTCGATGCCGAACCATCGCGGGCCCGCGAAGCCCGTGAGCTGCGTAAAGAACGGGTACGTCGAGACGATGTAATAGACGCACACGCTCAGGCCCGCAATCATGCCGGCCACGGCGCCCAGGCGCGTCGTGCGTTTCCAGAACACCCCAAGCACGAGCACGGGAAAGAGACTCGACGCCGCCAGCGAAAACGCCGCCCCCACCAGAAAAAGAATGTTCCCTGCGTTGAGCGACGCCACATACGAGGCGAACAGCGCCACGCCGAGCAGCAGAATCTTCGACATCGTCACGCGCCGTTGGCTCGACGCGCTCGGATCGACCATGTGGTAGTACACGTCGTGCGAAAGCACGTTCGAGATCGTGAGCAGCAGACCGTCCGCAGTCGAAAGCGCGGCCGCGAGCGCACCTGAGGCAATGAGCCCCGACATCACGTACGGCAGTCCTGCGATTTCCGGTGCCGCGAGCACGACCATGTCGGGCTGCATCTGGATGTCACTCCAGCGCACCACGCCGTCGCCGTTCACATCCGCAATGCTGATGAGGTACGGCTCGACGCGCCGCCACTGCATGACCCACTGCGGCAGATCGTCGAAGCGCTGCCCCATCAGATGCGTGAGGATCTCGAACTTGATCAGCACCGCGAGCACCGGTACGGTCAGATAGAACAGCGCGACGAAGAAGAGCGTCCAGCCCACCGAGCGCCGCGCCGAGGCCACCGAGGTCGTCGTGTTGTAGCGCGTGAGGATGTGCGGCAGGCTCGCGGTGCCAAGCGAAAGGCACAGGAGCAGCGAAAGGAAGTTGCGTTGATGAAGGCGCCGCTCGGCATCGTCGGCGGCGGGAAACGGTTCATTCATCGGCACGGGCGGTGAGGCGCGCTCGAGCAGGTCGTCGCGCTGGCGCGTCCACACCATGCGTGCGGCGTCCACGTCACGCGGGAAGGCGTTCAATTCACGCTCGAGCGAATCGATATCGCGCAGCGGGCCGTTGTGGCGGCGCAGGTTCGCGAGCGATTCGACGAGGTGCGTCTTCTCCGCGACGTACGACTGCGGCAGCGTGTCGAGGCGCGTCTGCCATTGCGCCGCGCGCTGGCGGTAGGCGTCGCGCACGGTGGCTTCGGCACTCGCGCCGCGCACGTCGCGCTCGAGCGCTTCCACGCGCTGCATCACGCTGCCGTAATCGACTTGCGGCAGCCAGCCGAGGCCGTCGCGGTGCGCGATCAGCGAAACCGGAATCAGGATGGCCGCGATGAGAATGATGTATTGCGCGACCTGCGTCCACGTCACGGCGCGCATGCCGCCGAGAAACGAACACACGAGAATGCCCGCCAGCCCGCAGAAAATGCCGATGGCAAAATCCACGCCGATGAAGCGCGTGGCGATCAGCCCCACGCCCTGGATCTGCGCGACGAGATAGACGAACGAGCAGAGGATTGTCGCGAGCACGGCGAGCGCACGCACGAGGTTGCTCGAGAAGCGCGTGCCGAGGAAGTCGGGAATCGTGTAGCGGGCGAGCTTGCGCACATACGGCGCGAGCAGGAAGGCGACGAGGCAGTAGCCGCCCGTCCAGCCCATCAGGTAAGCGAGGCCGTCGTAGCCGCTCGCGTAGAGCGAACCCGCGAGGCCGATGAACGACGCGGCGGAAAGCCAGTCGGCGGCCGTCGCCATGCCGTTGAAGAACGAGGGCACGCGCCGCCCCGCCACATAGTATTCGACGAGGTCCGAGGTGCGCGAAAGCAGCCCGATCACCGCGTACACCGCGATCGGCACGAACAGGAACACATAGCCGATCCACATGCCGGGGCCGGTGGAAAGCTCGATCCGCCACATCACATAGACGAAGGCGAGAAAGCCAAGCGTGTACAACGCGTAGGAGCGTATGAGCCGGTGCGCAAGCCTCATCGTTGCTGTGCCTTGCTGGCTTCGCGAATGGCGATGTCGGCTTCGAGCGCGGCTTGCAGCACGCGGTCGGCGCGCTGCATCAGCACGATATAGATCGCGACGAGCAGCACATAGAGCAGGATCGCGCCCTGTGCGCCGAGGTAGAACGGCAGGCTGAAGCCCGCGAAGCGCAGGCCGGCGAGCTGTCGCGCAAAGAGCGGCGCAACGAACGAGACGAGGAAGCCGATCGTCATCAGCACGGCGATCAGCGCGAGATTGAAGCGCCAGTAGCGCCGATGCGCGCGCGCCATCGCCTCGCTCACCGGGGGCGGCTCGGGCAAGGGATTGAGATTGTTCTGCGGAGTAGTGTGTGGCGCGGCCATGCGCCTGTGTAGCAAAAACGCGTATGGCCGGCAATCCGGGGCAATGCGGGGATCGATGCGGCGCGCGGCGCCAGCCAAGGCGCCGCGCGAACCTCGGCGTTTAGAGCGATTCGCCGAGCTGGTCCAGAATCGCCGGGTTTTCCAGCGTGGAAACGTCCTGCGTGATCGCCTCGCCCTTCGCGAGCGAGCGCAGCAGACGGCGCATGATCTTACCCGAGCGCGTCTTCGGCAGGTTCTCGCCGAAGCGGATGTCGCGGGGCTTGGCGATCGGCCCGATCTCCTTGCCCACCCAGGCGCGCAGATCGTTGGCGAGCTTCACGGCCTCGTCGCCCTGCGGACGCGTGGCCTTGAGCACCACGAACGCCACCACGGCTTCGCCGGTGGTGTCGTCGGGGCGGCCCACCACGGCGGCTTCGGCCACGAGCGGGTTCGCCACCAGCGCCGACTCGATCTCCATCGTGCCGAGGCGGTGGCCCGAGACGTTCAGCACGTCGTCGATCCGGCCCATGATCGTGAAGTAGCCCGTGTCCTTGTCGCGCACGCTGCCGTCGCCGGCCAGATAAAGCTTGCCGCCGAGTTCCTCGGGGAAATAGCCCGACTTGTAGCGCTCGGGTTGTCCCCAGACGTTGCGGATCATCGCGGGCCACGGACGCTTCACGACGAGAATGCCGCCCTGCCCGTTCGGCACGTCCTGGCCGGTTTCGTCGACGATCGCGGCCATGATGCCCGGCAGCGGCAGCGTGCACGAACCCGGCACGAGCGGCGTCGCGCCCGGCAGCGGCGTGATCATGTGGCCGCCGGTTTCGGTTTGCCACCACGTGTCGACGATCGGGCAGCGCTTGGCGCCCACGTTTTCGTAGTACCACATCCACGCTTCGGGATTGATCGGCTCGCCGACCGTGCCGAGAATGCGCAGCGAAGAAAGGTCGTAGCTCTTCGGATGCACCTTCGCGTCGGCTTCGGATGCCTTGATGAGCGAGCGGATCGCCGTGGGCGCGGTGTAGAACACCGTGACCTTGTGCTTGGCGATCATGTCCCAGAAGCGGCCCGCGTTCGGGTACGTCGGCACGCCTTCGAACACAACCTGGGTCGCGCCGATCGTAAGCGGACCATAGGCGATATAGCTGTGGCCCGTGATCCAGCCGATGTCGGCCGTGCACCAGAACACGTCCGAGGGCTTGTGATCGAAGGTCCACTTCATCGTTTGCGCGGCCCACAACAGGTAGCCGCCCGTGCTGTGCTGCACGCCCTTCGGCTTGCCCGTCGAGCCCGACGTGTAGAGGATGAAGAGCGGGTGTTCCGCGCCCACCGGCACAGGCGCGCAGGTGTCGCTCTCGGCCGCCGAAAGTTCGTGCATCCACTGGTCGCGGCCTTCGTGCCAGGCGACCTTGCCGCCCGTACGCTTGTAGACGATCACGCTGTGCACCGCTTCGCAGCCGCCCATGGCGAGCGCTTCGTCGGCGATGTTCTTCAGCGGCAGCGCCTTGCCGCCGCGCATCTGTTCGTCGGCGGTGATGAGCGCGACCGCGCCCACATCGACCATGCGTTCGTTGAGCGACTTCGACGAGAAGCCGCCGAACACCACCGAGTGCGTCGCGCCGATACGCGCGCAAGCCTGCATGGCGACCACGCCTTCGACCGACATCGGCATGTAGATGACCACGCGATCGCCCTTCTTCACGCCGCGTTTCTGCAGCGCATTGGCGAAGCGCGACACGCGCGCGAGCAGGTCCTTGTAGGTGACGTTCGTGACGGTGCCGTCGTCGGCTTCGAAGACGATCGCGACGCGCTCGCCATTGCCCGCTTCGACGTGGCGGTCGAGGCTGTTGTACGAGGCATTGAGTTCGCCGTCTTCGAACCACGTGTAGAACGGCGCCTTCGATTCGTCGAGCACCTTCGTGAAGGGCTTTTGCCAGCTCAGGGTTTCGCGCGCGAGGCGCGCCCAGAAGCCTTCGTAATCGCGTTCGGCTTCGGCGCACAGCGCCTTGTATGCGTCCATGCCGGACACCGTGGCGCCCGCCACCGTTTGCTCGGAAGGCGCAAAGACGCGGCGTTCCTGAAGAACCGATTCAATCGCAGACATCGACAACCCCTTGGTGAAGATGAAACGTCAAATTCGTGGACACGCATGAGCATCTTCAATGCCCGTGCGCGCCGTCTCCGTGCGCCGCCGCCCGCATGCGGGCACGGCGCTATTGGCTTGCGCCGGGAGCCGCCATTGTGGCATCCCGGCATGCATGGGCGCGCGATACAGGCACGATCGTGCGCGATCTTCGCAAACTACCCATGCCGGCAAGATTAAGCGTAGCAACTTACCGGCCACTTACGCGCGCCCATGCAGACCATGCAAGCGGCGCGCCATGGCACGCAGGTAAGCAGACATTTAGAATGCTAACTGAACTGCGCACCCGGATTCCAGCTTGAATCGCTATTCCCTGTTTCTCATTGCCTCGATGCTGCTCGTGGGCAGCAACGTCGGCATCGGCAAGTCGATTGTCGCCTTCATTCCCGTTCCACTCTTCGCGCTGCTGCGCTTCGTGATCGCCCTCGCGGTGCTCGGCCCGCTCCTGCGTCGCTCCAGAATGCAACAGGTGAAGCGCGGCGAATGGATCAATCTGTTCCTCCAGGCGCTGTTTGGGACATTCGGGTTTACGCTGCTGATGCTCGGCGGCGTGCATCGCACGAGCGCGGTCGCGGCCGGCGTCATCACGAGCACGATCCCCGCCGTGGTCGCCCTCTTCTCCTGGCTCCTCCTGCGCGAGCGCCCCGACGCGCGGGCGCTCGCTTCCATCGTGCTCGCCATTGCGGGCATCGCGGTCATCAATCTCGCGCACGTGGGCGGCGGTGGCGACAGCGGCGCCAGCTCGTTGATCGGTAACCTGATGGTGCTCGGCGCGGTGTGCTGCGAATCGCTCTATGTGATCCTGTCGCGCCGTCTCACCCAAACGCTCGCGCCGCTCGATATCTGCGCATACACACACCTGTTCGGCTTTCTGCTGATGCTGCCCGTGGGGCTGCCCGGCGCACTGTCGTTCGATTTCTCGAGCGTGCCCGCTGGCATCGGGTGGCTCGCGCTCTGGTACGGACTTTCGGCGAGCGTGTTCTCGTTCTGCCTCTGGATGATGGGCATACGCCACGTGCCGGGCAGCATCGCCGGCGTGTTCACGGCCGTGCTGCCGGTGGCCGCGGCCGTCTATGGCATCGCGTTTCTCGGCGAACGCCCCACCCCCGCGCACGGCATTGCGCTCGCCTGCGTGGTGGCCGGCATCGGGCTCGCGAGCCTCAAGATGAAGCGCCTGCCGCCGGTGGCCTCGTGACCATTCCGTAATCAGGTTGAAAGCATCGGGGCGCGGGCGGCGCTGCCGGAATCCCGGCGAGCCCCTCCTGCGACGCTGTACAATAGCGCCCGCCCGGCCCCTCGCGCGCGTCTTCTGGCCCTAACCAGACGACTGCACCAGGGCAGCCCCGCTTAGGCAGCCCCACTTAGGCAGCCCCGCCCGAATTCGCCACCGTGATTGCCCATGTCCGCCGCACGCCCCCAGCCGCCTTCCGTCGCCGCACCGGGTAAAGCCCGTCGCCGCATGCGTCCGTTGCCCAGCATCATCTTCATGAGCCGCTGGCTGCAGGTGCCGCTCTATCTGGGCCTGATCGTCGCGCAAGCCGTGTACTGCGTGCTGTTCCTCAAGGAGATCTGGCACCTCGTGAGCCACGCCACCACGCTCGACGAAACCAGCATCATGCTGGCTGTGCTCGGCCTGATCGACGTGGTGATGATCTCGAACCTGCTCATCATGGTGATCGTGGGCGGCTACGAGACCTTCGTCTCGCGCCTGAATCTCGAGGGCCATCCCGACGAGCCCGAATGGCTCGACCACGTGAACGCCGGCGTGCTCAAGGTGAAGCTCGCCATGGCGCTCATCAGCATTTCGTCGATCCATCTGCTCAAAACCTTCATCAATCCCGATGCCGCCTCGACGCATACGGTGATGTGGCAGGTGATCATCCACGTGGCGTTCCTCGTCTCCGCGCTCGTGATGGCGTGGATCGACCGCATCACCACGCATACGCACCCCGAACACTACCAGGAGCTCGCCGCCCGCCATCCGGTGCCAGGCGGGCACGCCGCGGCGCGTCGAGCGGTTCCCGAGCACGCCGAGTCCGACTGAACCGCGCACACGGCAGACATGATTCAAAACACCCGTCCCCACAGAAGCTAGCCATGACCGTCATCAAACAGGAAGACCTCATCCAGAGCATTGCGGATTCGCTGCAATACATCAGCTACTACCATCCGCAGGACTACATCGAGGCGCTGGGCCGCGCCTACGAACTCGAAGAGAGCCCGGCCGCGAAGGACGCGATCGCGCAGATCCTCACCAACAGCCGCATGTGCGCCGAGGGCCGTCGCCCGATCTGCCAGGACACCGGCATCGTCACGATCTTCGTGAAGGTCGGCATGGACGTGCGTTGGGACGGCGCCACGATGGGCGTGACCGACATGATCAACGAAGGCGTGCGCCGCGGTTACCTGAACCCGGACAACGTGCTGCGCGCCTCGATCGTGAGCCCGCCCGAAGGCGGCCGCAAGAACACGAAGGACAACACGCCGGCCGTGATCCACTACGAGATCGTGCCGGGCGACAAGGTCGACGTGCAGGTTGCAGCCAAGGGCGGCGGCTCGGAGAACAAGTCGAAGTTCGTGATGCTGAACCCGTCCGACTCGATCGTCGACTGGGTGCTCAAGACCGTGCCGACGATGGGCGCGGGCTGGTGCCCGCCGGGCATGCTCGGCATCGGCATCGGCGGCACCGCTGAAAAGGCGATGCTGATGGCGAAGGAATCGCTGATGGAATCCATCGACATCCAGGACATCATCAAGCGCGGCCCGAAGGACTGGATCGAAGAACTGCGCGTGGAACTGCACGAGAAGGTCAACGCGCTCGGCATCGGTGCGCAGGGTCTGGGCGGTCTCGCCACCGTGCTCGATGTGAAGATCATGGCCACGGCCACGCACGCGGCTTCGAAGCCCGTCGCGATGATCCCGAACTGCGCCGCCACGCGCCACGCGCACTTCGTGCTCGACGGCTCGGGCCCGGCCAAGCTCGAAGCGCCCTCGCTCGACGCATGGCCGAAGGTCAACTGGGAACCGAACACGGAAACGAGCAAGCGCGTCGACCTCAATACGCTCACGCCGGAAGAAGTCGCTTCGTGGAAGCCGGGCCAGACGCTGCTGCTCTCGGGCAAGATGCTCACGGGCCGCGACGCGGCGCACAAGCGCATCGCCGACATGCTCGCCAAGGGCGAGAAGCTGCCGGTGGACTTCAAGAACCGCGTGATCTACTACGTCGGCCCGGTCGATCCGGTGCGCGACGAAGTGGTCGGCCCGGCAGGCCCCACCACGGCCACGCGCATGGACAAGTTCACGGAGCTGATGCTCTCGCAAACGGGCCTCATTTCGATGGTCGGCAAGGCCGAGCGCGGCCCGGTCGCCATCGAGGCGATCAAGAAGCACAAGGCGGCTTACCTGATGGCGGTGGGCGGCGCGGCTTACCTCGTGTCGAAGGCGATCCGCGGCTCGAAGGTCCTCGCGTTTGAAGACCTCGGCATGGAAGCCATCTACGAGTTCGACGTGCAGGACATGCCGGTGACGGTCGCCGTCGATTCGTCGGGCACCTCGGTCCACAAAACCGGCCCTGCCGAATGGCAGGCGAAGATCGGCAAGATTCCGGTCGCCACGGTTTGATGCCTGCCTGATGCCTGTTTAAAAACCGGGGCCGCGCGCCCCGGTTTTTTTTGCATCACGCGCGGCGTACTGAGATTAATTCTCAGCGCTGAGTAAATCGCCGATATACACCGCAATTCAATGTGGATTCGGCCTTGGCTTTTGTGTATTGAGCGTTTATTGTTGGAAACCAGTCACCGCCCCACAAAGAAAGGAAAGACTATGCAAGGCGACAAGAAGGTCATCGAATATCTGAACGCGCAGCTCAAGAACGAGCTCACGGCTATCAATCAGTATTTCCTGCATGCCCGCATGTACAAGCACTGGGGCCTCGAGAAACTCGGCAAACATGAATATGACGAATCGATCGGCGAAATGAAGCATGCCGATATGCTCATCGAGCGTATTTTCATGCTCGACGGTCTGCCGAACCTCCAGGACCTGCATAAGCTGCTGATTGGCGAAGAAACCAAGGAAATTCTCGAGTGCGATTTGAAGCTCGAGCAGATTTCACAGTCCACCTGCAAGGAAGCGATTGTTTATTGCGAATCGGTGCGCGACTTCGTTTCGCGCGAGATTTTCGTGACGATTCTCGAAGACACCGAAGAGCACATCGACTGGCTCGAAACGCAGATCGACCTCATCGGCAAGATCGGCATCCAGAATTACCAGCAGTCGGCCATGGGTTCGGTAGAATCCTGATCGCGCGCCTCGCGCCCGCGCGCATCCGTCCGCCTTGCGGGTGCGCCCCAACCCTTTAGCGCCCATCCCCGTGAACCTTCCGGCCTCTTCCAGTGCTGCGCCCATCGGCATCTTCGACTCCGGCCTCGGCGGCCTGTCGGTGCTGCGCGCCGTGCGCGCGCTGCTGCCCGCCGAGCGGCTCGTGTATGCCGCCGACTCGCGCTACGCCCCCTACGGCCAGCGCGACGACGACTTCATCGCCGACCGCACGCTCGCGATCTGCGAATGGCTCGTGGCGCAGGGCGCGAAGGCGCTGGTGGTGGCCTGCAACACGGCCACGGCGCAATCCATCGCGCTCGTGCGCGAGCGGCTCCCCATCCCGCTCATCGGGGTGGAGCCGGGGATCAAACCCGCGGCGCTGGTTTCGAAATCGCGCGTGGCGGGCGTCCTCGCCACCCAGGTCACGCTGCGCAGCGCGCGCTTTCAGGCGCTCGTGGAGCGCCACGCGGCCGACCTGCGCGTGCTGTGCCAGCCGGGCCATGGCCTCGTTGAAGCCGTGGAGCGCTGCGACATCGGTTCGGCCGACTTGCTCGCGCTGCTGCGCGCGTACGTCGAGCCCATGCTCGACGCGGGCGCGGACACGCTCGTGCTCGGCTGCACGCACTACCCGTTTCTCGACGCGGCGATCCGCTCGATCGTCGGCGAACGCATGACGCTCGTCGACACGAGCGTCGCCATCGCACGGCAGCTCGAACGCGTGCTCGACCAGCACGGCCTGCGCGCGAGCGGCGAGCCGGCCGGCGCGGGCAGCGACGAGATTCGCTTCTGCTCGACGAGCGACGGCGCGCACCTGCACGAACTCGCGGCCGCGCTGCTGGGTCTGAACGCCAACGTCGAGCGCGTGGCCATCCCCTCGCGCCGCACGCGGCAACTGGAAGCGAACGCGGCCTGACGCGCCGGCGCCACACGCCGCGCGCGATGCGAGGTTCGAGATTCGCGCCTCGCCCTGGTGTTCACGTTTCAACCCCGTTTCTACCCATCTGACTCACCCGCTTCGTTGTGCCTGGCTCCTGCCAGAAGTCCCTGTTGGGCTCCCGCGGCGATGCGCCACCCTGCCGACAGTAACGCAACGGATAAGCTCTAGGCGGCTCACCAAACGCCTTGACGAGCGCCCCACCCTGGCTCGCCTTTTCCTGATGCAAAGCAAAACCCCTGCTAGGCCTCCGGTTATGTTACAAAAAATCCGCCTACGCGCTTGCCAAACCCAGCAAACATAATGATAATAATTCGCATTAACTCTCTCTATTGCGGTCCATCATGATTGTCTGCGTTTGCAAATCCGTCTCCGACCGGACGATCCGCGCCTCCATTCAGGAAGGCATGGATTCTTTCGACGAGCTACAGTTCGAGCTCGGCGTCGCGACCTGCTGCGGCAAGTGCGAAGAATCCGTTCGTGACGTGATGGCGCAAAGCGGTGTCTGTGCGAGCCGCTGCGGGGTCACGCAACCGGCGCACCCCGCCGTGGTCCCCCATGCGGTTCCGCTCACGTTTTACGAGCGCAAGGCTGCCTGAAGCCATGACGCGCATCCGGCCACCGATGCGCGTCCGCCCCGTCCGCCCGTTTAGCCAAAGGCGCCTCAGGCGCCACGCGCCGCGGACGTCAAATCGCCGCCGACAGCAAGCCCGTCTCCCGACCAGCCAGCTACCGCTCGTACCCCTCAAAGGAGGTCGTGATGGAATTGCTGCTCGGATTCGTAACGACGTTGTGCATCTCGCTGTTGATCTTTCGCAAATAAAGCTGCCCGACACGGCGCGTAGGTTCGCCTGCGCGCCGTCGTCCGCATGGCAGCCACGCTAAACATGCAGGCTCTCCAAACCACCGCTGGCACGCTGCCGTCTCCCTCCGTTCGCGTCAATCGCCGTGTCGTCACGGCGAGCGCGATCGTGGTCGCGCTGCATGCCGCGCTCATCGCCGTCGTGCTGATGAAGCGCGAACCCGTGACGCCCGTCGCGCTCCAGTCGCAGACGATGATGGCCGAACTGCTCAAGCCCGAGCCGGTCGCCGCCCCGGCTGCAATCCAGTCCACGCCTACGCCGCCTCCGCCCAAGCCGGTCCCGCACGTGACGCGCGAGAAGCCGAAGGTTCAGCCCAAGCCCAAGCCCACTCCGCTGCCCGTGGCCGAAGCGCCCTCGCAGCACGCGATCGAGTCGGCCGCGCCCACTGCGCCTACGCCGCCGGCTCCGACGCCGCCAGCACCCGCTCCGCAAGCCGCGGCGGCCACGGACGCTAAGCCGACCATGGCGCTCTCGGCGCCGAAGAACGTCTCGCATCTCGACTGCCGCATCGTGCAGCCCGACTACCCGACGCTCTCGCGCCGGCGCGGCGAAACCGGCACGGCATTCGTGCACTTCGTCGTGGGCCTCACGGGCAAGATCGAGAACATCGAGCTGAAGAAGTCGAGCGGCTCCAGCCGCCTCGACGACGCCGCGCTCGATGCGATGCGCCAGAGCTCGTGCAAGCCGTACCTGGAAAACGGCGAAGCCGTCCGCGCGGCCTATACGCAACCATTCGAGTTCAGCCTGAACAATTGACCGGCTGAAGTCACACGCTTCCATGAATTGAATAAAGAGGATCAGGAATGCAGAACTACGGTATCGCCCACGTCTGGGCGCAAGGGGATTTCGTGACACGCGGCATCGCGCTCGCGCTGTTGATCATGTCGGTGCTGTCGTGGTGCGTGATCGTCGTGAAGGGCTGGAATGTCGCGCGCCTCAAACGCCTCACGAAGAACGCCGAGCAGCAGTTCTGGCACTCGGACGATCTCGCCGACGGCGTGAAGAAGCTCGGCAGCGGCTCGCGTGAAGACAACCCGTTCCTCGCACTTGCGCTGTCGGGCCAGGAAGCCGCCGACCACCATCACCAGACGCAGCCGCATCTGCACGACCGCATGGACGTGTCGGACTGGGTCACGCGCTGCCTGAAGGACACGATGGACGAATCGGTCGCGAAGATGCAAAGCGGCCTCGCCATTCTCGCCTCGATCGGCAGCACGGCGCCGTTCGTCGGTCTGTTCGGCACGGTGTGGGGCATCTATCACGCACTGCTTACGATTGGCGCGACGGGTCAAACCTCGATCGACGCCGTGGCCGGTCCGGTTGGCGAAGCGCTCATCATGACCGCCTTCGGCCTCTTTGTCGCGATTCCCGCCGTGCTCGGCTACAACGCCCTCACCCGCGCCAACAAGGCGATCGTCACGAAGCTCAACCGCTTCGCGCACGGCCTGCATGCCTTCTTCGTGACGGGCGCGCGCCTCACCTCCACCGCACGTAGCGGCGCAAAAGACGGCAACACGAGCAACCTGCGTGTCGCTGCACGTAGCCACTAAAGAGCGGAGGCAAGCATCATGGCGATGAGCCCCTTTGCCAGCGACGACGACGATGGCCTGATGAACGAAATCAACATGACGCCGCTCGTCGACGTCATGTTGGTTCTCCTGATCGTTTTCATGGTGACGATTCCCGTGATCCGTCACGCCGTGAAGATCGACCTGCCGCATGCGAGCAGCCAGAAGGAAGACGCGAAGCCCGCGCAGATCAACATCTCGATCGAAGCGGACGGTACGGTGCTGTGGGACGGCACGCAGGTCGACGACGCGGCGCTGAACCAGAAGATCGCAGCCGCGGCGCAAACGACGCCGCAACCGGAACTGCATCTGAATGCGGACCGCAAGGTGCAGTACGAACGCGTGGCCCAGGTGATGTCTGCCGCGCAAAGTGGCGGCCTCACGAAGCTCGGCTTCGTCACCGACCCTGCGCATCACTGATCGCGTCACTGCACGCAGCACGCAAAATTGAGCGGTACAAAGTAAAAGGCCTTCATCGTCAGATGAAGGCCTTTTTTCGTGCGCACGCGGCGCATTCGGGCGGTGGCGGCGACTCCCCGACAATCGATCGGTTCACACCGGCACATGCGACTGCCGTGGGCAACACGGACTGCGCTTTCGGCCCTGAAGGCCCACTATGATAGCGGCCATCAATCCCCACTCAAGACCGGTGCTTGGCGAGGAGGACTTCAATATATTCCTCTCGCTTCGTACCTTCAAGAGTTAGGCCATTGAAAGTAGCGATGGCCGCTCACGCTTGAATGCCTAAAAACAAATGGCGCTAGACGTTGCGCACAAATGCACTGCATGAAACTCAAGTTTCATACAAGCGCACGCGCGTGCACGTTCGCAAAGCTTCATGCAGTTTCGATCCTGCTTGTGCTCTTTGTGCGCGAGAGCCCAACCTTGCCGCTGGATGCATTCTCGCTTTCTGCCTGCGTTCCAGGCGCAGCGATCTCGCTTCTGAGCGGACATTCCTGCTGCAAGCCCTTATCGGCATCGAGCACTTCGACGAGGTAATCGACGAAGGCACGCACGGCCGGAACCATGCCCTGGCGCGAGAGAAATACCGCATAGAGCTGCGGCACCGGCAGCGTCCAGCCCGGCATCACCGGAGAAAGCTTGCCCGAGCGCAGCGCGGCGCCATACATCATCTCCGGCAACGCCGCGATGCCGAGGCCCTGCAGCGCCGCTTCACGGATCGTCGTGAGGTCCGCGGTGATGAGGCGCGGCTCGTGTTCGTGCGCGTGGCGCGTGCCATCGGGCGCGATGAGCTGGAACACGTGGCGGCCGTCGCCCGTGGGCGTATCGAGCGTTTCGAAGCGCGCGAGGTCTTCGGGCGTGAGCGGCGGCGCGTTCTGCGCGAGCAGGCTCGGCGCGCCCACCAGCATCTGCTCGGTGCGCCACAGCGGACGCACCACGATATTGGCGTTCTGCGGCGGCTCCGAGCGCACGCGCAGCGCGATATCCACGGAATCTTCGAACAGGTCGATCACGCGGTTCGTCACGCGCATCACCACCCGCACCTCGGGGTAGCGATGCATGAATTCCGGTATGACCTGCGAAAAGATCGTTTGCGAAAGCGTGACCGGCACGCTCACGCGCACCGTGCCGCGCGGCGACGAGCGCAGCGACTGAACGACGTTCACCGCGGCCTGCGCCTCGGCGAGCATCGAGCGGCAATGCTGGTAGAAGAGTTCGCCCGCCTCGGTGAGCGCGAGCTTGCGCGTGGAACGCTGCAACAGGCGCACGCCGAGCGAGGCCTCGAGTTCGCTCACCCGCCTCGACAGACGCGACTTCGAGATGCCGAGCACGCGTTCCGCAGCGGAAAAGCCGCCATGCTCGATCACCTGCGAAAAGTACATCAGGTCGTTGAGGTTATGCGAATCGATTTTCATGTCGTCGTTCCAGCGATGGGACAATCCATTGCGATGAGGCCGTAAAACAGGCCAAATTGGCTACCTATAATAGCGGTTTGTTTCGCATATAACGCAATTCCCACAATTCGAGGTGATATCCATGACCACGACCCGTACGATCGAGCGCGTTTATCCCGCGGTTCGCACCACCGAGGGTGGCGGATTCATCGTCCATCGGCCGTTCCCGACCCGCCAGTTGATGGACTTCGATCCGTTCCTGTTGCTCGACGAAATGGGCCCCGTCGATTACGCCCCCGGCGAGGCCAAGGGCGCGCCCGACCATCCGCACCGCGGCTTCGAAACCGTCACCTATATGGTCGAAGGCCGCTTCGGCCATAAGGACTCGGCGGGCCATTCGGGCACGCTGCGACCCGGCGACGTGCAATGGATGACGGCCGGCGCGGGCGTGATCCACAGCGAGATGCCCGACCCCGAATTCACGCGTGCGGGCGGCCGCATGCATGGCCTGCAGCTGTGGGTGAATCTGCCCGCGCGCGACAAGATGATGGCGCCGCGCTACCAGGAACTGCCCACGGAGCAGATTCCGGTGGGCCGCTCGAAGGACGGCAAGGTTGCGGTGAAGGTGATCGCCGGCGAAGCGCTGGGCGTCAAGGCTGCGATCGAAACGCGCACACCCATCCTCTACCAGCACTTCACGCTCGCGCCCGGCGCGCGAGTGGAGCAACCGGTGCCGAGCGAGTATCGCGTGTTTGCGTATGGTCTCTCAGGTACGGGTCTGTACGGGCCCGATGCGCAAGCCATCGATGCCCAGCAGATGGTGACCTTCGCGAGCGACGGCGACACCGTCACGCTCGCCGCCCCGGCCGACGCGAGCGCGCCGCTCAGCGTCCTGCTGATCGGCGGCGTGCCGCTGAACGAGCCGGTCGTGCGCTACGGCCCGTTCGTCATGAACACGGAGCAGGAGATCCGCCAGGCCGTGCTCGACTATCAGGCCGGGCGCATGGGGCGCATCGCTCACTGAAGCCGGACGGCGCAGCGACGCGGGTTTCCGAAGCATCGCCACGGGCCCGCCCGCTTTCCGTCACAATAAGGTTTCCGGGGCGCGCATCGCAGGTTGCGCGCCCGTCCCTCTTTAACCGTCCCGCCCGCGAGGAGCGCATGGCCGAACCCGCAGTCACCGCACACATTGGCTCGACGAACTACCAGGTCCAGTTCGACGACGGCACCCACACCTGGATCGCCGACGAACCCGCCTCGCTCGGCGGCGGCGACCGCGGACCGTCGCCCTTCTCGCTGTTGCTCTCGAGCCTTGGCGCCTGCACCTCCATCACGCTGAAGATGTATGCGCAGCGCAAGGAGTGGCCGCTCGAAGGCGTACGCGTGAAGCTCACGATGGAAACCGGCAGCGAAGGCACGAAGATCGACCGCCAGATCGTGCTCGAAGGCGCGCTCACCGACGAGCAGCGCGAGCGCCTGCTGCAGATCGCCAACGCCTGCCCGGTCCACAAGGTCCTCACGAACACGATCACGATCCGCACGGGTCTCGTCGTCGCTTGAGCGGCGACGCGCGGACACAGACACAGGAAGGCGCCGCCTTGAATTTCGAACACCTCATCCAGATCAACGATCCGCTGAACCCGCTCGTCGAGGCCATGACGCGCGAACAGCTCTGGGAAGGGCTCGTGCTGCGCGCCGAGCAGCCGCAGCTCTTCGTGATCGGGCTCGACAGCTGCACGATCCTCTCGCGCACCGAAAGCACGATGGAGCGCGAGTTGCACTATGGCCACGCCACGGTACGCGATCGCGTCACGCTCACGCCCAACGAGAGCGTGCGCTACGACATCATGGCGACCGCCGAGTACGTGGGCGGCTCGCTCACGATGACGATCGAGCAGCCCGATCCGTTGCAGCTCTTTCTGCGCTTCGAGTACCGCACGACGCTGCCCACCGCCGATACCGAGGACGATCGGCAGACTTCCGAGATCGTGAAGTCGGCCTATCGCGAGTCGGACATCGACACCGTGCGTCTCATCCGCCAGTTCGTGCAGGGCGACGGCAGCGCGCCGAACGCGCTGCACTGAAGCCTCCGGCGCTTGCCCTCCTGCCCTGCGCGGCACGGCGAGCGCCGATTCACACGACAGCACGCTTCGGTACAGGCTATCGGCGTTCGATTCCGATGGATATCTCGCAGTTGCAAATACGAACTATTATCATTTAGAATTCATCCATCGAATCGAGACAAAGACGTCACGTTCATGACCGAACTGAACCGCACCTCCACACTAAGCTTGCGCCGCAACGGCAGCTCGGCATTGACCAGCGCGCGGCCCAAGCCTGCCGTCGCCCAGCCCAAGCCGCGCAAGAGCGCCGAGCCGGCGGCCGCCGCGGCAAGCGACGAGAGGAAACTGGATAGCGCGGCGCTGCTGCAAGGCCGCAGCCATGTGAGCATCATGCACAACGGCGAAACGTATCAGCTGCGGGCCACCCGGCTTGGCAAGCTGATCCTGACGAAATAGGTTTCACGCAGGTTTCAACCGGGTATTGTGGGGACCGCCTCCACCGAGAGGCGTTGGGGCATTAGCCAGCAACGACGGCTTGCACGCGAGATCTAGACCCCTTCGTGCAGACATCCTTCAAGCTTCAAGCCGGCCGTCGAAGCAAGCCACGCCATTTTTTTGTTCTCGTACCAGATCGGGGCGGCGCGCGAAGCGTGTGCCGCCCGAGACAAACGCCGCGGCATCCGTCCGCGGCTTTTGTTTTTTCTGGCGTCGTCGAGCGCGACAGTGGATCGAATTACTCCACCCCGAGCGCCGCGATGCCCGCACGCGCAATGGAGGCATCCTGGTCGGACTTCACGCCCGAGACCCCGACCGCGCCAATCACGTCGCCGTTCACGCTCACGGGTACGCCGCCTTCCAGCATGCCGGTGAGCGGCGCACTCAGGAACGCCGTGCGGCCCTGCTTGATCACGTCCTCGTACACCTTGCTCTCGCGGCGGCCCAGCGACGCGGTGCGCGCCTTGGCCACGGCGATCTCGGCGCTGATGGGCGCGGCGCCGTCGAGGCGGCGCAGATACAGCAGATGGCCGCCCTCATCGACGACGGCGATCGTCACGTGCCATTCATTCGAGCGGGCGTGCGCGACGGCTGCGTCGCCTACCCGGATCACGTCTTCATCGGTCAGTACTGCTCGCGTTCGCATGCGTCTCTCCGAAAAGTCAAAAACCGGGTTTGGCGAAATCGCCAACCCGGTTTCGAGAGTAACACTCAGACTTGTGCCGCGACGCGCGGATCCCTCGTATGTCGCCTATATCAGCGGCAGATGAAGAAACGCCGAAGCAGGCTCAGCGCACCCAGCCCCAGAACATGAGCCACCACGCGCTGTCCACCACGGCGAGCGCGAGCGCGAAGCCCGCGAGCGCGAGCGCGCGCTGCCAGAACCGCGAGCTGTAGCGGCCCGTCACGCGCCACGCGAGCCAGGCGCTCCAGAGGTTCGTGATGACCAGAATCGCAATGCGCACCTCGGCGGCCCAGTCGAGCGGCACGTGCTCCGCGCGCAGCAGCGAGAGCGTCGTGGCCGACAGGCCGAGGAACACGCCCGCCCCCGCCAGCGGGATCAGCGACTGCGCGAAGTGATGCAGACGCCGCATCTCGAAACGCCCGAGCACGGCGGTCGAACCCGCGAGGATCGCGAGCAGCGCCGTGCCATAGACGAGCCCCGTCGCGACGATATAGCCGACGATCATCGCGCCGTCGAGCCACGAGAACACGTCGTTCTGCGCCGGGTAATGCGTGAGCAGGAACCACGGCGCGTTGGTGTCGAGCGGCCAGGTGATGTCGCGGTCGATGAGCCAGCCCGCGAGCCACTGCTTGATGCCGATGAACCACGGCGAGCCGGTCCAGTGGAACGCGCCGATCGCCACGCCGAGCAGGCCGTAGAGAATCAGCGCCGTGTCCCACGCGCTGGCCTGGCTGTCGCCGAGTTCGACCACTTCTTCGGCCGGCGAGCGCCACGAGAGCGCGATGGCGTCGCGATGGCCGCTGCAGCGGCCGCACATGTGGCACTGCGCGGCGCCCTTCATGTTGCGCAGCGGCACGAGCGGCGCGCAGTTCACGGGAATCACGCGATGCCCGCCGTGCTCGCCGTGCGTGTAGGAGTTGCGCCAGGCGTCTTCGTCGACCTTGTAGCGAAACGGCGCGAGACGCGCCAAAAGCGCGAAAACCCCGTTCACGGGGCAGAGATACTTGCACCAGACGCGCTTCTCGCGTCCGTACAGGAAGCCGATCACCATCGCGCCGAGCGTCGATCCGCCCAGCACCAGCAGCACCGCCTTGGGGTACTGGTAGACGCTCACCATCTGTCCATAGATCGTGGTGAGGCCGAAGGCCACGAAAGGCCAGCCGCCCCAGCGCATCCAGTGCGGGATGGCGCGGCCGCGGCCGAACTTGCTCGCGAACTCGGTGAGAGCGCCTTCGGGGCACAGCACGCCGCACCACACGCGGCCGAGCATGACCATCGAGAGCAGCACGAACGGCCACCAGATGCCCCAGAACACGAACTGCGCCGCGAGCGTGAGGTTATTCCACAGATGCGCCGTATCGCCGGGCAGCGGCATTGCCGCCGGCACGAGAATCAGGAATGCGTAGACAGCGACCACGACCCACTGCACGGCGCGGATCGCCGCGCCGTTACGTTGCATCCACTGGCCCGCCTGGGCGAGCTTGCCTGGGCGACCCGTTGCCTGTGTCGGGCGAGCGGATGCACAACTCATGCTGCCTTCCTCTTCGCAACCGCGCCCGCGCGGCCGGTGGCGCGCCGCACGAGGAACCACACCACGAGCCAGTACACGGCATAGGCGATCAGGTTCATGAGCGCCGGATGCGCGCGGTAGCCCGTGAGCGTCGCGACGAGCGAGCCGAAGGTGCTCGAGTCGTCGAGGATCGCCGAGGAGTTCCACACCTGGTCGACGATGGTCGGCAGGATTTCCTTGTCGATCAGCTTGTCCACACCGGTCTGGAACAGGCCCGCGCCGAGGAACAGCAGCATGATCTCGGTGACGCGGAAGAAGTGCCGCCACGAGAAGATCTTGCCGCCCAGCTGCAGGAGATAGAACGTGAGGAACGCAAGCGCAAGGCCGATCAGCACCGCGAGGTACTGACTCGCATCGACATGGCCCGACTGGCCGAAGCCGAGGCCGTAGAGAAAGATCACCGTCTCACTGCCCTCACGCGCGATGGCAAGTGCGACGAGAATCGTCACGCCCCACCAGTTCGCGTCCTGCGTGCTCTTTTCCAGCGACTCTTCCATCTCGCGTTTGAGCGTACGGCCGTGCTGCTTCATCCACAGCACCATCTGCACAATCAGCACGCATGCCACCAGCACCATGCCGGTCTGGAAGTAGTCCTGCGCATCGCCCGACAGCACTTCGGTAAAGCCGACCAGCGCCGCACCGAGGCCGATGGCGGCAAGAATGCCGAGCGCCACGCCGCCCCACAGGTACGGCACGCCGCGCCGCGCATCCGCGTCGCCGTTTTTCAGCCACGCATAAAGAATCCCGACGACGAGCAGCGCCTCGACGCTCTCCCGCCATACGATGAACATCACCTGACCCATTCAACACCTCCTGCTACCGGCGCTACGCGCCAGCGGCCTGACTTCGCAACGCTCATTTGGCGACGCTCATTTGGCGACAATCACGCCCTGCGCCTGCTGATGGAAATCGTCGAAAAACTTGTACTCGCCCGGATCGAGCGGCGCGATCACGACGAACGAGTCCGCGCCCGGCGCCAGGACTTTTTCCTTGCGCAGCTGAACGCTCTCGAACTCGGCCGCGCCCTTGCCCGTATTGCGCACCTCGATCTTGATGCGCTTGCCCGCCGGCACTTCGATGCGCGCGGGGTTGAGCTTGCCGTCGGTCATTTCGAGCTTGAACGTGGGCAGATCTTCGGCGTGCGCCGTCGTGGCCACGCCCGCCAGCGACACCGCAAACGACGCGCTGAGTGCGAGCGCCGCAAACTTCCGCATTCCAGTCATTGGTTTTACCTGCTCCTTGCTGCCATTCATGCGGCGGCGCTGCACGAGATGCGCGCCGCCGCCCGAGCTGCTTCGCGACGGCTTAGTAGCCGCCCTTCTTGCCGATGCCCGCGAACGGGAAATCGTATTCCAGCGTGATGGGCTTGAACCACGGGCCCACCCCCGTTTCCTTGTCGACGTGACGGCCGAACGCCATGTGGCCCGTCTGCATCGGCGCGTCCACGATCAACTTAAGGTGGTACTTGCCGGGACCGGCCAGCTTCACGTTGTCGCCATAGTGCGGGCCGTCGTTCGCGACCATCGGCATCAGGTCGCCCTTTTGCGCGTAGCTCGAACCCGGCTTCGTGAGTTCGTAGTGAACCTGCAGATACGGCATCCAGTCGCCTTCGGCGAAGCCGGTCGGGTTGTTCTTGACCGCGTGGATGTCCGATTCGAGGTGAATATCGGAATCCGATGCCTTGCGCATCATGCCTTCCGGCTCCATCGTGATCGGCTGCAGATAGACCGCGCCGATTTCCATGCCGCCCTGGATGGCCTGCTTGCCGATCGGGTATTCCGCTGCGTTGGCAGTCAATGCCGCCGTGGCCGCCGCGATGACGGCGGTGCCGCGCAAGAGGGTGTGAATCCGCATCGAAACTCCTGGTTTTTATATGAGGGTGACTTCCCACTGAGCCTGCCGCATGCACATAGAAAAGTTAATGCGAACAATTCTCAATAATGGCGAAGTTTAACACCGATGCAGATGAGGGACAAATTCGGCGCCATGAAAAGCCTCAGTGGAACAGGGTTTTAGCAGCGTTTAGTTAACAGAGGCTTAGGGTGCCTTACAGCACGGTTCCGGGGCCGCGAATACGCGCAAGGCAATCGAAGGCATACTGCGATCGAGGCCGGCGCAGAGCGGCGTGCATGCCGCCCTGCCCGCCCGAACGAACAGCCTGCTCGAAACCCGTCAGATCGGATGGTCGCCCACGTTCGCCCCGAACACGCGCTGGCGCAGCACGGCAAGCTGGTCGCGCGCCTGCGCGGCCTTCTCGAATTCGAGGTTCTTCGCGTAGTCCATCATCTGCTTTTCGAGCTTCTTGATTTCCTTGGCGATCTGCTTCTCGGACATGTCCTCGAACTTCGCGCGCTCCTGCTCCTCGCGCAGCTCGGCGCGGGCTTCATCGACGTTGTAGACGCCGTCGATGATGTCCTTGATGCGCTTCACGACGCCGCGCGGCACGATGCCGTGCTCCTCGTTGAAGTGCATCTGCTTGGCGCGGCGCCGCTCGGTTTCGTCGATGGCACGGCGCATCGAGTCCGTGATGCGGTCGCCATAGAGGATCGCCTTGCCGTTCACGTTACGCGCGGCGCGGCCGATCGTCTGGATGAGCGAGCGCTCGGCGCGCAGGAAGCCTTCCTTGTCGGCGTCGAGAATCGCCACGAGCGAGACCTCGGGAATATCGAGGCCCTCGCGCAGCAGGTTAATGCCCACGAGCACGTCGAACGTGCCCAGACGCAGGTCGCGGATGATCTCCACGCGCTCGACCGTGTCGATGTCGCTGTGCAGATAGCGCACCTTCACGCCGTGGTCGGCGAGGAACTCGGTGAGCTGCTCGGCCATGCGCTTGGTGAGCGTGGTCACCAGCACGCGCTCGCCCACGGCCACGCGCTCGTTGATCTCGCCGAGCACGTCGTCGACCTGGGTCGATGCGGGCCGCACTTCGATCACCGGGTCGACGAGGCCCGTGGGACGCACGACCTGCTCGGCGATCTGGCCCGTCACCTTCTTCTCGTAGTCGGCCGGCGTGGCCGAGACGAACACCACCTGGCGCATCTTGCGCTCGAACTCGTTGAACTTGAGCGGCCGGTTATCGAGCGCCGAAGGCAGCCGGAAGCCGTAATCGACGAGATTTTCCTTGCGCGCGCGGTCGCCGTTGTACATGCCGTTGAACTGGCCGATCAGCACGTGCGACTCGTCGAGGAACATCATGGCATCGGTCGGCAGGTAATCGACGAGCGTGGGCGGCGGCTCGCCGGGCAGCGCGCCCGAGAAGTGCCGCGAGTAGTTCTCGATGCCCTTGCAGAAGCCCAGCTCCTGAAGCATTTCCAGATCGAAGCGCGTGCGCTGCTCGAGGCGCTGCGCCTCCACGAGCTTGCCTTCCGCATGGAAGAACTCGAGGCGCTCGCGCAATTCCGACTTGATGGTTTCGACGGCGCGCAGCACGGTCTCGCGCGGCGTCACATAGTGCGACGACGGATACACCGTAAAGCGCGGAATCTTCTGGCGCACGCGGCCCGTGAGCGGATCGAACAGCTGCAGCGTCTCCACTTCGTCGTCGAACAGCTCCACGCGCACCGCCATTTCGGCGTGCTCCGCCGGGAAGATGTCGATGGTGTCGCCGCGCACGCGGAAGGTGCCGCGCTGGAAGTCCTGCTCGTTGCGCGTGTATTGCATGGCGATCAGGCGCGCGATGACGTCGCGCTGGCCGAGCTTGTCGCCGTGGCGCAGCGTGAGAATCATCTGGTGGTATTCGGACGGATTGCCGATACCGTAGATCGCCGAAACCGTCGCGACGATCACCACGTCGCGCCGCTCCATCAGGCTCTTGGTGGCCGACAGCCGCATCTGCTCGATGTGCTCGTTGATCGACGAATCCTTCTCGATGAAGAGATCGCGCTGCGGCACATAGGCTTCCGGCTGGTAGTAGTCGTAGTACGAGACGAAGTACTCGACGGCGTTGCGCGGAAAGAATTCGCGGAATTCCGCATAGAGTTGCGCAGCGAGCGTCTTGTTCGGCGCGAACACGATGGCCGGGCGGCCGAGGCGCGCGATCGTGTTCGCCATCGTGTAGGTCTTGCCCGAGCCCGTCACGCCGAGCAGCGTCTGGAACGAGAGGCCGTCTTCCACGCCTTCGACGAGCGTTTCGATGGCCGTAGGCTGGTCGCCGGCAGGCAGGTACGGCTGGTAGAGCTGGAACGGCGAGCCTTCGTACTGGATGAATTTCGACTCGTCGAGCGCGGGCGCGTCGGCGACGGGGTGGTCGGACATGGGGGGCATCCTGTGCGCGGAGCAAACAACTATTCTAGCGTCTCGCCGCATCTTGCCGAGGGGCGAGCCTGGGTGGATCTGGGTGAACCTGAGGGTCTGCATGCTAGATGGGGTGCGGCGGCCGGCCCTGCAAGGGCCGCGCGCGGCGATGGCGGCCGGCGGCCGGTGAACGCTGCGCAACGACGCGGCAGAAATCGCCCAATCGCGCCGGAAATAGCCCCGAAAACGGCGCGGGGAATGGCAAATCCGCGGAAATCCCGCTTGAGGATTCGTTACAATAGCGAGTTCCGTGGCCGGTGCAGCATGTGGCCCAACCGATCTTCCTTCACTTTTGCCGAACGATCATGTCCCTCTTTTCCGCTGTCGAACTCGCCCCCCGCGACCCGATCCTGGGTCTGAACGAAGCCTATAACGCCGATGCGCGCGCGACCAAGGTGAACCTCGGCGTGGGCGTGTACACCAACGAGGAAGGCAAGATTCCGCTGCTGCGCGCGGTGCGCGAAGCAGAAAAGGCCCGCGTGGAAGCCGGTCTGCCGCGCGGCTATCTGCCGATCGAAGGTCTGGCCGCCTATGACGCCGCGGTGCAAAAGCTGCTGCTCGGCGACGACTCGCCGCTGATCGCCGCGGGCCGCGTCGTCACGGCGCAGGCGCTGGGCGGCACGGGCGCGCTCAAGATCGGCGCCGACTTCCTCAAGCGCGTGAACCCGAACAGCAAGGTCGCGATCAGCGACCCGAGCTGGGAAAACCACCGCGCCCTGTTCGAAAGCGCGGGTTTTGAAGTCGTCGCGTATCCGTACTACGACGCGCAAACCAACGGCGTGAACTTCGAAGGCATGCTGAGCGCGCTGAACGGCTACGCCGCCGGCACCGTCGTCGTGCTGCACGCGTGCTGCCACAACCCGACCGGCGTGGACCTCACGATCGACCAGTGGAAGCAGGTCATCGAGGCCGTGAAGGCGCGCGGCCTGGTGCCGTTCCTCGACATCGCCTATCAAGGCTTCGGCGACGGCATCGCGGAAGACGGCGAAGTCGTGCGCCTCTTCGCCGCTTCGGAACTCAACGTGTTCGTCTCGTCGTCGTTCTCGAAGTCGTTCTCGCTGTACGGCGAGCGCGTGGGCGCGCTGTCGATCCTCACCGCCAGCAAGGAAGAGTCGGCGCGCGTGCTCTCGCAACTCAAGCGCGTGATCCGCACGAACTACTCGAACCCGCCGACGCACGGCGGCTCGGTGGTCGCAGCCGTGCTCGGCTCGGCCGACCTGCGCGCCATGTGGGAAGCGGAACTCGGCGAAATGCGCAACCGCATCCGCGCGATGCGCACGGGCCTCGTCGAGCGTCTCACGGCCGCCGGCGTGGACCGCGACTTCAACTTCATCAACGTGCAGCGCGGCATGTTCTCGTACTCGGGCCTGACCGCTGCCCAAGTCGACCGCCTGCGCGAAGAGTTCGGCATCTATGCCGTGAGCACGGGCCGCATCTGCGTGGCCGCCCTGAACACGCGCAACCTCGACGTCGTGGCGAGCGCAGTCGCCCAAGTGCTGAAGTAAGCGCGTTCGCCAGCAAGACGGGCCGCTGCGAAGCGGCTTGCTGGCGCGATAAAAAAGGCGTCCGTTCTTGCGAACGGACGCCTTTTTCTTTGGCGAACGCCCTGGAAAACTTCGCCGGAAAACGTCAGCTGCCGTGGCCTCGCGAATCGCGATGGATATCGTGCGTGACGAAGCCCGAGTCGTTGTCCGGCTTGTCGAGCCAGTCCGGCTGCGCGAGCGAGGCGCGGATATCCTGCAGGCCGCTAGCCCAGTGCTCGTGCATGGTCGAGAGGCCGAACTGGTAATCCTTGAAGTGCCCCTCGTATTCCTTCTGCCGGTAGATGAGGTGGATCACGTTGTACTTCTTCGAGCACGAAAGCTCGTCCGCCAGCGCGACCCACGGGTCATTGCGATGCTCGGGCGCGACGCGGTCGAGCACCTCGCGCAGCACATGCCGGTAACGCTGCGAGCGCTGCAGAATATCGGTCACGAGGCGCGTGCGGCTCGAATACTGAATGTCCTTCACGCGTCCCTGCACGTCGATGAGGTTGTCGGGCACCGGCCCGCGCGCGCTCCAGAGATCGACCTGAAACGCGAGCGTGTCGCGCCGCGGCGTAGTCTGGATCACTTCATAGAGCGGCGTGTTCGACATCAGGCCGCCGTCCCAGTAGTACTCGCCGTCGATCTCCACGGCCGCGAAGCCCGGCGGCAGTGCGCCCGAGGCGATGAAATGCTCGGGACGCAAGGTCGTGGTCTTGTTGTCGAAGTAGACGAAGTTGCCGCTGCCCACGTTGACCGCGCCCACCGACACGCGCGTTTCGCCCGAGTTGATGCGCTCGAAGTCGCACAGGCGTTCCAGCGTGGCCTTGAGCGGCTTGGTGTCGTAGTAGCTGGCCGTTTCGGGCGAACCCGATCCGTTGGGCAGCGGCGGCGGAAAGCGCGGCACGAAGAAGCCCTTCTGCCCTTCCACGATCGCACCTGCCGCCTGCATGGCCGTGAAGGTCTTGCGCACGGCGGCGTTCGCATTGAAGAGCGCGTGCTCGACGAAGGGCGGCAGTGGGAAGCTGAAGGCCGGCTGGCAGATCGTCTCCCAGAACTCGCGCAGCCGCGCCACGCGATGTTCGGGCGCATTGCCCGCGATGATGGCGGTATTGAGCGCGCCGATCGAGATACCCGCGATCCAGTTCGGCGCGATGCCGGCCTCGACGAGCCCTTCGTACACGCCCGCCTGATACGCGCCGAGCGCACCGCCCCCCTGCAGCGTGAGCGCGATGGTTTCCCATTCCTTCGCTTCCGCGCCACAGTCCGAAACATGTGGCTGTGGTGCGCTCCCCTGCGGTGCGTTGCCGATACGCGCGCCGGTATGCGCACCGACCTCGTCGTCGACTGCGCTCGACTGGACCTGCCCCTTCTTGCGTTGCGCCATTGCTGCGCCTCCTCGGCCCGATGCCTGCGTTATTGCATGAACCAGCCGTGGCTCACCACGAAGGACTGGCCCGTAAACGCTGCGCTCGGGAACGCCGAGAGGAACAGCACGGTTTGCGCGACGTCGTCGACGGTCGTAAAGATGCCGTCCACCGTGCCGCCGAGCATCACGCGCTTGACCACTTCTTCTTCGGAAATGCCGAGTTCCTTCGCCTGCTCGGGAATCTGCTTTTCGACCAGCGGCGTGCGCACGAAGCCCGGACACACCACATGCGAGCGCACGTTGTGCTTGCCGCCTTCCTTGGCGAGCACGCGCGCGAGGCCGAGCAGCGCGTGCTTGGCCGCGACATAGGCCGACTTGAGCGGCGACGCTTCGTGCGAGTGCACCGAACCCATGTAGATCACGACGCCGCCGCGGTCGTCCTGGTACATGTGCTTGAGCACCGCCTTGGTGGTGAGGAATGCGCCGTCCACGTGGATGGCCTGCATCTTTTTCCAGTCGGAGAACGCGTAGTTCTCGATCGGGTTCACGATCTGGATGCCGGCGTTCGAGATCAGGATGTCCACCGGGCCGAGTTCGGCCGCGACGCGGTCGATGCCCTGATTCACGGCCTCTTCACTCGTGACGTCCATGGCGACGCCGATGGCCTTGCCGCCTGCGCCCTTGATCTCTTCGGCCACGGCGTCCGCGCCGCTCTGGTTCAGGTCGGCGATGGCGACTGCGGCGCCCGCCTGCGCGAGCGTGAGGGCAATCTGCTTGCCAATGCCGCTGGCCGCGCCGGTAACGACTGCGACCTTGCCATCGAGTTTCGTGTTCAGGGAGAGAGACGACATCGGGCACCTCCAGGTGAGTGAACGGGACAGGATGAAACCTCGGAGCGCGCGCCGTCAAACCTGACGAATGGCTTATGCCATCCGGCCGGATGTTGCGTCGCGGCCAACGAGGCTATTGTGCATGAAGGCGCCTCGTCGAAGCATCGAGCACGACAGGCAAAAGAGATTTTCGCCGCACTGCAAGGGGCGGCGCGCGGCGCAAGCCCTTTCAGCAGCAACGGCCAAGTCGTGCTAGTTTTATCGGCTCACAAGGAGGCGTTCATGAACTATCGGCGACTGGGCCGCTCAGGCCTGCAGGTAAGCGAACTGTCCATCGGCTCGTGGGTCACCTACGGCAACCAGGTCGACGCCAGGCTCGCGCGCGAATCGCTCGCGGCAGCGCGCGACGCGGGCATCAACTTCTTCGACAACGCCGAGGCCTATGCCGGCGGCAAGTCCGAAGAGCTCATGGGCCAGGCGCTCAAAGAGCTCGCATGGCCGCGCGTGAGCTATGTGGTCTCGACCAAGTTCTACTGGGGCTTGAACGAAGCGCCCAACCAGTACCACACGCTCAACCGCAAGTACCTCATGAACGCCATCGACGGCTCGCTCACGCGGCTGCAACTCGATTACGTCGATCTCGTGTTCTGCCACCGCCCCGACCCGAACACGCCGGTCGAAGAAACCGTCTGGGCGATGAGCGACATGATCACGCGCGGCAAGGCGCTCTACTGGGGCACCTCGGAGTGGAGCGCCGACGAAATCCGCGCCGCGTGGGAAATCGCGGAGCGCCACCACCTGCACAAGCCGGTCATGGAGCAGCCGCAGTACAACCTGTTCCACCGCACGCGCGTGGAAGACGAATACCGTCGGCTCTACGAGGACATCGGCCTCGGCCTCACCACCTGGAGCCCGCTCGCCTCGGGTCTGCTCACCGGCAAGTACCGCGGCGGCGTGCCGTCGGGCAGCCGCGCGGAACTGCAGGGCTACGACTGGTTGCGCAAGAACGTCACCGACCCCGACAAGAACGAGATCGTCGGCAAGCTCGCCGAGTTCGCGAAACAACTCGACTGCTCGGTGGGACAACTGGCGCTCGCGTGGATCCTGACGAATCCGCGCGTGAGCACGGTCATCACCGGGGCCTCGCGCATCGAGCAGATCGGCGAAAATATGAAGGCGCGCGACGTGGCGGAAAAGATCACGCCGGACATCAAGGCGCAGATCGAGGCGATCGTCGGCGACGCTTACGACTGATGTAGGGCGCGTGCCCGCAAGGCGCGGGCCGCCCGAAACCGCGGGGCGGGCTCACGCGCGGGCGTAGCCGGCCAGGCGGCGTACCGCGGCTCACGTATTGCGGTGGCGTACAATACGCGGCCTCGCGGGCGGCGCCGTCATCGCGCCGCCGCTGCCGTCTTCCCCGTTTTCACCGGACCTCGTGTCCCGTCCATCATGCTGAGCTACCGTCACGCCTTCCACGCCGGCAATCATGCCGATGTCCTGAAACACGCCGTCGTCGTGCAATTGCTGCATTACCTCGGCAAGAAGGACAAGGCGTACTGGTACATCGACACCCACGCGGGCGCCGGCGCCTATGCATTGCGCGAAGGCTACGCGACGAAGAATGCCGAGTTCGACACGGGCATCGGCAAGCTGTGGGGCCGCAACGACCTGCCCGCGGCGCTGGCGGACTACGTCGACGAAGTGGCGGCACTGAACCCCGACGGCGAACTGCGCTTCTACCCAGGTTCCCCCTATCTCGCGTGGCGTCTCATGCGCGAGCAGGACCGCATGCGGCTGTTCGAATTGCACAGCACGGAAATCGACGTGCTGCGCCACCGCTTCCACGACGCGGGCCGCCGCGTGATGATCTACGCAGGCGACGGCTTCGACGGCATCAAGGCGCTCCTGCCCCCGCCGCCGCGCCGGGCGCTCGTGCTGATCGACCCGTCTTTCGAGGACAAGCGCGACTACGCGCGCACGCTGACGTGCGTCGAAGAAAGCCTCAAGCGCTTCGCCAACGGCACCTATGCGGTCTGGTATCCGCAAGTCACGCGTCCCGAATCGCAGCGCTTCCCGGAGCAGCTCAAGCGCCTGCAGAACAAGAACTGGCTGCACCTCTCGTTTTCGGTGAGCAACCCGCCCGAAGACGGCTTCGGCCTCTACGGCAGCGGCATGTTCATCCTGAACCCGCCCTACACGCTCGAAGCGCAGATGAAAGAGGCGCTGCCGTGGCTCGTGAAGACGCTCGGCCAGGACGCCGGCGCGCAATTCAGGATCGAGTCGCGCGGCGACTGAGCCGGGACTCAACCCCGCGCGAGCGGCCTTACTGCCCGGATGGCAGCGGCTGGGGAAGCGGCGGCGTCGGGCGATGAGGGGGGCGCGGCGGTCGCGGCGGCGGAGTCGGCCGCCCACCACCCTGCTGCACTTCCACGTACGGCGCGACGACATACGGCTGCGACGAATCCGGCGCGAGACCCGCCGGTTGCACCGCCTGAACCATCGGCTCGGGCGAGAGCGGCGCGTTTTGCAGCACCAGCCCCGGCTGGCCGTCGCTGATCCCTCTTTGTGTATCCAGAATGAGCGGCTGCCCGGCATGCGCGCCGGCGTTGGCGCACGCCATGACGACGGCGATCAGGCCCGCACGCGCAACAGAAAAACGACGCAACGCGCGGCGAGGCGACACAGGCGTGCGGTGGGAAATGCGGTCTTGCACCATGAACGGCCCCCGGAGAGAAAGCGACACCATTGCTATGACGGCTGGTCGCAAAAAAGACTTTACCTTACCCCGGTGGGAAGGCTCAGGCTCTGTTCCATCGGTGGTGCAGAAATGACAAAGCCCCGCCAATGCGGGGCTTGAGATCGTGCTGCTCCAACCGGACCGAGCCCGGCTGAAACTGGCTTACAGCGAGTTGTAGCCGTTCGTTTCGATCGAACGAAGGCGCTGCTCGAGCTGGACGATATCGGCCGACGAGGCGAGATACGCTTCGCGGCGACGACGTTCAGCAGTTTCAAACCAGTTGCTCAGCTTTTCAAGAACGAATGCAAACATGATGGTGTGCTCCAGGGATTCGGTTCGGCGATCCCCGGTGAATTCGCATCAGGGATAACCCTCATCAGGGATAACCCGTATTGTAGCGGTTGCACCGAACTTTGCTAGTGAATTGCCCGAATACTGTGCATTCCATTTTGGAATGACCCCAGAGAGCGAATTGGCAACATCATGTTTTATCGACACATTTTCCGGCGGTTTCGCAGAGACTTGGCGGCAATCCCGTTTTGTCGCACCAATACGGTGCGCACAGCCCATGCGGTTGCGTCAATTTGCCCGCCGCGGTTGCACCTGCGTTCAGTGAACGTGGCCGGGCTCGTGGCATTCTGCCGGGGCGACGTCGGCAAGCCGTTCGATGATCGGGCAGTCGGGCCGGTCGTTGCCCTGGCAGTGCGAGGCCAGGTGGGCGAGCGTGTCGCGCATCTGGGACAGTTCGGCGATGCGCTGGTCGAGTTCGGCGACGTGTTCGAGCGCGATCGACTTGACCTCGGCGCTCGCGCGGGAGCGGTCGTGCCAGAGCGCCAGCAGGCGCCGGATGTCGTCCACGAGAAAGCCCATCCGGCGCGCCTGGCGGATGAAGCGCAGCGAATGCACTTCCTCCGCCCCGTATACCCGGTAGCCGGACTCCGTGCGCCCCTTGGGCGCCAGCAGCCCGACGCTTTCGTAGTACCGGATCATTTTTGCCGTCACGCCCGATTCGCGCGCCGCTTCGCCGATGTTCACGCCGTTCTCCCGCTGTCTGGCCGATCGTTTGATCAATGCTCTGATCGTACACCTTCCCACAATGGGAAGGTCCAGTGCGACGTCCGGTCCCCGCTGGCATAATCCGCCGGCGGCCTCATATCGGGTAGTAACCAGCCTCAATCTCTGAAAAAAGGAACACACGATGATCCAGTTCAACGTCGAAGGCATGAGCTGCCAGCACTGCGTAGGCGCCGTCACGCGCGCGATCCACGAACACGACGCGCAAGCCCGGGTCGAGATCGATCTGGCCGCCGGCCGCGTGAAGGTCGAGTCGAGCCAGAGCGCCGAAGTCCTGAAGTCGGCGATCGACGAAGCCGGCTACACCGTCGTCGGCACGGCCAGCGTCTGACGGACCGGGCCATGTTCAAGGTTGCCGTGATCGGCGCGTCTGGCCTGCTTGGGCGCGCCGTGGTGCGCGAACTGGCCGCCGAGACCGCCTGGCAAGTCGTGCCGACCGCGTTTCGGCACGGCGGCCCGCAGCAGACCGTGCTCGATGTGCGCGACGCGCAGGCCGTGAACGCGTTCGTCGAGCGCGAGGCGCCCGACGCGATCGTGCTGGCCGCCGCCGAGCGCCGCCCCGACGTGTGCGAGCACGATCCGGCGGCGGCGCGCGCGCTCAACGTCGATGCGGTGCGCAGCGTCGCCGCGGCGGCGCGGCAGCGCGGCGCATGGGTGCTGTCGATCTCCACCGACTACGTCTTCGACGGGACGCAACCGCCCTACCGCGCCGGCGACACGCCGAATCCGCTCAACGCCTATGGCCACAGCAAGCTCGAAGGCGAGCGGGCCTTGCTCGAAACCAGCGACAACGCCCTCGTGCTGCGCCTGCCCTTGCTGTACGGGCCGATCGTCGGCTGGCACGAATCCGCGGTCACGAGCCTCGTGCCGGCCATCGTCGCTTCGGCAGAGCCCGGCGCGCAGGCGGCGCCGATGGACGCGTGGGCCACGCGCTACCCCACTTTCACGCCCGACGTGGCGTTCGCGATCCGCGAACTGTTGCTGCGCTGTGCGGACGGCAACGCGGTGCGCGGGGTCGCGCAGTGGTCCGGCGACGAGCCGATGACGAAGTACGACATCGCCCAACGGATCGCGCAGGCACTTGGCATTGAGGCGCGTCTGCTCGCACAGCCGACGCCCACCGACGCCACCCCGCGCCCGCGCGACTGTCATCTCGATTCGAGCCGCCTCGAAACGCTGGGGATGGGCCGCCGCACGCCGTTCGACGTGGCGATTCGCGCCGTGCTCGACGCTTTCATGGGAGACGGCGGGCAGCGCAACGCGTAGCGGCGCAAACTCAGTGAAAATTGCGGCTCTCCGTGGCGAGCCGCCCGAGTAGCCGGCTGTGATCCTCCAGCCGGTGCGCCACGAGGTGCACGACCTCGCCCTCGCGCTGCACCACGCCCGCCACCGCCAGCAGCGAAGACCCTAGCAGTTCCTTGCGCTGCGACTCGACGAGCGACGCGTGCACGATCACGTTGACGCTGCCGGTCTCGTCCTCGAGCGACACGAAGATCGTGCCGTTCGCCGTGCCCGGCCGCTGCCGCACCGTCACGATCCCGCACACGCGCGCGAGCATGCCGTGCCGGCAATGCGCCAGCTGCTCCGCCGTGCGAAAGCGCTGCTTCGCGAGGCCGTGACGCAGCAGCTCGAGCGGATGGCGATTGAGCGTGAGACGCAGGCTCGCATAATCGGCGACGATTTCCGCACCTTCGGAAGCGCGCGGCAACGCAAGCGGCGCCTCGGCAACGGGCGCATCGCGCAACAGCGCGGGCACCGCGTGCTGCGCGGTCACGGCCCACCACGCCTCGCGTCGGTGGCCCGCGATGCTCGCGAGCGCGTTCGACGCCGCCAGCGCCTCCAGTTCGCGCCGCGTGAGCGCCGCACGGCGCGCGAGATCGTCGACGTCGGCGAACGGTGCGCGCTCGCGCGCCGCCATCACACGCCGCGCGGCATCTTCGGAAAAGCCCTTGATGAGACTGAAGCCGAGCCGCACGGCCGGCCCGCCGCGTCCATAGCGGCGCGGCGCAAGCGCAATGCGCGAGCGCACGACGCGCTCGAGGCCGTCCATGAACCTGTGCCGCCGGCCGCCGCGCTTGAGCGTGCCCCTGCGCATCAACGCGGCCGCGCCCAGCAGCGCGCGATGACGCAGCCCCTCGGCGGTGCGCGCGCGAACCGCCTCGTCATCGAGCCGCTCGCCGGGTGCGTTGCGACGCTCCAGCACCGACGCCCAGTCGCTCAACGCGATATCGGGCGCGCGCACCGGCACGCCGTGACGCTTCGCATCCTGCACGAGCTGGGAAGGCGAATAGAAACCGAGCGGCTGGCTATTCAGCAGTCCTGCCAGGAATGCGGCGGGCTCGTAACGCTTGAGCCACGAACTCGTGTAGACGAGCAGCGCGAAACTCGCCGCATGGCTTTCCGGAAAGCCGTAGTCGCCGAAACCCTCGATCTGCTTGCAGATGCGCTCGGCAAATTCCAGCGTGTAGCCCTTCTTGAGCATGCGTTTCGTGAGATCGGCCTGATACGGTCGCAGATCTCCATCGCGCCGCCATGCGGCCATCGCGCGGCGCAGCTTGTCGGCTTCCTCGCCGGTGTAGTCCGCGGCGACCATCGCGAGATGCATCACCTGCTCCTGGAAGATCGGCACGCCGAGCGTGCGTTCGAGCACCGGGCGCAATTCCTCCTTCGCATATTCCACCGCCTCGTCGCCGTGCCGGCGCTTGAGGTACGGATGCACCATGTCGCCCTGGATCGGCCCCGGCCGCACGATCGCCACCTGGATCACGAGGTCGTAGTACGTGCGCGGCCGCAAACGCGGCAACATGCTCTGCTGCGCGCGCGACTCGATCTGGAACACGCCGACCGTATCGGCCCTGGCGCACATGCGATACACCGCCGGGTCCTCGACCGGAATGTCCTGCACGCGCATCTCGGCCATCCCGCGCCTTTGCGCCACGAATTCGAGCGAGCGCCGGATCGCCGAGAGCATGCCGAGCGCGAGCACGTCCACTTTCAACAGCCGCAGCGCGTCGATATCGTCCTTGTCCCACTCGATCACGTAGCGGTCCTTCATCGCCGCGTTTTCGATCGGCACGAGGCGCGAAAGCTTGTCGCGCGCGATCACGAAACCGCCCACGTGCTGCGAGAGATGGCGCGGAAAACCGCGCAGCTCGCGCGTGAGGCGGATGAGCTGTTGCGTGACGTGCGAGTCGGGCGAAAAGCCCGCTTCCTCCAGATGGCGCGCGATCGAATCGGGGCCGTCCCACCACTGATGCGCGCCTGAGAGCTTTTCGACGAGCGCGCTGTCGAGGCCGAGCGCCTTGCCCACATCGCGCAACGCGCTGCGCGAACGATAGGTGATGAGCGTCGCGGCCAGCGCGGCGCGGCGCGTGCCGTACTTGCGGTAGATGTACTGAATGACCTCTTCGCGACGCTGATGCTCGAAGTCGACGTCGATGTCGGGCGGCTCGTTGCGCGCCCGCGAGAGAAAACGCGCCACGAGCATGTTCATGCGCACGGGGTCGATCTCCGTGATCTTCAGGCAGTAGCACACCACCGAGTTCGCCGCCGAGCCGCGCCCCTGGCACAGGATCTTCTGATCGCGCGCGAAGCGGACGATGTCGTGCACCGTGAGGAAGTACTTCTCGTACTTCAGCTCGTCGATGAGCCCGAGTTCCTGTTCGATCTGATCGCGGCGCTTGTCGTTCAGGCCGTCGGGCCAGCGCTCCAGTGCGCCCTTCATCACGAGCTTGCGCAGCCACGACTGCGGCGTCTCGCCGGGCGGCACCAGTTCCTCGGGATATTCGTAGGCCAGCTCGCCGAGCGAAAACGTGCAGCGGCGCGCGACGTCGAGCGTCGCGTCGAGCGCCTCGCGCGGATAAATCGCGCCAAGCCGCACGCGCGAGCGCAGATGCCGCTCCGCATTCGCCTCCAGCGCGCGCCCGCACGACGCGAGCGGCTTGCCGATCCGGATCGCGCTCAGCGTATCCTGCAACGGCTTGCGCGAACGGGCGTGCATCAGCACGCCGCCCGCCGCGACGAGCGGCAGGCCGCTCTCCTGCGAGACGTGGCGCAGCACTTCGATCTGCGTGTCGTCGCCGCCGGTTTGCCAGAGTTCGAGCGCGAGCCAGGCGCGCTCGGCCGCGAAGCCCGCGAGCCAGTGCGCGGCGCGCAGCGTTTGCGCGAGCGTGGCCGCGCGCTGCGGCACGAGCAGCAACACGCACTCGCGCAAGTGCTTCAGATGCTCGAAGCCCGGCTCGGGCTCGGTGAAATCGGCGGGATGCACGCGATAGCTGCCCTTTGCCGCCCGCGAGCGCGCCAGCGTGATCAGCTCGCAGAGATTGCCGTAGCCTTCGCGGGTCGTTGCGAGCGCAACGATCGTGCAGAACGGCGCGCCATGTTCGTCGACGAGATTCAGCTCGCTGCCGATCAGCAGGTGCAGCGACGGCTCGAACGGGCCCAGGGCCGCGGCGGCGGCATGGCCGCCGCATTCGCGGGCCTCGCGCACGGCTTCGTCATACGCCTTCTTGCGCGCCTCGTCGTATTCGTTGAGCGCGCTCCAGGCGCGCACGACGCCCGCGAACGAGCATTCGTCGGTGATCGCGAGCGCGCGGTAGCCGTGGCGGATCGCCTGCTCGACCATCTCGCCCGGGCGCGACGCGCCGTGCAGGAAGGTGAAATTGGTCAGGCAGTGCAGCTCGGCGTAGTCAGGCAGCTGCGCGGCCCACTGCGCCGGCAGTTGTGGAGGCGACGACGCGCCCGTCCCGCTGATCGACATGATTCCTGAAACCCGAAAGAACGACGAATAAACGCTAGCCGAACAGCCCTTGCAGATACCACTGGCCGCCAATGCGCTCGCGATACAGCCAGAACATGCGGCCCTGGTCGTCGGCGGCGACGTAATAGTCGCGCCCGACGCCCTCGCCGTCCCACCAGCCGGACTCGATGCGCTCGGTACGCGTGAGCGTCTTCAGCGGCCGTCGATAAACGGGCCGGTCGCCGCGTGTCGCGAGCTTGAGCGGCTTTTCGAGCAGCCACGCCGGACGCGGCTGGGTCGGCAGCGGCACCTCGGGCAGATCGAAGGCGCTTTGCACGGGCGCGCTCGCGCCGGCCTCCTGCTGCGGCTTGCCTGCCTTGCGCGGCTTGCGCGTACGCTTCGCGCCGCTCTCGCGGTAAGGCCGCGCCGACATCGCCAGTTCGGGCCGGTGATCGTCCTCGACGAAAAGCTGCAGCACGTTCTGCTCACCGAGCCGCGCGCCGATGCGCTCGAAGAGCTGCCCGAGCGACGCCTCGGCGGCCTCGGCCATCGGAAAGAGCGTGTCGGTGGGCGCCGCGTATGCGCTCACCTGCGAGGCGACGAGCGCAAGGCCGATCACGGGCGCGGCAAGCTCGGTCTGATTCAGGCGCTCGCGAAGCAGCCACAGCAGATGCTCGGCGTCGCGCGAAGGCGACGCCCAGGCGATCGTGAGCGTCGAGGTGCGCGGCGCGTGACGCGAAGCCAGCTCGTGCTCCAGACGCAGCTCGAAGCCGCTCAACGCCGCGTGCTGCGCAGCCAGCCAGCCGGCCAGCTGCATCACGAGCCGGCGCGCGGCAAAGAGCAGCGCCTCGGCGCTCTCCACGCGCGCCTGCAATTCGAGCGACGCGTGAAACGACGGCGGCGCGGCAAACCAGACGCGCGGATCGGGCGCCTCGCCGCGCGCCCGCGCGAGCCAGCCGAGCACGCCGTCGCCGAAACGCCGCACGATGCCGTCGCGCGGCAGCCGCCGCAAGTCGCCGAGCGTCGCGCAGCCGATCTGCGTGAGCGCGTGGTCGTGCTGCGCGGCGAACGGCGCAAGCGTGACCGGCAGCGAATCGAGCACGCGCGCGAGCGTCGTTTCCTTGAGCACATGCCAGCGGCGCGACGAACGCGTGACGTGCGCCTGCGCGAGCGTCCACGCCCCCCACGCCGTGGGCGCGCACGCCATGCGCGCGGTGTGCCCGCAGCCGGCCACCGTCGCCGCAACCCTCCCGAGCAGCGCACGCACGCCGCCGAACAGACGCAAGCCCGAACCGACTTCGAGCAACAGCGTGTGCGACTGCGCGAACGACACCTTGGGCGTATAGGCGAGCAACGCGAGCGCGAGCGCCTCGAACGCGCGGGTCTCGCGCGCCGGATCGGCTTCGAGCAGCACGAGCCCCGGCGCGAGCGCGAGCGCATGCGAGCGCGTGTTGCCGGGCTCGACGCCGGCGCGCAGCGCGTCGAGATCGGCGCTCAGGATGCGCGTGTGGTCGGCGAGCGCGTAGCAGCGCGGCGCGCTGGCGACATCGGCATCGGCATCGACGCTTTCAGGCGGAAGCGGCGTTGACGGCGCCGGCGGCATCAGAGGTCTGACGGCCTCCAGCGGCAACAACGGCAAGGTGACGGCGATCCACAGCATGATTGACCCCGGGCCACGGCATGACGACGGAAGCTGCGTCCGGCTGGGGCAGCACCGCGTCCTGCAGCGGCAATGTAATGACGAGTGGCTGGGCGGGCGGCGGCCCGCGGCGCTTGAAAATATCGACGGAGAGCGCGGCGAGCTGCATCCATTGCCGGCGGTTCAGGTTCGCGTCGTCGGGCGGCGGCACCGGCGAGCAGGTCATGCGCAGCGGCGCCGGCGACGACTGGTTGCGCGCGGCGAGCGGCCGCACGAGAAACGCGAGCGCCTGCGAATCCTGGGCGGCGACCTGCAGACGGCGCACGGCGTCGGCGCGCGCCTTCGTCTGCCAGAGCAGCACGGCGCCCATGCCTTCCTGCTTGAGCGCCTGCTCGGCCACCCACGCGGCCTCGTCTTCGGCCGCGCGCACCCAGATCACGCGCTCGAGCGCGAGCCCCCATGCCTTGAGCGCGCAGGCGTAGGGGCGCCACGGCGGCGCGACGAGCAGCACGTGCCGGCCCGCCTGCGCGGTGAGCGCGCGCAACGCCGGCGCGACGAGCCGCATCTCGCCCACGCCGCCCTGCTCGACGAGCAGCTCGGTCAGGCTGCCCGAGGGCCAGCCGGCGCCGGGGAGCTGGGCGTCGAGCGTCGCGTGGCCGCTCGGCACCGTGCGCTCGCTGGCGCGCGCGAGCTGATCGCCTTGCCACACGCGGCTTTGCAGCCGGGGGGGCAAGTGCGCGGCGAGTTGCGCTGTAGTCTGCGCAGTGATCTGGGCTGCTGCTGCCATGGTTCGTGGCCTGATTGATGGGAACGCTCCGCCCTGCCCGGCAAGAAATGGGGCATCGGCAGGAAGGAGGTCGACTCGCCTCCACCTGTATATTTATACAGTATTTTGAGAGATTGGAGGAGGCGGAAATTGGGGGAGGGTCATTTTGCGATCCATTGCAAAATGCTGATCCAGGCGCTTGCGCGATGGATCGGCCGCCGGACGTCGCGCTGACGTCCGGGGCAAACGCCGCTTCTTAGTATTCGCCGCCAGCCCGATGCGGGCGACTGCGATAAACGGCGCGGAGCTTGTTGCTATCAGGACGCCGACGTCAGATCGAGCGCCACGGCTTGCGCAACCTCGATGCCGTCGATGGCCGCCGAGTAGATGCCACCGGCATACCCGGCGCCTTCGCCGGCCGGATACAGACCTACGACGTTCATGCTCTGGTAATTGTCCTTGCGACGAATGCGCAGCGGCGACGACGTGCGCGTCTCCACGCCGGTGAGCACGGCGTCGTGCATCGCGAAGCCTGCGATCTTCCTGTCGATCTGAGGCAGGGCTTCGCGGATGGCTTCGATCACGTAGTCGGGCAGCGCGGTGCTGAGATCGGTCGGGTGCACACCCGGCTTGTAAGACGGCACCACGGAGCCGAGCGACGTCGACGGCCGGCCGGCGATAAAGTCGCCGACCAGCTGGCCCGGCGCCTGGTAATTGCCGCCGCCGAGTTCGAACGCCCGCTCTTCCCACTTGCGCTGGAAGGCGATGCCCGCGAGCGGACCGCCCGGATAGTCCTCCGGCGTGATGCCGACGACGATGCCCGCGTTCGCGTTGCGCTCGGCCCGCGAATACTGGCTCATGCCGTTGGTGACCACGCGGCCGGGTTCGGAGGTCGCCGCGACCACCGTGCCGCCGGGGCACATGCAGAAGCTATAGACCGCCCGTCCATTGTTGGCGTGATGCACCACCTTGTAGTCGGCCGCGCCGAGTTGCTTGTGGCCCGCAAACTTGCCGAAACGGCTGCGATCGATCAGCCCCTGCGGATGCTCGATCCGAAAGCCCAGCGAAAACGGCTTGGCTTCCATGAACACACCGCGATCGTGCAGCATCTGGAAGGTGTCGCGGGCGCTGTGGCCCACGGCCAGCACGACGTGGTCGCACGGCAGCGTCTCGCCGTTCGAAAGCTTGAGCGCGCGCACCTTGCCCTGCTCGATTTCGATGTCTTCGACGCGGGTTTCGAAGCGCACTTCACCGCCCAGTTCGTGGATGGTGGCGCGCATTTTCTCCACCATGCTCACGAGACGGAACGTGCCGATGTGCGGCCGGCTCAGATACAGGATGTCTTCCGGCGCGCCGGCCTTGACGAATTCCTCGAGCACCTTGCGGCCGTAGTGGTGCGGATCCTTGATCTGGCTGTACAGCTTGCCGTCGGAAAACGTCCCGGCCCCGCCTTCGCCGAACTGCACGTTGGATTCGGGGTTGAGCACGGACTTGCGCCACAGCCCGAAGGTGTCCTTGGTGCGCTCGCGCACGGCCTTGCCGCGTTCGAGGATGATGGGACGAAAACCCATCTGCGCGAGGATCAGTCCCGCGAACAGGCCGCACGGCCCCATGCCGATCACCACCGGACGCGCACGCGTCGAGTGCTCGGGCGCCCTGGCGACAAAGCGGTAGGTCATGTCCGGCGTCACCCCGCAATGCGGCTTGCCGGCGATCCGCTTGAGCGCGGCCGCTTCGTCCTTGACTTCGACGTCGACGATATAGGTCAGCTTGATATCCGAGCGCTTGCGTGCGTCGTGCGCACGGCGGAACACGGTGTAACGCACGAGCGCATCCGCCCCTACGCCGAGTTCCGCGAGGCGGCCCCGAATCGCGGCGTCAAGTTCGCTTTCGGCGTGGTCGAGGGGGAGTTTGACTTCGGATAAACGTAACATGGCTGCCAGGGTGCGATCGCCACGGGAGTTGTGGCCGATCCGTATTTTATAAGCTCGGCGGCTTTTCAAAGGGAACGCAAGCCGTACGACGAGACGCGAGCGCGTTTGACCCAACATGGGACAAAAAGAAAAAGGGGCTACAGGCCAATGGCGTGTAACCCCTCGGTATTGCTGGTCGGAGCGATAGGATTCGAACCTACGACCCTCTGATCCCAAATCAGATGCGCTACCAGGCTGCGCTACGCTCCGACGAATCAGCGATTGTATCGGCACTGATGCCACGCCGTCAAATCTTCGGGATCCATAGCGACGAAAAGCGATCCACATCACGCGCTTGCCGCACACCGGCCTGGCGTGCACCATGACAGGACACGCCGTACGTGCACCCCATACCGCCAAAAAAGGAGACGCCATGCACCTCATCCTCTGGCGCCACGCCGAAGCCGAAGACATCGCCGCCAGCGACCTCTCCCGCCAGCTCACCACGCGCGGGCGCAAGCAGGCGCAGAACGTCGCGCGCTGGCTGCGCGCACGCCTGCCCGACGACGCCGTGATCCTCGCCAGCCCCGCCGCACGCACCATCCAGACTGCCGAGGCGCTCACCGATCAATATCGCGTCGTGCGCGAACTCGCACCCGATGCGAGCGTCGAGCAGGTCCTCACCGCCGTCGGCTGGCCCGAGGGCCTCGCATCCACGGTCGTCGTGGTCGGCCATCAGCCCACGCTCGGCGAGGTCGCGGCGCGGCTGCTCTCGGGCGGCGCCGATTCGCGCAGCTGGGCCGTGAAGAAGGCCGGCGTGCTCTGGCTTGCGAGCCGCGAGCGCAGCGGCGGCGACCAGGCCGTCCTGCACGCGGCCATCACGCCCGATCTCGTCTAGCCATCCAACCCGCCTGCGCCTGCCCACCGGGCCGCCTGTACGCGGCCCCTACAACGATTCAAGCGCGCTTCAACCGCACTTCAAACGCGCCCCGCCGCCCCCGGCCTTTCGGCCGCTGTGTCCGTCTGTCTTACGCCACGTCATCGAATCGTCATTGCGTTTTCATGGAAACGTAACCGCGTATTACTACATTGCCGGAAAAGTTCTCTTACTTCCGACCAGGACGCCCCATGCGAGATCTGCCGACGCCCACCCTGCCGTTCGCCTCGACGCTGTTCGAGTCGAACCGACGCTTGCCGCGTGCCGAAGAAACGGTCACCGCGCAGCATCGGCTGCAGGTGGCCTGGGCGCGCACCGACGAGGAGCTGCGCGAAGCCCAGCGCCTGCGCTACCGCGTTTTCGCCGAAGAGATGGGCGCACGCCTGACCGGCCCCGCCGGCCTCGACGTCGACGCCTTCGACGCCTACTGCGACCACCTGCTCGTGCGCGACCTCGACACGCTCAAGGTCGTCGGCACCTACCGCGTGCTGCCGCCGCACCAGGCGGCGCGCATCGGCCGCCTCTATGCCGAAAGCGAATTCGACGTCTCGCGCCTCGCGCATCTGCGCCCGAAAATGGTCGAGGTGGGCCGCTCGTGCGTGCATCCCGACTACCGCAGCGGCTCGGTCATCATGTCGCTGTGGGGCGGTCTGGGCGGCTACATGCAGCACAACGGCTACGAGACGATGCTCGGCTGCGCGAGCGTGGCCATGGCCGACGGCGGCCACTACGCGGCGAACCTGTACTGCGCGCTCGGCGCCGACGCGCTGACCGCGCCCGAATACCGCGCGTTCCCGCACACGCCGCTGCCCGTCGAGGAACTGCGCACCGGCACGCCCGCCGTGCCGCCGCCGCTCATCAAGGGCTATCTGCGCCTTGGCGCGAAGATCTGCGGTGCGCCCGCCTGGGACCCCGACTTCAACACCGCGGACTTCCTCACGCTCTTCCGCCTCTCGGAGATCAACGAACGTTACGCACGCCACTTCCTCGGCGAAGCCGTGACGCGTTAAGGCCTCATCGGCCCTTCACCGGGCAAAATCAGTAGGCAAACTCCGCGGGCAAAACCAGCGGACAAAAAAAGCCCGGCTCACCAACGAGCCGGGCTTTTTTATCGGCACAGTAAGACGAGGCGCAGCGCGCTACGCTCACTCCTCCGTATAGACCACGCGATACGGAATGCCGATCTTGCCCCATTCCGCCGCTTCCTGAACGAGGTTGTAATCGGTGAGCGGATTGTTCTGGACCCAGGCATTGGGCAGCAGCACTTCGTAGCCGTTGCCCTCCTCCTCCACCTTGATGTGCGGCAGGCCGACATCGGCGCGGCGCCGCGTCAGCAGCGCGGCGAGGCGCAGACAGAACAGCAGCGTCCATTCCACATCGCGCGTTTGCGAGAGCTTGCCGAGCTTGCCCACGTGGCCGAGCACGAGCGCGGCGAGGCGCGCCTGGTCGGTGCGCGAGAAGCCGGGCATGTCGGCGTTGCTGGCGATGTAGGCCGAATGCTTGTGGTACGCGCTGTGCGAGATGGAAAGCCCGATTTCGTGCAGCGACGCCGCCCACGTGAGAAACATGCGGTTCTCTTCGCGGCGCTCCTCGTCGGGCTCCTCGAACTGGTCGTAGAACTTCACGGCCAGTTCGCCAATGCGCCCCGCCTGCGCGCGATCGACGCCGTAGCGGCGCATGAAGCCCTCCACCGTGACCGTACGCATGTCCTCGTGCTGCGAGCGGCCCAGCAGGTCGTAGAGCACGCCCAGGCGCAGCGCGCCATCCGTGGTATCGACATAGTCGATGCCGAGTTCCTCGAACACCGCGATCATGATCGAGAGACCACCCGCCAGCACCGGGATGCGGTCGGGCTTGAGCGCGACGAGCTTGAGCCGGTTGACGTTCTCGGCCTTGATGAGCGCGCGCTTCAGGCGCTCGAGGCCGCCGCGCGAAATGCCATGCGTGATGCCGGGATCGTTGAAGCCGTTCGCCTCGACGAGTTCCGCGAGCGCGCGCGCCGTGCCCGACGAGCCGATCGCCTGGTCCCAGCCGGTCTTGCGGTAGTCGCCGGAAATGATCTGGATTTCGCGCGTGGCCGCGAGTTCGGCCTGGCGCATGGTGTACTCGTCGACGTTGCCCGAGGGGAAGAACTGGCGGCTATGGCTCACGCAGCCGATATAGAGGCTTTCCATGCGGATCGGCGTGTAGTGCGCGCCGATGATGAACTCGGTCGAGCCGCCGCCGATGTCCACCACGAAGCGCTTGCCCGCGCTCGCCGGCACCGAGTGCGCAGCGCCCGCATAGATGAGACGCGCTTCTTCGCGCCCCGCGATCACCTCGATCGGGAAGCCGAGCGCCGCTTCCGCCTCGGTGAGGAACTCGCGCGCGTTCTTGGCGACACGCAGCGTATTGGTCGCCACCGCGCGCACCTGGTCGGGATGGAAGTCGCGCAGGCGCTCGCCGAAGCGCTTGAGCGCGTCCCAGCCGCGCACCTGCGAGGCGCGGTCTAGCAGTTTGTCCCTCGAGAGGCCGGCCGCGAGGCGCACCGGTTCGCGCAGCGCGTCCACCGGGTAGATCTGGCTGCCGGCATCGGTTTCCTCGACGCGGCCTACGATCAGACGAAAGCTGTTCGAACCGAGATCGACGGCGGCAAGCAGTTGGGGATTGGTGACCATCGAAGGGGCAGGCTCCATGCGTGCATACAGAGACGAACGCGCAGCCATGCGGGCTTGTTGCGCCGCCGCCGCGCTGTCCAAATGCGTCATTTTAAGCGTAGCCGACTTCACCATGTCGCTCCTCGCATTGGTCATGACCATGGGTACTTTTACCCAGCGTGCATGTTCGCAACGCGACTTGTCGATTTCGTGAAAATGCGGCGTAAAATTTATGACACTACGAATGTCACAATAAAGTCATATTACTGTGAGAATTTCCGAGCGTCCGTTCGAATCCATTCCTGACATTCCGTTTTCATTGCCGATGTCCATCCGCTATCCCCTACTCAATCGCGAACTGGGCATTCTGGGATTCAATGAGCGCGTGCTCGCACAGGCGTCCGATCCCGCTGTTCCTTTGCTGGAGCGCTTGCGCTTCATCTGTATCACCAGCAGCAACCTCGACGAATTCTTCGAAGTCCGTATGGCCGGGCTTCAGGAGCAGATGCGCGACAACCCGGGCGCGCTCTCGCCCGACGGCATGTCGCTGCAGCACGTGTACGACCTCGTGGTCGAGCGCGCGCAGCGTCTCGTGCATCGCCAGTACCGCATGCTGCACGACACCGTGCTGCCCGCGCTCGAACAGGAAGGCATCTACTTCCACGGCACCGACGCGTGGAACGAAGCGCAAACCGCATGGGCGCGCAAATACTTCTTCGACGAACTGCTGCCGGTTCTCACGCCCATCGGGCTCGATCCCGCGCACCCGTTCCCGCGCGTGCTCAACAAGAGTCTGAACTTCGTGGTCGAACTCGAAGGCAAGGACGCCTTCGGGCGTCAAGCCGTCATGGGCATCGTGCAGGCGCCGCGCGCGCTGCCGCGCCTCGTGCGCATGCCGCAGGAGCTTTCCGGCTTCCAGCACGGTTTCGTGCTGCTCGGCTCGCTGTTGCAGCGCTTCGTGGGCGAGCTGTTCCCGAGCCTCGTCGTGCGCAGCTGCAACCAGTTCCGCATCACGCGCAACAGTGAACTCTTCGTCGACGAAGACGAAATCACCAACCTGCGCGTGGCGCTGCAGGGCGAACTGCCCGCGCGTCACCTCGGCAACGCGGTGCGTCTCGAAGTGTCGGCGGAAACGCCTCCGCATCTCGTGAAGCGCCTGCTCGACGAAAGCGGCCTCGACGAAAAGGACTGCTATTTCGTCGATGGTCCCGTGAATCTCGTGCGGCTCATGCAGCTGCCCGAGATGGTCGATCGCCCCGACCTCAAGTTCGTGCCGCACGTGCCTGCCATTCCGCGGCGCATCGCCGCGAACAGCAACATGTTCGACGTGATCGATCAGGGCGACGTGCTCCTGCATCATCCGTACGAGAGCTTCCAGCCCGTGCTCGAACTGCTGCTGCAGGCCGCGAACGATCCGAACGTGGTCGCGATCAAGCAGACGATCTACCGCACCGGCACCGACTCGCCGCTCATGGACGCGCTCATGCAGGCCGCGCGCAACGGCAAGGAAGTAACGGTGGTGGTGGAGCTGCTCGCGCGCTTCGACGAAGAGACCAACATCAACTGGGCCGCGCAGCTCGAAGCCGTGGGCGCGCACGTGGTTTACGGCGTGGTGGGGCACAAGTGCCACGCCAAGATGATGCTGATCGTGCGCCGCGTGCCCGTGAACGGGCGCATGGTGCTGCGCCGCTACGTGCACCTCGGCACGGGCAACTACCATCCGCGCACCGCGCGCCTTTATACCGACTTCGGCCTCATGACCTCGGAGCCGAAGATGTGCGAGGACGTGCACCACGTCTTCCAGCAGCTCACGGGCATCGGCGGCGAGCTGCAGCTGCACGATCTGTGGCAGTCGCCGTTCACGCTGCATCCGAAGATGATCGAGGCGATCCGCAACGAAGCCGACGCCGCGCGCGCCGGCAAGAAGGCGCGCATCGTCGCGAAGATGAACGCGCTGCTCGAGCCGACCGTGATCGACGAGTTGTACGAAGCCTCGCAGGCCGGTGTGAAGATCGATCTGATCATCCGTGGCGTGTGCTCGTTGCAGCCGGGCGTGCCGGGGCTCTCCGAGAACATCACGGTGCGCTCGATCGTCGGGCGTTTCCTCGAGCACCACCGCATCTACTACTTCTATGCGGGCGGCAAGGAAGACGTCTATCTGTCGAGCGCGGACTGGATGGATCGCAACCTGTTCCGCCGCGTCGAAGTGGCGTTCCCGATTCACGACCGCCGGCTCAAGCGCCGCGTGATCGCCGAAGGGCTTTCCACCTTCCTCGGCGACAATCAATCGGCGTGGCTCATGCAAAGCGACGGCCACTATCGCCGCCGCCGCGCGGGCAAGGCCGTGCGCAATGCGCAGCTGAGCTTGCTGGCGAAGTTCTGTCCGTGACGCTTTGACGGATCGATCACGCTGGACGCAAAAAAGCCGCTTCGAATGAAGCGGCTTTTTCAATTGCGGCTGTGGATCGTTAAACCGGCGCCGGCTGCCGTCTCGTCGTGCGCGCGGCCGGGAAACGCACCGTGAACGTGCTGCCCCGCCCTTCCTCGCTCTTCACTTCGAGCGCCGCGTCGTGACGCTGCAGCACGTGCTTGACGATCGCGAGGCCCAGTCCCGTGCCGCCCGTGTCGCGCGAGCGGCTGCGGTCCACGCGATAGAAGCGCTCGGTCAGGCGCGGAATGTCGGCGGCCGGAATGCCGAGGCCGCTGTCGGTAACCGAAAAGACCGCGCTGCCCTGTTCAGAGCGCCAGGATAGATGCACGATGCCACCGTCCGGCGTGTAGCGCACCGCGTTGGTCGCGAGATTGCCGAGCGCGCTCATGATCTCGGTTTCGGAACCGGTGACGCTCAGTCCGTCGTCGAAATCGGCCGTGATGCGGTGACGGCCGCCCGAGAGGCTTTCGGCGTCCTCGCGCACGTGCCCGAGCACCGCGCGCATGTCGACCATATGGTCGCCGGGCTGACGCCCCTCGCCTTCGAGCTTGGCGAGCACGAGCAGGTCGGTGACGATGTGGCGCATGCGCGAGGCCTGCTGCTCCATCAGCTCCAGATAGCGGTTGCGCTCGGCTTCGCCAAGCGGCAGCTCGCGCATCGTCTCGAGGAAGCCCGAGAGCACCGTGATCGGCGTTTTCAGCTCGTGCGAGACGTTGGCCACGAAGTCGCGCCGCATGGCGTCGGTGCGCTCGAGTTCCGTGATGTCCTGCGACAGAATGAGCTTGCGGTTCTCGCCGTACGGAAACACCTGCACCGAGATCACGTTCTGACGCTTCGCGCCCATGCCGCGCATGATCAGCATGTCCTTGTAATCGTGCGAATTGAGGTAGCGCACGAAGTCGGGCTGACGCACGAGATGCGTGATGTGCTGGCGCAGGTCGCGCTTGGCGTCGAGGCCGAAGTGGACTTCCGAGATCGCGTTGCACCACTCGATCTGGTCGTGGTCGTCGAGCATGGCGACGCCGTTGGGCGAAGCCTGGATCGCCTGGATGAAGCGCGAATGCTGCTGCTCCACCTGGCGCACCTGAGCGTGCCAGCGCTTCGCGAGCTTATGCAGACGGTAGTAGATTTCGCCCCAGATGCCGGGGGCGCTCGGCACTTCGCCGTAGACCGGCGCGTCGAGCAGGCGCCACAGACGCTGCTTGTGAAACGTGCTGAAGAGCATTTGCGCGAGCAGCGCCAGCACGGCGATGCTCAGCGCGAGCTTGACGCCAAAAATCGCGCCAATACCCGCGCAAATGAGCGCGAGCAATACGATCGATACGAGGGAGCGCGCCCAGATGATGTTCATGTTCCTGCGATCGAAGATAAATACGGTCGGATGCGGGCACGCGACATCGAGTGACTACCGCGCGAGTACCGGCGGCAGTGAAACGGTCGCGCCGCCCGGTGAGTCACCCTGCGGCGCGGCCATGGGTCCAGCTCAGGCGCTCTTGGCGAGACGGTAGCCGCTGCCGCGCACCGTTTCGATCATAGCATCGCACCCCGCCGGCTTGAGCGCGGCGCGCAGACGCTTGATATGCACGTCCACCGTGCGCTCTTCCACGAACACGTGATCGCCCCATACCTGGTCGAGCAGCTGCGTGCGGCTATGCACGCGCTCCGGATGCGTCATGAAGAAGTGCAGCAGGCGGAACTCGGTCGGGCCGAGATCGAGCTTGATTTCCGAGCCTTCGGCGGCGGCCGCGACGCGGTGCGTGGCCGGATCGAGCTTCAGACCGTTGATCGCCACCACGTCTTCCGTGAGCTGCGGCGCACGGCGGCGCAGCACCGCCTTGATGCGCGCCATCAGCTCCTTGGGCGAGAACGGCTTCGTTACGTAGTCGTCAGCGCCGATTTCGAGCCCGAGCACCTTGTCCTGCTCGTCGCCACGCGCCGTCAGCATGATGATCGGAATATGCTTCGTGCGTTCGTTGTTGCGCAAGTCGCGCGCGAAGTTCACACCCGACTTGCCCGGCAACATCCAGTCCAGCAGGATGAGATCGGGCAGCACGTCGCTGATCAGGTTCTGCGCCTGCTCCGCGTTGTAGGCGCGGATCGGGCAGTGGCCTGCGTGCTGCAGGTTCACCGAAATCAGCTCGGAAATGGCGGGCTCATCTTCGATGACGAGAATGCTGCTAGGCATCGGCACCTCTTGACCTTGTTACCTATGGAATGAATTAGCTGAGCGCTTCGCGTTCGAGGGCGTCGCGCGACTTGTGGCGCACGTCGGTGCCCTTCACGATGTAGATGATGAATTCCGCGATGTTCTTCGCGTGGTCGCCGATCCGCTCGATCGCCTTGGCGATGAACAGATAGTCGAGGCCCACCGAGATCGTGCGCGGATCTTCCATCATGTAGCTCACGAGCTTGCGCACGAACGCGCGGAATTCCTCGTCGATCGCCTTGTCGTCGCGCACGATCTGCGCGGCGGCCACGGTGTCGAGGCGCGCGAACGCGTCGAGCGCGCGGCGCAGGATCGACACGGCCATTTCGCCCGAGACCTTGATCTCGGCGATGTTGACGGTGCGCGAAGCGCCGTCTTCCATCAGGCGCTTGGTGCGCTTGGCGATCTTCTCGGCTTCGTCGCCGGCGCGCTCGAGATTCGTGATGGTCTTCGAAATGGCGAGCACGAGGCGCAAGTCACGCGCGGCCGGCTGGCGGCGCGCGATGATATTGCTGCACTCCTCGTCGATCTCGACTTCCATCGTGTTGAGGCGGTCCTCGGCGGCGATCACGCGTGCGGCGGCCTCGCTGTCGAAGTCGTTGAGCGCCTGCATTGCCGTGATGATCTGCGATTCGACGAGGCCGCCCATTTCGAGCACCTTCGACGAAATGAGGTTCAAATCGGCGTCGAACTGGCTGGACAAGTGTTTGTCGGACATGATTTGCTCCCTGCTCCGATTAGCCGAAGCGGCCGGTGATGTAGTCTTCCGTTTCCTTGCGGACCGGCTTGATGAAGATCTTTTCGGTGTCACCGAATTCGATCAGCTCACCAAGGTACATGTAAGCAGTGTAGTCCGAGCAACGCGCGGCCTGCTGCATGTTATGGGTGACGATCACCACCGTGTAATCGCTCTTGAGTTCCGCGATCAGCTCTTCGATGCGGCCCGTGGAAATCGGGTCGAGTGCCGAGCACGGCTCGTCGAGCAGCAGCACTTCGGGACGGATGGCAATGCCGCGCGCGATGCACAGGCGCTGCTGCTGGCCGCCCGAGAGGCCGTAGCCGCTCTGGCCGAGCTTGTCCTTCACTTCGTTCCAGAGCGCGGCCTTGGTGAGCGCCCATTCCACGCGGTCATCCATTTCCGGACGCGAGAGCTTCTCGAACATCTTCACGCCGAACGCGATGTTGTCGTAAATCGACATCGGGAACGGGGTCGGTTTCTGGAACACCATGCCGATACGCGCGCGCAAGAGCGAGATGTCGCGCTTGGTCGTCAGCAGGTTCTCGCCGTCCATCACGATCTCGCCTTCGGCGCGCTGCTCCGGATAGAGCGCGAACATCTTGTTGAAGGTGCGCAGGAGCGTGGACTTGCCGCAGCCCGACGGGCCGATGAACGCCGTCACCTTGCCGTCGGGAATCTGCAGGTTGATGTTCTTCAGCGCGTGATACTTGCCGTAGAAGAAGTTCAGGTCCTTCACTTCGATCTTCGGCTTGCCCAGCGCCGGCAGGCGTGCGTTCTGGGCGGGATCCGCAGGTTCAAACCCAGCGGAGGGCGCATTGCCGTGCGCAGCGGTGTTGAGGTGACTCTCAGCCATGTTCATCGGGAACTCCGCCCTTGCTTACTTGTTCGAAAAGATCGTGCGCGCGAGGATATTCAGACCCAGCACGCCCAGCGTGATCAGGAAAACGCCGGCCCACGCAAGCGACTGCCACTGCGCAAACGGGCTCATCGCAAACTTGAAGATCGTGACCGGCAGGTTCGCGATCGGTTGATTCATGTTCGCGGTGAAGAACTGGTTCGACAGCGCGGTGAAGAGCAGCGGCGCGGTTTCGCCGGCGATACGCGCAACCGCCAGCAGCACGCCCGTCACGATACCGGCGACCGATGCCTTCAGCGTGATCGACATCACCATCTTCCACTTCGGCGTGCCGAGCGCGAATGCGGCTTCACGCAGGTTGTTCGGCACGAGCTTGAGCATGTTCTCGGTCGTGCGAATCACGATCGGAACCTGCAGGAGCGCCAGCGCAATCGCGCCGGCCCAGCCGCTGAAGTGCCCCATCTTCGCCACGACGAGCGCGTACACGAACAGGCCCACGACGATCGAAGGCGCCGACAGCAGAATGTCGTTGATGAAGCGCGTGACGCTCGCGAGCCAGCTCTTCTGGCCGTATTCCGCGAGATAGATGCCCGCGAGAATGCCGATCGGTGTGCCGACGAACGTTGCGATCGCAACGAGCATCAAGCTGCCGACGATGGCGTTGGCGAGACCGCCGCCGTCGGTGTTAGGCGGCGGCGTGGACTGCGTGAACAGTTCCACCGAAAGGCCGCCGATGCCAAGCGAGAGCGTCGTATAGAGAATCCACACGAGCCAGATAATGCCGAACGCCATCGCCGCGAGCGAGCACGTGAGCGCGATCGCATTGGTCACGCGGCGGCGGCGCTGCAGCTTGTCGCGCATGCGCTCCAGCTCGGGACCGTAAATCGCACCCGGAATTTTCATCATCGGTTCGCTCATCGCGCACCCTCCGCTTTTTCAAGGCGCAGCAACATGAGCTTCGAGATCGACAGCACGATGAACGTGATCACGAAAAGGATCAGGCCGAGTTCCATCAGCGCGGCGGTGTGCAGGCCCGGGCTCGCTTCCGCGAACTCGTTGGCGAGCGCCGAGGTGATGCTGTTGCCCGGCGAAAAGAGCGACACGTTGTCGAGCAGGTTCGTATTGCCGATCACGAACGTGACGGCCATCGTCTCGCCGAGCGCGCGGCCGAGACCCAGCATCACGCCGCCGATCACGCCGGTCTTGGTGAACGGCAGCACGATCTTCCACATCACTTCCCACGTCGTGCAGCCAATGCCGTAAGCCGACTCCTTGAGCAGAACGGGCGTGACTTCGAACACGTCGCGCATGACCGAAGCGATATACGGAATGATCATGATCGCGAGAATCACGCCGGCGCACAGAATGCCGATGCCGATGGGCGCGCCCTGGAACAGCGCGCCGACGATCGGCATGCCGCCGAGCAGCGAGCCGAGCGGCTTTTCGAACCACTGCGCGAAGATCGGCGCAAACACGAGCAGACCCCACATACCGTAGACGATCGACGGGATCGCGGCGAGCAGTTCGATGGCGATGCCGAGCGGGCGGCGCAGCCACGCGGGCGAAAGCTCGGTGAGGAACAGCGCGATGCCGAAACTCACGGGCACGGCGATGATGAGCGCGATGATCGAGGTGGCGATCGTGCCGTAGATGGGCACGAGCGCGCCGAACTGCTCGCTGGGTGGATCCCAGTCGGCAGTCCAGAGGAATGCGAAACCGAATTTCTGGATCGTCGGCAACGAGGCGATGATCAGCGACACGATGATGCCGCCGAGCAGCAACAACGTGACGACGGCGGCGAGGCGTGCGAGGCCGCCAAAAATGATGTCCCCTGCCGGGCTGGGCGCTTTTTGCTGCGCGGCGTTGCCGGGCGGGTTCGACACGAGCGGGACGTCGGACATGGTGACCTGGGTTCCAGTTGCCGCGAGCGCGGGGCTCACGACGTTGATGCAGCCGTGGGACTGCAGATCGCCCGACTTCCGGCCGTTAATACTGACGACTCAGCCGGAAGGCGGACGGCACATCTTGGACAGCGCGGTTTCAGGCAAGCCACAAGCGAACAGGCCGCGCGCGTCACGCGGCGGCCTTTTTTTACGCTTGCCTGACGCCCTGCTTACTCAGCGATGGCTTTGCCGCTCGCGTCCTTGACCTTCTCCTTCCACTGCGACTTGATTTCGGTCACGACCGACTGCGGCAGCGAGATGTAGTCGAGGCTGTCAGCAGCCGGCGTGCCATTCTTGAACGCCCAGTCGAAGAACTTGAGCGTTTCCTTGCCCTGGTCCGGCTTGTCCTGTGCCGTGTGCAGCAGCACGAAGGTCGCGCCGACGACCGGCCACGCGTCCTTGCCCGGCTCGTTCGTGAGGATCTGGTAGAACGACTTCTTCCAGTCCGCGCCAGCGGCCGCTGCCTTGAACGTTTCGGTGTCCGGCTGAACCACAGCGCCCGACTCGTTCTTCATGGCAGTGTAGACCATGTGGTTTTGCTTGGCGTACGCCCACTCGACGTAGCCGATTGCGCCCGGCAGACGCTGCACGAAGGCCGCGACGCCGTCGTTGCCCTTGCCGCCCGTACCCGTCGGCCAGTTCACGGTCGTGCCTTCGCCGACCTTGCTCTTCCAGTCGGGGTTGACCTTCGAGAGGTAGTTCGTCCAGATGAAGCTGGTGCCCGAACCGTCGGCGCGGCGGACCACGGCGATGTCGAGATCAGGCAGCTTGACCTTCGGGTTCAGTGCGACGATGGCCGGATCGTTCCACTTCTTGATCTTGCCGAGGTAGATGTCGCCGAGCACCGGGCCCGACAGGGTGATCTCGCCCGGCTTCACGCCCGGCACGTTGATCGCCGGCACGACGCCGCCGACCACCGTCGGGAACTGGAACAGGCCTTCCTTGGCCAGATCCTCGTCCTTCAGCGGAGCGTCCGAGCCCGCGAAGTCAACGGTCTTGGCTTGAATCTGCTTGATGCCGCCCGACGAGCCAATGCCCTGGTAGTTGACCTTGCCGCCGCCCGACTTTTGATAGGCATCCGCCCATTTCGTATAGATCGGTGCTGCGAAGGTGCTACCCGCGCCGGTGATGTCAGCAGCCTGCGCTGCGATCGCGAAGAGCGCGCCAGCAACGCCAGCGAGCGCGGTTTGCATCAATTTCATGAGACCTCCAGTGTGTGAGCGGATGAACGACACCGCGAAGCTTAGGGGGTCTCTGTGACAGTACCGTGACGATTCATGAAGCGAACGTGACAGTTCGATTACTGGCTGAAAGGCGCGTGGATATGCGTTTTGCGCGATTTTGCAAGCGCGGTCGCGGCATGGCCTGCACGTGCTTTGATAGCTAAAAAGCCCGCCAGGCGGGCGTTTGGCGGCCGCCTGGGGTCCGATGTAAAATTCGAGGATTTCCTCGAAAATGGTTTGCAAACCGTTATGCGATTGTTTTAAACGTTTGCCTGCTTGCGTTGCGACGCCGAATAAATCGCAAAAAAAGATGAGCACGACGGCCAGTTGCCACGTCGTGCTCATCGGTTTGGTGCTGGCGCGACCCCGTCGCGCGGTTTGCGCGACGGGGTCGCCGGCGCTCACGCGATCGAACGCTTCACCACGCTGGCGATCGCCTCGGCGTAGTGCAGCGTGTCGCGCTCCTCGCGGGCCTCGACCATCACGCGCAGCACCGGCTCGGTCCCCGAAGCGCGAATCAGCACACGACCCTTGCCCTTCAATTCCGCCTCGGCGGAAGCGATCGACTGCTGGATCTCGGCGTTGCCCTTCCAGTCGGCGCCCTGCGCGATGCGCACGTTGATGAGCTTCTGCGGAAACAGCTTCACGCCGTCGAGGAGCTGCGCGATCGTCTTGCCGCTGCGCTTCATCGCCGCGAGCACGAGCAGCGCCGAGACGATGCCGTCGCCGGTCGTGTGACGGTCGAGCGACAGGATGTGGCCCGAGCCTTCCGCGCCGAGCTGCCAGCCGCGCTCGCGCAGTTGCTCGAGCACGTAGCGGTCGCCCACGTTCGCACGCACCAGTTGCACGCCGAGGCCTTCGAGCGCCTGTTCCACCGCGAGATTGGTCATGAGCGTGCCCACCGCCCCTTCCACCTTGCCGTCGGTCGCGATGCGGTCCTTCACGAGCACGTAGAGCAGCTCGTCGCCGTTGTAGAGGCGGCCCTGCGCATCGACGATCTGGAGCCGGTCGGCGTCGCCGTCGAGCGCGATGCCGAGGTCCGCGTGATTCGCACGCACGGCGCGCACGAGTGCGTCGGGCGCGGTCGCGCCCACGCCGTCGTTGATGTTGAAGCCGTTCGGCGACACACCGATCGGAATCACGTCCGCGCCCAGCTCGTGGAACACGTGCGGCGCGATGTCATAAGCCGCACCGTTGGCGCAATCGATCACGAGCTTCAGGCCGCGCAGATTGAACGCCTGCGGGAACGTGCTCTTGCAGAACTCGATGTAGCGCCCGCCCGCGTCGTGCAGGCGGCGCGCGCGGCCAAGCTGCTCAGAGGGCGCGCAGGCCAGCGGCTGCTCGAGCTGCTCCTCGATCAGCGTCTCCACTTCGTCGGGGAGCTTGTTGCCGTCGGCGGAGAAGAACTTGATGCCGTTGTCGTAGTAGGGATTGTGCGAGGCGCTGATCACCACGCCCGCGGCGAGTCGCAGCGCGCGCGTGAGATAGGCGATGCCGGGCGTCGTCATCGGACCGGCCAGCATCACGTCGATGCCCGCAGCCGACAGCCCCGCTTCCAGGGAGGCTTCGAGCATATAGCCCGAAATACGCGTGTCCTTGCCGATCAGCACCGACGGGCGCGGCCCGGATGCCGCAGCCGCCCCCGCGAGCACCTTGCCCGCGGCATAGCCTAGCCGAAGCACGAAATCGGGCGTGATCGGCGCCTCGCCGACCTTGCCACGCACTCCATCAGTTCCGAAATAACGACGTCCCATCTTTCTACCCCTCGGTTTGGTGCTGCTTTGTCCTGTATTGTGGCGCCTGGATCTGCTCCGGCGCACTTCGCGCCCGCCGGCGTTCTGCCGGGCGATGGCTCAGTCTTGTGTAGCCGACGTAGCGGCGGACATCGCGTCGCGCATCGCCGCCCAGACCTTGAGTGCGTCCACGGTGGGCGCCACGTCGTGCACGCGAATGATCGCCGCACCGCGCTCCGCCGCGCACACGGCCGCCCCGACGCTCGCCGCCACGCGCTCGGGCGCGGGCCGGTTTACGAGCGCGCCGAGCATCGACTTGCGCGACATGCCGGCCAGGATCGGATACGGCGCGACACCTGCCGCAACCTCGGGTGCCGTCGCGGGCAGGTGCGCGAGCAGCGCGTAATTGTGCTCGACCACCGACTTGCCGAAGCCGAAGCCCGGATCCACGCTGATACGCGCCTTCGCCACGCCCGCCGCTTCGAGTTCGGCGCAACGCCGGGCGAGAAACTCGCGCACCTCGCGTACGATGTCCGCGTAATCGGGCTCGCCCAGTTGCATCGTCTGCGGCTCGCCGAGCATGTGCATCACGCACAGCCCGCAGTTGCTCTCGCGCACGGCCTCGATCGCGCCGGGCATCCGGAAACCCCAGATGTCGTTGATCATGTCGGCGCCCGCCGCCAGCGCCGCGCGCATGACTTCGGGCTTGTACGTGTCGATCGACAGCGGCACGTTCGCGCCCTTGAGCTTTTCCACCAGCGGAATCACCCGTTCGAGTTCCTCGTCGAGCGGCACGGCCGGCGCGCCGGGGCGCGTCGATTCACCGCCGATGTCGATGATATCGACGCCGTCGAGCATCATCTGCTCGGCGCGGCGCAAGGCGTCGCCGAACGCGATATAGCGACCGCCGTCGGAAAACGAGTCGGGTGTGGCGTTGAGGATCCCCATGACGAGCGGACGCTCGAACGTCAGCGTGAAGCGGCCGCACGCGAGCGGTTCAGGTGGGAGACTATCTTGCGAGGAGATGTTGGGCACGTCAGAAAACGTCAGATGTGTAACGAGATGCGGCGGCACAGCGGCACGCCAGAAATGCAAAACGGGCCGATGTGAACATCACACCGGCCCGCAACTTTACTCGATAAGGATCACGCCGGTGCGGTCGCGCTACCGGGCTTGACTTCGGTGCCCGTGCTGCCGCCCGACGACGCGTCGCCCGGCGACGGCGTGCTCTTCGGTGAGCGCGGCGGACGGCCGGCCATGATGTCGTTGATCTGGTCGGCGTCGATCGTTTCCCACTCCATGAGTGCCGCGGTCATGGCTTCGACCTTGTCGCGGTTCTCGTCGAGCAGGCGCTTCGCGAGGTTGTACTGCTCGTCGAGCACGCGGCGGATTTCCGCGTCGACCTTCTGCTGCGTCGCTTCCGAGATCGCACGCGTGAAGCCCTTGCCGAACGGGCCGCCGTCGTTGTCGTCGTCGGCGTAGACCATCGGTCCGAGCGCGTCGGTCATGCCGAAGCGCGTGACCATGGCGCGGGCCGTTTGCGTGGCCTTGTTGAAGTCGTCCGAGGCGCCCGTGCTGATCAGGTTCATGAACAGCTCTTCCGCCACACGGCCGCCGAACAGGATGGCCAGACGATCCAGCAGATAGTCCTTCGAGTACGTTTCGTTGTCGTGCTCGGGCAACTGCCACGTCACGCCCAGCGCTCGACCGCGCGGAATGATCGTGACCTTGTGCACCGGGTCCGCCTTCGGCAGCAGCTTCGCGATCACCGCGTGACCCGACTCGTGGTACGCCGTGGCGCGCTTCGCTTCTTCGCGGATCACCGCCGACTTGCGCTCCGGACCCATGAAGATCTTGTCCTTCGCGTCTTCGAAGTCCTGCATTTCGACGATGCGCTTGCCGCGGCGCGCCGCGAACAGCGCAGCTTCGTTCACGAGGTTCGCAAGATCGGCGCCCGAGAAGCCCGGCGTGCCGCGTGCGATCACCGCTGCATCCACGTCGTTGGCGATCGGCACCTTGCGCAGGTGCACCTTCATGATCTGTTCGCGGCCGCGGATGTCCGGCAGGCCCACATAGACCTGGCGGTCGAAACGGCCCGGACGCAGCAGCGCCTTGTCGAGCACGTCAGAACGGTTGGTTGCCGCGATCACGATGACGCCCGAGTTCGCCTCGAAGCCGTCCATCTCGACCAGCATCTGGTTCAGCGTCTGCTCGCGCTCGTCGTTGCCGCCGCCCATGCCGGCGCCACGATGGCGGCCGACCGCGTCGATTTCGTCGATGAACACGATACACGGCGCGTGCTTCTTGGCCTGCTCGAACATGTCGCGCACGCGGGCCGCGCCCACGCCGACGAACATTTCGACGAAGTCCGAACCCGAGATGCTGAAGAACGGCACCTTCGCTTCGCCGGCAATGGCGCGTGCCAGCAGCGTCTTACCCGTACCCGGAGGGCCGACGAGCAGCACGCCGCGCGGAATGCGCCCACCCAGCTTCTGGAATTTTTGCGGATCGCGCAGGAAGTCGACGAGCTCGGACACCTCTTCCTTCGCTTCGTCGCAGCCGGCGACGTCGGAGAAGTTGACCGCGTTGTTGTTCTCGTCGATCAGGCGGGCGCGCGATTTACCAAAGGAGAACGCCCCGCCTTTGCCGCCCCCCTGCATCTGTCTCATCATGTAGAACCAGAACACGATGATGAGTATGGTCGGCCCGAGGTAGTACAGCGCGGAAACGAGCGCGTTCGGCTCTTCATCGGCCTTGCCGCTCACCTGCACGCCATATTTCATCAGGTCGCCGACCATCCAGATGTCGCCTGGGGAGACGATCTGGTATTTCTGGCCATCAGCCGGAGTGACCGTGAGGTTCCGCCCCTGCACCACGACGCTCTTGACCTTGCCGTTCTTCGCGTCGTCCATGAACTGCGAATAGGAAACGCCTTCCTGGACACGGGGCTTGTCGAACTGCTTGAACACCGTAAACAGCACCAGTGCGATTACCAGCCACACTGCTGCCTTCGAAAACATGTTGTTGTTCAAAGCACCACTCCTTCACTCATAGATGGGCGCCTACATTTGCCTTGCGACTGCGACACCACCAAAGCATTCTAATCCAGTACACGGACCCCTGCCATAACGTTTCGCTACCGCAGGAATAGCCCGAGCGCCTTGTCCGGACCGCCTCTCGGGGTCATTTTGCGACCAGATTGCGCCATTTGCACGGCAATCATGCCCCGTTTAACAGGGACGCTTCAGATGTTTACCCAATATAAACGTTTCGGACGATTTATCACGCGAAGCCTTCGGTTTGCGCGCCGCCACGACCTTGAACTGCTGCTTGAACTTCTCGACGATCTGACTGTAACCGCTGCCGTGGAAGCATTTGACTAAAAGGGCTCCATCGGGTTTCAGATGATTCTGCGAGAACTCGAGCGCGAGGTCGCACACGTGCTCGATACGCGCCGCGTCGGCCGACGCGACCCCCGAGAGATTGGGCGCCATGTCCGAAATTACAAGGTCGACCGGGCGGCCGCCCACCAATTCTTCCAGTTGCGCGAGCACGTCGTCCTCGCGGAAGTCGCCTTGCAGGAACTGCACGTCGGAGATGGGTTCCATCGGCAGGAGATCGAGCGCGATGATCGTGCCGTCGATGCCACCCTGCCGCTCTTCGTCGCGCTTCGTGCCTTGCGCGAGCTTGTTGCGGGCGTACTGACTCCAGCTGCCGGGCGCCGCGCCCAGGTCCACGATCACCATGCCGGGGCGGATCAGCTTGTCCTGCTCGTCGATTTCCTTCAGCTTGTAGGCAGCGCGGGCACGATAGCCCTCCCGCTGCGCCATTTTCACGTACGGATCGTTGATATGGTCGTGCAGCCACGACTGGTTGAAGCGATTTTTTGCCATTAAAGATGAACTCTTGCTGCGTGATTCCGCGCTTTTAGCGGATAATACGCGTTTTATTCGTGCGGCCGTCGCGGCCCGCCTGGCCGGATGTTCGTTGCTCCGCCGGCGTTTTTGGCCCGCGCCCTGCCGTTCCCCACGGTTTTCCGTTGTTCCGACGCGCTTTGCCCGCTGGCGGCCCGCTTTTCGCGGACCGCAATCCACGTCTGCCCAGGTTGTCAATTCACGCCTGTCGACCCGCGCGGCGCCGTCATTTTAGTCGAGTCTGCCACATCCCATGCCCGCCCTCACTCTTTCCGCCGAACAGCGCTCCGAGCTGCGCTCCCAGGCTCACGCGCTCAAACCGGTCGTGCTCATCGGCGCCGAGGGACTGACCGACGCTGTCCTCAAGGAAATCAAGGTTCACCTGGCCGCCCACCAGCTCATCAAGGTGCGCGTGTTCGGCGACGAGCGCGAAGAGCGCCTCGCGATCTACGAAGAGATCTGCGACCGCCTGAGCGCCGCCCCGATCCAGCACATCGGCAAGCTGCTCGTCATCTACAAGCCCGAGGAAGCCAAGGCGAAGGCCACGACCGCGCGCGCCGGCGCCCGCGGCACCGTGTCGCGCCCGGCCGCCGACGTGCCGAGCGCGCGCGAAGCGGGCAAGCGTGGCGCCGCGCCGCGCACCGTCAAGGTCGTCAAGGCCAGCGACAACCCCATGCGCAAGCCGAAGGCGCAAAAGGTGACGGTCAAGGGCAACGAGCGCGTCACGCAAGGCGGCAACATCAAGCGCGCCAAGAAGCGCCAAACCAGTTCCAAGCGAGCCCACCAGGGTTCGAAGTAAAAAAGCGCGGCCTTCGAGCCGCGCTTTTTTTCGCCTGAACCGGCTTCAGGCCACTTTCAGCGCGGCGCGGTTTCCATGCGCTGCGCCAGCGTGCCGCGTGCCGAAGGCAGCAGCCAGACGAGCCACGCACCCAGCAGGCTCTGCACGAGATAGAACAGGCTCGATACGCCGTGCAGCAAGCCGAAGCGGCTCGCATACGGCGAACTGGCCACGTCCATGCCCGCGCTCATCGCCTGAACGCGCAACGCGTTCATGAACGGCTGCAGCGCGAAATAGCCGATCAGCACGCACAGCAGCATCACGGCCAGAATCCAGCGCAGCCGGCGATAGCCCAACGCGCCGCGGTGCACGAGCACGCTCGAGAGCCCGACCAGCAGCACGCCGCACACCACGCCGATCAGGCCTTCGAGGCGAAACAGCTGCGCGGCGAGTTCGCCGGCCACCGGCCTTTCGAGCGACGCGAACAGCACGGGCGCGACCGCATAGCCGATGGTCAGCTGACTGCCGACCCACAGCATGGCCAGCAGCCCGAAGAGCCGGTGCGGAACGAGCGAAACGGGAGTGGCGGAACCCACGTGGCTTGCAGTACTCACGTCGACGCGCCCTCAGACGTAGCGAACCTCGATGACCTCGTACTCGCGCACGCCGCCAGGGGCCTGCACTTCGGCGACATCGCCTTCGGACTTGCCGATCAGCGCACGCGCGATGGGCGAGCTGACCGAGATCAGGCCGTGCTCGAGATCGGCTTCGTCGTCGCCGACGATCTGGTAGGTCACCGTCTTGCCCGAGTCGAGGTCTTCGAGATCCACGGTCGAGCCGAACACCACGCGGCCGTCCGCTTCGAGCGTGGCCGGGTCGATGATCTGCGCGGCCGCCAGCTTCGACTCGATCTCGGCGATGCGGCCTTCGATGAAGCCCTGCTTTTCCTTTGCGGCGTCGTATTCCGCGTTTTCCGACAGATCGCCCTGCGCGCGCGCTTCCGCGATCGAATTGATGACCGCCGGACGCTCGACGGATTTCAGGCGCTGCAACTCTCCGCGGAGTTGGTCTGCACCGCGCTTGGTCAAGGGAATCGTGCTCATAAACAACTCGTACGGCCCACGAGGGCCTAAAGGAGACCGCGCCACGCACGCTTGTCGCGCACGTTGCGGCCATAAAAAAATTCCGCGGTTAAGTGCATCCCGCGAGGGCGGCTGCGCGGTCTGGCGCAGCCTGAAAACCCTGTTGGGACGCCGCTTAACCGCGGCACATTCAGCTTTTGTAGCCTGCCTCGTCGAGCGTTAGACAGACAATTGAAGCCTTAGTTTAGGCGAGCATGGAGGCCTTGTAAATCATAGACTTCCAGGTTCTTCAGGTAGCGCAGACCCTCGACGGCCGCGCGTGCGCCCGACATCGTCGTGTAGTAGGTGACCTTGTTGGCCTGCGCGCTCATGCGGATCGAACGCGAATCGGCGATCGCGGAGCGGGTTTCGTCGACCGTCGTGAACACGAGCGAAATCTCGCCATTCTTGATCATGTCGACGATGTGCGGACGGCCGTCCTTCACCTTGTTCACGACCTTCACCGGCACGCCGGCCGCCTCGATCGCGGCAGCCGTGCCGCGCGTGGCGACGATCGGGTAGCCGAGCTCGTGCAGCATGCGCGCGACTTCGACGGCCTTGGGCTTGTCGGCGTCCATCACGGTGATGAAGACGGTGCCCGACTCCGGCAGGCGCGAGCCCGCTGCGAGCTGCGACTTGAAGAGCGCTTCGCCGAAGGTCTTGCCCACGCCCATCACTTCGCCCGTGGAACGCATTTCCGGTCCGAGCACCGGGTCGACGGTCGGGAACTTGACGAACGGGAACACCGCTTCCTTCACGCTGAAGTACGGCGGCACGACTTCCTTCGTCACGCCCTGCTGCGCCAGCTTCTGGCCGACCATCGCACGCGCCGCGATCTTCGCGAGCGGCAGGCTCGTGGCCTTCGAAACGTACGGCACGGTACGCGAAGCGCGCGGGTTCACTTCCAGCACGTAGATGATGTCCTTCTTCGAACCATCGTCCTGCGGCACTTGCTGGATCGCGAACTGCACGTTCATCAGGCCGACCACGTTCAGCGCCTTGGCCATTGCGGCGGTTTGACGCTTGAGTTCGTTGACCGTTTCCTGCGACAGCGAGTACGGCGGCAGCGAGCAGGCCGAGTCGCCCGAGTGCACGCCCGCTTGCTCGATGTGCTCCATCACGCCGCCGATGAACACGTCCGTGCCATCGGAGATGCAGTCCACGTCGCATTCGATCGCGTCGTTCAGGAAGCGGTCGAGCAGCACCGGCGAGTCGTTCGACACCTTCACGGCCTCGCGCATGTAGCGCTCGAGGTCGCGCGGCTCGTGGACGATTTCCATGGCGCGGCCGCCCAGCACGTACGACGGACGCACGACGAGCGGGTAGCCGATTTCGTCGGCGAGCTTGAGCGCTTCGTCTTCGGCGCGTGCCGTGCGGTTCGGCGGCTGGCGCAGGTTCAGGGCCTGCAGCAGCTTCTGGAAGCGCTCGCGGTCTTCTGCGGCGTCGATCATGTCCGGCGACGTGCCGACGATCGGCACGCCGTTCGCCTCGAGGTCGAGCGCGAGCTTCAGCGGCGTCTGGCCGCCGTACTGCACGATCACGCCAAGCGGCTTTTCCAGGTCCACGACTTCGAGCACGTCTTCGAGCGTGAGCGGTTCGAAGTACAGGCGGTCGGACGTGTCGTAGTCGGTCGAAACGGTCTCGGGGTTGCAGTTGACCATGATCGTTTCGTACCCGTCTTCGCGCATGGCGAGCGCGGCGTGCACGCAGCAGTAGTCGAACTCGATGCCCTGGCCGATCCGGTTCGGGCCGCCGCCCAGCACCATGATCTTCTTGTTGCTGGTCGGGTTCGCCTCGCACTCTTCCTCGTAGGTCGAGTACATGTAGGCGGTCTTCGTGGCGAACTCGGCCGCGCAGGTGTCCACGCGCTTGTAGACCGGGCGCACGTTCAGTTCGATACGGCGCTTGCGCACATCCGTGGCGTTGCTGCCGAGCAGCTTCGCGAGACGGCGATCCGAGAAACCGCTTTGCTTCAGGAAACGCAGCTCGTCCTTCGAGAGGCTTTCGAGCGTGCGGCCCTTGCAGGCCTCTTCCTTCTTGATGATCTCTTCGATCTGCGCGAGGAACCATGGGTCGATCGCGGTTTCTTCGAAGATCTCTTCGCGCGTCATGCCCACGCGGAATGCGTCGCCCACGTACCAGATGCGGTCCGGACCGGCTTCGCCGATCTCGCGGATGATCTCGTCGCGGCTGGTGGTTTTTTCGTCCAGACCGTCCACGCCGACTTCGAGGCCGCGCAGCGCCTTCTGGAACGACTCCTGGAACGTGCGACCGATCGCCATGACTTCGCCCACCGACTTCATCTGCGTGGTCAGGCGCGGGTCGGCTTCGCGGAACTTCTCGAACGCGAAGCGCGGAATCTTCGTGACGACGTAGTCGATAGTCGGCTCGAACGAAGCCGGCGTCTGGCCGCCCGTGATTTCGTTCTTGAGCTCGTCGAGCGTGTAGCCCACGGCCAGCTTCGCCGCGACCTTGGCGATCGGGAAGCCCGTGGCCTTCGAAGCCAGCGCCGACGAACGCGACACGCGCGGGTTCATTTCGATCACGATCATGCGGCCCGTGCGCGGGTCGATCGAGAACTGCACGTTCGAGCCGCCCGTATCCACGCCGATCTCGCGCAGCACCGCGAGCGAGGCGTCGCGCAGGATCTGATATTCCTTGTCGGTGAGCGTCTGCGCCGGCGCAACCGTGATCGAGTCGCCGGTGTGGATGCCCATCGGGTCGAGGTTTTCGATCGAGCAGACGATGATGCAGTTATCCGCCTTGTCGCGGACCACTTCCATCTCGTATTCCTTCCAGCCGAGCAGCGACTCTTCAATCAGCAGTTCGCGCGTGGGCGAGAGGTCGAGACCGCGCTTGCAGATCTCTTCGAACTCTTCACGGTTGTAGGCGATGCCACCGCCCGAACCGCCGAGCGTGAACGACGGACGGATCACGACCGGGTAGCCGCCCGTGCCGGTGGCTTCGGCGATTTCGCCTTGCACCTTGAGCGCCTCTTCCATCGAGTGCGCGACGGCCGACTTCGCCGAGCCAAGGCCGATCTTCGTCATCGCGTCCTTGAACTTCTGGCGGTCTTCGGCCTTGTCGATGGCTTCCGGCGAAGCGCCGATCAGCTCGACGTTGTACTTCTTCAGCACGCCGTGGTGGTGCAGGTCCAGCGCGCAGTTCAGCGCGGTCTGGCCGCCCATCGTCGGCAGGATCGCGTCGGGGCGCTCCTTCTCGATGATGCGCTCCACCACTTCCCACGTGATCGGCTCGATGTAGGTGACGTCGGCCGTGTTCGGGTCGGTCATGATCGTCGCCGGATTGCTGTTGACGAGGATGACCTTGTAGCCTTCTTCACGCAGCGCCTTGCATGCCTGCGCGCCCGAATAGTCGAACTCGCACGCCTGGCCGATGATGATCGGACCCGCGCCGATGATGAGAATGCTCTTGATGTCTGTCCGCTTGGGCATAACGCTCTCGCTAAATATTCCTGTGTCTTTTACGTCTGACGGCTCGCGGGTGACTCAGCTTGCCGCCCGGGTGCGCGCGTGGGCCGTTCTTCGAACCGGCTCGCTGCGCACCCTGCTCTGCTCTTGCGCTCGAGGCGGCGCTTACGCCGTCTTGGCCTTGTCCATCAGCGCCGTGAAGCGGTCGAACAGATAGCCGATGTCCTGCGGACCCGGCGACGCTTCCGGGTGGCCCTGGAAGCAGAACGCGGGCTTGTCGGTCAGCTCGAAGCCTTGCAGCGTGCCGTCGAACAGCGAAACGTGCGTGACGCGCGTGTTCGCGGGGAGCGTCGCGGCGTCCACCGCGAAGCCGTGGTTCTGCGACGTGATGACGACGCGGCCGTCGGCGAGATCCTTCACCGGATGGTTCGCGCCATGGTGGCCCGTCTTCATCTTCATGGTCTTCGCGCCCACGGCGAGACCCATGATCTGGTGGCCGAGGCAGATGCCGAAGGTCGGGATGCCGCGCTCGATGAAAGCTTGCGTCGCCTTGATCGCGTAGTCGCACGGTTCCGGGTCGCCGGGGCCGTTCGAGAGGAACACGCCGTCCGGGTTCAGTGCGAAGGCGTCTTCAGCCGTGGCTTGCGCAGGCAGCACCGTGACGTCGCAGCCGCGCTCCGCCAGCATGCGCAGGATGTTCTGCTTCACGCCGTAGTCGAACGCCACGACCTTGTACTTCGGCGCCGATTGCGTGCGGTAGCCTTCGCCCAAACGCCATTCGGTGGTGTTCCACTTGTACGGCTTGTCGGTCGAGACGACCTTCGCGAGGTCCATGCCCGCGAGGCCCGGGAACGAGCGCGCGAGTTCGATGGCCTTCGCTTCGTCGTCGGAGCCTGCGAGGATCGCGCCGTTCTGCGCGCCCTTGTCGCGCAGGATACGCGTGAGCTTGCGCGTATCGATGCCGGCGATGGCGACCACGCCTTCGTCCTTCAGATACTGGCCGAGCGTGCGCTCCATGCGGAAGTTCGAGGCGAGCACGGGCAGGTCGCGGATGATCAGACCGGCGGCATGGACTTTCGTGGCTTCGACATCTTCGGCGTTGACGCCGACGTTGCCGATATGCGGATACGTGAGGGTGACGATCTGGCGAGCGTAGCTCGGGTCGGTCAGGATTTCCTGATAACCGGTGATGGCCGTGTTGAACACGACTTCACCGATCGTATGACCCGGCGCGCCGATCGAGTAACCACGAAAGACCGTGCCGTCGGCGAGCGCGAGCAGAGCGGGAGGGAATGACGGCAACACGGGAGACTCCTTGGGGGAGCACCCTGTGCCGACCTGTTATCCGACGTTGCGATCTTGCGACCTGTGGGAGCGGCTGCGGCGTCGGCCCCCCTTTCCGTGAGGATCAGGATGCGCGCGCGGCTCGCTCGCTTGCGCGACCTCTTCGTGCGGTCGACCGTTGTGGCGCCGGGCCACGAGCGCGCGTTTGTGACGCAGGATCGGGCGGCAGCCGGCCAGTTGACGATGAAGCGCGGGCGGCGGATGAACGGATGGGAGGAGGTAGGCGCTAGGGTGCGGGTTGATAAGCTCAAACCTTGAAATTATAGCGCGAAAGTCACCTTTCCTTCAAATTTCAGGATGACGCTGGCGACGGGGAGCGTGCTCGCAGCCCGGTGCGCGGCCTTTTCCACTATAGCGGGCGGGGGCGCTGCGGCAAGCGCCGCCCGAAGTGTTACCCATGTCCCCGCACACCTGTTACCCATGTCTGCGCTCACACCCACCAATGAAAACGCCGCCACCTGGCGGGGTGACGGCGTCAAACACAACAAAAACGGAAAAGTGATCGGAGCGAAATACCATGCGCTGCCCCCGCAACGCATGTTTGAGCACCCTTCGCCAGCCGCTATTTTGTATGGTGTTTCTGCGTGTGGGTTTCGGCCTTCGGGCGGCTCGCCGCACCCTTCGACGCCTTGCTGGGCGCAGCGCTGACCGTCTTTGCCTTGACAGGTTCGGAAATCTTGACAACCTCGGTGCGCGCGCGACCGTGCTTCTTATCGTATCGCGACTTCGACCCGGTGTCTGCAACGCGGGTGCCAATTCGCTGCACGCCACCACCAGAAACGTTCGTTGCCAGACGCTCCGGCCCGGGTTCGCTCGGCATCGCCTTGTTGACCGGCACGTGCAACACCAGCACCTGGCCCGGCGCAACGTAGTCGCGGCGGGTCTTGTTCCATGCCTTCAACTGGCCGAGCGACACGCCATAGCGGCTCGCCACCGCTTCCATCGACTGCTTGCGGCGCACGCGGATCAGCATCTTGCGCGTGTCGGGCACGTCCGGCTCCATGGCCAGCACAGCGCTTTCCGCCACGTCGGCGCTGATGTCCTCGTCGTCGCCGTCGTCGGTGCGCGGCACCACGAGCGTCGAGCCCGCCTTCAGTCGCATGCCCGCCGGAATCTTGTTCACAGACATCAGCGTGTCGGCGTCCACGCCGATCTTCTGCGCGATCGCCGCCGGCGTGGCGCGCGAGTCGGTCGTGTAGACGGTCCACGACGAAAGCTGGCCGGAATAGGCCTTCAGGTTGCGCTCGAACGCGCTCGCGTTGTCGAACGGCAGCAGGATCTGCGGATCGGTCGCGCCGAGAATCACGGGCTTCTTGAACGACGGGTTGAGCGAGCGGAACTCGTCGGTCGTCATGTTCGCGAGCTTGGCCGCGACGTCCACATCGATGTCGTGCGAGGTCGTGACCGTCACGAAATACGGGTGGTTCGGAATGGACGGCAGCGTGAGCCCGTACTGCTGCGGGTTCATCACGATGTTCTTGACCGCCTGCAGCTTCGGCACGTAGTTACGTGTTTCGCTGGGCATGCGCAGGCTCTGGTAGTCGGTCGGCAGGCCCGCCGCCTCGTTGCGCGCGATGGCGCGCTGCACGTTGCCCTCACCCCAGTTGTAGGCGGCCAGCGCGAGATACCAGTCGCCGAACATGTCGTGCAGGCGCGAAAGATAGTCGAGCGCGGCGCTGGTGGAGGCCAGCACGTCGCGGCGCTCGTCCTGCCACATGTTCTGCTTGAGGTTGTAGGTGCGGCCCGTGCCCGGCACGAACTGCCACATGCCGGCGGCCTTCGCGACCGACAGCGCCTGCGGGTTGTAGGCGGACTCGATGAACGGCAGCAGCGCAAGCTCGGTAGGCATGTGACGCGCCTCGAGCTCTTCGACGATGTGATAGAGATACTTCTGCGAACGCTCGGTCATGCGCGCGACGTAGTCGGGCCGCTGGGCGTACCAGTTGGCGTTCATGTCGACGAGGTCGCTCTGCAGGTCGGGCATCTGGAAGCCGCGGCGAATGCGCGCCCAGAGATCGGCGTCGGGACTCGTCAGCTGATCGACGGAGCCTTGATCGACGTTAATGGTTTCTTTCGCAGCGGAGGTCTTACGAATGAGGTCGGCGTTGGCCTGGGCGTTGGCTGGTGCTAGAGAAGTCGCAGACGGTCCCCCGCTCGCACAGGCGGCGAGCATGAGGACCAGCAGCGCACTGATTATGAATCGCATGAAAATCTACATCCGCATGGCTGGAATTTGCAGCCGATAGTACGGAACGCGTCCGTTTCCGTCAATCGGAATTATTGGAAAAAAAGCCATGAAATCCGCAGCTTGGGCGTGATTCCATACGATTGGGTTGAGCATGCCCCCTGACCCGGATGGGTCAGCGGAACCGATTCTTCCATTCACGCATCATTGCGAAAGCCGCCAGCCGGTCCGGCACCGATTCGTGCAGCGCCTCGGTGAGCGCGGCTTGCACCGCCGCATCGCCCGCGCGCAGGAAAGGATTGACGGCGCGCTCGTGCGCGATCGTCGTGGGCAGCGTCGGCACGCCGCGCTCGCGCAGCGCCGCCGCCTCGCGGCTCCAGTCGCGCAGATCGGCGTTCTCCGGATCGCAGGCGAGCGCGAAGCGAATGTTCGACAACGTGTATTCGTGTGCGCAATGCACATGGGTATTGCCGGGCAGCGCCGCGAGCGCGTCGAGCGAGTCGAGCATCTGCGCGGGGGTACCCTCGAAGAGGCGGCCGCAGCCGCAGGCAAAGAGCGTGTCGCCGCAGAACACGTGAGGCGTGCCGGCGGCATCCGCTGCCTGGAAATAGGCAATGTGGCCACGCGTATGGCCAGGCACGTCGATCACCGTCAGGTCGAGCGCGGGTGCATCCAGATGGACGGCGTCGCCGCCCTTCACGCGCGTGACAAACGCATCGAGCGGGCCGAGCGCCTCGCCGGCCGGGCCATATACGGGCACGCGGGCGTCGTCGAGCAGATCCGCCACACCGCCGACATGGTCGTTGTGGTGATGGGTGAGTAAAATAGCGACGAGCCGCCAGCCGCGCTTCGCGAGGTACGCGCGAACCGGAGCGGCGTCGCCCGGATCGACGGCAACGGCATTCCGGCCGTCCGAAACGACCCAGATGTAATTGTCTTCAAACGCCGGAACCGGTACGTACTCGTAGGCGCACGCATCGCTCGAACGCGCGTACTCAAGCGGACTCTTCATGGGGCGACGTATTCTTCGACATGTCTGACCGATTGATTATAGACTGGCCCGCCTGGACCGCCTCACCCGCTGGCAGGTATGTGCTCGGCTGGGAGCAGGAGCAGCTCGACCGCGTGGTGTCGAACATATTCGGCTACCATGCGCTGCAGCTCGGCCTGCCGCAGCTCGACGCCCTGCGCGAGAACCGCATGTCGTGCCGCGGCCTCGTGCTTGACGCCGCCAGCGCCGCGAGCGCGCCCTACTCCGTACCCGGCGCGGCGGCCCATGCGCACCCGAACGGCGGGCAACCGTCGCCCGACGCGGGCGGCGCAACCCCAGACCGCGCCCCGGCTGCGGGCGGCAGCACGTTGCTTCACGCGCCCGCGGGCCGCAGCGCCGTCTGGTGCGACTTTCTCGATCTGCCGTTCGAGGCGCAGAGCGTCGACCTCATCGTGATGCCGCACACGCTCGAATTCACGAGCGACCCGCACCGTCTGCTGCGCGAAGCCGAACGTGTGCTGATGCCCGAAGGGCAACTGCTGATCGTCGGCTTCAACTCGCTTTCGCTGTGGGGTGCGCGCCAGTCGGTCGGCAAGCTGACCGGCCATCCGTTCCTGCCCGCGCGCCAGGACCTGATCGCCTTCACGCGCCTGAAAGACTGGATCAAGCTGCTTGGCTTCGAGCTTGAACGCGGGCGCTTCGGCTGCTATCGTCCGCCGCTCGCGACGGACCAGTGGCTCGGCCGCTACGGCTTCATGGAAGCCGCCGGCGACCGCTGGTGGCCGATTTTCGGCGCTATCTATATGGTGACGGCGATCAAGCGCGTGCGCGGCATGCGCCTCGTCGGCCCACTGAAGGTCAAGAAGCCGGTGCTGGCCGCGAGCCTGAAGCCCGCGGCGACCACGCCTTCCCCAACACGCAACAAGGACTCATGAGCACACCCGACTTCGTCGAAATCTTCACGGACGGCGCCTGCAAGGGCAACCCCGGCCCCGGCGGCTGGGGCGCGCTGCTGCGCTTCGGCGCGCAGGAAAAAGAACTGTTCGGCGGCGAGGCCGGCACGACCAACAACCGCATGGAGCTGATGGCGGTGATCGCCGCACTCGACGCGCTCAAGCGCCCGTGCAAGGTGATCGTGCACACCGACTCGCAGTACGTGCAAAAAGGCATCAGCGAGTGGATTCACGGCTGGAAGAAGAAGAACTGGATGACGGCCGCCAAAACGCCGGTCAAGAACGACGACCTCTGGAAGCGCCTCGACTCGCTCGTCGCCCAGCACGAGATCGAGTGGCGCTGGGTGAAGGGTCACGCCGGCCACCCCGAGAACGAGCGCGCCGACGCGCTCGCGAACCGCGGCGTCGCCACGCTCGCCGAACTCTGAGACCGCGGCTTTCCAGGACCGCTTCGCGGCTGCCTCACGCTTTCACGCCTTACAAGACATGCGCCAGATCATTCTCGATACCGAAACCACCGGCCTGAACGCCCGCACGGGCGACCGCATCATCGAAATCGGCTGCGTCGAGCTGGTGAACCGCCGGCTCACGGGCAACAACCTGCATTTCTACGTGAACCCGGAGCGTGACAGCGACCCGGGCGCACTCGCCGTGCACGGCCTCACGACCGAGTTTCTCTCCGACAAGCCGAAGTTCGCCGAAGTCGCGGACGAGATCCTCGACTTCATTCGCGACGCGGACATCATCATCCATAACGCGCCGTTCGACATCGGCTTTCTCGACGCCGAACTCGCGCTGGTCGGCAAGCCGGGGTTCAAGGAGCACTGCGGCGAGGTGATCGACACGCTCGTGCAGGCCAAGCAGATCTTCCCCGGCAAGCGCAACTCGCTCGACGCCCTGTGCGACCGCTTCGGCATCAGCAACGCGCACCGCACGCTGCACGGCGCGCTGCTCGACTCGGAGCTGCTCGCCGAGGTGTATCTCGCGATGACGCGCGGCCAGGAAAGCCTCGTGATCGACATGCTGGGCGAGCACGCCGCACCCGGAGCGGCCGCCGCGCCGCGCATCCAGCTCGGGTCGATCGATCTGCCGGTGATCATGGCGAGCGACGAAGAAATCGCCGAACACAACGCCGTGCTCGACGGCCTCGACAAGGCGATCAAGGGGACATCGGTTTGGCGCACCGAGCCGGCTCCCGCCGAAGCCAATGCGGCCGATGCGCAAAATGCTTAAAAAGGGCTTTACAAGAGCGAAAACACCCTGCATAATCTCAATCTCTTCGGGTGGTTAGCTCAGCGGTAGAGCACTGCCTTCACACGGCAGGGGTCACTGGTTCGATCCCAGTACTACCCACCAGAATTCCTGGTGTTGGTAACGACAAACACCGAAGAATAAAAGGCCTCGTTGCGAAAGCAACGAGGCCTTTTGCTTTGGGCTTCGGCTTTACGCGAAACATCCGATCGGCGCGCTTCACTGTCAGCAATCCGAATCAACCAATAGAACGGGTTTTCTGTTTCGCAGCGAAATTGACGACCTGAGTGCGCCCTACTCGCCGCCGGTATCGAGACCGATGCCGCGCGCCATGCCCGTGGCCGCGAAAACCATCACGACGAGCAAGAGCGTCTGCCATCTGCCGATAAGTGCGTATTTCCGCGCGCCGGTGAGATCCGGCACGTCGCCGCGCCGCACGGCGAGGCGCCAGCGCAGCAGCGCCATCATGGGGACGATCTCGAGCAGAAGGATCAGCACGAGCGCGGCCATCTTCACGAGAAAGAGCGGTTCGTGGATGTAGTACTCGGCGCCCTTCTCGAAACCACCGAACGCACGCATGGCGCCAGTGACGATCAGGACGACCGCCGAGCCGCCCCAGCCGTTGTCGGCGCTGAAGATCATCGGCAGGTCTTCGGTGGACGTGCAGCGGCGCAGGCCGCGCGTGCGCCGCAGGATCGAAGCGAGCGCGAAGCCGAAGGCGAGCAGATGAACGGCAGCGAGCAACCAGCGTATCGGCATTGCAACTCCTTCCGGTGGACGACAGGAACGGCAAGCAATGGTAAAGCGGCTAGTGCGCGGATGGCGCGCAATGCGGCCGGGCAGCGGGTCGTCAGGCCTGCCTGAGCGCGGCGTCGAGGGCGCGTGCAGCCGTGCGGTCGCCTTCGGAGGCGAGCCCCACGCGAAACACAGTCTGACGGTTGTGGCCCGCCGCAGCGGGCGAATCCCAGAGCAATTCGATCTTTGCGCGGCGCGCAGGCTTGCCCGCGGGCGCCGCAGCAGAGGATGCGGATGCCGGCCGCTGCGCAGCGGGCGCGCCCGGCTCAGGCGTGGCCGCAGACTGGCCGGCCCCCAGCGCCGCGGTGGAATCCGCAGAATCCACCGAATTTGCGGCATCCGAAGCAGCAACCGGTTCGGCGACGCCACCCGCGGGCGCAGGATCGTCGGTCTGCGGCGGCGCGGGCAAGAGCGCGGGTCCGGACGCAACGGCCCCGCCCCGCGGCGCGCCGGAGAGCCAGCGCACCGACAGCTCGCGGGCATCGTACTGGCCGACCTTGCGGCTCTCCTGCCAGACGACCGTCGTGCGCGTCGCGGCATCGATCGACACGGCGAAGCGGCCGATCGCGAAGCGCCGCGCCGCGAAGTTGCTGCGCCAGAGAGCGCGCGGCCGGCAGATCCAGACCACGGCCGCATAGAGCGCGGGCGCGGCCACGAGCCAGCCGTTGGTGTCGGCCACGGCGTGGAAGGTGCGCCGCCAGCCGGCGGTCCAGACGAACACGCCGATCGAGCCGATTGCGAACAAGAAGCCGAGCACGCCGAAAAAGCGCAGCGCCTGACGCAGCCACTGGGGCAGCGGGTGAAACGGCCGCTCGACGCGCGCCCTGGCGCCCGGCAGCACGATCAGCAGAAACAGGAAGACGAGATTCAGGCTCGCCGCCGGCGACGACGCCATGCCTTCCAGCGCGGCGACGAAGTTCATTTGCGCCATGGAGTGCAGCCAGCGCGCGAGGATCACGAGCCCGATCGCGCGCAGCGCGAAAAGCGTCCCGGCCCCGGGTACGGTGGCCGTGGGCGTCGGTCGGGTTCTGGCCAAGGGTATTCTCCTCTGTCGACCAGAGTCGACGCTTTAGCGTCTTACTCTGGTCCCATGCATAGCTGTTGCCCGGAGTCGACGCTTTAGCGTCTTACTCCGGTCCCATGCAAAGCTGTCGACCAGAGTTCGCGCTTTGGCACGTCACTCTGGTCCCATGCAAAGCACGCTTTCGTGGGCGCCGCGGATTTTACGGCACGGCCATTATAGGGACATTAAGCGTGCGCCTCACCCGCCGCCGCCGCGAATGCGACAACGCCCCGGTGCATAGGCACCGGGGCGTTGGAAAAGCGGGAAAACCGGGCGCGCCGCAGCGCATCCAGTTTCGGTCGTACCTTAGCCGGCGTTGACTTCGCGCAGCACGGTGCGATGCTTCTGGCGCAGCAGTTCTTCGTACACGGCCACGTAGTTGCGTGCCATCACCTTCGACGAGAAGCGCGCCTCGAACGCAGCGCGCACCTTCTCGCGTGACAGCGTCGACAAACGCTTGACCGCCGCGACTGCGCTGATTTCGTCTTCCACGACGAAGCCCGACACGCCGTTCTCGATGACTTCCGGCACCGAGCCGCGCTTGAACGCGATGACCGGCGTACCGCAGGCCATGGCTTCGATCATGACGAGGCCGAAGGGCTCCGGCCAGTCGATCGGGAACACCAGGGCATGCGCATTGCCGAGGAACTCGCGCTTTTCGTGCTCGCCGATTTCGCCGATGTACTCGACATGCGGCAACGCCATCAGCGGCTTGATGACTTCTTCGTAGTAGGCGCGGTCGGCCTTGTCGATCTTGGCGGCGACCTTGAGCTTCATGCCCGCCTGGCCGGCGATGCGGATCGCGCGGTCAAGGCCCTTCTCCGGCGAAACGCGGCCGAGGAATGCGAGGTAGCCGGGCTCGACGTTCGGAATCGGCGTGAGCACGTCTTCCGGCAGGCCGTGGTACACGGTCTGCTGCCAGTTGGCTTGCTGCAGCGGAATGCGCTGGTTGTCCGAGATCGACACCACCGGCACGTCGTTGAACGCATTGAACACCGGCTGCAGTTCGGGCAGGTCCAGACGGCCGTGCATGGTCGTGACGAACGGCACCGGCTGGCGCTGGAACAGCGAGAACGGGTAGTAGTCGATGTGGAAGTGCAGCACGTCGAACTCGTCCGCGCGGCGGCGAACTTCTTCGAGCAGCAGCATGTGCGGAGCCATCACGTCGCGAATCGTGGGGTCGAGGCGCAATGCCTGCGGCCAGAACGCTTCGAGCTTTGCCGAGGTGATCGAATCGCCGCTGGCGAACAGCGTGACGTCGTGGCCCTGTTCGACCAGCGCTTCGGTCAGGTAGGAGACCACCCGTTCCGTGCCGCCGTACAGCTTGGGAGGAACCGCCTCGTGCAACGGAGCGATTTGAGCGATTCGCATAGTGGTGAACTCCTTCCTCGTAATAAATCGGGCAATAGACTGCAAATTTGACAATCGACCTATGCAGGCTGCGGCTTCCTTGTCGCCACGCGCCTTACAGGCGTTCCATACCGCTAACCGCGCCGGAAATCCGGACACAGACCCGACGCAGTTGTGAAGCGGCAAGAGAGCGCACACGCGGCGGTTCAGGCGGTAAACGCGCAGGGTTCGCGGCCGTTGACACAGAAGCTGTCAAATTCCCTACGCTGTCCGAGTCGGCATTATCCCGGTCCAGGGTAAATACCGGCTAGATCATTTCAAAGTCTTTACGTTGTTACAAACCGGAAACACTCCGCAACCCATTGTTTTCCAAGAGAGTTCTAGATTGGGTGCTGCGCTGCGGGAAGCAACTGCGCGAGATTGTCGCGGCCCTTGTGCGCATGAATCGATCCTGCTCGTTTCCTGGTTCGCAACCGGCGGACAGCGTGTTGCGAGCAAGCACAGCGCTTTTCCGAATGCAATCCGTAATTCTATCTCTAAAACACCTATCTCTAAAACGGTCCACGATTCCTGTTGAACCTCCACTGCAACAACGTGTCCCCAATCTGTATCCCGCGCTATCGTGTCGCGATATGATGCGCGTCCGCCGGGCACAGGCGGTGCGCGAGACCCATGGGGTGTTTACAATGCGGTAAGTCCGCCTTCGTTGCCGTGCGCCCGAAGCCGTTCGTCGCCTCAGCGCCCGCCATCTTCCTTGAACTTGCACGGACGAAATTCCGTCAGACCGACCACCCGATCAATTGGAACATCTGACCATCGCTCAGCGTAACGCCCACAACGCAAAGCTTGCGAGCTATGCGCGGCACCCGCTCGCGTTCCTTTTCCGCTACATCAAGCGCCATCCGTTCGCCCACACTGTCGTGCTCGCCAGCGTGTTCGCGGCAGTCGGTTGCGCGCTTGCGTCGCAGTACGCCATCAAGCATCTGATCGACGTGCTCGGAGCGGGACGCCATCATCCGGGCCCGCTGTGGACCGCGTTCGCCATCCTCGTCGGCCTGATCGCCGCCGACAACCTGCTCTGGCGGGTCGGCGGCTGGTTCGCGGCGCACACCTTCGTCGCCGTGACGGGCGACCTGCGGCGCGACCTCTTTCAGTATCTGAGCGGACACTCGCCCACTTACTACGCCGAAAAACAGCCCGGCACGCTCGCCAGCCGCATCACGGCGACGTCGAACGCCGTCTACACGGCCGAGAACACCACCGCCTGGAACGTGCTGCCGCCCTGTATCGCCGTGGCCGGCGCGATCGTCATGATCATCGCCGTGAACCCGCTGATGGCGGCGGGCCTCCTGCTCTGCTCGGCGATCCTTTCGGTGATCCTCTTCAAGCTGGCCGGGCGCGGCTCGTCGCGCCACCACACCTTCGCCTCGAAAGCGGCCGCGGTGGATGGCGAGCTCGTCGACGTGATCGGCAACATGGCGCTCGTGCGCGCTTTCGGCATGACGTTCCGCGAGCAGAAGCGCTTCGGTTCGACCGTCAAGGCCGAACTCGACGCGCGCCGCTCGAGCCTGCTCTACCTCGAAAAGCTGCGTCTGCTGCACGCCGTGATCACGGCCATGCTGTCCGCCGGCCTGCTCGGCTGGGCGCTGTGGCTCTGGGATCAGGGCAAGGCGACGTCGGGCGACATCGTGCTGGTCAGCTCGCTCGGTTTCACGATCCTGCACGGCACGCGCGATCTCGCCGTGGCGCTCGTGGACGTGACCCAGCACGTGGCACGCCTCGCCGAGGCCGTGCAGACGCTGCTGGAGCCGCACGGCATGCCTGACCGCGACGACGCCAAGGAGCTCGTGGCCCAGGGCGGCCGCGTCGATTTCGAAGGCGTGACCTTCGCGTATCCGCACCGCAAGGCGATCCTCGACCATTTCGACCTGCGCATCGAGGCCGGTCAGCGCGTGGGCCTGATCGGCAAATCGGGCGCGGGCAAGACCACGGTGCTCGCGCTGCTGCAGCACTTCTACGACGCCCAGGGCGGCGCGATCAAGATCGACGGCCAGGACATCGCGCACGTCACCCAGGACAGCCTGCGCCATGCCATCGCGCTCGTGCCGCAGGACATTTCGCTGCTGCACCGCTCGATCTACGAAAACATCGCCTACGGCCGCCCCGAGGCGAGCCGCGAGGAAGTGCTCGCCGCGGCCCGCGAGGCGCGCTGCGCCGAATTCATCGAAGCGATGCCCGAGGGCTACGACACGATCGTGGGCGACCGCGGCGTGAAGCTGTCGGGCGGCCAGCGCCAGCGCATCGCGATCGCGCGCGCCATTCTCAAGAATTCGCCGATCCTGCTGCTCGACGAAGCCACCTCGGCGCTCGACAGCGCGTCCGAAGAGGCCATCCAGCAGGCGCTCGACCGGCTGATGGTGGGCCGCACGGTGATCGCGATCGCGCACCGCCTCTCCACGCTCAACAACTTCGACCGCATCATCGTGATGAGCGCGGGCAAGGTGATCGACGACGGCAGTCCGGAAGAGCTGCGCAACCGTCCGGGCCTCTACCGCGACCTCCTCGCCAAGCAGTACGGCAAGCAGTCCACGCTGCATCTGGGCAGCAAGAAGGCCGACGAAAAGCACGTGGCCTGACACCACCACCGCGCAGGCAGGCGCCTAGCCCGCTGCGTCTCGCCCCGGACGCCCGGACGCAAAAAAGCCGCTTCAGTGCATCGACTCAAGCGGCTTTTTTTCCGCTCTCGTGCGGGTGCGCGAGGCGCGGGTGCTCAGCCCTGAGCGCGCTCGAGCGGCGGCGCGCTCACCCCTTGCCGCACGCTGACCCGGCCGAGATCGCGCATGAAGCGGTCGCGCCAGACCGAGACATTGTTCTCGCGCAGCTGGGCCATCATGTCCTGATAGCGCGCGAGGCGCTCGGCAAGCGGCATGGCAAGCGCGGTGCCCAGCGCATCGGCCATGCCGTCGATATCGAGCGGATTGACGATCAGCGCGCCAGACAGCTCCTGCGCCGCGCCGGCGAAGCGCGAGAGCACGAGCACGCCCGGATCCTCGGGATCCTGTGCCGACACGTATTCCTTGGCGACGAGGTTCATGCCGTCGCGCAGCGGCGTGACGTAGCCGACGTTCGACGCCCGGAACAGCGCGGCCAGCACCGCCCGTTCGTACTGGCGGTGGATGTACCAGATCGGCGTCCAGTCGAGTTCCGCATAACGGCCGTTGATGCGCCCCGACTCCGCCTCGAGCCGCAGCCGGATGTCCTGATAGGCATGCAGGTCGGCACGCGTGGGCGGCGCGATCTGCACGAACGAGACCTTGTTGCGCTGCGCCGGCGCGTGGTCGAGCAGGCGTTCGAAGGCGCGAAAACGCTCCACGAGCCCCTTCGAGTAATCGAGCCGGTCCACGCTCATGATCACCTTGCGTCCGTGCAGCGTGGACTTGAGCGTGCGCACCGGCTTGCCGCGCTCGCCGGCCTTGGCGAGTTCCGCGATCTCGTCGGGATAGACGCCGATCGGGTAATCGCCCGCGCAGAGCGTCTGCCCGAACGCCTCGATGCGCGTGAGGCCGTCCGGCTGCAGCGCCGTCGTGCCCCCCGCCTCGTTCACGATGTAGTCGCAGAACGCGCGCAGATCGGGTTTGGTCTGGAAGCCGAGCAGGTCGAACGCGCACAGCGCCTCAACCAGCTCGCGATGCGGCGGCACCGCCAGCAGCACCTGCGAGGCCGGAAACGGAATGTGCAGGAAGAAGCCGATGCGGTTCTTCACGCCCGCCGCGCGCAACGCCTGGGCGAACGGAATGAGGTGATAGTCGTGGACCCAGATCACGTCGTCTTCGCGCAGCAGCGGCACGAGTTGCTGCGCGAGCCACGCGTTCACGCGGCTATAGCCCTCGTATTCGTGGCGGTCGTACTGGACGAGATCGGCGCGGTAATGGAACGCGGGCCAGAGCGTCGCGTTCGAGAACCCGCGGTAGTACTGGTCGTAGTCGCGCCGCAACAGGCCGATGGTGGCGAAGGTGACGGCCCCGCGCTCCTCGAGCGCGATCTGCGGCTGGCCGGAGGTGAGCACGTCCCCGCTCCAGCCGAACCACATGCCGCCGGTTTCCTTGAGTGCGTCGTACACGCCCACCGCGAGGCCGCCCGCGGCTGGACCGCCTTCGGAAATCGGCGCGACGCGGTTCGACACGATGATCAATCGGCTCATGAGGGGCGGGGTCCGTGCAGGAAATCGGGAAGGCGTGGCGCGCGCGAGGCGAGGCTTCGGCTCGGGCAAGGCAGGCAATCTACTTGGGTGATGGAGCGACGCATGCGTGCGATCACCGGGCGCCCGGCATGGCCGCAACGAGCGAGGCGAGCCAGCCGATCAGCGCGTCGACCGAGTCGACGCGCGTCTGCGCGATGGTGTCGCCGCCGCCGACCTTGATCGACAGCCCGCCCAGCGCGTTGACGACAGAGAAACCCTTCTCGTCGGTCAGGTCGTCGCCGGCGAATACCGGGCTGCGGCCCGCGAACGGCGGCTCGTCGAGGAACGCGCGCAGCGCGCGGCCCTTGTCGACGTCCTTCGGCTTGATTTCGTAGACCATCTTGCCGGGCTGCAGCACGTAGGCGTCGGCGTAATCGGCGGCGAGGCGCTCGGTCGCGGCGCGCGCTTCGGCCTCTCGCTCGGGCGCGTTGCGGTAGTGCAGCGCGAGCGACGCGCCCTTGATCTCGAGCAGCATGCCCGCATGCGTACGCACCACTTCCGCGAGCACCTGCTCCATGTGTAGCAAGCGCTGGTCGTTGAAGCCGACACGCTGCGTGTCGCCGTTGGCATCGCGCCGCTCGGCGCCGTGCAGGCCGGCGACGGGCAGATCGGGCATGCCGAGGAAACCGTCGATGCTCTCGATGCCGCGCCCGGAGACGATCGCCACCGCGCCGTGCGTCGCGCGGCGCAACTCGCGCAGCAGCGCGAGCATGTCGCGACGAACGAGCACGCCATCGGGCGTGGGCGCGAGCTCGACGAGCGTGCCGTCGAAGTCGAAGAAAAATGCCGTCTGTTCAGGCGGCAGGACTGCCGGAAGTGCTTGCATTGCGTTCTTTTCACCCATCGGCCTGCTGGCCGGGTATGGCCCCGGGCTGCGCCCAGGGAAAGTGTGCGAATCTTACCGCGCCTTGGATCGATTATCGAGAAAGTAAGGGGCTGACCGCCTGTGCAGGCATCCCGGACTCGAAGATGCGGCATATCGACGCGAGCAATCGCGCCGACCGGGGCGCGCGCGACCGCGCGGACCCAATTTTGCTACAGTCGCAGCGACAAGCCGAGCCTGATGGTCTGAGCGAGCGCGGCCGACATAATCCATATCGAGTCGACGAGATTGCCTTTGCTCCCCACCTTCGAGCCCACGCTGCGCACGTTCCGCACCCGCTTGAGCCGCTATCTCCGCGGCGGCATGCGTAGCCTGCGGCACGCGGCGGTGGTGGCCGGTGCGGTGCTGCTCGCCGCGTGCTCGCACCCGGGCGAGGCGTGGCAGCTTACGAACGTGAGCGGTCATCTGCCCGACCTGGACTTCGCGCTCACGGCCGACAATGGCCAAAGCGTGACCGGCGCCAGTTTTCGCGGGGACACGACGCTCGTCTACTTCGGCTACACGCATTGCCCGGACGTCTGTCCGGAAACCATGGCGCGCCTGATGCAGGTTATAGCGAAGCTCGGCCCCGATGCGCACAAAGTGCGGATACTCTTCATCAGCGTCGATCCGGCGCGCGACACGCCGCAGGCATTGCACGCCTATGTAGGCGCGTTCGACGCGCGGCATGCGCGCGGCCTGACCGGCACCGACGCCCAGATCGAGTCGCTCGCGCGGCGCTACCGTGTGGCCTACCAGATGGAAAAGCGCGACCCCGACGGCAGCTACGAGGTCACGCACAGTTCGGCCGTGTATGTGTTCGACGCGCAAGGCCATGCGCGCCTGCTCGCCACCGACCACGACTCTCCGGACGCGATCGCGCATGACCTGCGCCGCGTCATAAACGACACGGCGTGAACGCATGCGGCCTCGCCGGTCCAATCATCGGGTTTTGACGCAACAGCAATCGCAACAGGAAACGTTATGACGAAGAACCTCAAGTCACTCACCGTCTCGCTCGGCTGCGCGCTGAGCACCTTCGGTGCGCTCGCCGCCTTCGCGCCCGCCGCACACGCCGCCGCCGGCACGCTGAGCGCGCAGGACGCATGGGTGCGCTGGCTGCCCAACGACCTCCCGGCCGCGGGCTACGTGACGCTCAAGAACGATGGCGACCAGCCGGTCGACCTCGTGGGGGTATCGAGCGACGCTTACGGCATGGTCATGCTGCATCAGACGGTCTCGAATGGCTCGACGCAGAAGATGATCATGGTGCACAAGGCGACGGTGCCTGCGCACGGCACGCTCGCCATCGCACCGGGCGGCTATCACCTGATGCTGGAGAAGGCGAAGCACAAGGTCGCGCCGGGCGACACGGTGAACGTGAAGCTGCAGTTCTCGGACGGCGAAACGCTCGACACGCCGTTCGCGGTCAAGCCGCCCTCGGGACAGTGACGCCGCAGCAATACCACCGCGCGCATACACCGCATTTTTCATTGGTTGCGCGCGCAAGCATGTTGAATCCGCGATGAAGCCGCCGCCATGCTCGCGATGACCCTGCTCTACTGGCTCCAGCCCTGGGAGCCCTCGCCGACCGTGATGATCTGCACGCTGCTCGCGGCGGTGCTGTTCGTGCGCGGCAAGCGGCACGCGCGGGTGTCGCTCGCACGCCAGATCTCGTTCTGGTTCGGGCTTGGCGCACTCTATGTCGTGCTGCATACGCGCCTCGACTACTACTTCGAGCACGAGTTCTTCATGCATCGCGCGCAGCACCTGGTGCTGCACCATCTGGGGCCGTTCTTCATCGCGCTCGCCTACCCGGGCGCGGCGCTGCGCGCGGGCATTCCGTTCAGGTGGCGGCAGCGCTTCGTGCGCCCCGCGCTCGCCGCACGACCCGTGCGCGTGGCGCTCGACATCGTCATGCATCCCGTCGTCGCGGTCGGGCTCTTTGTCGGGCTCATCTACTTCTGGCTCTTTTCGCCGATCCACTTCATCGCGATGCTCGACTGGCGTCTCTACCGCGTCATGAACTGGAGCATGGTGATCGACGGGCTGTTGTTCTGGTGGCTCGTGCTCGACTCGCGCCCCGCGCCGCCCGCGCGCCTCTCGCCGGGCAAGCGCGTGCTCGTCGTGATCGCGGCGATTCCGCCGCAGATCGTGCTCGGCGCGTTCATCTTCTTCACGCCGCGCGAGCTTTACCCGGTCTACTCGATCTGCGGCCGCGCGTTCACCTGGCTCTCGCCCATGCGCGACCAGCAGATCGGCGGCCTGCTGCTGTGGATTCCGGGGTCGATGATGAGCGTGGTCGGCGCGCTGGTCGCGCTGCGCCACTGGATGCGGCTATCCGCGCGCGGACGCTTGCAGCGGGACCGGCGGCCCGGCATGCGTCCGGCAGACGGCGAGCGTCAGGAGGAAGAGCGCCCCTTGCGCACGTAACGCACTCGAGTGCCGGCGCAAGGTGTGACACACGTCGAATCAGGCCGAGCGCATCCACACGTGCGGAATGCCGTCCTCGTCGTGAATCTCGCCAACGGGTGAGAAGCCGAACGCACCGTAGAACTTCTGCAGGTGCGCCTGCGCATGCAGACGCATCGCGACGTCGGGCCATTGACGGACGATCTGCGCGATGGCGCGTTCGAGCAGCGCGTTGCCGAGCTTGATGCCGCGGTGGTATTGCGACGTCACCACGCGGCCGATGCGCACGTCGGCGTCCTGCGCGTCGGGCAACAGCACGCGCAGATAGCCCGCGAGCTCTCGCACGCCGCCCTGCTCGCTCCATGCAAACAGATGCCACGCGCCGAAGTCGAGACCGTCGATATCCCCATACACGCAGTTCTGCTCGACGACGAACGCGTCGGAGCGCAGTTTGAGCATGGCGTAGACTTCGCGCGCATCGAGCGCATCAAAGGCTTTCCATTGCCAGTCGAATTGGGGCAGCGGCAAGGCGGTGGACTGCAAGGTCATGGTCGGTGATTTCCATCAAGGTATCGTCAATGACCACGATTATGCCGCGCGCCGCGCGCGCCACAAACCCGCCACTGCGCAGCGCTCACTTGCGCCGGCGCGGTTGCTCGTATTTGCGCCAGTACTGGAACGGCTCTTCGTGCAGATCGATGTCGAGATCGACGATGCGTGCCTGCATGCTCTCCTGCGCGTCGGCAATCGCCTTGTTGTAGACCGCCGGCGCGATCTCTTCGAGAAAGAAGCCCAGCAGCGCGCCTGCCGCGATGTTGCCGATCGGCTCCTCCATGTTCGCGTCGAAATAGCGCTGGATGGAGGCAATCGCTTCGGTGCGCGCGTCTTCGGGGAGTTCGATGGACATGTGGGGAAACCGCAGAGGAGGGGTTGCGGCTATTTTGCGCCAGGTGCGTTGGCGCGTGGCGAAAACGCAGCAAGGCGGACGCAAAAAACAAAAGCCACCCGAAGGTGGCTTTTGTTTTGCATCTGGAGGCGCGAGCCGGAGTCGAACCGGCCTACACGGCTTTGCAGGCCGCTGCATAACCGCTTTGCTATCGCGCCAGAAGCGGACTGACCGGGGTGCGGAAAACTGCTTGCGCTCGCAACGACCGGACAGATTTGTTTGATGGCTTGATACGCTGCTCAAAGCCTGCCAAACAAAAAGGGAAGCGCTGCTTCCCCTTGGCATTTGGAGCGGGAGACGAGTCTCGAACTCGCGACCTCAACCTTGGCAAGGTTGCGCTCTACCAACTGAGCTACTCCCGCAAATATCCTGCTTTACTGCGACTTTTACTGCTTCGGCACCTCGTTTTTCCTGCTGAAAAAACGCCGCACCTTGAAATCTGGAGCGGGAGACGAGTCTCGAACTCGCGACCTCAACCTTGGCAAGGTTGCGCTCTACCAACTGAGCTACTCCCGCATATCTGCTTCAGATTTCGCCGAATTTTCAACTAACTTCAGCTTATCTTCTGCGATCTCTACTGCATCTGCCTACTTGCTACTTCGTCGTGCAGCGGAGAAGTGAGATTATGTATAACCCGCAGAATCGTGTCAACCCCTTCGCGTGATCTTTTTGGAAAAAGACATAAGGGATTCACAAGCTCCCGCGTTCGCGGATCTGGGGCCACGCGAGCTTCATGTAGTAAAGCATCGACCAGATCGTGAGGAACGCCGCCACGTAGATGAGCCACGCGCCCCACACGCGCGAGTCGAACAGCGTCACGCCGCCGAGCGTGAGCGGCGCGTAGAACAGCAGCATGGGAATCGCGACCATCTGGCACGCGGTCTTGAACTTGCCGAGCGAATTCACGGCCACGCTCTTCGACGCGCCGATCTGCGCCATCCACTCGCGCAGCGCCGAGATCGCGATTTCGCGTCCGACGATCACGAGCGCGATCACGGCGTCGAGCCGCTGCAGATGCACGAGCACAAGGAGTGCCGCGGTCACCATGAGCTTGTCAGCGACGGGGTCGAGAAAAGCGCCGAACGAGGAGGTCTGATTCCACTTGCGCGCGAGAAAACCGTCGAACCAGTCCGTGAGCGCCGCCAGCACGAAGAGCAGCATCGCCAGCACGTTCTGCTGCATCGGGGAAAGCATCGTCTGCGGCAGATAGAACACGCCAACCACGAGCGGAATCGCCAGGATCCGCAGCCAGGTCAGGAGAATCGGGATATTGAACGGCATCGGCTGGCGCTATCTGTCGGGGAGATGCAATTATGGGAGATGCAATTGTGCCGCGTCGCCGCACGTGCCACAAGCAACCGTAAGGAATGGCCAGGCCGGAGCTGGCCAACGACGACGCCGCATCAGTGCAACTGCTGGTAGATCTGCTCGGCGAGCGAGCGCGAGATGCCCTCCACGCTCGCCAGATCCTCCACGCTCGCCGACATCACGCCGCGCAGGCCGCCAAAGCGCGCGAGCAGGCGCTGGCGACGCTTCGCCCCCACGCCCTCCAGCTCTTCGAGACGCGAAGTCTGACGCGTTTTGCCGCGCTTCGCGCGCATGCCCGTGATGGCGAAGCGGTGCGCCTCGTCGCGGATCTGCGCGACGAGCATGAGTGCGGCGCTCTCCTTGCCGAGTTCGAGCGGCGCGCGGCCATCGGCGAACACGAGCGTTTCGAGGCCGACCTTGCGGCCCTCGCCCTTCGCCACGCCCACCAGCATCGCCGGATCGAGACCCAGTTCGGTGAATACCTGGCGCGCGATCTCGACCTGCCCCTTGCCGCCGTCGATCAGCACGATGTTGGGCAGCGTGCCGCCGGGCGGCGGGGCTTCGACGGTCTCGCCGGCCTCCATAGCTTGCGCCTCCGCATCCGGGTCGGCCGGATCGGGCGCCGGCACGGGCGGCGCAGGCGTCTCGTCGGCTTCGGCGCGCGCCGCTTGCGCGACCATCTTCTCGTAGCGCCGCGTGAGCACCTGGCGCATGGCGGCGTAGTCGTCGCCGGGCGTAATGCCCGTGATGTTGTAGCGCCGGTACTCGGCCGACTGCATCTTGTGATGGTGATAGACCACGCATGAGGCCTGGGTCGCCTCGCCCATCGTGTGGCTGATGTCGAAGCACTCGATGCGCAGATGCGCGAGATCGTCCAGTTCGAGCCCGAGCAGTTGCGCGAGCGTGCGCGTGCGGGCCTGCTGCGAGCCCTGCTCGGAGAGCAGACGCGCGAGCGCGAGGCGCGCGTTTTGTTCGGCCATCGCTAGCCATGCGCGCTTCTGACCTTGCGGCTGACGCAGCACCGCGACCTTGTGCCCGGCCTGCTCGCTCAGCACGTCCACGAGTTCGCGGTTCGCGGGCGGATGGCTCACGACCAGCACGGGCGGCACGCGGTTGCCGAAGTAATGCTGCGCGATGAAGGCGTCGAGCACTTCCGATTCGATGCCGATCTCGCGCGTCCTGCGCGCATCCCCCTGCGGCTCGGGCGTGGCGGATTCGGCATCGCTTGCCGCGTCGTCATCGCCGGCGAGATCGGCCGCAATGGCGAGCGGGTCCGCTTCGAGCGCCGCATCGTCGTGTGCGTCGTCCGCTTGCGCTTCCTCGACGTAGTCCTCCACCGTCTTGCGCGCGAGCGTTGGCAGCGACTTCAGCGCGCTCGCCGCAACCACGGTCTCGCTGTCGATTTCCTCGGCGACGCCGCCCTCCTCGTCGGTCAGCGCGCGCTCCACATGCGCGGGGAAATACGCCTTGTCGCCCAGATGCCGGCCGCCGCGCACCATCGCGAGATTCACGCAAACGCGCCCGCCCAGCGCCACCACGGCGAGAATATCGACGTCGCTCTCGCTGCCCGTTTCGATGGCCTGTTGATGCAGCACTGTCGACAGCGAACTCATCTGGTTGCGCACGGACGCCGCCTGCTCGAACTTCAGCTCGGAGGCGAACGCGTGCATCTTCGTCTCCAGTTCCCTCATCACCTCGTTCTGGCGGCCCAGCAAAAAGCGCGATGCGTTGCTCACGTCGCGCGCGTAATCCTCTTCGCCGATGGCGCCCACGCAAGGCGCCGTGCAACGCCCGATCTGATGCAGCAGGCAAGGCCGCGTGCGGTTGTTGAACACCGAGTCCTCGCAGGTGCGCAACTGGAATACGCGTTGCAGGATCTGGATGCTCTCGCGCACCGCCGAGGCGCTCGGAAACGGCCCGAAGTACTGGTTGTTGCGATCCACCGCGCCGCGGTAGTACGCCATGCGCGGGAACTTGTGCCCGGTGATCTTGAGAAACGGATACGACTTGTCGTCGCGAAAAAGGATGTTGTAGCGCGGCGTGAGCGCCTTGATGAGGTTGTTCTCGAGCAGCAGCGCCTCGGCCTCGGAACGCGTGACCGTGGTTTCGATGCGCGCGATACGCGTGATCATCATCGCGATGCGCGGTGAAAGCTGCGTCTTGGTGAAGTAGCTCGACACGCGCTTTTTCAGGTCGCGCGCCTTGCCGACGTAGAGGACCGCGCCTTGCGCGTCGTAGTAGCGGTACACACCCGGCAGATGCGGCAACTGCGCGAGCGCCTTTTTCGGGTCGAAAACGTCGGTGTCGGTCATCCAGTTTCGGGGACGGGCGGTGCGTCGAGAGAGATGAGACCTGGCCTGGCGCCGCCGTCGCGACGCATTCATGGCTGTGTCCTAGAATCGCAAGTTTAGATCATTCCATGCCGCACGGAGCCTGCGCCGAACCTGCCGGCCGGGCGTTCCCCACCCGCTTGCAGCATGGCGGTCCTGATTCTCCGCGTCGTCCGCCACCCATGACAGAAGCCCCCACGCCCACCACCGCCAGCGCTAGCGCCATTGCCTGCGACCTCTTTTGCGCCGTCATCGACAATTTCGGCGACATCGGCGTGTGCTGGCGGCTCGCGCGCCAGCTCGCGCACGAGCACGGCTGGCAGGTGCGCCTCTTCGTCGACGACCTGCACGCGTTCCAGCAGCTCTGCCCCGCGCTCGACCCGGGCCGCGCCACGCAAGCGGTCGAGGGCGTAGTGATCGAACACTGGCACGCGCCCGAGCATGCGGGCGACACGCTGCAGATCGCCGATGTCGTGATCGAGGCGTTCGCGTGCGAGCTGCCGGGCGTCTATGTCGCGGCGATGGCCGGGCGGGCGCGCAAGCCCGTCTGGCTCAACCTCGAATATCTGAGCGCCGAGGACTGGGTCGCCGACTTTCATCTGCGGCCCTCGCCGCACCCGCGCTACGCGCTCGCCAAGCACTTCTTCTTTCCCGGCCTCGGCCCCGGCACGGGGGGCGTGCTCAAGGAGCGCACGCTCGATGGCGGGCGCGCGGACTTCGAGCGCTCGCCCGACGAGCGTGACGCATGGTGGCAGCGCGCCACGGGCGGCCCGCCGCCCGGGCCGGACGCCACCGTGATCTCGCTGTTCGCCTATGAGAACCCCGCCGTCGACCCGCTGCTCGAGCAATGGCGCGACGGCGCGAAGCCGGTGGTCCTGCTCGTGCCGGAGGGCCGCATCTCTGGCGCGCTCGCGCGTTTTTTCGGGCAGCCGGCATTCGGTGCAGGCTCGCAGGCCACGCGCGGCGCGCTGCGCGCGCACGCGTTGGCGTTCACCGAGCAGCGCGGTTACGACCCCCTGCTGTGGGCAAGCGACCTCAACTTCGTGCGCGGCGAGGACTCGTTCGTGCGCGCGCAATGGGCCGCGCGACCGTTCGTGTGGCACATCTATCCGCAAGCCGACGACGCCCATCTGCCGAAGCTCGACGCCGCGCTCGCGCACTACGGCCGCACGCTGCCGAAGGCGCCGCGCGCCGCGCTCGAACGCTTCTGGCATGCATGGAATGGCCGCGGCACGCCGGACTGGGCCGATTTTGCGCAGCATCTGCCGGTCTACACGGCGCGTGCCGACGCCTGGGCGGCCGAGCTCGGGCAGGTTGGCGATCTCGCCGGAAATCTCGCCGAATTCGCAAAAAGTCAGTTAAAATAAGCGGTTATCCGACGGCAGCCGTCTCAAGCGCTTCGAGTTCCGCGCCCTCCATCGTGCACGCATGAAAGAGGGTCGCAGCAACTGCAGCAGCAACCGAATCCGCTTGCGACGTTTGCCGTCGAGCACACTCGAAGCTACTCAATCTGGACAGGACAGTTTTTTACTATGAAGACCGCACAGGAACTCCGCGTCGGCAACGTCGTGATGATCGGTAACGACGCAATGGTCGTGCAGAAGGCCGAATACAACAAATCGGGCCGCAACTCCGCCGTCGTGAAGATGAAGTTCAAGAACCTGCTGACCGGCGCGGGCATGGAAACCGTGTACAAGGCGGACGACAAGTTCGACGTCGTCGTGCTGGATCGCAAGGAAGTGACGTACTCGTACTTCGCCGACCCGATGTACGTGTTCATGGACGCCGACTACAACCAGTTCGAAGTCGAAGGCGAGATGATGGGCGACGCCCTGAACTACCTCGAAGACGGCATGGCCTGCGAAGTCGTGTTCTACAACGAGAAGGCCATCTCGGTCGAACTGCCGACCGTGCTGGTGCGCGAGATCATCTACACGGAACCGGCCGTCAAGGGCGACACGTCGTCGGGCAAGGTCCTGAAGACCGCCAAGCTGAACACCGGTTTTGAGCTGCAAGTGCCGCTCTTCTGCAACATCGGCGACAAGATCGAAATCGACACGCGTACGAACGAGTACCGCAGCCGCGCCTAAAAGCAGCCTGAACGCAGCGTCAGGCCAACAAGGCGCCCGCCCGCCGCCCCGGCGGCAAAAGGCGGACACCGCGATGAAAGCGCCCCCTCGGGGCGCTTTTTCTTTTTTTGCCGAACGTGTATGTTTGAGAGTGCTACGGAAAACCTTACCGGTTATGCGCAATGGATTGCGTGCTTGCCGCCTTCAGCGGGCAAGCGGCCAAGCAAGCGCGGCGCGCACCGGTCAAAGTGACTCCCGCGGCACGGTTTCTGCTGTGGGGTGAGAGAGCATGCGTACCACGCTCTTTCCCCTTATCAGGAGAAACACAATGAACAACGACATTGCCGAAGGCAAGTGGAAGCAGATGATCGGCAAGGCCAAAGCGGCATGGGGCGAGTTGACGGACGACGAACTCGCAAAGGCCGAAGGCCGTGCGGATCGGCTCGCCGGGCTTATCCAGGAACGTTACGGCAAGACGCGTGACGAGGCAGAACTGGAAGTGCGCCGCTGGTTCGACGCGCACCGGCCACGCGACTGACGCACCGTCCACGGCATGGCCGGTGCGGTGGTCGCCCACTTGCAGGCAAACAGGGGGTTGCACGCATGCCAAAGCGCCTCGCGCTTCGGGCTTGCGCTGCTGCTCGGCCCCGCCGGCGGTTCACTGCCCGGCAACGCCGTCGCGCCCCCGTTCTGGCGCAGCACAACTGGGAGGACCGGAACTGAACACCCTGCTACGAGACATCTCCGTGATCTCGGTGAAATCTTTCGCATCGTGCCGCGCTCCCGCGCGCCGCGCGGTTGCCTGCCGGGGCGCGTGCGCGACCCCGCGCGCGCAGCGCCGGCGCGACTGCGCTCATCCGTAAGCCGCTACCGCCATGCCACACGCCCTGATTGTCGAAGACGATCCCAATAGCCTGTCAGGTCTCTCTGCGATCCTGTCGGCCGACGGGTTCTCCGTCGACACCGCTGCCACCCTCGCCGAAGCGCGCGCCGCCCTAGCGCGCTTCATCCCCGACGTCGTACTCGTCGACCTGAACCTGCCCGATGGCGGCGGCCTCGAGTTGCTGCCGCATTTGCCCGCGCAGCCGCCAGGCGGCGCGCTGCCCGTGATCGTGATGACCGGCAACGCCACGGTCGAAAGCGCGATCGAAGGCCTGCGCCACGGCATCTGGGACTATCTGCTCAAGCCCGTCAACATTCCGCGCCTGCGCAGCCTGCTCGCGCGCATTCCGCGTCCTTACGAGCTGACCGAGGAAGTCCGCGCGCTGCGCGCCACGCTGCGCAAGATGGGCCACTTCGGGCCGATGCTCGGGCGCAGCAGTGCGATCCAGCATGTCTACGACACGCTCGAACAGCTCGCGCCCACCGAAGCGGCGCTGCTCGTGCACGGCGAAGCCGGCACGGGCAAGGAAGTCGCGGCGCGTACGCTGCACCAGCTGAGCCGCCGCCGCAAGGGGCCCTTCATCGTGTGCGACGCGCGCTCGCTCGTGGCCGAGGCGGCCGCGGGCCGGCCGCTGGCGAGCGTGCTGTTCGGCCACGAGCGCGGCGCGTTCAGCGGCGCGGAACAGCGCGAGCCGGGTCTCGTCGATCAGGCGAGCGGCGGCACGCTCTTCATCGACGAGCTGACCGACCTGCCGCGCGAGCAGCAGGAAACGCTGCTGCGCGCGCTCGATTCGCAGACCTTCATGCGCGTGGGCGGCAACAGCGAGGTGGGCACCGATTTCCGCCTGATCGCGGCAACCCGCGCGAACCCGCGCGAGGCCGTCCAGCAGGGCGCGCTGCACGACGATCTGTGGCTGCGCCTCGACGCCGCGGCGATCCAGCTGCCACCGCTGCGAGAGCGCGACGACGACGCCGCCCTGCTCGCGCTCGCGTGCATCGACGAACTCAATCAGGAGGCCCAGGCGCACGGTCTGGCCGGCGCGACGCGGCTCGTCGCGCCCTCGTTCATCCGCGAGTGCCTCGCGTATGACTGGCCCGGCAACGTGCGCGAACTGCACGAACGCGTGAGGCGCGCGTGGCACGCCTCGGGCGAGGTGCTGGAAACGCTGCAGGCGGAGGAAAGCAGCGGCGCGGGCCCGCGCGAGATGAACGGCGGCCGCGTGCAGGTCACCGTGGGCACGCCGCTCGCCGACGTGGAGGAAATGCTGATCCGCGCGACGCTCGACGCCGTGGGCGGCACGCGGCACCGCGCCGCGTCGCTGCTCGGCATCAGCCCCAAGACGCTCTACAACAAGCTCCAGCGCATGCGGCTGAACTGAACCGGCAAAGCGCACGCACGTTGTAAAAAGGCTGCCCTTCGTTTCCGAAGGACAGCCTTTTTTCATTGCGCCGATGCGGCAGTCAGGGCGTCAGGGCAATACGCTGCGCAGCAATGCCTGCGCCTCGATGTACCCCGGGTCCGCCACCATCCTGTCCCAGCGCTGCGCCTTGCCGCGCGCGCGCATGCGCCTGATGCGCAGGCCCGAAGCCTTGGATGCGCGGCGCGGCTCAATGGTGCGCAACGCGTCGAGCACCTTTTCGGCCTCGTGCGGCTGATTGCAGATCAGCACCATGTCGCAACCCGCCTCGAGCGCGGCGCGCGCGCCCTCGGTGAGCGTACCGCCCTGGCGCGCGGCCTCCATCGAGAGGTCGTCGCTGAAGATCGCGCCCGTGAAGCGCAGGCGCTTGCGCAACACTTCCTCGACCCAGATGCGCGAAAAGCCCGCGGGCTTCGAGTCGACTTTCGGATAAATCACGTGCCCCGGCATCACCGCTGTGAGCGACAGACCGAGCCAGTCGTAAGGCTGCGCGTCTTCGCCGAGGATCGCTTCGAGCGGACGCTCGTCGACGGGCACCGCGACGTGCGAGTCCGCCGTCACGAAGCCATGCCCCGGAAAATGCTTGCCGCAATTGGCCATGCCCGCAAGCGATAGCCCGTGATTGAGACTCTTGGCGAGCAGCGTGACGACGCGCGGATCGCGATGGAACGCGCGATCGCCCACCACCTTCGACTGGCCGTAGCCGAGATCGAGCACCGGCGTGAACGAGAGATCGATGCCGCACGCGCGCAGCTCGCTCGCGAGGATATAGCCCACTGCCGTCGCGAGCTTGGTGGCGAGCAGCACGTCCTTGTCCCACAGCGCGCCGAGGCGCCCCATGGCCGGCAGCACGGTGAAGCCGTCGGTGCGAAAGCGCTGCACGCGGCCGCCTTCATGGTCGACGGCGATCAGCAGGTCCTCGCGCACCGAGCGGATGGCGTCGGTCAGCGCGACGAGCTGCGCGCGGTTCTCGTAGTGCCGCGCGAACAGGATCACGCCGCCGGTCATCGGGTGCGCGAGGCGGCGCACATCGTCGTCGTTCAGCGTGGTGCCGACCACGTCGAGCATTACTGGCCCGGGATTGTTCTTCATCGATGAGTTTTGCGTAGATGCCGCGCAACGCACGGCGATGGATATCAGCCGTTGATTTCCGCCACCACGAACGACACCGCGTAGTCATGCTCGTCGGTGATGCTCACGCGCGCCGTGATACTGCGTTCATCGAGCCACCGCGCGAGTTCGCCCGAAGCGACGATCACCGGACGGCCGCCCGGCTCGTTGAGGGTCTGCATGGCGCGCCAGGTCATCGGCATGCGCATGCCGAGGCCGATCGCTTTCGAGAACGCCTCTTTCGCGGAGAACCGCGTGCACAGATACGCGAGGCCCCGCGCCGCCGAGCGCGCCTTGCGCGCCTCGTAGACGGCGAGTTCGTCCGGGCCGAGCACGCGCGGCGCGAAGCGCCCGTTGGTGCGCTCCATGACTGCCGCCACGCGGCTCACCTGGATGATGTCGGTGCCGATACCGTAGATCGCCATGAGACTCCCGTCGATGTCTGTCGATTGCGCGCGGCGCGATGGCGCGGGGTAGCAGTCAGCCGCGCGTGCCGAGGCGCGCCGCCACCATGATCGCCTTCATTTCGCGCACCGCGTTTTCCCAACCCGCGAAAATTGCGTGCGCCACGATCGCGTGGCCGATGTTCAGCTCGACGATGCCGTCGATGGCCGCGATCTGCTGCACGTTCGTGTAGTGCAGACCGTGGCCGGCGTTCACCTTCAACCCGAGGCTGTTGCCGCAGCTCACGCCGGTGACCACGCGCTCGTATTCGCGCGCCTGCTCGCCGGCGTCGTGTGCCTCGGCGTAGCGGCCCGTGTGCAGCTCGATCACGGGCGCGCCCGTTTCGTGCGCCGCGCGGATCTGCGTTTCGTCCGGGTCGATGAAAAGCGAGACGCGGCAGCCCGCATCGGCAAGCTGACGGCAGGCGGCGGCGACGGCGTCGAAGTGGCCCGCGACGTCGAGGCCGCCTTCGGTCGTGAGCTCCGCGCGCTTTTCGGGCACGAGGCAAACGTCGTGCGGTTTGATCTCGCACGCGATGTCGAGCATCTCGGACGTCACCGCGCATTCGAGGTTCATGCGCGTTTTCAGCTGCGGACGCAGCGCGCGCACGTCGGCGTCGACGATATGGCGGCGATCCTCGCGCAGATGCAGCGTGATCGCGTCGGCGCCCGCCTCTTCGGCGAGGAGCGCCGCGCGGATCGGATCGGGATAAGCGGTGCCGCGCGCGTTGCGCAGCGTGGCGACGTGGTCGATGTTCACACCGAGGTCGATCACGTTGGGCGAAGTGAGAAAGAAGCTCATAGGTTCTGCAAGTCGATCAGAATCTGGCGCGTCGCGAGCGGCGTGCCGCCAAGGTACGTGTTCAGCAGGAAGCGCATGAGCGCCTTGCTCTGCGCAACCGTCTGGGGTCGATGGTAATCGTCCTCTTCCATGTCGAGCAACGTCTGGCCCGAAAGCCGGGGCCATTGGGAAGGCCATTCGTCCGACGCCTCGCGCACGCCGCGTTCCGGATCGAACACGTAGCGCCCTTCGGCCACGACGGTCTTGCGGTTCACGGTGCGGTTGAGCGCGAGCGCATAGCCCGCCTCGCGCAGCAGCACGCGCTCGAACGAGCGCAGCACCTGCACGGGCGGCTCGTCGTGCGCGAGGCGCGTGAGCGTCACGACGTAGTGGCGAAAGAGTTCGGGGTGCGGGTCTTCGCGCGCGATGAACTTCACGAGCAGTTCGTTCACATAGAAGCCGCACAGCAGCGCGTCGCCGGTCAGCGGCAACATGCCGCCGACCCACTCGGCGCCCGTGAGCGTGCGCACCTCGCCCTTGCCGGTCCACGAAAGCGCGAGCGGCTGGAAGGTTTGCAGCACGCCGCGCAACGCCGAATGCGGTCGCTTCGCGCCCTTCGCGACGAGTGCCACGCGGCCGTGATCGCGCGAGAGCACATCGATGATGAGGCTCGTCTCGCGGTACGGATAGCTGTGGAGCACGAAAGCCGGCTGCTCGGCGATGCGGTAATCGGGGGTCGTGCTGCGTGACGCGCGCGGCAATTGCGAGCGCGCGGTGGTCTTGCGGCCGTTGCGCGGTTCGGCACGGCCTTCGAGCGTGGCGTCGGCGCCTTCGGTCATCGCGTTGCGCGTGGCGGCGCCTTTCGTCGCCTTCGTGCTGCGCGTGCTCGTCGTGCCTTGGGTGCCTTTCGCGGGCGAGCGACGCGCGCTGCGGGAACCGGTCGGTTCGTCCGCAGCGATTGCCTCGTCGGCCTGCGCGTCCTCGTGCGCGGGCCAGTCGTCGTGCAGGGTTCCGGCTGCGCCGTCACTCATACGCGGTGCCCGTCGTGCTTACTCGTAACCGTAGGCGCGCAGCCCGGCTTCGTTGTCGGCCCAGCCGCTCTTCACCTTCACGAAGGTTTCGAGGTACACGGGACCGTCGAACAGCTTCTCCATGTCGAGTCGCGCCTCGGTGCTGATCTGCTTGAGCTTCGCGCCCTTCTGGCCGATCACCATCGCCTTCTGCGTGTCGCGCTCGACGAGAATCGTCGCGAAGACGCGGCGCAGCCGCCCTTCCTGCTCGAACTTGTCGATCAGCACCGTGCTCGTGTACGGCAGTTCGTCGCCGGTCCAGCGGAACACTTTCTCGCGCAGGATTTCGGCAGCGAGGAAGCGCTCGCTGCGATCGGTGAGGTCGTCCTCGCCGTAGATCGGCTCGCCTTCGGGCAGATACGGCTTGAGCGTCGCGAGCAGGCGCTTGATGTCGTCCGGATTATTTGCCGAAAGCGGCACGATCTCGCGGAACTCGCGCAGGCCCTGCACCTGCTGGATGAACGGATACAGCGTGCCCTTGTCGGTCACGCGGTCGATCTTGTTGGCGATCAGGAGCGTGGGCGCGTTCGGGGGAATCAGGTCGAGCACTTTCTGGTCGTCGGGACCGAACTTGCCGGCCTCGATCACGAACAGCACGGCATCGACCGAACTGAGCGTGGAGGTCACCGCGCGGTTCAGCGAGCGGTTGAGCGCCGTGCTGTGGCGCGTCTGGAAGCCGGGCGTGTCGACGAAGATGTACTGCGCGTCGTCGATCGTGTTGATGCCGGTGATGCGATGGCGCGTGGTCTGCGCCTTGCGCGAAGTGATGCTGATCTTCTGGCCGACCAGCGCGTTCATCAGCGTCGATTTGCCGACGTTCGGACGGCCGACGATCGCGACCATGCCGCAACGGAAACCGGCAGGAGTGGAGGTGGGAGCGTTCATGATCGGACCGGAATAGAAAAACGGGAGGCGCGCTCGCGGCGCGCCTCGGTGGAATCAGTGGCCGGCATCGGCCGCGCGCACGGGAATGGCCGTCGTGGCTTCGGCATGCGTCTGGGCATCGGTGTTCGCGCTGCCGGTCGTTGCGGTTTGCACGCGCTCGACGGTGCGCAACGCCGCTTCGGCTTTCACCGCGGCCGAGCGGTGGCCGATGGCGCCGGCGCTCGGTACGGCGTCGAAGCCCGTGGCTTTGTCGGCAGGCTTGTCGCTGGCCTTCTCTGCACCGCGTTCGGCCTTTTCCACGGGCTTTTCAGCCGGTTTGTCCTTCTCCGCCGGACGCTCCTGGACGTGCGCCGCGCGTATCACCGCGAGCGGCGCGCCTTCGGCTGCCGCGGTTTGCGCCGCACGCTCGCTACGCGCCGAAGCGCGCTCGCGGCGCTCCGGCGAGCGCAAATCGAGGGCGCCCTGCACACCTGTCACGCCGGGGACGACCTCAGGCTCCGGTTTGGGAGCACGCGCGCCCTTCGAGCGGCGCGGCTTCGCAACCAGCGCGGGCGCCGCCGCCATAACCTCGTCGAGCGCCTTCTTCGCCGCGGCCTGCTCCGCCGCGCGACGGCTCGCGCCCGAACCCGACACCTTCACGTCGAGCTTCGGCACCGTGCATTCGACTTCGAACTGCTGATTGTGCGCCGCACCATGCGTCGCGACGACCGTGTAGGTCGGCAAGGCGATCTTGTGACCCTGCAGGTATTCCTGCAGCAGCGTCTTGGAATCCTTGCCGAGCGTGCGCGGATCGATGTGATCGAGGATCGGCACGTAGAGGCGCTTGATGACCGTCTGGGCGGCGTCGAAGCCGCCGTCGAGGAAGATCGCCCCGAAGATCGCCTCCAGCGCGTCGGCGAGGATCGACGGGCGGCGGAAGCCGCCGCTGCGCAACTCGCCTTCGCCGAGGCGCAGGCCGTCGGCAATATTGAGGGCCTGAGCGATCTCGTAGAGCGACTGCTGCTTGACCAGGTTCGCGCGCACGCGCGAGAGGTCGCCTTCGTCCAGCTTGCCAAAACGTTGGAACAATAGGGCAGCCACCGCGCAATTCAGAACCGAATCACCGAGGAATTCGAGGCGTTCGTTATGCGTGGCACTGTGACTGCGGTGGGTTAAAGCCTGGCGCAGCAATTCCGCATTGCGAAATTCGTAGCGCAAACGGCTTTCCAACGGAGATTGGGGCATGGGGAGAGTATAACGCGCCCGCCGCCCCCGGCGAAAACAGGGGGCGGCGGGCGAAAAACCGTGACGAAGCGACGTTACCGGGGATTCTTCAAGTAGCGCGCGAAGATGCAATGCGCGTGATGCGAGTGAGTCTCGGGTTCGCGCATACGCTTTTCGTTGCTGCTTCTAATGCTTCTTCGCGCGCGTGCTCGACGTGCATCGCACGTCGAGCCAACACGAATTACTCGAACGAACCGATGCGACGCAGGTTGCTGAAGTTCATCCAGATGAAGAACGCGCGGCCCACGATGTTCGCGTCGGGCACGAAACCCCAGTAGCGGCTGTCCGCGCTGTTGTCGCGGTTATCGCCCATCATGAAGTAATGGCCCGCCGGCACCTTGCAGATCACGCCGCGCGCGTTGTACTGGCAGTTGTCGCGATACGGATAGTCCTCTGCGCCCACGATGAACGGCGGCACCGCGGGGTTGTTGAGGATGTTGTTCTTGCGGCCGCTGCCGAGGTCTTCCGTGAACTGCTTCGCATAGCCGATGCGCTCTTCGTCGAAGAAGTCGCCCTGCGGCACTTCCGGCACCGGCTTGCCGTTGATCGTGAGCTGCTTGTCCTGATAGGAAACCACGTCGCCCGGCAGGCCGATCACACGCTTGATGTAGTCGACCGACTCGTCCTTCGGATAGCGGAACACGACCACGTCGCCGCGCTCGAGCGGGCGGCCCTGGGTGATCTTCGTGTTCGTGATCGGCAGGCGGATGCCGTAGTCGAACTTGTTCACGAGGATGAAGTCCCCCACGAGCAGCGTGGGCACCATCGAACCCGACGGAATCTTGAACGGCTCGACGACGAACGAGCGTACGAGGAACACGATCAGGATGACGGGGAAGAAGCTCGCCGTGTACTCGAGCCACCACGGCTGGCGCAGCTTGTCGTTGCGCAGGTTCTGACGCGTGACGGGCGCGTTTTCATCGGCGAAGCGCTCGCCCACCCGTTCCTGCTGACGGTCGAACTCCGCGACCGCCGCATCGGCGGCGAGGCGCCGGCGCGGCATGAACACCAGTTTGTCTGCAACCCACGCAACGCCCGTCAAGATGACGAGCACAAAGAGTATCAGCGCAAAATTCATGTAGAGAGATCCGTTGTCCGGCTTATTTGCGTTACTTATTTATCTTCGACACGAAGGATGGCGAGGAAGGCCTCCTGCGGAATCTCGACCGAGCCGACCTGCTTCATCCGCTTCTTGCCTTCCTTCTGCTTTTCGAGCAGCTTCTTCTTACGCGTGATGTCGCCGCCGTAGCACTTGGCCAGCACGTTCTTGCGCAGCGCCTTGATGTTCTCGCGCGCGATGATGTGCGCCCCGATCGCGGCCTGAATGGCCACGTCATACATCTGGCGCGGAATGATCTCGCGCATCTTCGCCGCGACTTCGCGGCCGCGATACTGCGACTGCGAACGGTGGACGATGATGGACAGCGCATCGACCTTGTCGCCGTTGATCAGCATGTCGACCTTCACGACGTCGGAGGTGCGGTACTCCTTGAACTCGTAGTCCATCGACGCGTAACCGCGCGACACCGACTTCAGACGGTCGAAGAAGTCGAGCACGATTTCCGCCATCGGAATTTCGTAGGTGAGCTGCACCTGGCGGCCGTGGTACTGCATGTTGATCTGGTTGCCGCGCTTTTGCGTACAGAGCGTGATGACCGAACCCACGTACTCTTGCGGCATGTACAGGTTCACCGTCACGATCGGCTCGCGGACCTCGGCAATCTTCGAGGGCTCCGGCATCTTCGCCGGGTTCTCGACCTTGATCGTGCTGCCGTCCGCCTGCACGACTTCGTACACCACGGTCGGCGCCGTAGTGATGAGGTCCATGTCGAACTCGCGCTCGAGTCGCTCCTGCACGATTTCCATGTGCAGGAGGCCGAGGAAGCCGCAACGGAAGCCGAAGCCCAGCGCCTGCGAAACTTCCGGCTCGTATTGCAACGAGGCGTCGTTGAGCTTGAGCTTTTCGAGCGATTCGCGCAGCGCGTCGTACTGGTTCGCCTCGACCGGATAGAGGCCCGCGAACACCTGCGGCTTCACTTCCTTGAAACCCGGCAGCGGCTCGGCTGCAGGCTTCGTCGCGAGCGTGACGGTGTCGCCCACCTTGGTCGCGGCGAGTTCCTTGATGCCGGCGATGATGAAGCCCACCTGCCCCGCCGAAAGCTGCTCGAGGTTGCGCGACTTGGGCGAGAACACGCCGACGTGCTCGACCGGATACTGCGCGCCGGTGGCCATCAGCTTGATCTTGTCCTTCGGACGCAGCGTACCGTTGACGATACGCACAAGCATCACCACGCCCACGTAGTTGTCGAACCACGAGTCGATGATGAGCGCCTGCAGCGGCGCTTCCGGATCGCCCTCGGGCGGCGGCACCTTGGCGATGAGCGCTTCGAGCACGTCTTCCACGCCGAGGCCGGTCTTCGCGCTGCAGCGCGTGGCGTCGGTGGCGTCGATGCCGATCACGTCCTCGATCTCTTCGATCGCGTTCTCGGGGTTGGCCGCGGGCAGGTCGATCTTGTTGAGCACCGGCACGACTTCCACGCCGAGTTCGATCGCGGTGTAGCAGTTCGCCACCGTCTGCGCCTCGACGCCCTGGCTCGCGTCCACCACGAGCAACGCGCCCTCGCACGCGGAGAGCGAGCGGCTCACCTCGTAGGAGAAGTCGACGTGCCCGGGCGTGTCGATCAGGTTCAGGTTGTAGACCTTGCCGTCACGCGCCTTGTACGAGAGCGCAGCCGTCTGCGCCTTGATGGTGATGCCGCGCTCGCGCTCGAGATCCATCGAGTCGAGCACCTGCGATTCCATTTCGCGGTCGGACAAGCCGCCGCACAGCTGGATGATGCGATCGGCGAGCGTCGACTTGCCATGGTCGATGTGCGCAATGATCGAGAAGTTACGAATATGATCCATTCAGTGCCGATCAAGCGAAAAAGGCGCGCCCCAACGAAAGCTGGACACGCCTCGTAAACAGATGAAAAACCGGACTATTTTAGCCGAAAAGGGGTCCCACGGGCGAACCATCCGGTGATGTAACGGATGGGTCACGCCCTGCGCACGCGTTTCACGCACCGCCGGGCGGCGCCGGCGGCACGCTCGGTGCGTCGGCGCCCAAGCCCAGCGTAGCGCGCACGCGTGCTTCGTCGAGATGGTAGTGACACAGCTCGATGCCGTCGCAAAGGAGCACCGGCACGAGCTCGTCGTAACGCGCCAGGAGTGCGGGGTCGGAATCGACATCGACGACGTCGAGCCGCGCGCCCGCCGCGGCGGCGAGCGGCTCGAGCGCCACGCGCATCTCCTCGCACAGGTGACACCACGCGCGCCCGTAGAGCACGAGGTGCGCGCTCGCCCGTTCGAGCGCGCCCGGCGCCTCCGACTCAGACCGCATGGGCGTGCGCATCGGCGTTACTTCTGCCCCGGCGCGCGCGGGCGCAACGGCACGAACTGCGTGTTGTCGCCGCGACGCACGAGCACCGCGACCGTCTTCTGCGGGTCGAGATGCGCCGTCACCTCCTGGAACTGCTTTGCGCTGGTGATGTCCGTGTCGCCCACGCGCAGGATGATGTCGCCCTTCTGCAGGCCGGCGCGCTGTGCCGGGCCATCGACCGAGTCCACCATCGCGCCGCCCTTGATCTTGAGCTGGGCGAGCTGGTCGGCGGGAATGTCGACCACCGCGATACCGAGCGCGTTCATCGCGCGCGGCTTGGGCTCGGGCGCCTTTTTCTGGTCCGCCTTCGCGTTCTTGTCGGTCTGCATCTCGGCGATCGTGATCGGCAGATCGCGCGTTGCGCCCTTGCGCCAGATCGTCACGGTCGCCTTGGTGCCCGGCTTCGTGTCGCCGACCATGCGCGGCAGGTCGGTCGCGGCGTCGACGCTCGCGCCGTTGAACTTCAGGATGATGTCGCCCGGCTGGATGCCCGCCTTGTCGGCCGGGCCGCCCGGCTCGACGCTGGAAACCAGCGCGCCTTGCGCCTTGGGCAAACCGAGCGAGTCGGCCACGTCCTTCGTCACCTCGCCGATGGCCACGGCAATGCGGCCGCGCGTGACCTTGCCCGTGGACTTGAGCTGATCCGCCACGCGCATCGCTTCGTCGATCGGAATCGCGAACGAGATGCCCATGAAGCCGCCCGTGCGGCTATAGATCTGCGAGTTGATGCCGATCACCTCGCCCTGCATGTTGATGAGCGGACCGCCCGAGTTGCCGGGGTTCACGGCCACGTCGGTCTGGATGAACGGCAAATAGTCGCCCGTGTCGCGCCCCTTCGCGCTGACGATGCCCGCCGTCACGGTGTTCTCGAGGCCGAACGGCGAACCGATCGCCACGACCCACTCGCCCACGCGCACCTTGTTCGAGTCGCCCATCGTCACGGCCGGCAGATTGGCGGCCTGGATCTTCACCACGGCGACGTCCGTGCGGTCGTCCACGCCGATCAGCTTCGCCTTGAATTCGCGCTTGTCGGTGAGCGTCACGTAGATGCTGTCCGCGTCGTCCACGACGTGCGCGTTGGTCATCACGTAGCCGTCGCTCGAGAGGATGAAACCCGAGCCGACGCCGCTGTTCTGTTCGGTGTCGTTGCCGCTGTCCGGGCCGGAGTCCGAACCGCCGCCCGGGCTTCCGCCCTGGCTTCCGCCCTGGCTGCCACCCTGACCGCCGCCCTGCCCACCCTGCGGCCCTTGCGGGAGCGGGATGCCGAAGAAGCGGCGGAAGAATTCCGACATGTCGCCCTGATCCATGCCCGGCGGCAGACCGCGCTGAGCCGAGGAGATACGCGTCGTGGTGCGGATATTGACGACCGACGGCCCCACTTTGTCCACGAGGTCGGCGAAGTCGGGCAGGTTGGCAGCCGGCGCCGCCGATGCCACGTGCGGTGCGAACGGCAGGCACGCCGCCACGACCGCGGCCGCGAAGAATTTGCGCAGCGGGAGAATCGTCATATCGAAGTCAGCCGAAGGAAGGAGTTACCTGGGAGCCTTGTATTCTATGGCAGACGCAAACTGCTGCAACGTGGTCTGGGGCACTTCGCCAAGCAACGTGATGAAGTAATCGCCGTTGCGCTTCACGAGCACGTGGGTCGCGCCACTGCTGCCCGAGCCTTCCTTGCGACTGTTGTTCTTGACCGGTTCGATAAACACCGAAAGCGTGGAGAGTCCGTCAGAGAATACCGCCTGATCGACCGGGATGGGCGGATCGCTCGCGTCGCGCGCCGCCATCGGCCGGCGCACTTCGCGAATCTTCTGGAAGCCCGGCGCGGCCTGCCCAAACGACCAGCCCTGCGCCTCGATGTCGATCGGCTGAAGCGGCGGGCGCACGACGTTCCAGCCCTCGATATTGCGCATGCCGTTGACGATCGGCGTCTTGTCGACGGGACCGCCGATGCGCACCTGCGTGAACGCGAGCTGCTGGAGCACCTGCCCATTCGACGGGTCGAGCATCTGCGAGCGCAGCAGCAGACCGGTTTTCGCGTCCGCCCACAGCTTGTAGGCGAAGCGGAAGTTGTCTTTCGGGTCGAGCTGGATCACCTGACTGTCGAGGCCGGCCACCCGGTCGTTGGCGAGCATCTTCGGCTCGTAGACGCCCAGCACCTGGTCGCCGCTCGTGGAAAGCAGCGCCGGGAAAGCGTCCTTGTTCTGGCGCTTTTCGACGACGAGCAGCTTGCGCTCGGGCACGAAGGTATAGAGATCGTCGTTGTGGCGCAGCATCGTGCGCGGCTTGCCGTCGAGGCTTTCGAGCTTTTCGAACTCGCCGTCCTGCTTCGAGGCGTAATGCGTGATGCGCGAGGACTGCACGAACTCGCCGCGCTGGTAGACGAAGGTGCCTTCGTAACTTTGCTGCTGGGCGGCCTGCTGGATGCGGTCGAGCAGCTGTGCCGCGCTCTGGCGCGTGGCGGCATCGGCCGCCGACGCGCCTTGCGCGTGGGCACGCGGGGCGACAGACAGAGCGGTGAACATCACGGCTGCGCAGCACAGGAATGCCGGCAACCGCCCCCAGATTGTCTTTTTATTCAACCGCAATGTCTGCATCAAACTTATTGGCCTTGCGTGGTAAGAGCGGCTGAACGGATGTACGGCATGGAATCCGAAATGACCGGCTGCTGCGCGAACTGCTGGTGCGCCTGGAGATATTCGTCGAGGCGCGCGTCGCGGATGATGTTGCCGTCCTGAGCGCCCGCCACAGGCGCCGGCGTGGTGTTCATCGCCAAGCGCTGCACGCCGTCGCCCTGCGACTGCACAGCGGCGATTTGCGGCGCGCCGGCCATGCCCACACCGCGCATTTGCGGCATGACGATCCAGGTGAGCGTGGCGGCCGCGGCGGCCACGGCCAGCGACGGCATCACGCGGCGGCGCAACGCCAGAATGCGGCCCACGCGCTCATTGCGGCCAGCCTGCGCCTGCGGCAGCGCGGCCGGCGCGAGCAGATGCGGCTCCGCTTCGAAGCGCGCCGCGAAACCCGTCATGAAGGCGCGGCTCGCGGCCTGGCTGAGGGCCAGATCGTCGGAACGCAGCACGTCGCCGATCAGGTGGTACTCCGACCAGGCTGCGCGCCCTTCGCCGTCGAGTTCCAGAAAATTTCCGTTCAGATGCTCCTGCGCCGACGCTTCACCGTCGACGAAGGCGGACAGACGCTCGCCGCGCGAGCTTGATACCGATTGCATCGAGACCGAACCCATGATGCTCCCCATTCCCTAACAGACGTCCCTGTGACACCAACTCATTCTGGTGAATCGCGTCGCCGCCCGGGGCGAAGCTGGTTCTTCTTCTTACCAGCGCTTGCCTTCCGGAGTGTCCAGCAGCGGACGCAATTTTGCCGCAATGGCTTCCCGAGCGCGGAAAATTCTCGATCTGACGGTCCCGATCGGGCACCCCATCATTTCGGCGATTTCCTCGTAGCTTAGGCCTTCTATTTCCCGAAGCGTAATGGCGGTACGCAGCTCTTCCGGTAAAACCGCCATCGCAGCATTGACCGTCTGTGCGATCTGCTTGCTCATCAACATCGACTCGGGCGTATTGATATCCCTTAGTTGATCGGCGTCCGAGAAAGTTTCCGCTTCTTCAGCATCTGCCTCGGTAGAAGTCGGCGCGCGTCTTCCCTGGGTCGCAAGGTAGTTCTTCGCCGTATTGACAGCAATCCGGTACAACCACGTATAGAAAGCCGATTCGCCACGAAACTGCGGTAGTGCGCGGTAAGCCTTGATAAAGGCGTCCTGGGCCACGTCCTCGACCTCGGCGGGGTCCCGCACGAGGCGCGAGATCAGCCGGATGATCTTGCGGTGGTATTTCGAGACCAGGAGCTCGAACGCGGCCTTGTCGCCTTTTTGCACGCGCTCGACCAGAACCTGATCAATTTCTTTTTCGCTCACCTGAGAAATCCGTTAGCACATGAAGTAGACGTGGGGGCACCATTGTAGCGTCCTCGCCACGGTCTCACGTTACGCGAGTAACAGCGGTTACAAGCTTTACAGCGAAGGGAAGCTCAGCGGCCGGCCGCGCTGCGCGCGCGCACGGCGAGTGTGCGGAAGACTTCTGCCGGAACGGCGTCGGCGGCAACGAGAATCGTCGTGCGGCGTGCGCCCTGCTCCACGACGAGCGCGAGCAGCCACGCGCCCCATTGCGACGCGCCGGCAAGTCGCCCGGCTGCGAGGCAGGCACCGTCGCGCGACCAGGCCGCGAGAAAATCTGACCCGATTTCGAGGAAGGCCGGCTGCTTGCGTCGCCACGCCGCAGCCGCGAGGCCGCCGGTCGCCAGGAACGCCAGCGTGGCGGGCAACGCTTGCCAGACGCCGGACCAGGGTGCGAGCGTCGTGTAGACGGCGGCCGCGGCCACGCCGAGACCCGCGGCAACGAGCAGTTGCAGCGCAAGCGATGGACGCAGGGAAAGCAGCGGCGCGCCCGCGCGCCGCGAGGGGAATGCAGGAGGAACGCGGCCGGCCGAAGCATTCGGCGCGGCCGCTGTCTCGTCGTGCAGGATCAAGCGTGGCGCTTGAAGACGAGCGTGCCGTTGGTGCCGCCGAACCCGAACGAGTTCTTCAGCGCGACGTCGATCTTCATGTCCCGCGCGGTATTCGCGCAGTAGTCCAGGTCGCATGCCGGATCCTGGTTGAAGATGTTGATCGTCGGCGGCGACACCTGGTTGTGCACGGCGAGCACGGTGAACACCGACTCGAGGCCGCCCGCGCCACCCAGCAGGTGGCCCGTCATCGACTTGGTCGAGTTCACGACGATGTCCTTCGCATGGTCGCCGAAGGCGCGCTTGATCGCCGTGGTTTCCGCGAGGTCGCCGAGCGGCGTGGAGGTGCCGTGCGCGCTCAGCCAGTTCACTTCGCTGGTGTTGACGCCCGCGTTCTTCATCGCGGCGATCATGCAGCGGCGTGCGCCGTCGCCGTCTTCGAGCGGCGCGGTCATGTGATACGCATCGCCGCTCATGCCGTAGCCGCCGATTTCCGCGTAGATCTTCGCGCCGCGCGCCTTCGCGTGTTCGTACTCTTCGAGCACCATCACGCCCGCGCCTTCGCCGAGCACGAAGCCGTCACGGTCCTTGTCCCATGGACGGCTGGCCGTCGCCGGATCGTCGTTGCGCTGCGACAGCGCGCGCGCTGCCGCGAAGCCGCCGATGCCGAGCGGCGAGACGGTCGATTCCGCGCCGCCCGCGATCATCACGTCGCAGTCGCCGTATTCGATCAGACGCGACGCTTCGCCGATGCAGTGCAGGCCGGTCGTGCAGGCCGTGACCATCGCCAGATTCGGGCCCTTGAGGCCGTACTTGATCGACAGATGGCCCGAGATCATGTTGATGATCGAGGCCGGCACGAAGAACGGCGAGATGCGGCGCGGGCCGCGGTTGAGCAGCTCGGTTTGCGTGACTTCGATCATCGGCAGACCGCCGATGCCCGAGCCGACGTTCACGCCGATCCGTTCCGCGTTCGCTTCGGTGACTTCGAGACCGCTGTCCTGGATCGCCTGCATGCCCGCCGCGATGCCGTAATGGATGAACGTATCCATATGGCGCGCTTCTTTCGCCGGCATGTAGTCTTCGACGTTGAAGCCCTTCACTTCGCCGGCAAAGCGGGTCGAGAAGTTCGTAGCGTCGAACTTCGTGATGTTGGCGATGCCGGACTTCCCGGCGACCAGATTGGCCCAGCCGTCGGCAACATTATTGCCAACAGGCGAAATCAGCCCCAGGCCTGTAACAACAACTCGACGACGGCTCACGGTAACCCCTTATCCATAGATGACAAAAACAAAAGCCACAGAGGCCACAGGAAATGCTCCTGTGAGCCCTGTGGCTAGTTGACCGGCAGATGCCCCGCAGCGAGTGCGGCAGGCGTACGCGGTTTCACGGGCAAGCGTCCTCGCGGGCCGCCAGCGCACTGCGTTGCGCGGCCCAGGCGGGAATCTGGCGCTTAGGCCTTGACGTTCGCGCGAGCGTAGTCGATCGCTTGCTGAACCGTCGTGATCTTCTCGGCTTCCTCGTCCGGGATTTCCATGCCGAACTCGTCTTCGAGAGCCATGACCAGTTCGACGGTGTCGAGCGAGTCGGCGCCCAGATCGTTCACGAACGAAGCTTCGTTCTTGATTTCAGCTTCGGCGACGCCCAGTTGCTCGGCGACGATCTTCTTGACGCGCTGTTCGATGTTGTCCATTACCCCTCCAAGGGAAAAAAGTTAGCTCATGAATGCGAGTGCGCGCATTTTATCAGGTTTGACCTGGCTGAAAAGCGGCGCTCAAGGTTCCGGAAGGCTATCCGCGACGGCGCTTGCGCAATGTTCTGCATCAAGCGCATCAAGGCGCGGATAGTACCTGAATCCGGTTAAGACATATACATGCCGCCGTTCACGTGCAACGTCGTGCCCGTGATGTAGGCCGCCTGCGGCGACGCGAGGAACGCGACCGCATGCGCGATGTCGTCCGGGCTGCCGAGGCGGCCCAGCGGAATCTGCTGTTTGAGGGCGGCCTGCTGCTCCGCCGGCAGGTCCTTCGTCATGTCGGTGTCGATGAAACCGGGCGCGACGCAGTTCACGGTGATGCCGCGGCTGCCGATCTCGCGTGCGAGCGCGCGCGTCATGCCCGCCACGCCGGCCTTGGCGGCGGCGTAGTTGGCCTGGCCCGGGTTGCCCGACGAGCCCACCACCGAGGTGATGTTGATGATGCGGCCGCCCTTCGCCTTCATCATCGGGCGCAGCACGGCGCGCGACAGGCGGAACACCGACTTCAGGTTGGTGTCGATGACCGAGTCCCACTCGTCGTCCTTCATGCGCATCGCCAAGTTGTCCTGCGTGATGCCCGCATTATTGACGAGGATCGCAAGACCGCCGAATTCCTTGACCGTTGCGTCGATCAGCGCTTCCGCTGCAGCGGCGTCGTTCACGTTGAGCACCGCGCCGCGGCCCTTCAGGCCCGCCGCTTCGAAAGCGGCCGAGATGGCCTGCGCGCCGGCTTCGCTCGTTGCCGTACCGATCACCGTCGCGCCCTGGCGCGCCAGTTCCAGCGCGATCGCGCGGCCGATGCCGCGGGTGGCGCCGGTCACGATCGCGGCTTGATTGTCGAGAGTCTTTTCCATCGTTTGAATCCGTTAGCGGTGGTGGCGTAGGCGCTTAAGCCTTCAGAAGCGCGAGCGCTTCGTCGAGCGACTTCGGATCGAGCACCGAGGCGCCGACCAGGTTGCCGTCGATACGCCTGGTGAGGCCCGCAAGCACCTTGCCTGGACCGCATTCGACTACGTGCGTCGCGCCTTGCGCCGCGATGGCCTGCACGCACTCGACCCAGCGCACGGCGCCCGCGGCCTGGCGCACGAGCGCGTCGCGGATCTTCGCGGGGTCGGTTTCGAAAGCCACGTCGACGTTGTTCACCACGGGAATCTGCGGCGCGTTCAGCGTGACGTTCGCGAGGTAGTCGCGCAGCTGATCCGAGGCGGGCTTGAGCAGCGACGAGTGGAACGGCGCCGAAACCGGCAGCGGCAGCGCGCGCTTGGCGCCCTTTGCCTTGGCGATTTCGCAGGCCTTTTCGACCGCACCCTTGTGGCCCGCGATCACGACTTGCGCCGGCGCGTTGAAGTTCACGGCTTCGACCACGCCGCCGCTCGCAGCCGCGGCTTCCGCACAGACTGCGCGCACGGTGTCGTCGTCGAGACCGAGCACGGCGGCCATGCCGCCCTCGCCCACCGGCACCGCGCTTTGCATCGCCTGCGCGCGAAAACGCACGAGCGGCACGGCGTCGCGGAATGCGAGCACGCCGGCGGCGACCAGCGCCGTGTATTCGCCGAGGCTGTGGCCGGCGACGATAGCAGGCAGAGGACCGCCCGCCTGCTGCCACGCGCGATAGACGGCGTAAGCGGCGGTGAGCATGACCGGCTGCGTGTTGGTGGTGAGATTGAGTTCTTCGGCGGGGCCTTCGGCGATCAGCTTGCCTAGGTCCTGGCCCAGCGCGTCGGACGCTTCTTGCAGCGTCTCGCGCACGACGGCGTTATCGGCGAAGGCGTCGAGCATGCCGACGGCCTGCGACCCTTGTCCGGGAAAAACGAACGCGAATTTCATAACGTCCCCAAATTCGTTCAATACGGGTGGGCAATGCGCTCGGATGAACCGCCGCCGGCTGCGCGCGACGTGTTCGTCGTGCGCCAGGACCGGCTGCGGGAGCGCGAGAGCCCGCTCAGGATGCTTAGAAGCGGATGACGGAGGCGCCCCAGGTGAAGCCGCCGCCCACGCCTTCGATCAGCACGTTGTGGCCGCGCTTGATGCGGCCGTCGCGCACCGCAACGTCGAAGGCGAGCGGTATCGAGGCCGCCGAGGTGTTGCCATGCTCGCCCACCGTCACCACCATGCGCTCGGCGGGCAGGCCGAGCTTGCGGCAGGTGCCCTGCATGATGCGGATATTGGCCTGGTGCGGAATCAGCCAGTCGACCTGGTCGGCGGAGAGCTGCGCCTTGTCGAGCGCCTCGATCGCGACCTTTTCGAGCACGTTCACGGCCAGTTTGAACACGGCCTGGCCGTCCATGTGCAGGAACGCGTTGCCCGCGATCGCGCCGCCGTGCACGTTGCCCGGCGTGCACAGGATGTGCGCGTAGCTGCCATCGGCGTGCAGCGCGCTCGACAGCACGCCCGGTTCGCTCGACGCCTGCAGGATGATCGCGCCTGCACCGTCGCCGAACAGCACACAGGTGGTGCGATCGTTGAAATCGAGAATACGCGAGAAGGTTTCCGCGCCGACCACGAGCGCCGTGCGATGCTGGCCGCTGCGGATCAGGCTGTCGGCCACCGAAACGGCGTAGGCGAAGCCCGAGCACACGGCCTGCACGTCGAACGCCGCGCCGTGATTGCGGATGCCGAGCTTATTCTGCAAGAGGCAGGCCGTGCTCGGAAAGACGAAATCGGGCGTGGAAGTGGCGACGATGATGAGGTCGATCGACTGCGGATCGACGTCGGCGGCCGCGATCGCACGCTGCGACGCCGCAAGCGCGAGATCGCTCGTCGTGACGTCGGGCGCGGCGAAGTGGCGTGCGTGAATGCCCGTGCGGGCCACGATCCATTCGTCGCTCGTCTCGACGCCTTTTGCGGCGAGCCGTTCGGCCAGTTCCTGGTTGGTGACGCGATCAGGCGGAAGATAGCTGCCCGTGCCGATCACGCGGGAATAGAGAGTCGATTGAGCCATTATGCCTTCGAGGATGATGCGGCGCCGGGCGGTACCTCGCCCGCTGCCTGGCTGGGCGCACTGGTAGCCTGCCCCGCCTGCGCGGCTTGCACGTTCTGGGCGCCGCCGGGCTCGTCTGCCGCCTGTTCGAGCGAACCGGCGTTTTCTTCCATGGCGTGCGCGAGGCGCTCCAGCACGCCATTTTTGACGGCATCATACCCGCGATTGATCGCACACTCAAACGCGTAGGCATCGGCCGAGCCGTGGCTCTTGATGACGAGGCTCTTCAAGCCGAGCAGCGCCGCGCCGTTGTACTGGCGATGGTCGACACGTTTCTTGAAGCGCATGAGCACGGGCAGGGCGGCAATCGCCATGAGCTTGGTGAGCCACGAGCGGCCGAACTCTTCCTTGATCATGTCGTTGAGCATCTGCGCGAGGCCCTCCGACGTCTTGAGCGCGACATTCCCAACGAAACCGTCACAGACGATGACGTCGACGGTGCCCTTGTAAATGTCGTTGCCTTCGACGTTGCCGCGGAAGTTCAGCGTGCTCGCGCGCAGGAGCTCGCCCGCGCGCTTGATGGTGTCGTTGCCCTTGATGACTTCTTCGCCGATATTCAGGAGCCCGATGGTTGGGCGATCCTTGCCCTCCAGCGCCGCGACGAGCGCGTGGCCCATCTCCGCGAACTGCAGCAGGTGCTGCGGTTCGCAGTCGACGTTCGCGCCGAGGTCGAGCATCGTCGTGTAGCCGCGCGGATTCGGCAGCGCGAAGGCGATGGCCGGGCGTTCGATGCCGGGCAACGTCTTGAGCACATAGCGCGACACGGCCATCAGCGCGCCGGTGTTGCCGGCCGAGATGCAGGCTTGCGCCTCGCCCTCTTTCACGCGATTGAGCGCGACGCGCATCGACGAATCTTTTTTCTTGCGCAGGGCGACTTCGACCGGATCGTCCATTTCGACGACCTCGGTGGCGGGCACGACGGTAAGCGCGGGATGGTCCGACGCCTTCAGCTTCTTCAACTGGGCGCGAACCGCCGACTCGACGCCCACGAGCATGAGATGCGCGTCGGGGTGCGAGCGGACGAAATGGACTGCGGCAGGCACCGTCACAGACGGGCCGTGGTCGCCTCCCATGCAATCTATCGTGAGCGTAACAGTCATGGAATGCGACGGATTTCAGGCATAAAAAAGCGGCAGTTGAATGCCGCCTTTTTGCCGAGCCGAAATATGGTCAAGCGAACGGAATCGACAGATGCGGCGCCCGGTGTCAAACACCGCGCCGCATGCTGAAACGATTAGTCGTTCTTGGTCTTGACGACTTTCTTGCCGCGGTAGTAGCCGTTCGGGCTGATGTGGTGACGCAGATGCACTTCACCCGTGCTCGGCTCGACGGCCAGCGGCGCGCCCGTGAGGAAATCGTGCGAGCGGTGCATACCGCGCTTCGACGGCGACTTCTTGTTTTGTTGAACTGCCATGATAACTCCTGAAAATTTTCCGAATTCTAACACAGCCCGATCCGGCCGCCGCCACCCTTGGGGGATGGCCGGACTCCGGGCTCAGGCCCACGCGTCTGGTACTGCCTGCCCCGCACAGCCGCCCAAGGCTTGCCTTAGTGCTTGCTGCCAGGACCGTCCTTCTTGAGCGATTCGAGCGCCGCAAACGGGTTGACGCGCTCTTCCGGCTCGATTTCCTGCTCCGGCACGTCGTCCACGGAATCCACGCCCTCCGCGCCGTCGGGACCCGAGGCGAGGCTTTCGTGAATTTCCGGACAGACTTCGTGCTTCGGCACCAGCGGCAGCGCGAGCAACAGCTCCTCTTCGATCAAGTCGACGAGATCGAAATGGCGCGAGCCCACGATCACTTCGACTTCATCGTCGTCGAGCGGAAACTCGTCCGCCTCTTCTTCCGTCTGGACGATACGGAAGGTCGCATCCGCATTGAATGCCTGCTCGTAAGGAGCGAGGCACCGCTGGCACGTGAGCCACGCGCCACCGTGAACTGCAAGCCGCAGGTATGGCTGCGGCCCTTCGGTGCCGTTGTCCTGCATTTCCTGCTGGATAAAGCCCGCAGCCTGCCAGGTGAACGCGGTGTCGCGATCTGGCGCCTCGGCCGGGACTTCGTTTAACATGCGCGGCAGTTGCGAAACGCGCACGACGCCTGCCGCTTCGCGCTCGCTGCGCGCGAATTCGAAGATATCGAAGTCGCGCGGATTCAATTCGGCGCCTGCAGGCTTGCCAGTGTGTTCGGTCATGTGCGCTCTCCTGCTTCAAGGCCTGGGGCGCGGCAAGCGATGCGCGAAAGCCGCCAGCGGCTCGCTGCAATCCAGCTTGTGCCGGCCCGCACAGGTCTCTATCGACCTGCGTTTGCCTACATTCGCCCATCGACACGCTACTGCCGGCAAGGTTTTTCGAGCCGTGACGCCGCTAAATTCAGGCGCCCGCACAAGACGTGCGGCGAGAGCATACCGATGAAAAGCCCAAAATCATATCGCCTTTATCTTTGTGAGTCAAACACTTAAGCTCGCGTACGCAAGTGTCTGTGCGAGCGCGGCTTTCGGGAGCCTCTGACGACGTTTTGCGGGATATCCGCCCCTTTTTTGAGGCGAAATCCACCCGGAAATCGCCAAACCACAGCCGCCTTTTCTCCAGCCACATTCGCAGCCGCTCTCATACTCCGATCGAACATGCAGGATTCTCCCTCACAGGCCCCGCGCACGGGCCGCCCCGCCCTCATCCTCGCCTCCAGCTCGCGCTACCGGCGCGAGTTGCTCGAGCGTCTGCGCATTCCCTTCGATACGGCCGTGCCCGCCGTCGACGAAACGCCGCAGCCCGGCGAGACGCCCGAAGCGACGGCGCTGCGCCTGGCTGCCGCGAAGGCCCGCGCCGTGGCCGCCGCGCTGCCCGCCGGCGCGGCGCGAACGCTCGTGATCGGCTCCGACCAGGTCGCCACCTTCGATGGCCGCCAGATTGGCAAGCCCGGCACGCACGAACGCGCGCTCGAGCAACTGCAGGCCATGCGCGGCCGCGAAGTGTTGTTCCATAGTGCCCTGAGCGTGCTCGACACCGCGACTGGCCAAACGGATACCGTCGATGTCGTGACGAAGGTGCGCTTTCGCGACCTGCCCGACGCCGCGCTCGACGCCTATCTGCGCGCCGAAACGCCGTACGACTGCGCGGGCAGCGCGAAATCGGAGGGTCTCGGCATCGCCCTGCTCGAAGCGATCGAATCGGACGACCCCACCGCCCTGATCGGCCTGCCGCTCATCGCGCTCACGCGCATGCTGCTTGCCGCGGGCTATCCGCTGCTGGAGACGCAAGCATGAGCCTCGGCACCCTCTATCTGATTCCCAACACGCTGGGCGAAGGCGACGATGCCGCGCTCAACGCCGTCCTGCCCACGCCCGTGCGCGAACGCGCGGGCACGCTCGCCAGCTATATCGGCGAAAACGCCAAGACCACGCGCGCCTTCCTCAAGCGCGTGGGCACGACGCGGCCGATCCAGGAAATCGAGATCCGCGAACTCAATGTCAACACGCCTGCAGGCGAGGTCGACAAGCTGCTCGCACCGCTGCTCGCCGGTATCGACACAGGGCTGGTTTCCGAGGCGGGCGTACCCGCGGTCGCCGACCCGGGCGCGCTGCTCGTGCGGCGCGCACACGAGCGCGGCATCAAGGTCGTGCCGCTCGTGGGCCCGAGTTCGATCCTGCTCGCGCTGATGGCGTCGGGCCTGAACGGCCAAAGCTTCGCGTTTCATGGCTACCTGCCTGTCGACGCGAACGAGCGCGTGAAAAAGCTGCGCGATCTCGAGCAGATCTCGCGCAAGATCAAGCAGACGCAGATCTTCATCGAGACGCCCTATCGCAACCGCGCGCTGCTCGACGCACTGCTCGCGACCTGCGCGCCCTCCACGCTCGTGTGCGTCGCCGCCGATCTCACGCTGCCCACCGAGACGATCGTGAGCCGCGCGGTGTCGGACTGGAAGAAGAAGCCAGCGCCCGAATTGCACAAGCGGCCGGCGATCTTCCTGCTGCTCGCAAACTGAACGCGCTTCGGCGCGGAAAACGAATCGGCCGCTGCGCAACCATCGCGCAGCGGCCGATTTTTCTCGAGGACGACGGGAAACGAAAGCGTCGCCGTCGCTCAGTGCACCGATACCTTGCCGCCCATCAGCAGCGAATGCACGGCCGCCGAGCCGATGTTCGCGCCCACGCGCTTCGCCACGCGATCGGTGAGGCTCTGCTTGACCGTGTAATCGACGACGTCCGGCGCCTTGACGACCTCGCGCGCCACGTAATCGGTGTCGCCGTAGCCGTCCGCGAGGCCGAGCTCCACGCTCTTCTGCCCGGTCCAGAACAGGCCCGAGAAGATATCCGGCGAGTCCTTCAGGCGCTTGCCGCGGCCCGCCTTCACGGCGTCGATGAACTGCTGGTGGATCTGGTCGAGCATCTCCTGGGCGTGCGCGTCCATTTTCGGCGTGTCGGGCGAGAACGGATCGAAGAAGCCCTTGTTTTCGCCGGACGTACGCAGGCGCCGCTGGACGCCGAGCTTGTCCATCAGGCCGGTGAAGCCGAATCCGTCCATCAGCACGCCGATCGAGCCCACGATGCTCGCCTTGTTGACGTAGATCTTGTCGGCGGCGGCCGCGACGTAATAGCCGCCCGAAGCACACATGTCGCCGACCACGACGTACAGCGGGATGGCCGGGTACTTGGTGCGCAGACGATGGATCTCGTCGTTGATGATGCCGGCCTGCACCGGGCTGCCGCCGGGGCTGTCGATATGCAGGATCACGCCCGCGGTGCCGTCGTCGTCGAAGGCGCTGTCGAGCGCGCTGATGATGTCCTCGGCGTTCGCCGGGGTGTCGGAGCCGATTTCGCCGTCGAGCGAAACCAGTGCCGTATGGCGCCCCTCACTCTCCACGCGCGCCCCCGAAAGATCGAGGATCGCCCACGCGATTACCACGAACACGGCGAGAAACGCGAAGCGAAAGAAGATGCGCCAGCGCCGCGCCGCGCGCTGCTCGGTGATAGCCGCGAGCGCGATGCGTTCGAGCGCCTCGCGCTCCCAGCCTGGCGCGGGCGCGCCGCGGTCTGACGAAGCCGCGCGGGGCGCTTCGTTCGAATCAGGGGTCGGATTGTCGGACATGCGAGCGGGTTACGTTCGAAAGGGGTCGATAGTCAGGAATCAGGTTGGGGTCGGACGCAAAGCGTCGTCCGGCAGCCAGAATACCGCACGCCCCTCCGGCGTGTCGCGTTCCTCGACCTGCACGGGGCGCAAACGCCCGCCGCGGCACGGGCCGCCCACGCACTTGCCCGTGTCGGGCTGGTAGATCGCGCCGTGCGTGGCGCACATCAGATAGAGTCCCGACGACTCGAAGAACTGGCCCTCGACCCAGTCGAGTTCCATCGGCACGTGCGCGCAGCGGTTCAGGTAGCCGTACACCTCGCCGCCGTAGCGTACGAAGAACACCACCGCGTCGCCGCCCGCATAGGTCGCGTTCATGCGCCGCCCCTCGCCGCCCTCGGCGAGTTCGTCGGCCGCGCAGACGCGCACAGGCTCGAGCGGCGCTGTCTCGGGCGCCGCGCTCATGCGTGCTCCCGCAGCCAGCCCGCGAGCGCGGCCACGTCCGACGCGACGAAGCGCGGCTCGAGCTTTTCGAGCGCGCCGGACGCATGCGCGCCATACGCCACGCCGATGGCAGCCGCGCCCGCGTTGATCGCCATCTGCAGGTCGTGCGTCGTGTCGCCGATCATCACAGTGCGCCCCAGATCCTGCCCCAGTTCGCGCGTGAGCTCCTGAAGCATGGCCGGATGCGGCTTCGAGAAGGTTTCGTCGGCGCAGCGGGTGCCGTCGAAGAGGCTCGTGAGCCGCGAATCCGCCAGCGCGCGGTTCAGCCCCACGCGGCTCTTGCCCGTCGCTACGGCGAGCAGGTAGCCAGTGTCGCGCAGTTCCGTGAGCATCTCGCGCACGCCGACGAACAGCTCGGTCTGCTGGTCCTTCAGCAAATAGTGGATGCGATAGCGCTCGACGAGCCGTGGGTAGTCGGCCGGATCGAGCGTGGGCGCGGCAATCTGCAGCGCCTCGCGCAGGCCGAGGCCGATCACATAGCTCGCCGCCTCGTCGCCGGGCACGGGCAGGCCGAGGTCGCGGCACGCCGCCTGGATGCTGCGCGTGATATGGGCGGTCGAGTCCATCAGGGTGCCGTCCCAGTCGAACACAATCAGGTCAAATAACTCTCGAGCCATGCAGGACTTCTCCAAACGCTGTCAGATTCGGTGTCATTCGGGTCGCGCCGCGTCAGGTCGGGCCGCGCCAGGTCGGGCTGCGTCGGTTGCCGAGCCTGCCTCGCGTTGCGCGCGCAGCGCGTCGACGAAGCCGCGGCAATCCGCCGGCAGCGGCGCCTCGAACTGCAACGGGGCGCCCGTGATCGGGTGCGCGAGCTTCAATCGGTGCGCATGCAGAAACATGCGCTTGATGCCCGGCTTCGCGCCCGTGCGCGCGAGGTCCTTGTTGAGCGCGAAGTCGCCGTACTTGGCGTCGCCGACGATCGGCAGGCCGAGGTGGGCGAGGTGCACGCGGATCTGGTGCGTGCGGCCCGTCTTCAACTCGGCTTCGAGGAGCGCGTAGCCCGGCCAGCGCTCGACGAGATTGAACACCGTGTGCGAGGGCAAGCCGTCCGGCTGCACGCGCACACGGCGCTCGCCTTCCGGGGTCAGATACTTGTGAAGCGGCTCCTTCACGGCGCGCCGACGCCCCCAGTCGCTCGCCCATTCGCCGTGGACGCAGGCGTAATAGCGCTTGTCGGTCTGGTTGTCGCGCATCTGCGCATGCAGGCCCACGAGCGCGGCGCGCTTCTTGGCGAGCATCAGCACGCCCGACGTTTCGCGGTCTAGCCGGTGGACCAGCTCGAGGAACTTGCCCTGCGGGCGCGCCTCGCGCAACTGCTCGATCACGCCGAACGCCACGCCGCTGCCGCCGTGCACGGCCACGCCTGCAGGCTTGTCGATGACGAGCAGCGCGTCGTCCTCGTAGATGATGGGAAACTGGGCCGCCGGCACGGGCGCGGCGCCGGCCGGCGCGCTAGATTGCGAGGTGCGGATGGGCGGCACGCGCACGATGTCGCCTTCCGCGAGCCGATATTGCGCATCGACCCGACCCTTATTTACGCGCACTTCCCCGCTGCGCAAAATGCGATAGATGTGGCTTTTCGGCACGCCTTTGCAGACGCGCACGAGAAAATTGTCGATGCGCTGACCGGCCGCGCCCTCGTCGATTTCGACGAACGAAACCTGGTCGCTTGCGACCTGATTCTGGGATGTTTTGCCTAACCCTTTCATTCTGAATATAATTTGCCCAGCGCCGACGCAACGGTAGGCCAAACGGCCAAATGTTCTGCGAACCACCCAATGGACACCCCAAGGGGGTTATCCTGGACTTGGACCACGCGGCGAGCGCAGGCTGCAAGCGATAAACGGTTATTTTACTTGCGCCCGGGGCTGGTTGCTCACCCCGCTTGATGAGAAGCAACGAGTTGCACGCACGGATCACCACTCCGGCAGGGACGGCGCCCACAGGCACGTTCGGTCAGGAGCGGCTCCGACGGTAACGGAACATTGGTATAAAGAATTTATCCGGCGCGTCCCGCCGCGCGGTCGAAGTGACCGCCGCAGGAGGCGCTGGTGGCGAAAATACGGCGAGCGCCCGAAGCGTCCCGGCAATGTGCGGGACACGGCGACGTCAAAAGTGGCGAGACACCCCGAGGGGGAAGACGGGCGTTCCTGAAAAGCTTCCCGTGCGCGGCCCTGATTGAATCGAGAGGCCGCGAACCTGATCCAGTCGCAAGCGCGCGCGGTTCGCCGCTGCGGCCGGCGTCTGTCACGGCCAGTGCGATGGGCACACCCATTGGCACGCTCATGGTCACGGCAGCCAGGTGGATTGGAAGCGCAGGAAAACGCTGCCGTCGCGAACCCGCGGCATGTCTCTTCGCTTCTTGAAGACGTATTTCGCATGTGCCCACGCGGCCCCGTCCACGGCAACGCAACGCCGGACCGGCGCCCATAAAAGGCAATTCTCCCCGCCATCGTTCCCGCTCCAGCGTGCTTGTGACAACACAATAAGGCGCGGCTCGCCGCTGCCCGCACCGTGCTGCCTGGCGTCGTCGCCGCGCACCGTGCGGCTCGCGCGCGAACGCACTGGAGTCGTTCAATGAAACGAATGCTGTTCAACGCGACACAGCAGGAAGAACTGCGTGTCGCCATCGTCGATGGACAGAAGCTCATCGACATCGACATCGAAACCGCCGGGCGCGAACAGCGCAAAGGCAACATCTACAAGGGGATCGTCACCCGTATCGAGCCTTCGCTCGAGGCGTGTTTCGTCAACTACGGCGAAGACCGCCACGGCTTCCTGCCGTTCAAGGAAGTCGCCCGCCAGTACTTCCGCGAAGGCATCGACATGCGCGGCGCGCGCATTCAGGACGCCCTCAAGGAAGGCCAGGAGCTGATCGTCCAGGTCGAGAAGGAAGAGCGCGGCAACAAGGGCGCCGCCCTCACCACGTTCATCTCGCTCGCCGGCCGCTACCTCGTCCTCATGCCGAACAACCCGCGCGGCGGCGGCGTCTCGCGCCGCATCGAGGGCGACGACCGTCAGGAACTGCGCGAAACCATGGCGCAGCTGCAACTGCCGGACGGCATGAGCATCATCGCGCGCACGGCCGGCATCGGCCGCTCCGCCGAAGAGCTCCAGTGGGACCTGAACTACCTGCTGCAACTGTGGCGCGCCATCGAAGCCGCGTCGCAGGCCGGCCAGTCCGGTCAGCCCATGCTGATCTACCTGGAATCGAGCCTCGTCATTCGCGCGATCCGCGACTACTTCCAGCCCGACATCGGCGAAATCCTCATCGACACCACCGAGATCTATGACCAGGCGCGCGCCTTCATGGATATCGTGATGCCGGACAATGTCAATAAGGTGAAGCGGTATCACGACGACGTGCCGCTTTTCTCGCGTTTCCAGATCGAGCACCAGATCGAGACGGCGTATTCGCGCACGGTACCGCTGCCCTCGGGCGGCGCGATCGTGATCGACCACACCGAAGCGCTGGTCGCCATCGACGTGAACTCGGCGCGCGCCACCAAGGGCGCCGACATCGAGGAAACCGCCGCGCGCACCAACCTCGAAGCCGCCGACGAAGTGGCGCGCCAACTGCGTCTGCGCGACCTGGGCGGCCTGATCGTGATCGACTTCATCGACATGGAGTCGGCCAAGAGCCAGCGCGAAGTCGAGCAGCGCCTGAAAGACGCGCTGCGCCACGACCGCGCCCGCGTGCAGATGGGCAAGATCTCGCGCTTCGGCCTGATGGAACTGTCGCGCCAGCGTCTGCGCCCCGCCCTCTCGGAAGGCAGCCACGTGACCTGCCCGCGCTGTAACGGCACGGGTCATATCCGCGATACGGAATCGTCGGCGCTTCAGGTCCTGCGCATCATCCAGGAAGAGGCGATGAAGGAAAACACCGCGGCAATTCATTGCCAGGTGCCGGTCGAAGTGACCGCCTTCCTGCTCAACGAAAAGCGCTCGGAAATCAACAAGATCGAGTCGCGCTTCAAGGTCGCGGTCGTGCTGATCCCGAACAAGCACCTCGAAACGCCGCACTACAAGCTCGAGCGCCTGCGTCACGACGATGCGCGCCTCGACGACCCGCGCGCCTCGTGGAAGATGGCCGAGGAAGCGGCTCGCGAACTCGAGTCGGAAACCGGCTACAGCAAGCGCACCGCCGAAGCCAAGCCCAAGCAGGAAGCCGCGGTGAAGGGCATCACGCCGGAGCGTCCGGCGCCGAGCGCGCCGGTCAAGCCGGCCGAAACCGCGCCCGTCGCGGCACAACTGGCTGTCACGCCCGCGGGCGGCGGCTTCTTTGGCTGGGTCAAGCGTCTCTTCGGCGGCGCACCGGCTGCGGCGCCCGCGCCGGCACCGGTCGCGCAACCCGAAAAGACCGCCCGTCCGACCCGCGAAGCGCGTACCGAGCGCGGTGAGAAGACCGGCGCCGACCGCAACCGCAATCGCCGTTCCGGCGGCCGCGACGCGGCAGGCCGTGGCGAAAGCGCAGGCGGCGCCCGTACCGGCCAGCCGGCCGGCCGCCGTGAGGAACGCGAGCCGCGCGAACAGCGTGAACCGCGTGAGGCACGCGAGCCGCGCGAATCGCGTGAAGCACGCGAAGGCCGTGGTGCCCGCGAACAACGCGAACCGCGCGAGCAGCGTGAGCCGCGTGAAACCCGCGAAGCACGTGCCGAGCGCGAGCAGCGCATCGAACGCGTCGAGCGCGGTCAGGAGCGTAGCGATGTGACGGCGGAAGCCGGCGCCGCACGCGGCGAGCGCCAGGAACGTGGCGAGCGCCGCGAGCGTGGTGAACGTGGCGAGCGCGGTGAATCGCGTCGCCGTCAGCAAGCCGAGGCCGCTGAAGCCCAGGAAGCGCGTCTCGACGCCGCATCGGCAGACGCCGAAGGCGTCGAAGCGCCGCAGACGGAAGACCTGCCCGAAGGCGTGAGCGCCGGTGCCGACGAAGAAGGCGGACCGCGTGAAGGCGAAGAACGCCGCCGCCGCCGCCGCGGCCGCCGTGGCGGTCGCCGCGAGCGCGAGACGGATGCAGCAGGCCTGACGCCGGGTGCGGATGCACCGGAAGGCGAAGAGCAAGCCGCACCCGCCCAACCGGCGATCGAGCAGCCTGCCGTTGCTGCGCAAGTGCATGAAGCATCGGCCGCGGAAGCGCGTACCGAGGCTGCTGTCGAGACCGTCGTGACCGCTCTGCCGGCCGCAGCCGTCGTCGCCGAAGCCGGGCACGTGCCTGCCGCTGCCGTGACGACGACGCCGGTTGAAACCGTCGCACCCGCCGCAGAGCAAGCTCAGGCTCCGGCCGAGCAAGCTCCGGCACCCGCCGAAGCCGCACCGGTGAGCGTCGAAACCGCACACGCGGTCGAGCCGAAGGCCGAGGAACCCGTGGCACCTGCCGCACCTGTCGCGCCTGTGGCGCCCGCCGCAGCGGACGAACCGGTCGCACCGGAGGCCCCGGTTGAGCCGGTTCAGGCCGAAACGCTGCCTGTCGTGCGCGAAGACCGCGTCGAAGCGCCGCGGACCGAAGAGCCGGCGCAAGCACCCGTCGCTCAACCGGAGCCGGCGCAGGAAGCGGCAGCCGCCGCTCCGGCGGTCGTCGCGATCACCGAGCCGGTCGCACCGCATCCGGCTCCGGTGGCAATGGCGGCCCCCGCGCCCTCGGCCACCGCAGACACGCTGCGCCCGATGCTGGAATCGGCGGGTCTCGTCTGGGTCAATACCGACGCCGACAAGCTGCGCGCCGCGCAGCAAGCCGCTGCGCAACTGGTGAAGCCCGCGCGCACGCCGCGCGAGCGCAAACCGCTGCCGCCGGTCGACAGCACGCCGATGCAGCAGGTCGAAACCACGCGCCAGCCGTAAGCACGGCAAGCGCAACTGGCCGCGCGCCGGGCCCCGAGCCCGGCGCCCCCGAAAAGCCCGCCCCTCCCGGCGGGCTTTTTTTGATATATCAGCGTTCTCCCTTGTCTGTAGGCCGGTGCTGGTTCGGCTAAAATTGAGGCAACGCGAGAACGAAGAGACCATGACACGACGCATCATCCCTGTTGCCGACGTTCGATCGCTGCCGCCCGAACTGCCCAGGCCGGCCGCGGGAACTGTGCGCGCGCCGTCCGGCGCGGTCTTCGACGCGCTCGCCAGACCCCTGCGCGACCTCCGCATCTCGGTCACGGACCGCTGCAATTTCCGTTGCGTGTACTGCATGCCGCGCGCCGTGTTCGACAAGGACTACCCGTTTTTGCCCCATTCCGCGCTGCTGTCGCTCGAAGAAATCGAGCGGCTCGCGCGGCTTTTCGTCGCGCATGGCGTCACCAAGATCCGCCTCACGGGTGGTGAGCCGCTGCTGCGCAAGAACATCGAATTCCTGATCGAGCGCCTTGCCGCGCTGCGCACGCCCGAAGGCGAGCCGCTCGACATTACGCTCACCACCAATGGCTCGCTGCTGGCCCGCAAGGCGCGCGCTCTGCGCGACGCGGGCCTCACGCGTGTGACGGTGAGCCTCGACGCCCTCGACGACGCCCTCTTTCGCCAGATGAACGACGCCGACTTCGCGGTGGCCGACGTGCTCGACGGCATTGCGGCGGCGCAAGCCGTGGGTCTCGCGCCGATCAAGGTCAACATGGTCGTCAAGCGCGGCACGAATGACGGCGAGATCGTGCCGCTTGCACGGCATTTCCGCGGCACGGATGTGACGCTGCGCTTCATCGAGTACATGGACGTGGGCACCTCGAATGGCTGGAACATGGCCGAAGTGCTGCCGTCGGCGGAAGTCGTCGCGCGCATTGCCGAGCACTGGCCGCTCGTGCCGCTGGAGCCCCACAACGCTGCCGAAACGGCGCAACGCTGGGGCTACGCGGACGGCGCGGGCGAGATCGGCGCGATCTCCAGCGTGACGCGCGCGTTCTGCGGCGACTGCACGCGCGCACGCCTTTCGACCGAAGGCAAGTTGTACCTGTGCCTGTTCGCCTCGATGGGTTACGACCTGCGCGCGCTGTTGCGCAACGGCGCCACCGACACGGCGATCTCCGGCGCCATCGCCCAGGTATGGGAAGGCCGCGCCGACCGCTATTCGCAGTTGCGGGGCAGCGCGCAGGCGCCGGCGGCCTCCGACGAGCGCCGCATCGAAATGTCCTATATCGGCGGCTGAGCAGCCCATGACGCCGATGAGCGCCAACGCCATTTCCACCGCATCGATCACGGGCCTCGTGCTCGCGGGCGGCCGCGGCCAGCGCATGGGCGGCGCGGACAAGGGCTTGCAGATGCTGCACGGCAAACCGCTTGCCGCGCTCGTGCTCGCGCGCCTCGCGCCGCAGGTCGGCGCCCTCTCGATCAGCGCGAACCGCAACCGCGACGCTTATGCGGCACTCGGCGCGCCATGGCGGGCGAGCGTGCTCGCCGATCCGCTGCCCGACTTCCCCGGCCCGCTCGCGGGGCTCCTCGCCGGACTGCGCGCGGCGCACACCGAATGGCTCCTTGCGGCGCCATGCGACTCGCCCTGGCTGCCGGCCGATCTCGCCGGGCACCTCGGCCACGCCGCGCTCGCGGAGCGCGCCGACATCGTGACCGCGACCACGAGGAACGCCGACGGCGAGGTCTCGCTGCATCCCGTATTCGCGCTCGTACGCACCTCGCTCGCCGACGACCTCGCCGCCTTCCTCGGCGCCGGCGAGCGCAAGGTGCGTGCGTGGTACGCGCGCCACACGGCCGCCGAAGTCGCCTTTGCCGACGAACGTGCGTTTTACAATATCAATTCCTTACAGGAACTGGCCGAACTCGAACGCGCCTGAATTGCAATCGGGCGGCGCCCGGCCAGCCGCCGTCCCCGGCACACGGCCGGCACGCCCGCCTGGACGATCGCCGCACACGCCGTGCGGATGCGACGCTTCCTCACTCGATGACCACGCCTAACCATCCCACCGGCCAAGCCGGGTGCATCAGCCAGTACGATCCGCAAGCTTTGCCCGTCAGCGCCGCGCAGGCCATCGTGCTGCAGTGGGCGACGCCGCTTGCGGCGAGCGAACGCGTGCCGCTGCGTGAAGCGCTCGCGCGTGTGCTGGCCGAAGACGTGATTTCGCCCATCGACGTTCCCGCGCACGACAACGCCGCGATGGACGGCTACGCGTTCGATGGCGCGGCCCTGGCCGACATCTCCGGCGGCCTCTCGCTCGCCGTGTGCGGCAAGGCCTTCGCCGGTCACGCCTACGCGGGCGACGTTGCCGCCGGCGCAAGCGTGCGCATCATGACCGGCGCGCCGATGCCCGCGGGCTGCGACACCGTCGTGCCGCAAGAGCAGGTGTCGGCGCAGGGCGAAGCCATCGTTTTCGAAGCCAACGTCGTCAAGCGCGGCGCGAACGCCCGCCGCAAAGGCGAGGACCTCGCGCGCGGCGGCGTGGCGCTCGCGGCCGGCCGCGTGCTGCGCGCGTCGGACATCGGCTTGCTGGCCTCGCTCGGCCTCGTCGAGGCGCACGTGAAGCAGCGCCTGCGCGTGGCCTACTTCTCGACCGGCGACGAACTGCGCTCGCCGGGCGAGCCGCTCGAGCCGGGCTGCATCTACGACAGCAACCGTTACGCGCTCGGCGCGATGCTCCAGCGCCTGAACGTCGAGGCGATCGACCTGGGCGTCGTGCGCGACGACCCCGCGGCGCTCGCCGCCACGCTGAAACTCGCTGCCGAAACCGCCGATGTCGTGCTAACCTCCGGCGGCGTCTCGGTCGGCGAAGCCGATTTCACGCGCACCCAGTTGCAAACGCTCGGCGACGTCTCGTTCTGGGGCCTCGCCATGCGCCCCGGCCGCCCGCTTGCGTTCGGCCGCATCTGGTCGGGCGGACGCCCGGGCGCGGGCCGCGCAGCGCTCCTGTTCGGGCTGCCCGGCAACCCGGTCGCGACGATGGTCTCGTTCTACCAGATCGTGCGCCCCGCGCTCATGGCGATGGCGGGCGCGCAAGCGCAGCCCGTCCCGCTCGTGCCGGCATTGAGCGATCAGCCGATCAAAAAGCGCGCGGGCCGCACCGAATTCCAGCGCGGCCTCGCGCGCCGCGAGGCCGGCGGCCAGTGGCGCGTCGCGCCGACCGGCTCGCAAAGCTCGGGCGCGCTCAGCACGATGAGCGAGGCGAACTGCTTCATCGTGCTCGCCCATGAAGCCGGCGATCTCGATGCCGGCGACGCGGTCGACATCATGCTGTTCGATGGACTCGTCTAGCGCGGCGGCGCCCGAGAGGCCGTCAAAACCAACCACACGTCCACACCTGCATAACGGACCGACTACTATGAAAAAACAGATCTCGTTCATCGCTGCGGGCCAGACCGCCAAGGCGCTCATCCTCGTGTACCTGACCTTCAGCGTGCCGATCGTGCTGCTCGGCGTGCTCGTGGCGTTCGTGCGCTATGGCGCGGTCGAACTCTCGACCATCTTCAGCGCGCTGCTGCTCAACGCGATCGTCGGCTTCATCCTGCTGTGGATCGCCTGCCACGCCTACAACTGGGTGGCCTCGCGCTTCGGCGGCATCGAGATCCATCTGTCCGACGTGCCCGAGGAAGCGTAATGGCCGCGACGATCCGCGCCGCCACGCCCGCCGACGTCGGCGCGATGCACGCGCTGATGTACGAGCTCGCGGAGTTCGAGAAGCTCACGCATCTGTTCACGGGCACGGCCGACGGCCTCGCCGACGCCCTGTTCGGCACGCGTCCCGCCGCGGAAGCGCTGGTGGCGGAAGACGCCGGCCGCATCGTCGGCTATGCGCTCTTCTTCCACAACTACTCGACGTTCCTGAGCCGCCGCGGCCTTTATCTCGAAGACCTCTACGTGCAGCCGTCGCAGCGCGGCACCGGCCTCGGCACGGCGATGCTGCGCGCGCTCGCGGCGATCGCCGTCGAGCGCGGCTGCGCCCGCTTCGAGTGGACCGTGCTCGACTGGAACACGCCGGCCATCGGCTTCTATGAAAAGCTCGGCGCGACCGTGCTGCCCGACTGGCGCGTCGTGCGCATGACCGGCGATGCGCTCGAAAAGCTCGCCGCGCCCGGCGAAACGATGATCGGGTAAGCCAACGCACCGCACACGCCCGAATGCAAACGGGCCGCCTGGATCATGCGGCCCGTTTGCTTTTGGCGCGCGGGTTGCGCTCACTCGTCGCCGAAGCCCGCTTCGCTTTCTGCGTCGCCATTGCCATTGCGCAGCGCGTCGCCGAGAAGATTCGCGGCGGCCTCGCCCGGCAGCGCCTCGACGTCGCGCAGCTTGCGGTTCATCGCCCGCGTGCGCACCTCCGCCGCCTCGATGGAACGCGTGACCGTTTCGAGCTGCGTCTTGGTACGCGCGAGCACGTCGCCGAACTTGCCGAACTCCGTCTTCACCGCGCCCAGCACCTGCCACACCTCGCTCGAGCGGCGCTCGATCGCGAGCGTGCGGAAACCCATCTGCAGGCTGTTGAGGAGCGCCGTGAGCGTGGTCGGACCCGCCACGCTCACGCGGTAGTCGCGCTGCAGGACGTCGGTCAAGCCCGGGCGGCGCAGGATTTCGGCGTAAAGGCCTTCGGTTGGCAGGAACAGCAGCGCGAAATCGGTCGTGTGCGGCGGCGCGACGTACTTCTCGGCGATGGTGCGCGCCTCCGCGCGGATGCGCAGCTCGAGCGCGCGCCCGGCCTCCTCGATCGCGAGCACGTCCGCGCGCTCCTGCGCATCGATGAGCCGCTCGTAGTCTTCGCGCGGGAATTTGGCGTCGATCGGCAGCCAGACCGGCTCTCCCTGCTCCGCGCCGCCCACGCCGCGTCCGGGCAGGCGAATCGCGAATTCCACGCGCTCCGTGCTCTTCGGCACCGTCGCGACGTTCTTCGCGTACTGGTCGGGCGTAAGCATCTGTTCGAGCAGCGCTTCGAGCTGTACTTCGCCCCAGGTGCCGCGCGTCTTCACGTTGGTGAGCACCTTCTTCAGGTCGCCCACGCCCGCGGCCAGCGTCTGCATCTCGCCAAGCCCGCGATGCACCTGTTCCAGCCGGTCGGAAACGAGCTTGAACGATTCGCCCAGCCGCTGTTCGAGCGTGGCGTGCAGCTTCTCGTCGACCGTGCGGCGCATTTCCTCGAGCTTCGCCGCGTTGTTCGCTTCGATGTCTTTGAGGCGCTGTTCGAGCGTTGCGCGCACTTCGGCGAAGCGGCGGTCGTTGACTTCGGTGAGTTGCCCGAGCTGCTGCGTGAGGAGCGAGCCGAAGTGGCGCAGCGCGGCGCCCTGCTCGTCGCGCGCCTGCTGCGCCTGCTGTTGCAGGCTCTGGCGCACGGCGTCGAGCTGCTGCGTATTGGCCGCCGTGAGTTTGGCGAGCTGCTGGGCGAAGCCGTCGATCTGGCTGTTCTGCACGGTCGCGATGCTGCCGAGCTGCGCCGCCAGCGCCTGCTGCACCTGTGCGAAGCCGCCGCCGAACTCGCTGCGCGAGCTCTGCGCCGTGCGCGCGATCTCGTTGCGCAGCTCGCGCTCGATGCGCTCGGCCGCGCGAGCCTGGGTGTCGGTCGACGCGGCGAGGCGGTCGCTCAGTTGATCGAGCGCGTCGAGCGTGGCCTCGGCGTCGCCATCGCCATGGCCTTGACGCGCACGCAGCAACGCCACGAGCGTCACGACGAATGCGATCGCCAACGCAACGAGCGGCAGCGACATGACGGCGAGCGGACTCATTTACGCGCTTGCCCCAGCACGGCGGGGTTGATCGGATTGGGCGGCTGCCCGGCGCGTGGTCCCTCGCCGAGCGCGGCGATCAGGTTGTCGGCGGCGAGGTTCGCCATGGCGCGGCGCGTGGCTTCGCTCGCACTCGCGATGTGCGGCGTGAGCACGACGTTCTCCACTTCGAGCAACGCCGGATGCACGCGCGGCTCGCCCTCGAACACGTCGAGGCCCGCCGCCCCGATCTGACGCGTGCGCAGCGCGTGCGCGAGCGCCGCGTCGTCGACGATGCCGCCGCGCGCGATGTTGGTGAGCGTGGCGGTGGGTTTCATCAGCGCGAGTTCCGCGGCGCCGATCGTGTGATGGTTCTGCGCCGTGTACGGCAGCACGAGCACGACGTGGTCGGCCTGCCTGAGCAGGTCTTCCTTCGACAGATATTCGGCGTTCAGCTCGCGCTCGATCTCAGGCGCGACGCGCGATCGGTTGTGATACACCACGCGCATGTTGAAGCCGCGCGCACGGCGCGCGAGCGCCTGGCCGATACGGCCCATGCCGATCACGCCGAGCGTGGCGCCATGAATGTCCGAGCCGAGAAACGCGTCGAACGACCACTTGTCCCACTTGCCCGCGCGCAGGAAGTGCTCCGATTCCGTCACGCGGCGCGCAGCCGCCATCATCAGCGCCCAGCCGAAGTCGGCCGTGGTTTCGTTGAGCACGTCGGGCGTGTTGGTGCCGAGCACGTTGGCCGCGTTGAAGGCGGCCATGTCGAAGTTGTTGTAGCCCACGGCCATGTTCGAGACCACGCGCAGGCGCGGCGCGGCGGCGAGCGTTGCGGCGCCGATCGGGTCGCCCGCGGTGAGCGCGCCGTCCTTGTCGGCGAGACGCTGGTGCAGCGCCTCGGGCGAAAGCGCCTCGCCGTTGTTCCAGTCCACGTTGAAATACTGCTTGAGCCGGTCGATCACGTCGGGAAAGATCGGGCGCGCCACGAGAATCTTTTGCATCGTTGCTCTCCACACTTCAGTCGATGTCCGTCATTGTTGCGCGTGACGGGGCGCTCCGGGAAGTCTCGCGCGCTTTTCGCCGAGCGGCTCGCAAGCCGCCTGCGGCTAGACGAAAAAGAGCCAGGTGGCCGCGAGAAAGACCGGCGCGAGCAGCACGCCCGACCAGCCAAGATAGCCGAAGAAGCCTGGCATGCGCACGCCGCGCGACTGCGCGATCGCCTTCACCATGAAGTTCGGCGCGTTGCCGATATAGGTGAGCGCGCCCATCCACACCGCGCCCGCCGAGATCGCCGCGAGCGTTTTCGCGCCGCCCGACATGAGCGCGTTGGCGTCGCCGCCCGCGAGATTGAAGAACACGAGGTAGGTGGGCGCGTTGTCGAGAAACGACGAGAGGAGCCCCGTCGCCCAGAAGTACAGCGCCTCGTTGGGGCGGCCCGGTGCGTCGTTCACGAACTGGATCAGCGCGGCGAATGCGCCCGCCTCGCCCGCGCGCAGCATCGCGATGACCGGCGTGATCGTCACGAAAATGCCCGCGAACAGCTTGGCCACCTCGACGATCGGCGCCCACTCGAAGCCGTTGTCGGCGCGCGCCGCTTTCGACGTGAATGCGAGCGAAATGAATGCGAGCGCAACGAGTCCCGCATCGCGCACGAGATTCTGCAACTGCAGGTGCGCGCCCGCGACCTCGAAAACGATACCGGGACGCCACACGCCGCTCATCAGCACGAGCGCGACGAGCACTGCGAGCAGCACGAAATTTGCCTTGCCGCCGATGGAGAGCGCGTCGGTGTCCGGCGTCGGGTCGAGCGCAGCGGCGCGCGCTTCCCCGGCGCGGCGGAAGTACCAGCTATCGAGCGCGTAGAACACCGCGAGCAGCACGCCGCACACGAACAGCATCGGCAGCGCGAGATGCTGCGCAGTCCAGAAGAATCCCACGCCGTTGAGAAAGCCGAGGAACAGCGGCGGATCGCCGAGCGGCGTGAGCAGGCCGCCCGCGTTCGCGACGAGAAAGATGAAGAACACGACCACGTGCACGTTGTGCCGGCGGTTGTCGTTCGCGCGCAGGAGCGGGCGGATCAGCAGCATCGCCGCGCCCGTCGTGCCCATCACGCTCGCGAGCACGGTGCCGAGCGCGAGGATCGCCGTGTTCATGCGCGGCGATCCGTGCAGATTCCCGTAGACGCAGATGCCGCCCGCAATCGTATAGAGCGCGCCGAGCAACACGATGAAGGGCAGATATTCGTCGACGACGGCGTGCACGAACAGCGGATACGTCACGCCGACACCATGCGTGGCCGCGAACGGCAGCAGGAACGCGAGCGCCCAGGCCGCCGAAATCTTGCCGAAGTGGCGATGCCAGAACGCGGCCGCGAACATCGGGAAAAACGCGATCGACAGCAGCATGCCGGCGAACGGCAGCGCCCACGCGGCGCCGAGCGATGCGCCGTCGAAGGCCGCCGCGTGGGCGTTCGTGCTGAAGAGTGTCAGCGCGGCGAAGCGCGTCAGCGCGCAAGCGCTCGAAGAAGTGCCCTTACACGCCATGCACGACGATCACATGCACGCGATACGGCCCGTGTGCGCCAAGGATGATGGTCTGCTCGATGTCGCCGGTGCGCGAAGGCCCCGAAACGAAGTTGACCGCGCGCGGCAGCTCGCCGCGTTCGGCGCGCATCAGCGCGAAGGCGTCCTCGTGGCCCGCGACGATGCGCGAAGCGGGCACGACGGCGATGTGCGTTTCGGGCAGCAGCGCGCCCGAGGCCCACGTCTGCGGGCTCGATAGCAGGACCAGCGTGCCGGTCTCGGCCGTGGCGCAGAAGCAGCCCGTGAGGCCGACGAGATCGCGATCTTCGGGCTTGCGGTATTGCACGGCGAGTCCCGCGCCGGCCCAGTCGAACGTGTCGAGCGTCTGCCACGCGACGGCCTGCATGGGCAGGCTACGCTCGGCGAGATAGCGTTGCGCGGCAGCGGGCACGTCGGCGAGCTGCTGGACTTCGTCGACGGTGCTCGACATCTTGCGCGCCTCGCCAACGAAGCGCGCGACGAGATCGCCTTCGAGCGGCGGGCGCGGACCCTCCGGATGAAGCGCGAGGTACTCGGCCACGGCTTGCCGCTCGTGCGCCGCGGGCGTGGCCTCGCGTCCCTGCGCCGCGCGAATGCGCGCGAGTATGCTGCGGCGGGCGGCCGTCGTGTCCATGAACGTCCTCGTCAGATGAAGAAAGGCGACGCGCCGATTATACCGGGGCGTCGCCTGCGATCTGCGGGTCAAGCGTGCGCGTTGTTCAAGACGCCTGGTTGCCCCCGCACTCTTCCTCCACGGGCTGCTCGATGCCGAACACCTGGCGCAGATAGGCGAGATACGCCTTGTCGTCGCACATGTTCTTGCCCGGCGAATCGGAGAGCTTGGCGACGGGCTGCCCGTTGCAGCGGACCATCTTGATGACGATCTGCAACGGCTGATAGCCCAGGTCGTTGGTGAGGTTCGTGCCCACGCCGAACGCGAGGCGGCAGCGGTCGCCGAAACGCTCGTACAGGCGCAGCACCTTGGGAATGTCGAGCGCGTCCGAGAAGATCATCGTCTTCGTGCGCGGATCGCAGCGGTTGTCCTCGTAGTGCTTGAGCAGGCGCTCGCCCCACTCGAACGGATCGCCCGAGTCGTGCCGCGCGCCGTCGAAGAGCTTGCAGAAGTACATGTCGAAGTCGCGCAGAAAGGCCTGCATGCCGTAGACGTCCGAGAGCGCGATGCCGAGGTCGCCGCGGTATTCCTTCGCCCACATCTCGAAGCCGAAGATCTGCGAGTCGCGCAGACGCGGCCCGAGCGCCTGGCACGCCTGCAGGTACTCGTGCGCCATCGTGCCGAGCGGCGTGAGGTTGTGCTTCATCGCGTAGTAGACGTTGCTCGTGCCCGTGAACTGCTCGCCGAGATCGTCCTTGAGCGTGAGGATCACCTCCTCGTGCCAGCGCTTCGAGAAGCGGCGGCGCGTGCCGTAGTCGGCGATCTTGCAGTCGGCGAATTCGGGCTTCGCGCCGAGCAGCTCGATCTTGTGGCGCAGGCGCTCGCGCCCCTCCTCGTACTGCGGATGATGCTGCGTGTTGCGGAAGTACACCTCGTTGACGATGGCGAGCACCGGGATCTCGAAGAGGATCGTGTGCAGCCACGGCCCCTTGATCGCGATGTCGATCTCGCCATTGGCCTTGGGCGACGGCGTGACTGAGATGTACTTTTCGTTGAGGTGAAAGAGCGCGAGAAAGTCGATGAAGTCGCTCTTGATGAAGCGCATCTTGCGCAGGTACTCGAGCTCGGTCTCGGCGAAGCGCAGCCTGCACAGCTTCTGGATCTCGCTGCGGATCTCGTCCACGTAGGGCACGAGATCGACGTTCGGCGTGCGGCAGCGGAAACGGTATTCCACATTGGCCGCGGGGAAATGATGCAGCACCACCTGCATCATGGTGAATTTGTAGAGATCGGTATCGAGCAGCGAAGTAATGATCATGATGGGCCAGCCGGACTGCAATCGGATAGCGCCCGCGAAGCGGGATCCGGACACGCTGCCGGGCAGATGCCCCTCAGCGGTTCCGGGCGGCAGGCGCCAGCGGTGCGTCCATGTTACCCGAATGCCTGCGCGCGCCGCGTGCCCGCCGGCACGGCCCCTCGCGCACAAGGGGTAAAACGTTGCGGATCACCCCGGCATATAAACTAATCACGAAACGATCTAAGGACCGTTGCGGGCCTGTGGTTGGGGTAATTCCTCATCAGTTACAATAGCGCTTTTGGCGAACCGCCATCCCCCGATACAAAAAGCTTGCAGGAGCTGCCTGAATGACTCACGTTGTGACCGAGAGCTGCATCAAGTGCCGCTATACCGACTGCGTCGATGTGTGCCCGGTGGACTGCTTTCGCGAAGGTCCCAACTTCCTCGCGATCGACCCGGACGAGTGCATCGACTGCGCCGTGTGCGTTGCCGAGTGCCCGGTGAACGCCATCTACGCAGAGGAAGACGTGCCTGGCGACCAGCAATCGTTCATCGAGCTGAACGCCGACCTCGCGAAGGGCTGGCCGAGCATCACCAAGACCAAGGCCCCGCTGCCGGAAGCCGACGAATTCAAGGACGTGAAGGACAAGCTCGCGCTGCTTGCACGCTAATCGCTTGTTCGGGGTGTCTCCCCGTCGCCGTCGCTTATGTGGACGGTCCCTCGCGCAGCGGATTGCCCTAAACAGATCGCGACAGGGTATTGACAGGCCCAGCCAGACCCCATAGAATCTCGTTCTCTGCTTTTGTTGATCCCCGATAGCTCAGTCGGTAGAGCGCCGGACTGTTAATCCGTAGGTCCCTGGTTCGAGCCCAGGTCGGGGAGCCAAGATTCGCAAAAGCCCGTTGGCGTTCACAACGCAAAACGGGCTTTTTTATGACGTAAAGTGTTGTCGCTGTACTGCTGGTCCCCGATAGCTCAGTCGGTAGAGCGCCGGACTGTTAATCCGTAGGTCCCTGGTTCGAGCCCAGGTCGGGGAGCCAAAATATCGAGGGGTTGCGTGGTTGCACGCAACCCCTTTTTCTTTTGCTGCGCGCGTGGCGCACGCTACCCTCCCCGATAATGTCGCTTCGTCATCTTCGGGAATCCGCATGAAATCCACCCGCCTCTGCGCTTGCCTCGCGCGCCCGCTGCTCGCCTGCGCGAGCCTCGTCGCCTGCGCCGCCGCCCACGCCGAACAGATCGGCAGTGTGAACACCAACTTCCGCGTGACCGGCTCGGACAAGGTCGTCGTCGAGGCCTACGACGATCCGCAGGTGCCAGGCGTGACCTGCTACGTCTCCCGCGCACGCACGGGCGGCGTGAAGGGCACGCTCGGCATTGCGGAAGATCCGACCGAGGCATCGATCGCGTGCCGGCAGGTCGGGCCGATCTCCTTCGCAGGTCCGCTCAAACAGCAAGACGACGTCTTCAACGAGCGCATGTCGTTCCTCTTCAAGACGCTGCACGTCGTGCGCGTGGTCGACGCGAAGCGCAACGCGCTCGTGTATCTGACCTACAGCGACCGCGTGGTGAGCGGCAGCGCCAAGAACAGCGTCACGGCCGTGCCGGTGCCCGCGGGCACGACGATTCCGCTGCGCTAAACTGGGGATCCGTGCAGGATCCTTCACCATGACCGGTTCCCGTTTTCGAGACTCCGCCCGCTACTGGCGCACGCCGCTTCTGCCCGGCGCGGATCTCGTCACGGCCGAATACAACCAACATACGTTCGCGCCGCACTGGCACGAGGCCTACACGATCCCCGTGATCGAGGGCGGCGCGGAATGCTTTCGCTATCGCGGCACGCAGCATGTCGCCGCGACGGGCAGCGTGCCGGTGATCAATCCGGGGGAGCTGCATACGGGTTCACGCGCCGTCGAAGAAGGCTGGAGCTATCGGGTGATGTACGTGCCGATCGACTTCCTGCATGAGCTCGCCGGCGAAATCGCCGGGCGCACACAGCCGCTGCCGTGGTTCGACGCCGAGGTGATCCACGATCTCGATCTCGCGCACCGGCTCTCGCGCGCCCACCGGCTGCTGGAAGCCGACGCCGACTGGCGGCGCGCCACGGCCACCCCGGAATCGGGCACGAGCGCCAGCCCGGCTGGCGTGGCGGCACTTCCCGCGCCTTCCGGTGCACCGCATTGCGCCCCCGCTTCGGCGCAGTGTGCCGACCTCCTCGCCGTGGAAAGCTCGCTGCTCGACGCCCTCTCGACGCTGCTCACGCGCTACGGCCGCACGCGCGAGGCGGCGCTCAGGCACGGTCCGAACGATCCGCGCGTCGAAACGATGAAGGCGCTCCTCGCCGCCGATCTCGCCACGCCGCTGCGCGTGGCCGATCTCGCCCAGGCGGTCGGCCTCTCGCCGTTTCACGCCACCCGGCTCTTCACGCAGGCCACCGGACTGCCGCCGCACGCCTGGCGCACCCAGCTGCGCCTGCAACGCGCCCTCGCTCCGCTGCGCGAAGGCGCCACGGTCGCCGACGTCGCCGCGGCGAGCGGTTTCACCGACCAGAGCCATTTCACGCGGCACTTTCGGCGCATGTTCGGCGTGCCGCCGGGACGCTGGCAGTCGTCCTGAACGCGCCAGCCCGCGTTCCGCCGCAAGAACGTACAAGCCACGCGTAAGGCGGCCCGCTATGCTGTCCCCATGTATCAGGAGGACAGTTTGACCACGCATCCCAACCGCCTTGCCGAATTCATCGCCGGCGCGCGCGACATGATCCCCATGATGATCGGCGCCGCGCCCTTCGGCGTGATCTTCGGCACGCTCGTCACCTCGGGCCCGCTTTCGCTCTGGCACGGCCAGTTCATGTCGCTCGCCGTGTTCGCCGGCTCCGCGCAGTTCATCGCGCTCGGGCTGATCGCCTCGCACGCGAGCTTCGCGGTGATTCTCGCCACCACGTTCATCGTGAACCTGCGGCACGTGCTCTACAGCGCGACGCTCGCGCCCTATGTCTCGCACCTGCCGCTGCGCTGGCGCCTCGTGCTCGGCGGCCTGCTCACCGACGAGGTCTTTGCCGTCGCGTGGGCGCATTTCCGCCGCCATGCGCCCGGCGACGATGTCTCGCCGTGGCATTTCTTTGGCTCGGGCGTGTCGATGTACCTGAACTGGCAACTCTGGACCGCGGCCGGCCTGCTGTTTGGCGCGGCGTTCCCGGGTCTGCAGTCGCTCGGCCTCGACTTCGCGATGGTCGCGACCTTCATCGCCATCGTCGTGCCGCAGCTGGTGGCCTTGCGCTACCTCGCCGCCGCCGCGACTGCGGGCGCGCTCGCCTTTTTCTGGCAGGGCTGGCCGTACAAGCTCGGGCTGCTCGGCGCCGTGCTCGCGGGCGTGGTCGTGGGTGTCGTGCTCTCACGTCGAGGTTCGTCGCGCGGCGCCCGCGCCGGCAGCGAGTCCTCCCGCAAGTCCCCCAACGTCCAACGCACCGCAGGAGCCGGACAATGAACTACGTCGTCCTGATTCTCGGCATGGCCCTCATCACCCTGGTCATTCGCACTGCAGTGTTCGTGCTCGGCGACCGGCTGGTATTCCCGCCGCTCGTGCGCACCGCGCTCGGCTTCGTGCCCGTCACCGTGCTCACGGCGATCATCGTGCCGATGGCGGTCTCGCCCCACGGTCAGGGCGCCGAGCTGACCTGGCGCAACCCGCAGCTCGTCGGCGCGCTCGCGGCGATCGCCGTCAGCGCGCTCACGAAGCGCCCGCTCCTCACCATCGCGATCGGGCTCGGCGTGTTCTTCCTCTGGCAAGGCGTTGTCCTGCGCTAGAGGCAAGCGTCGTCCCTTACGCTCAAGTTTCACCCCGGAGCGCCGTTAAACCCGTCAGGGCCTGCTCTGGCAGGCCACTGCTCGAACGGCGAGAGCACGCGAGAAGCGACAAGGATTACACCGGGGCAACCACAATGGGGCATATCACCCTTAACCTGAAGGACGAAACGCTTGCGTCGCTGCGCAAGGATTTCGACGCGTTCCTGCGCGTCTCGCTCAAACTCGACCCGCAATTCGCCACGCCGGAATTCGAGGACTACCTGCGCGCGAAGCTGCTCGACAACATGACGCCGCTCACGGAGCACGCCGTCCAGCGGCTCCTGCAAGGCGGCCAGTACGCGTGGGCCAAGCGCACGCTCGACAAGGAATTCCCCGAGGTCGTCTCGATCCTGATGCGTCAGGCAGGCGAATTCGGTTTCGGCTTCGCGTCGCGGCCCGAGTGGACGCCCGACGAACTCTCGAAGCAGTGCCGCGACTGGGCGGCGGCCATCGTGAGCGAAGCCCAGGGCGACGACACGCTGGTCGATCCGCTGGCGGCACAGATCAAGTCGGGCGTGCAGGACATCCAGGCCCTCGAAGAGTCGATGCAGACGCCCGCGTGGCGCCTCACCGAGTCGTTGCGTCAGCGTGTGTACGAAGCGAAGATCGGCTGTGAACAGGCGAGCGGCAGTGCGGCGCGCGAGCGTCTGGGCGAGCTGCGCGGGCTGCTGAGGCTCGGCGTGACGCATGGCGTGTTCCAGAAGCAGGAAGCGCAACAGATCATGGAGTATCTGCGCCTGCTCAAGCCCGAGATTTTCGTCGAGGAGCCCGACGATGTGTTCACGCGCCTCGCCGCGTGGATGCGCAACTTCTTCATGCCGCCGCAGCGCAGCACGGCACGCGAGCAGCGGCGCTAAGCGCTGGCGCGCGCGCCTGAAAACGGCGCGCGCCCCGCTTTCCCCCTCAATCCCACATCTTCCTGAGCTTCGCGGCGATCTCGACCTTCGCCTGCGCGGCTGCGGCGAGTCCGGCCGCGCTCGGCGCGCTCGCCACGGGCGCGGGCGGCCATGCGCGGGATTCGAACAGCGGCAGCATGGGCGTCGCGATGAAGCGCGTGCGCGAGGCCCACACGTGCCGGTCGCCCGACGCCACCTGGTTGTGCACATAAAAGCGCTGCGGCACGACGATGTGCAGATCCTCCTTCGCGCGCGTCATCGCCACATAGAGCAGCCGCCGCTCCTCCTCCAGTTCCTCGTCGCTGCCCGCGCCGAGATCGGACGGAATGCAGCCGTCCACGCCGTTGAGCACGAACACGTTGCGCCACTCCTGACCTTTCGCCGAATGGATCGTCGAAAGGATCAGATAGTCTTCGTCGAGCAGCGGATCGGCGGATTCGGCGCTCGTCGCGTCGGGCGGATCGAGCGTGAGTTCGGTGAGAAAGCGCTCGCGCGAGGCGTAGGTGCTCGCAATGCTCTCCATCTGCAGCAAGTCGGCGAGACGCACCTGGGCGTCTTCGTGGTTGCGCTCGAGATGCGGCTCGTACCAGCGCCGCACGCGCTCGAACTCGGCCGGCCACGGCGTCGAGCGCATCGAGAGGCCGTCGATGAGCGACGCAAACGCCGGCCAGTCCTCGGCCGCGCGCGGCGGCGGCGCGAAAGCCGCGAGCGCCTCGGCGGCGCGATACGCGCCCGTGCACGCTGACACCTGGTCGAGCAGGCGCGCGGCGTTGGCGGGCCCGACGCCCGGCAGCAACTGCGTAACGCGAAACCCGGCTACACGGTCGAGCGGATTCTCGGCCCAGCGCAGCACCGCCAGCACGTCTTTCACGTGCGCGGCGTCGAGAAAACGCAGTCCGCCGAACTTCACGAACGGGATATTGCGTCGCGCCAGTTCGATTTCGAGCGTCGCGCTGTGGTGCGCCGCGCGAAACAGCACGGCCTGTTGCTTGAGCTTCATGCCCGCTTCACGCGCCTCGAGAATCTGCTCGACGACGTAGCGCGCCTGGGTGGCCTCGTCGGCCACGGTGACGAGGCGCGGGCGCTGCTGCGAGGGGCGTTCGGTCCACAGGTTCTTGGTGAAGCGCTCGGCGGCGGCGTCGATCACGGCGTTCGAGGCGGCGAGGATCGGCGCCGTCGAACGGTAGTTGCGCTCGAGCGTCACCTGACGCGCGGGCGGGTCGAACTGCGCCGGGAAGTCGAGAATGTTGCGCACGGTCGCGCCGCGAAACGAATAGATCGCCTGGGCATCGTCGCCGACCACGGTGAGGCCGCGGCCATCGGGCTTGAGCGCGAGCAGGATCGAAGCCTGCAGGCGATTGGTGTCTTGGTATTCGTCGACGAGGATGTGATCGAAGCGCCCCGCGAGATCGGCGGCGATGGCCGGCTCCGCGGCCATGTGCGCCCAGTAGAGCAGCAGGTCGTCGTAGTCGAGGACGTTCTGCTTCTGCTTGGCGTCCACGTACGAGGCGAACAGCGCACGTAGCTGCGGCTCCCACTCGAGGCACCACGAGAACGAACGGTTGAGTACATTGGCGAGCGAGTCGCCCGTATTGACCGCGCGCGAATAGATCGCGAGGCAAGTCGATTTCGAGGGGAAGCGCTTTTCTTTGGCCGAGAAACCCAGCTCGTGGCGCACCAGATTCATAAGATCCGCGGAATCCTCGCGGTCGTTGATCGTGAACGCCGGCGACAGGCCGATGTGATCCGCGTACTCGCGCAACAACCGCGCGCCCACGCCGTGAAAGGTGCCCGCCCAACTGAGCCCTTGCGCGAGCACGGCGGCCGCGCCTGGGGCGCTGGCAGCGATGCGCGCCACGCGCCGCGTCATTTCCTGCGCGGCGCGCCGCGAGAACGTGAGCAGCAGGATGCGGTGCGGGTCGGCGCCACCCGCGATCAGATGCGCGACGCGGTGCGCGAGCGTATTCGTCTTGCCCGACCCGGCGCCCGCGATCACGAGCAGCGGGCCCGGCAGCGCGGAACCGGGCGCGTAGCCCGCTTCGCCGCCGTGTTCGACGGCCTCGCGCTGCGCATCGTTGAGTTTCGCGAGCCACGCGCCAACGGCATTGGCTGCTTCGGCGCGCGCCTGGCTGGCATCGGAGACGGAGGAATCGGCAACGGAAACGGTGGACACGGCGGGCGCTGGGACGATGAACGTGGCGAATCGGGAAGGAGCGACGCATACTGTATATCCATACACCATGCGTCCGCAAGCGCCTGATTCCACGGCGATCTGGCGGGATTTAACGACAACGCCACGGCGCGTTTCGCCGCCGACCTCCGGGAGTCACCAAACGAAACGGCGGCGCCCGTTGTCGGACGCCGCCGCTTACAAGCCTGGCAAAGCCTGCGCCCCAGAGGGCGCAGGCGCCATCGGCATCAGCCGCTCGTCACTGCGACTGGCCGCCCTGCTGCTGGGCCGACATGCCGTTCATCTGGTCCTTCATTTCCGAGTCGTTGGCCTGACGGTCGGCCTTGTGGTTGATCTTCGCGTCCTTCACCTGCGCCTTGTACTGCGACTTCGCCTGCTTCTTCGCGTCGCCGTACTCGGCGTTCGCCGACTTCTTCGCGCTGCGGTATTCGGCGTTCGCCGCCGCGTTCGCGTTGCGCTTTTGCACCAGCGGGTCGGCGGACTGCGGTGCGGTCACGCCCTGCGGCGCGGGAGCGGGCTGCGCGATGCCCGCGGCCGCCGGCGCCTGGCTCGGCGCCTGGCCGGTCATCTGGCCCGGGGCGGCGCCGGGCGCCATGGCCGGTGCGCCGGAAGGCGCCATCGTTGGGGCTTCGCCGGCCTGGGTCGCGCCCTGAGTCGCGTTTTGGGCATACGCGCCCTGCGCGAACACGGCGGCAGTGGTCACGGTGGCAAAAGCGGCGGTAGCAGTGAGCAGCTTGGCGATCTGGGTCATGGCGTATCCTCTTTGCAGTGGTTCCGAAGGCGCTTTTGCAGCGGGCAAGTCCGCCACATCCGCACCCCCGCTCGATGGAGCCGCGCAGGAAAGACCTGGGCGGCGCTGTCGATCCGGGTGAAACCATTTTGGTATGAAGATCGCCGTGAGGTCCCGCGACGTTACTCAACGTTTCATTTACTGACGAATTCATAACATCTGGCCCCCGGATGTGACGAATTCGGTGACAGACGCTGTGGCAGGCTGCCATCGCTTATGATGCTCACCCTTCGCGCGCTAGCCGCACGCCTTTCGAATCTGAATCCGCCATGCCCAACCTCGATTTCACGCTGACCGGCGACTACGTCGAACTGCACAACCTCCTGAAGATCACCGGACTCGCCGACAGCGGCGGCTCGGCCAAGCAGATCGTCGCCTCGGGCGCGGTGAAGGTGGACGGCGAAGTCGAGCTGCGCAAGACGTGCAAGATCCGCGCGGGCCAGGCCGTGCTGCTCGGCGACACGCGCATTGCCATCAAGGCGAGCGAGTGAGCCCCGCCGAAACTTGTCCGCAGGCGCCGGCTATGCACCAGATTTGAGCATCTGGATCGACAAGGTCGCTGTCTCGCAATAAGCTTTCAGTTTTGACAGACGAACCCTGCCACGCGGCGCGCTTATCTCGCGCCGCTTGTTTTTCATGACTCGAACCACGCTTTCCCGCCGCGCCGTTGCCGCACCGCCCACACTGCGCCGCCATGCCGCCGATACCGCCCGCCTCGCCGGGCCGCTCGCGATCGCCCAGCTCTCGCAGATGGCGATGAGCGTGACCGACACGGTGCTGCTCGGCTCGCTCGGCGCCGACGCGCTCGCCGCGGGCGGCCTCGGCGCCAACCTGTTCTTCGTGGTGGTGACCGTGCTGCAGGGCGTGCTGACCTCGGTGAGCGTGAGCGTGGCGCAGGCGCGTGGCGCCGACAACGAAAGCCACGTGCCGCACATCTACTGGACCGGTTTCGCGCTGTCCCTGCTGCTCTCGGTGCCGGCGTTCGCGCTGCTCTCGTTTGCCGAGCCGATCCTGCGCGCCCTCGGGGAGCCGACACTGCTCGCGCATCACATCGGCGAATACACGGCCGTCCTGCGCTGGGGCGCGCCCGCCAGCCTCATCGGCGTGGGGCTCATGCGCTCGTTCCTGCCCGCCATCGGCGCGGCGCGGCGCCTGCTGTGGGTGTCGGTTGCGTGCGTGTTCATCAACGGTTTTCTCAACTTCGGCCTGATCCACGGTGCGTGGGGCCTGCCGCGCCTCGGCTTTCTCGGCTCGGCGGTGGCGACGACGATCACCGTGTGGCTCACCGCGTTCGTGCTGATGGCGCTGCTGCACCTGCGACCTTCGCACCAGCGTTTCGTCGTCGCGCGCCGGCCCACTGCGCCGCTGATGGGCGAACTCTTCACAATCGGCTGGCCGGTTGCGATCACCTATGCGGTCGAAGCGACGCTCTTTCTCGCCACCGGCCTGCTCGCGGGCCTGCTCGGCGAGACGCCGCTCGCGGCGCACCAGATCGCCCTGAACGTGGCCTCCGTCACGTTCATGGTGCCGCTCGCGATCGGCCAGGCGGCCAACGTGCGCGTGGGTTACTGGTCCGGCGCGGGCGTGCCGCGCGCGGCGCGCCATGCGGGCTTCGTCGCACTCGGGCTCGGCGTCGGCTTCATGTCGCTCTCGGCGCTCGTGATGGTGCTGGCGCCGCACTGGATCGTCGGGCTCTACCTGCATCTCGACGACCCGGCCAATGCGCACACCGTTTCGCTCGCCGCCACGCTGCTCGGCGTCGCGGCCATCTTCCAGATCGTCGACGGCGCACAGACCGTGGGTTCGGGCTGCCTGCGCGGCCTCAAGGACACGCGCGTGCCGATGCTCGCGGCCACGCTCGGCTACTGGGGCATCGGCTTTCCGCTCGGCTACGCGCTCGCGTTTCACTTCGGCCTCGGTGCGCTCGGGCTCTGGTGGGGCCTGGCGGCCGGGCTGACCACCGTCGCCGTGCTCATGACGTGGCGCTTTCACCGCATGAGCCGGCGCTCGCCGGCTCATGCCGCCACGGCGAGCCGTGCGGCCTGAAGCGCAGCCTGAAGCGTTTACTTAACCGGCCGGGCCGCACCGGCTCGACCGGTTAAAATACGCGCCTGGCGCCGCGAGCGGCGTCCGTCCCACGAGGGCAAGAACCGTGCGCTGCATGGGACTGGAGACAGCCGCGCCCCGCGAGCGCCGCCGGCCACCCCGGCACCGCTTGCCGTGCGCCAACGCATAACGAACCCACTCACGGACCACCCCTTCATGCTTGCCCCGATTACCCGACTCTTCCCGCTCTGGGCCGTCCTCGTTTCCCTGCTCGCCTACTTCGATCCGGGCCTCGTCGCGCCGATCGCGCCGCACGTCACGACGCTCCTGATGATCATCATGCTGTCGATGGGCGTCACGCTCTCGTTCGCCGACTTCCAGCGCGTCTTCACGCGGCCCGCGCCGGTCGCCGCGGGCATCTTCCTGCACTACCTCGTCATGCCGCTGGCCGCCTGGGCAATCGCCAAAGTGCTGCACATGCCGCCCGATCTCACCGCGGGCATGGTGCTCGTGGGCAGCGTGGCGAGCGGCACGGCATCGAACGTGATGATCTATCTCGCGCGCGGCGACGTCGCGCTTTCGGTGACGATCAGCGCGCTCTCCACCCTCGTCGGCGTCTTCGCGACGCCGCTCCTGACGCGCCTTTACGTCGATGCCTCGATCGTCGTCGACGTGCGCGGCATGCTCATGAGCATCCTGCAGATCGTCGGCCTGCCGATCGCCATCGGCCTCGTCGTGAACCGCCTCGCGGGCTCGCTCGTGCGCCGCGTCGAGCCGGTGCTGCCGCTCGTCTCCATGGTGTCGATCCTCGCGATCATCGCCGCCGTGGTGGGCGGCACGCATGCGAGCATCGCCACGGTCGGTCCGCTCGTCGCGCTCGGGGTGGTGCTGCACAACGGCATCGGCCTGCTCGGCGGCTACTGGGGCGGCCGCCTGCTCGGCTTCGACGAATCGGTGTGCCGCACGCTGGCCATCGAAGTGGGCATGCAGAACTCGGGCCTCGCCGCGACGCTCGGCAAACTCTACTTCTCGCCGCTCGCCGCCCTGCCGGGCGCGCTCTTCTCGGTGTGGCACAACCTCTCGGGCTCGGTGCTCGCCGGCTACTGGGCCGGCAAGGCGGCGCGCGGCAGCACGCGCGATGCGCAAGGCGCTGCGAACGCGTCGACCGAGCGCGTTTGAACAACCGCGGACATTTCCGGCCGCGCTCAAACCTCAGATGCTTGCGGCCCGGAAATTGCAAACGCAGCGTGTCCGCCGCCGCAAGCCAGGTGGGCCGCTTCCCGTAGAATCTTCGTGAAGCCGTGCAATGAAAACGAACCATCACGCGGCGCGCCGCCATGGAGAATCCGTTTGCCCGCGCATCCCGCCCGATCCGAAGCCGTTACGCAACCCATGACCTTGCGGCGCGAGCCACTGCAGGCCCCATTCCGAGCCTGCTTCGCGCTCGTTTGCCTCGCGCTGGTCGCCGGTTGCGCGACGCGGCCGCCCGCCACGGACTACCCGCGCGAGACGAGCGTGGCGCTGCCGGCACAGCAAGCCAGCGCCACGCCGCTCGGCGCCGCACTCGCCGCCCCCGTTGCGGCTCACCCCGACGAATCGGGCTTTCGCCTGCTCGCCACCGGCACCGACTCGCTGCAGATGCGCGTCGCACTCGGGCGCGCGGCGACGAAGACGCTCGACATGCAGTACTACATGGCCAACGAGGACACCACCGGCAAGCTGCTGCTCGGCTCGGCGCTCTATGCGGCCGATCGCGGCGTACGCGTGCGCATGCTGGTCGACGACCTGAACTTTCACGACATCGACCGCCTGATGGCCGCGCTCAACAGCCATCCGAACATTCAGATCCGCGTGTTCAACCCGTACGGCAGCACGAGCGAGTCGATGTACCTGCGCACGCGCAACTTCTTCACGAACGTCGACCAGTTCACGCGCCGCATGCACAACAAGGCGACGATCGTCGACAACGAAGTGGCGATCGTCGGCGGCCGCAATCTCGGCGACGAGTACTTCAACGCGAGCCCGACGATCGACTTCCGCGACCTCGACGTGCTCACGGCGGGCCCGGCCGCGCAAAGCGTCTCGGCAAGCTTCGACGAGTACTGGAACAGCTCGATCTCCTACCCCTTGCGCGTGCTCAATCATCAGGAGTTCGACGCACACAATCTGGACGCCGCCCGCGACGACCTGCGCAAGCATTGGCGCGAAAGCGCCGAACCCTACAACGCCAAGCCGCTCAACGCCACGCCGCTCGCGCAGCAGATCGCGGGCAACACGCTCGGGCTCGTCTGGGCGAAATGGGCGTTCGTGGCCGACTCGCCCGGCAAGATCGCGGGCACCGAAAAAGGCGAGTTGGGCGACGCCATGCGCGCGCTGCTCGAGCGCATCCATCATGCGCACAGCAGCGTGCTGGTGTTCTCGCCGTACTTCGTACCGCACGACGCGGGCGTGCAGGCCATCCGCGCGCTCACCTCGCGCGGCGTGCGCGTCGCGATCCTCACCAATTCGCTCGCCGCCACCGACGCCGTGGCGGTGCAGGCCGGCTACAGCCCCTACCGCGTGCCGCTGCTCGAGGCCGGCACCGAGCTCTATGAGTTCAAGCCGCAGCAGGGCGAGCACGATGACGAGCAGCGCTTCGGCGTGGTCGGTTCGCGCTCGCGCGCGAGCCTGCACGCCAAGGCCTACGTGATCGACGACAGCACGCTCGTGATCGGCTCGCTCAATCTCGATCCGCGCTCGGCGCGCCTGAACACCGAGCTTGCGCTCACCGTCGAGAGTCCGACGATCGCGCATGAAGTCGCCGACCTGTTCAAGCGCGCGATCTCGCCGCAGGTGAGCTACCGCGTGACGCTCGCGACGCCCGCGCAACTGGCGCTGCTCAAAGGCACGACGGTCAACTCGGCGCTCGTCTGGACCGACGAGGAGAACGGCATGATCCGCACCTACAACCTCGACCCAGGTGCGGGTTTCTACAGAAATGTCCTAACCGGGCTATTCTTGCTGTTGCCGGTCGATAGCCAGCTTTGAAGCGGCTTTGCGCGCACGTCGCTATCGGGCGCGCAAAACGTAGAACGCTTGACTTACGTCGTACCGTCCGCCGTCGAGCCAGCCGCGAAGCCGCTTGCGTCACCTTTGTCACGCGAGACGCGCAGCGCCGCCGCAGCCCAGCCACCACGCGGATCCGAACCCGCCACAAGAGCGGCGCTCTCCTGCGCAGCGCAAGCCGCGCGAGCCGAAGGCGCCGCCTCAATCACCGGAGTATCAAATGACCGCAAGCAACGAAAACGTCCGCATGGAGCGGGACACGTTCGGCGAGATCGCCGTGCCCGCCCAGCAGCTTTGGGGCGCGCAGACGCAGCGATCGCTGCAGAACTTCCGTATCTCCACCGAAAAGCAGTCGCCGGAACTGATCACCGCGCTCGCGACGATCAAGCGCGCCGCGGCCGAAGTGAATCTCTCGCTGGGCGTGCTCGACGAGACCAGGGCGCACGCGATCATGCAGGCCGCCGACGAGATCATCGCGGGCAAGCATCCGGGCGAATTCCCGCTCGCGGTCTGGCAAACGGGCTCCGGCACGCAAACCAACATGAACCTCAACGAGGTGATTGCGAACCGCGCGAGCGAGATTCTGGGCGGCGAGCGCGGCGAGGCGCGCAAGGTGCATCCGAACGACGACGTCAACCGCGGCCAGTCGTCCAACGACGTGTTCCCGACCGCGATGCACGTGGCCGCCGCCTACGGCATCGTGAAGCATCTGCTGCCGGCGCTCAAGACGCTGCGCGATACGCTCGATGCGAAGGCGAAGGCCTTTGCCGACATCGTGAAGATCGGCCGCACGCACCTGCAGGACGCGACGCCGCTGACGCTCGGCCAGGAGTTTTCGGGCTACGTCGCGCAGCTCGATCACGGCATCAGGCACGTGGAATCGTCATTGCCGCATCTCTACGAACTCGCGCAGGGCGGCACGGCCGTGGGTACGGGCCTGAACGCGCATCCGCAGTTCGCGCACAAGGTGGCGGAAAGCATCGCGAAACTCACGGGCGTGCCCTTCGTCACCGCGCCCAACAAGTTCGAGGTGATGGCCGCCGCCGATGCGCTCGTGTTCGCGCACGGCGCGCTCAAGACCGTGGCGGCGAGCCTCATGAAGATCGCCAACGACATTCGCTGGCTCGCGAGCGGTCCGCGCTGCGGCCTGGGCGAGCTGTCGATTCCCGAGAACGAGCCGGGCAGCTCGATCATGCCGGGCAAGGTGAACCCTACGCAGTCGGAAGCCGTGACAATGCTCTGCTGCCAGGTGTTCGGCAACGACGTCGCCGTAAACATGGGAGGCGCGAGCGGCAACTTCGAGCTGAACGTGTTCCGCCCGATGATCGCGCACAACGTGCTGCAGTCCATCCGCATGCTCGCCGACGGCGCGCTCAGCTTCAACGATCACTGCGCGGTGGGGATCGAGCCGAACCGCTCGCGCATCGACACGCTGCTCAACGAATCGCTCATGCTCGTGACGGCGCTCAATCCGCACATCGGCTACGACAAGGCCGCGCAGATCGCCAAGAAGGCGCACAAGGAAGGCACCACGCTCAAGGCCGCCGCGCTCGCGCTGGGACACGTGAGCGAGCAGCAGTTCGACGAGTGGGTGAAGCCCGGCGAGATGGTGGGCAACGCGAAGCAATAGGCTTGATTTGCAGGGCTGAAATGCAAAACGGGCGGCGTGGTTCAAACCCTCGCCGCCCATTTTTTCATGCTGCCGCAACAGCGTGCCCGCGTATCAAACCTGTCCTTTCGCGACTTCCTCGGGCTTGAGTTCGACGATCGCGTCGAGCGCTTCCTTCACGTCGAGCGCGTACTTCGCGAGGCGCTTCTGCTCGTCCGTTTCCGGCACGTAGGTCGGCACGGGAATCGGATTGCCGTTTTCGTCGACGGCCACGAACACGATCAGGCAGTCCGTGGTGAGGCGCAGCTGGCCGCTCTTCGGATCGCCGGCGTGCACGGTGATGTGAATATGCATCGACGTGCGGCCCGTGGCGACCACGCGCGCGCGCAACTCGACCATGTTGCCGACGAGAATCGGCCGGCGAAAGCGGATATTGCCCACGCTCACCGTCACGCAATAGCGGCCGGACCAGACCGCGGCGCACGCATAGGCCGTCTCGTCGATCCACTTCATCAGCGCACCGCCGTGCACTTTGCCGCCGAAGTTCACCGAAGTCGGCTCGGCGAGGAACCGGAACGTCGTTTCCGAACGGTCCAGCGGCTGGGTAGGCGTCTTCATCTCGGCTTGGCTCATGGCGAAAAGCCGCGTACGGCGGCTCGTATGGTGGGGTAAGGAGGCGTCGATTATACGAGCGCAATAAGACAGACGGTCGCAGCCATTTGCGAAACGCCATCCGCGATGTTTTTAGTTGGCCGCGAATCGCGCCCGGTAATCGAGCGGCAGCACGCCGTAAGACCTTTCGAACGCGCGCCGCAGATTCTGTTCGGTGCCGAAACCGCAGTCGGCCGCAATGCGCTTGAGCGGCCGACGCGACTGCACGAGCGCGTGCGCGGCGGCCTCCACGCGCATCGCCGCGACCGTGCGCGCCGGCGTGCGCCCCACCGCATCGACATAGCGGCGCGCGAACGTGCGCGGGCTCATGCGCGCTTCTTCGGCGAGGCGCTCGACGCTGAGCTCGCCGTGCAGGTTAGCGGCCATCCAGCCGTGCAGCGCGTCGAACTCCGCGCCTGCGCCGGCCTGGGCCGCGAGCGCCGCGCTGAACTGCGACTGGCCGCCGGGCCGCTTCATGAAGACGACGAGGCGGCGCGCCGCCTGAATCGCGACCGCATGGCCGCAGTCCTCCTCGATCAGTGCGAGCGCGAGATCGATGCCCGCCGTGACGCCCGCCGACGTCCACACCACGCTGCCATCGCGCTCGTCGCGGATGAAGATCGGCTCGGGGTCGACTTCGACGCGGGGAAAGCGGCGCGCGAGCTGGGCGGCGTTGCGCCAGTGCGTGGCCGCGCGGCGGCCGTCGAGCAGGCCCGCCGCGGCGAGATAAAACGCGCCCGTGCAGACCGACGCGATGCGGCGCGCGCGCGGCGCAGCCGCCGCGATCCAGGCGACGAGTTCGGGTTGCAGCGCGGTGCTGTCGTCCGCTGTGTCGTAGATAGGGATGCCGGGCACAATCAGCGTGTCGATCGTGGCGGGGTCGAGCGTGTCGAGCCGCTCGGTGACGATGGGCATGCCTGCGAAGGTGGGCAGCACGCCGCCGGCGACCGAGGCGAGCGTCGTGCGGTAGGCGCAGGACTCGCCGCCGCTTGTGCCGCTCGCGGCGCGCATCGCCAGCTCGGCGCGCCAGAACGCCTCGACGGGGCCGCACGCGTCGAGCAGCACGAGTTCGGGCGCGACGGCAAACACGACATGGCGTGCGGCGGCATGGGACGGCGGTTGAAACGGCATGGCGGCGGACTCGGTGCTGACGATGTGTCCGCATCATCGCACGCGCGCGTTTGGCAGTCAGGTCAAAGCAACATCAAATACTGCCAGATGAAGCGTGGCCGCTCACTTGTGGAACGTGATGCCCTCGTCGATCGTGCCGTACATCGTGATGCCGCTCGCGCCGCTCGACGATGGCGGCGCGGAACCGCCTGCACAGGCGGCGCACAAGGCGGCGAGCGCCGCGGCGGCAAAAAGAGCCAGAAAGCGTTTCATAAAAGGCCGGGCCAATTGCGTGAAGAAACAATTTTAGCGCGGGGCTCCTGCGCGCCGCAGTACGGACCGTCGCAGGCAATGCTTCGGCCCCGTCGCGGGGCTATCCAACGCCTGCAATCGATACTTCAGCGTAGACTGAAACGTCGAATGCGCAATTTCGCTAGAGTAACGATGTGGGCGGCGTCAGCCGCCATCGCAACCCACGAAGGAGCCGCCATGAACCTTCCCGCCACCGACGAATCGAGCCACTTCCCGGGCCTCGCACGCGTTGCCGCACTGCTCGCCGATCCTGGCCGCGCCGCCATGCTGTGGGCGCTGATGGACGGCAGCGCGCGGCCCGCGGGCGAGCTCACGATGATTGCGGGCCTGTCGCCTTCGGCGGCGAGCGGCCACCTCGCGCGCCTGACCGACGGCGGGCTCCTCGCGCTCGACGTGCGCGGCCGCCACCGCTACTACCGCATCGCCAACCCCGAGATCGCCGCGGCGATCGAGGCGCTCATGAACGTCGCGCAGGTGTCCAACGCCGTCACCTCGCAGCGCCCCGCGCCGCGCCGCGCGCGTACGGTGCCGCTCGAGATGCGCCATGCGCGCACCTGCTACGACCACATGGCCGGCGAAGTGGCCGTGCAGGTGTTCGAACGCCTCGTGGACGGCGGCCTGCTGGTGCGCGACGGCGACACGCTCGAAGCCACGCCCGCGGGCGCGGCGCGTCTCGCGGCCTGGGGCGTGGACGTGGCGGCGTTGCGCACGCGGCGGCGCCGTTTCGCCTGCACCTGCCTCGACTGGAGCGAGCGCAGGCCGCACCTGGGCGGCGCACTCGGCGCGGCGTTGCTCGATTCGTGGACGCAGGGCGGCTGGGTCGAGCGCACGAGCAGCCCGCGCGTGTTGCGCATCACGTCCAGGGGACAGCGCGAGTTCGACGCGATCGCTGACGCCTGAACGCCGCGTGTGCGCGTCGAATTAGCTGACAAATACCCGACAAAATCGCCGATTTCGCGCGCAAAAATGCGCGTTTCGCCTGCGGTCACACGTTCTGTTACATCTGGTGCATAAGCCTTAACAAATCCGTGAGCATGGAAACAAGCGCGCCGGATACAGTGCCCTGTATGGGATGGCGCTAAACGCTGCGGCATCAAAGCGCCCAATCCCATCGACAGGAGAACAACGATGACGACGCGCACACCTACGATCACCCAGTTTCGGCGCACCTCGCGCCGCACGCTGTTTGCGCTCGCCGCGCTCGCGGCGCTGAACCTCGCCGCCGCGCCCGCGGTGTTCGCGCAGACGGCGCCGCCCGATGCCGCGACCGCCCCCGCCGCCACGGGCGGCGATCCGCCGAGCCGCGTCGCGCGTCTGGACTACATGGCCGGCGCCGTGACCACCGAGCCGGCCGGCGCCAGCGACTGGTCGTACGCGCAGCTCAACCGCCCGCTCACGACCGGCGACCAGCTCTGGAACGACGCCAATGGGCGCTCGGAACTGCACATCGGCTCGACGGCGGTGCGCCTCGGCGCGCAAACGAGCCTCGACGTCCTCAATCTCGACGATCAAACCGCGCAGCTCAAGATCGCGCAGGGCACGCTCTCGACGCGTGTGCGCGACGTGCCGCCCGGCAGCTCGTATGAAATCGACACGCCGAACCTCGCACTCGGCGTGACGAGCCCCGGCGACTATCGCGTGGATGTGGCGCCCGACGGCAGCAGCACGACCGTCACCGTGCGCAGCGGGAGCGTGACCGTGTACGGCGAAAACGGTCAGACGCCGATGTCGGCCGGCCAGCAGATCCGCTTCGCCGGCACCGACCTGCAGCAGGTGGCGAGCGACCAGACGCCGCCGCCGGACGCCTTCGACCAGTGGGGGCTCGCGCGCGACGCCGCCGAGGACCGCTCGGTCTCGGCGCGCTACGTCTCGCGCGACATCCCGGGCTACCAGGACCTCGACAACAACGGCACGTGGCGCAACGATCCGCAGTACGGCGAAGTCTGGACGCCGAACTCGGTGCCCACGGGCTGGGCGCCGTATCACGACGGCCACTGGGTCTGGCAGGCGCCGTGGGGCTGGACCTGGGTCGATGACGCGCCCTGGGGCTTCGCGCCGTACCACTACGGGCGCTGGGCTTACGTCGACGATTCGTGGGCGTGGGTGCCGGGGCCGATCGTCGAGAGCGCGCCGCCCGTCTATGCGCCGGCGCTGGTCGCGTTCGTGGGCGGCGGCGACGGCGGCACGGACTGGGGCGTCAATCTCGCGGTAGGCGGCGTCGCGGCCGCGGGCGTCGCGTGGTTCGCGCTCGGGCCGGGCGAGCCGTGGCATCCGCACTGGGGCGGCTGGAGCCCCCACTACTACGAGCGCGTGAACCAGACCGTCGTCGTCAACAACTACCGGCGCGACGTCAACATCACGAATATCAACGTTCACAACACCTACGTGAACTATCGCGCGCCGGGTGCAGTGACGGCGGTGCCGGCCACGGCGTTCGTCCACGGTCAGCCGGTCTCGCGGTTCGCGCAGCGTGTCGATCCGCGGCAATGGCGCAATGCGCGTATCGACCCGGGCACACCCGGCATCGCGCCTGTGAAGGGCAGCTTCGGGCCCAATATGCGCCGCGCCGACTACCGGCCGCCCGCGACGCTCAATCAGCGCCAGGTCGTGGCCACCCGCGCGCCGGTTGCGCCGCCCGCGTTCCACGACAACCTCGCGCAGCGCTTCGCCCACGCCGGCGGCACGGTGCCGGGTGCGGGCGCGCCCGTGGTGCGCGTCTCGGCGCCGTCGCATGCGCCCTCCTCGCCGTTCGCTCCGGCGGCTCATGGCGCATGGCCCGCGCAGAACGTGCGCGTCGTGCCGCCGCATTCACCGGTGCTCGGTGCGACGGGCAGGCCGGCGGCCCCGCAGGCGCAAGCCGGCCGTCCGGGTATGCCCGGCGGTGCGCCCCAACCGGGGGCCACGGCCGCCAACGCCATGCCGCGCGGCGCCGAGCATGGCCAGCCGGGTGTGCCGCCGGCCGCCGCGCAGGAACATGGCGTGCCGCGTCCGCCGCAGTTTGCGGGCCGGCCCGAAGGCGGTGCGCCCGCAGCCGGCCAGCCCGGTCCGGGCGCGATGAACGCGGCGAATGTGGCGAATGCGGCGCACGGTGAAGCGCATCAGCCTGCCTGGACGCAGCCGCACGCGCCGATGGCCACGCGTGGCCAGCCTGGCGCCAACGAGGCGGGCCGGCCGCCCGCCGCCGCGATGCAGGCACAGCGTGACGCGGCGCATGGCCAGCCGCCGCAGCCGCAAGCGCAGCAACGGATGCCCGAGCCGGCCGCGGCGCAGCACGGCCCGCAGATGCCGCCGCAAGCCGAAGCGCGGCCGGCGCAGCAGCCCGCGGCGCGCCCCGAGTTCCATCCGCAGGCGCAAGCTCAGCCGCAACCGCAGCCGCAACAGCGTGCCGAGGTCCGTCCGCAGCCCCAGCCGCAGCCGCAGCCGCAGCAACGCGCCGAGGTCCGTCCGCAGCCGCAACCGCAGCCGCAGCAGCGCGCCGAGGTCCGGGCGCAGCCGCAGCCCCAGCCGCGTCCGGAATTCCACCCGCAGCCGCAACCGCAGCCGCAACCGCAGCCGCGCCCGGAATTCCATCCGCAACCCCAGCCGCAGCAGCACGCGGAGGCCCGCCCGCAGCCGCAGCCTCAACCGCGTCCGCAGCCGCAGCCCGCGCCTCATCCGCAAGAGCGCGCAAGCGGGGGCAATCACGACGACCACCACCACGGCTGATCGCCGCGCCGCCAACGAAAAAGCCCGCGAACGTCGCCGTTCGCGGGCTTTTTTCATGGCGCGGTCATACCGGCCACTAACGTAGAGGCAGGCGCCTCACACCGCCATCGGCGCGGTCAGCGGCTCGTGATGCCGGTAATCGACGAGCGAGAAGTCCGACGGCTCGACCTTTTCGAGCCACTGAGGCTCGTAGACGCCCGTCTTCGCGTACTCGGGCACGCGCTCAGAGATGGCCAGACGCGGGCTCGCGTAGGGCTCCCGGCGCAGCTGCTCGTTGAGCATATCGAGCTGGTTCTCGTAGATATGCGCGTCGCCGATGAAGTACGTGAACCAGCGCGGCGTATAACCCGTCAGCCGGCCCACGAGGTGCAGCAGCACCGCACCTTCGGTCAGGTTGAACGGCGTGCCGAGGCCCACATCGTTGCTGCGGATATAGAGGCACAGCGAGATTTCGCGCTTCGTCGGGTTCGGCAGGAACTGGTACAGCAGGTGGCAAGCCGGCAGCGCGATCTCTTCGAGCATGGCCGGATTCCAGCCATGAAACAAAATTCGCCGGTCGGCCGGGTTGCTCATGATCGTATCGAGACACTGGCGCAACTGGTCCACCGCCTTGTAGAGCAGCACCTTGGCGCGGCCATCCTCGGTAAATCCTGCCACGCGCGCGTAGCCGCGCGATTGCGCGTCGGCGAGCTGTGCGGAGGCGTCGGCGTCGAGCACCTTGTAAGCTGGCCAGCGCCGCCATTGCACGCCGTACACGTCGCCCAGGTCGTCCGTGCCCTGGCGGTACGGGTTGGCGAGCCACTGGGCGTTCTCGTTGGCGTTGGCGTCCCAGACCTTGCAGCCCAGCGCCCGGAAGTCGGCGGCGCTGCGCGAGGCGCGCAAAAATCCGATCAGTTCGCCCACGGCAGACTTGAACGCCAGCTTCTTCGTCGTCACCGCGGGGAAACCTTCCTGCAGGTCGAAGCGCAGCATGGCGCCCGGCTGGCTGATCGTGCGGATGCCGGTGCGGTTTTCCTGCCAGGTGCCGGTGTCGAGAATCGAGCGGACGAGCTCGAGATACTGTTTCATGCGCGGTTCCCTCGTCGGGCACGTGGCGCCCGGTTCGGATTCAGGATGGAAAAGAAGGATTTTACCCGGCGCGCGCGTTGCGGGTCGGCCGCGCCGAAAGCGCAAGTCCATCACACAACGGGGACAAGGGCGCAACGCCCACAGGACGGGCTACGACGAGCCCGGGAACAGGTTCGCGGCGCAACAAGGCGCGGCGAGATGAAACGCCATGGCAATGGCCGGGAAAAGCGACGGCACACGCCCCATGCGCGAAGCACGAAAGCGCCGCTCGCCTCAATCGACGTCAATCGGGCTCAAGCAGCCCACTCCGCCTCAACCGCCCGAAGCCAGGCCGCCCGGATGCGGCGCGAGCGGCTCGCTTTCCATATGGCGCATGCCATGCGCGCACAAGAGCCGGTACAGCGTCACGCGCGAGATGCCGAGTTCCTGGGCGGCGTCGCCAAGGCGCCCGCGGTGGCGCAGCAGCGCGAGTTCGATGGCCTGGCGCTCGGCAGCTTCGCGCGCCTGGGCGAGCGAGACCGGCACCACCTCGACGTAGTCGCCGAGTTCGAGATCGCGCGCCGTGATCGCACGGCCCTCCGACATCACGATGGCGCGGCGCACTCGGTTGATCAGCTCGCGCACGTTGCCGGGCCAGCTGTAGTTGTGCAGGGCTGCGATGGCGTCCGGAGAAAAGCCACGCAGGCGCCGGCTGCCGTCCTTCTTGAAGCGCTCGAGCATGTGCCGCGCGAGCAGCTCGATGTCCTTGCCGCGCGCGCGCAGCGGCGGCTCGTCGATCTGCAGCACGCACAGACGGTGATACAAATCCTGGCGAAAGCGCCCTTCCACCATCGCCGCGCGCATGTCGACGTGCGTGGCCGAAATGATGCGCACGTCCACGGGAATCGACTGATGACCGCCCAGGCGCTCGATCTTGCCTTCCTGCAGGAAGCGCAGCAGGCTCGCCTGGCTTTCCATGGGCAGGTCGCCGATTTCGTCGAGAAAGAGCGTGCCGCCGTTGGCCGATTCGACCCGGCCGACCTTGCGCTGGCTCGCGCCCGTGAACGCGCCGCGCTCGTAGCCGAACAGCTCGGACTGCAGCAGGTGCGGCGGGATGGCGCCGCAGTTGATCGGCACGAACGGCGCGCTGCGGCGCGCCGAGCGTTCGTGGATCGCCACAGCCGTGAGTTCCTTGCCCGTGCCCGACTCGCCCGAGATGAACACCGGCGCATCGGTCAGCGCGACCTTGCGGATCGAGCGGAACAGCGCCAGCATCGCCTCGCACGAGCCGACCATTTCGCCCTCGGTGCCGCCCGTGGTGTCGTTCGAGGCGACTTCGCCAAGCGAAACCATGCCATACGCATGGCCGACGGAATCGACGATCCGGTCGCCGTTCCAGGGGACCGTTACGTAATCGAAACAGTAATCGCGCACCAGACGGCGCAGCGTGGCGTCCTGCAGCTGCCCCGTCGTGGTCGCCGCGACCCAGCCGACGTTGGGCAGCGTGAGGCAAGGCTCGAACGAGCCGATTTCGTGCAGATGGAATTCACTTGAAAGATCGAGCAGCCCGCCCGCAGGCATACCCGCACGGAGGGCGCGCCGCGCGTCCCGCGCGTTGCCGACGATCTCCACCTGCCAGCCACGCTCGTGGAACCGTTCGTTCAACGCTTCGACCGGTTTTCGCGTCACATACACCAATTGCCGCGTTGCAGGTTCCATTATTCAGATCCTCTTGCCAACACCATCGTTTGGGAATGACGGCACGCACCTGAATGTACAGACACGCAGCAAAAAGCGACTTTCGCGTACCTGAAAAAACAGTGAACGCGCATGCTTTTGCTGACAGTGAATCCCCGAGTTGTGGCGTGTGTGTCAACTTGCCCAGTTGCGGGCGTTTTCTTTTAGGCATTACGGCTTTTTCTGAAGCTTACTATAGCCTCGTGGCACTTGGATAGAATTTATGCGGCAGGAATGGATAAGGGACCGATGGAAATGTTTCCACCACTTTCCCGGCATTTTGTCAGTGCAGAAATAATTACGGATGTTTCCTTTCTCTCAATAGCTAAGCGCCTCACGCGCAAACGTTCTCCTTTGAAACCCATATCGCATTCCAAACGGGTTTAAACGGCCTCACGTTTCAGCACTGAAACATTTTGGCGAATATCCGCCATTCAAATTTTGCAGAGAATAGTGCGGTTCGAAGCGTATCAATGGATTGCGGGCGATGGCACACGTTTCGCTAAATGTCTCGCACCAGGAGATACGCCATGCGACTCAACATCCAGCAGGTCCGGCGCAGTGTCATCGGCTACGGCAGTGCATGCGCCGCCGTGCTCCTTCCCGCCGCCCTCCTCGTCCTCTCGCCCGGTGCTCGCGCACAGTCGGTGGACGATGCGCCTGGCGCGCCAACCGCCGTTGCCAGCGTCGCCAGCGCCGCCCCGGATGTCGTTCCTGCAACACCTGCGGCACTCGTTCCCGCCACGCTCGCAGTGAGCGCGCCGGCCGGCGACGCTACTTCGACCGCCGCGGACCCAGCCAGCACGACGTCCGCCAGCCCCGCGACCGCCAGCGCCCCGGCCGACCCCGTCACCTCCGGCAACGACGGCGTCTTCGCGGGCATCGGCTCGCTCGACGACCAGACGCTTGCGCGCCAGCGCGGCGGCGCCGTCGGCATGGTGATGGTGGCCGCCACCCCGCAACTGATGCGTGGCAACAACAACGTGACGCTCTGGGACGAAATCGCACCGCCCGCACCGCTGCCGATCCCCGTCGACGCCACCCAGAACGCGCAGGGCAACCTCGCGAGCTACACGAGAAAGTAACGATGAGATAGCACCCGCGCCGCTTGCGGCGCGGTGTCCTGGTTCGCTGCGAACACGCGCAGCCAGGACGAAAGGACCGGACCAGGCGCCGATACGCCGACGCCGGCCAGGAGGAGACCAGCATGAGAGCACGCAACTCGACGCGCGGCGCCAGCCGCCGGTCGGCCCAGGTCGCCGCCGCCCTGTGCGGCTTGCTGGCCGCGAGCGCCACGGCGAGCGTGGCCGCCCAGCAGGTCACGAACCCCGGCGACGTCATCGTCGAACGTGACATCACGCCGCGCAGCGCCTTCGACAACGTGCCGAAGAGTCAGGACCCGGTGCTCGTGCGCGCGACGACCTTCCCCAAGAACAGCTTCGACCCGGCGATGGCGACGCTCGTCACCGACACGGATCTCACCAACGCGCACGGCTCGAGTGGCGTGAACGCAAACGGCGCATTGAGCGCGCAAACCGCCGGCGTCCAGGCGCTCACGCGCATTCTCACGGGCAGCGCGACGGGCTCGAACGTGGCGGCCGGTGCCGGCGCGAGCGCCGGCGTCGGCGCCGGCCTCGGCGGCACGATTTCCTCGACGATCACAGGCGCGCTCGCCCCGCTCACGGGCGCCATGGGAGGCATGAAATGAGCCGTTCGATCCACACGTCACGCACGTTGCGCACGGCGCTTTCCGGCGCGCTCGCCTGCGCCGCCGCGCTCGCCTTCGCGAGCGCCGCGCAGGCCCAGGTGAGCGTCGGCGCGACGGCGAGCATCGCCCCGGGCGCCGCCACGTCGACCACCGGCGCGCTCACGGTGAACGAGACCGCGGGCGTCGACAACGCGCAGGCCAACCAGCTGACGATCACGACCGGCAACGTGTCGATCAACGTGAACGGCGACGAGCAGCTCGCCAGCGTCACGGCGCAGCTCAAGGGCGCAAGCGCAACGATTGGTGCAGGAGCTTTTGCAAACACGAACGGCGCAATGATGGTGAATCAGTCGGCGGGCGTGGGCAATGTCCAGCGCAACACTGCGCTCATCAGCAGTGGTGCGATTGGTGTAGTGGCGGTCTCGGACGGGGAACTGTCCGCGGCGGCTGCTCAAAACGGCGGTCATGGGCAAACGGCCCAGGCAGGGGGCATTCGTGAGGTACGCATCGACAATGCGGCATTCAGGAATGCGACGGGCCTCGTGCAGGTGAACCAGACAGCCGGCGCCGGTAACGCTACGGCAAACAGTTTTGTGCTCCGTCCCCCGGCGGGCACTCTTTTTTAACTGACCACTCAGTATCGGAGCGAAATCATGAAGCGCACCCTCATAGCAGCGGCAGTTCTTGCGTCGGCGGTAGGTTCCGCTCACGCAGCTAGTTCGGCGTATCTCTTTAACGCCACAGGCGTCACCCAATACGTCGGCATCGAAGGCTTCGTCACGCTGTTCGGCTGCGTCTCGGTTTCGAGCACCGCCGGCGCCGTCATCAACAACAACCAGACCACCGGTGGCGGCACGCTTCTGCCGCAAGCGCAAAGCTACGACAGCGGCAAGATCACCACGGCAGTGAACAACACCACGTGGAGCGTGACGGGCACAGGCAGCAATTCCTTCTCGAAGTCCTCGAGCTCGAGCGAGTCGAGCAGTTCGTCGTCGTCGAGCAGTTCGTCGCATTCGCATCAAGTGAATGCATCGAACTCGAAGAGCTCGTCGAGCAACTCGAGCTTCAGCAAGACCTTCAACGCAAGCGCGAGCGCCGACTATCATGTCGCGACCGACAATGGCAGCACACATGACCACACGACGGCCAGCACCTATAGCGACACGGGCAGCGCGGCCCTTGGCACGAGCTACAGCAGCGTAGGCAACAACACGTCGACGAAGTCGCAGAGCGGCAATGGCAGCCTCCAGGCCAATGCATCGTGGTCGCACACCGGCAACCACAAGAACGGCTCGGCCGGCATCAACCTCAGCGGCTCGGAAAGCACGTCGCACACGACGACCAACGCCCACAACAACAGCGACACGACGAACGTCGGCGCGGCCTGGTCCGTGAACAACAACAAGAATACGAGCAACAGCTCGACGACCGCCAATACGGCTCATGCTGACGGCACGGCCAGCGCCGCGCTTTCGACGAGCGTAAACGGCACGAGCGAAAAGTCGAAAAACTCGTCGAGCACGTACGCTTCCATGTACAGCTCGTCGAGCTCCAGCTCGGATTCGCATAGCCACTCGTCGTCGCGCAGCTCGAGCTCGAGCAAGAGCTGGGGCTACAACGTGAGCGACTCGCTCAACACCGTCGACGAGCACACCACCGGCTCCGTCACGCAGCATATCAACACACAACAGGCGGGCACGCTCGACGCCAACACCGGCAGCGGCGCAGCCACCGGCGTGACGGGCAACCTCGGCGTGAACATCGCGGAAGGCATCAACAACGCGCAAAGCAACGATGTCGCGCTCGCTTCTGTCGACATGGGCAACGTGTTCGGCAACGCGCAGATCTTCAACAATCAGGCGTCCAGCGGTAGCGCCCACGTGAAGAACTTCAACCTGAACGCGTCGGTCGGCGACGGCTCGCTCGCCAACGTATCGGGCAACGTCGGCGTGAACGTCGCATCGGGCATCGGCAACGCGCAGAACAACAGCCTCGCCGGCTCGGTGACGACGGCAACCCCGGGTGCCTACTCGACGGTTGCAATGGTCGCGACGGATAACAACTCGCAGAACGCCAACATGTCGGCAGTCGGCCAGTTCCAGGGTACGGCCAGCCTCGGCGCCAATACGCTCACCGGCGCGCAAGGCAACATCGGCGTGAACATTGCCGGCGGCATCGGCAACCTGCAGCACAACGGCATGGCAATCGCCGCGATGAACAACGGCCACTAGGCACGGCTGGCAGCACTGCAGGAACTGGGCTCGCCCCAGGCAGAAAACGCAGCAAGCAACGCGCGCCGGCTGTCCCACCGCAGCCGGCGCGCATACCAGAAGGTAGGAGACCACCATGTCCGGGCCCGTATCGACCCCGGCATCAAGGATGTTTGTCGTCGCGCTGACGCTCTCGGCCAGCGCAGCCCTTGTGCCTGTGCATGCGCAGCAGTCGACGCTCGACGCGACCCACCTCATCGGCGTGCCGGTGAAGCTGCCGCTGCACTCGATGCGGGACCTGCGCTATCGCAGCATCGTCAGCCAGCAGTATGACTACAGCTGCGGCGCCGCCGCGCTCGCCACACTGCTCAAGTATGGCTACGGCATCGACATCCCCGAACCTGAGCTGATCCGCCAGATGATGGTGTTCTCCACGCCCGAGGTGGTCGTCAAGAACGGCTTCTCCATGCTCGACATGAAGAAGTTCGTCGAGACGATCGGCTTGCGCGGCCGCGGTTTTCGCGTCAATACCGACGCGCTCTACCACCTGCAGATTCCCGTGCTGGTGCTCATGAACATCGATGGCTATGAGCACTTCGTGATCGTCAAGCACGCCGAGAACGGCCGCATCTTCATTGCGGACCCCGCGCTCGGCAACCGTATCGTCGCCGAAGACGACTTCGCCAAAACATGGAACGGACTCGTCTTCGCGGTGCTCGGCAAACCGTTTCTGGAGGACTCTCCGCTGTTGCAGAACAACGAGTCGCTCGCGCTCAAGCTGCGTGAACAAGCCTTGCTCAATGGCACTGCGGCGACTCCCTTCTTCGAATACGGCCTCGATAAGGCCGTCATGTTCTGAAGTCCGAAGAATCATGAAACGCAACCTCTCACAGTGTGGCATCGCGGCAGCCGTCTCCGCGCTCGCCTGCGCTTTTTCGAGCGGTGCGCTAGCGGCTGAAGGCATCGGCTTGCCGCAACCGATGCCGGCGTTTCTCTCGAACGCCGACGCGCAGGCGCAAGGCATCCGCTGCGAAGCCGTCGGCGACGACGTGCTCGCGCATCAGACCGGCAAATATGCCGGCAGCGACATGATTTCCGGGTTCGTTCTGAACCTGCTTTCTCAATGGCAATTGCCAAACGGCGCGACCGCAGTCGCGCAAGGCGCGCTCGCGGTCGCCCAGAACGCGGCCAACCAGGTGAGCGCGCAGGTGAAGACCTATGCAACCGTGATCGACCCGACGCAGGGCGGAACCACGGGCGCAAACAGCGGCGCCAACCCGAACGCGACGGCCACCGGCGGCCAGAACGTTTCGGTCAACGGCGTCTCGCAGATCACCCAGGTGGCCGGCAACGGCAATACGGGCGCCAATGCCGCAACCATCTCCTATGACAACAACGCGCCGCAGCTCGCCAGTCTGCCAGGCGCGGCCAACCAGCCGAGCGCGTCGGCATCGAACGCGACCGGCAGCATAAGAGCGGGCATCTCGTTCGGCAGTAACGGCGTCAACGTGACGCTGCAGACGCCGGCGGGCATCGCCACGCAGAACATCGTGCCAGGCAACATGCAGCAGGCCGGCGCGATCGCCCAGCTACTCCAGGTCGCAGGCAACAACCAGCAGGTCGCCAACCAGTTGCAACTGAGTCTGCAGACGCAGCAGATGACGTCGCAAATGATCCAGCAGACCGGCGTATTACAGGCTCTGCGAAATCTCCACTAACCGAGGGCCTGCACGAGACGTACCAGTCAAGGAGACCACCACGCGGGCAAGGACCCGCGCGAGAAGCAGCACTTTGAATGAGGAGCATCGACGTGCGCGGGCGTGGAACCAGGGAGTTCCGCCGGGCGCCCGCATTCGATCCCGGGGGAAGAACAATGAAGATGATGTCCAGGGCGGCCGCGCCACACGTGTCGCTGGCCGCCATTCCAGCAGCCGTTTTACTATTCGCGCTCTCGCAGTCCGCCCACGCGCAGGCGCTACAAAGCCAGTCGATCGAAGACCGCCTGAATACGCTCATGCGCGTCGTCGACGAGCAGCAGCGGCAAATCCAGTCACTCGAGCGCCAGGTGACGAACCTCGAAATGGCGCAGCGCGGTCGCGGCATGCCGGGCGCGGGTGCGCCCGACGCCGCGTCGGACGCGACGGTCGCGGAACAACCGGGCGCAGACGGTCTGCCTGTGCCCCTGCCGCCGCTCGCCCAGGCGCTGCCGGGCGCGACGGCGCCGGGTGCGCTCACCGGCACGGCCACGGGCGTGCCCGTGAACCCGCCCTCGCCCGACGCAGGCGCGACCAATGGCGCGACCGGCAGCTCGGCCGCGAGCGGGCCGCAGCAGGGCGCGCCGGTTGGCGTGAACCCGAACAACCCGACCGTGGGCGAGACGCAAAAGAGCGCCGAGCCGTCGCGCACGCAAGCCGAAGAAGCGGTCGTGCAGCGCGAGCACGCGCCGCTCTTCGACCACAAGCTGACGTTGGACTGGGGCATCAGCGACAGTTACTACGATCGCCGCCAGCTGCAGCTTTCGGGCTTTCTCGCCCTCGACGCGATCTTCCTCGGCAACATCAATCTGGGGCAGACCAAGTCGCACACGATCACTGCCGACCTCGACACGCGCTACGGCCTCACCGACCGCATGAGCATCGATGTGGACGTGCCTTACGTCTACCGGCACAGCACCTTCATCGTCGGTGGCGCGGGCGGCTCGGCCAGCACGCTCACGGATGCGTCGGTCAATTCGAACTCGATCGGCGACGTGAACTTCGGGATCTACTACCAGTTCCTGAAGGAAACCAACAACATTCCCGACGTGGTCGGCAGCCTGCGCGTGAAGACGGACACCGGCACCTCGCCGTTCGGCATCAAGGTTCAGCAGATCACGCCCGACAACACCAATCTCGTCGCCCCCAGCAAGCTGCCCACGGGCACGGGCTTCTGGAACGTCACGGCCGGCATCTCGGTGCTGAAGACCTACGACCCGGTGGTGCTGTTCGGCAGCTTCTCGTACACGTACAACATCTCGCGCTCGTTCGCCGACATCTCCTCGGTGATCGGGCAGACCGAGCCTGCCGAAGTGAAGCTCGGCGACATCATCCAGTTCGGCGGCGGCGTCGCGCTCGCCTTCTCGGACAAGGACTCGGCAAGCATTTCGTACACCATGGCCATCGAGCCGCAGTCGAAGACCAAGTCGCCGGGCGGCACCTGGACCGGCGTGCCGGGCAGCGAGACGACGGCCTCGGTGCTCAACTTCGGCCTGAATCACGTGGTCAACAAGCACCTGACGATCAACGGCGCGGTGTCCGTCGGGCTCACGCCCGATGCACCGAACTTCGTCGTCGGCGTGCGTTTCCCTTACACCTTCTGATGACATGAGGCCGATCGTGCGCGAATCCTCACATCTGGGCGCCACTGTGACACCGCTCGCCGGAGCCGGGCAGCGTCTCGCCGTGGGCGGACCGCCGCTTGCCGGCGATGTCCCCGACGCCGGCCGCGCGCGCGATGCGAAGCCCGAGGCGAGTCTCGAGCGCACCTTGCTGTATGTCGCGCGCACGCCCGACCCGCTGCTGTGCGCCTACCTCAAGAGCCGCGGCTGGGAAATCGCGACCGCGCGCACGGTGCACGAGGCCTCGCGCCTCGTGAAGCCGGAGGCGGCCTATGCCGGCCTCGTCGATCTCACGGGTTTCGCGCCGCGCGAGTTCGCGAGCCTCGAGACGATCCTGCGGCTGCAGCAGGTGGGATGGATCGCACTCACCGACGATTCGCGCCTCACCGACGCCGAAGTGCGGCGCCTGATCCGCCACTACTGCTTCGACTACGTGCATGTGCCGGTCTCACATGCGACGCTCGACTACCTCGTGGGCCACGCGTTCGGCATGGTGTCGCTGTGCGATCTCGACACGCCGGCCGCCGCCGCGAGCCAGGACGAAGACGAGATGGTCGGCACCTGCGAAGCGATGCAGCAGCTCTTTCGCACGATCCGCAAGGTGGCCAACACCGACGCCACGGTGTTCATCTCGGGCGAATCGGGCACCGGCAAGGAACTCACGGCGCTCGCGATCCACGAGCGCTCCGCGCGGCGCAAGGCGACCTTCGTGCCGATCAACTGCGGCGCGATCCCGCATCATCTTCTGCAATCCGAACTGTTCGGCTACGAGCGCGGCGCGTTCACGGGCGCGAACCAGCGCAAGATCGGGCGCGTCGAATCGGCCAACGGCGGCACGCTCTTTCTCGACGAGATCGGCGACCTGCCGCTGGAAAGCCAGGCAAGCCTGCTGCGCTTTTTGCAGGAAGGCAAGATCGAACGCCTGGGCGGCCACGAGCAGATTCCCGTGGACGTGCGCATCATCTCGGCCACGCACGTCGATCTCGAGGCGGCCATGCGCGACGGACGCTTTCGCGCCGACCTCTTTCACCGCCTGTGCGTGCTGCGCGTGGACGAGCCGCCGCTGCGCGCGCGCGGCAAGGACATCGAGATTCTCGCGCACCACGTGCTGCACAAGTTCAAGCAGGACAGCGCGCGCCGCATCCGCGGCTTCACGCCTGACGCCATCGAGGCCCTCTACAACTACAACTGGCCAGGCAATGTGCGCGAACTCATCAACCGCGTGCGCCGCGCGATCGTGATGGCCGAGAGCAAGCTGATCTCGGCGGAGGATCTCGATCTCGCGCACTTCACCGCGCAGCAGACGGTCACGCTCGCGCAGGCCCGCGAGGCCGCGGAGCGACGCGCGATCGAGGCGGCGCTGCTGCGGCACCGGCACCGGCTCACGGAGGCCGCTGCCGATCTCGGCATCTCGCGCGTGACGCTTTACCGGCTGATGGGCACGCACGGCCTGCGCGACGAAAAAACGTTCTTTGGCGGCGAAGCGGAGAACCAGGCGGAATTGCCGCCCGACGGGCAGGACTGAAACAGTCGATCGCGTGGAGGAAGCGCGCCGGGGCGCCCGGCGCGCTCAGGTAGAATCGCTGCGAACAGCTTACAACCTCGCACCTCTACCCTTTCGATGACGACGCTCACCCTCATCGTCGCGCGCGCCCGCAACGGCGTGATCGGCCGCGACAACGCGCTGCCCTGGCGGCTACCCGAAGACCTCGCGTTCTTCAAGCGCACCACCATGGGCGCGCCCATCATCATGGGCCGCAAAACCCACGAATCGATCGGCCGCGCCTTGCCGGGCCGCCGCAACATCGTCGTGACGCGCGACGCGGGCAAGCGCTTTCCCGGCTGCGACACCGCCACGAGCCTCGACGAGGCGCTCGCGCTCGCGGCCCAGGACCAGGCGCCCACGGCGTTCCTGATCGGCGGCGCGCAACTTTACGGCGAAGGACTCGGGCTCGCGCACGAACTCGTGGTGACGGAAATCTCCGCGGACTTTGAGGGCGACGCCACCTTCCCCGCGCCCGACCCCGACGTGTGGCAGGAAACCTCGCGCGAGACGCTGCATGCGCATGCGCCGAACGACTTCGATTTCGCGTTCGTGCGGTACGTGCGGCGGGATTGATCGACGGGGCGCGCAGCGCGGCTCCGAAAAGCAAAACGGCACGCCTGGGCGTGCCGTTTTTCATCGAGCCAGCGCAGAAGGCGTTAAACGGCGCTTACTGCCCCGCCACCGTCATCCGCTCGATCAGCACCGAACCGGTCTGACGCGTGCCGCGCGCGAGCGTATCCGCGCCCACGGCGACGATATGGTGGAACATCTCCTGCAGCGTCGAAGCCACCGTGATTTCCTCCACCGGGTATTGGATCTTGCCGTTCTCCACCCAGAAGCCCGACGCGCCGCGCGAATAGTCGCCCGTCACGAAATTCACGCCCTGCCCCATCAGTTCGGTCAGCAGCAGGCCCGTGCCGAGCTTTCTCAGCATCTCCTCGAAGTCGTCCTCGGGCTTCGTGAGCGAGCTCTGGAACTGCAGGTTGTGCGAGCCGCCGGCGTTGCCCGTGGTCTGCATGCCGAGCTTGCGCGCCGAATACGACGACAGGAAATAGCCCTGCACGATGCCGTCCTTCACGACTTCGCGGCGCTGCGTGCGCACGCCCTCTTCGTCGAACGGCGCGCTGCCGGCCGCGCGCGGCACATGCGGGTCCTCGACGATCTGGATGTGCGGCGCGAACACCGGCTTGCCGAGGCTGTCGACGAGGAACGACGTCTTGCGATACAGCGCGCCGCCGCTCACGGCCTGCACGAACGCGCCGAGCAGACCCGCGGCGAGCGGCGCCTCGAACAGCACCGGCACCTTGCGCGTGTCGAGGCTGCGCGCGTTCAGGCGCGAAAGCGCACGTTCGGCCGCATAGCGCCCGACGGCTTCGGGCGAGGCCAGCTCGGCCGCGCTGCGCCGCGAGGTGTACCAGTCGTCGCGCTGCATGTTGCGGCCGACGCCTGCGATAGGCGCACACGAAACGTAGTGGCGCGAGTACGGATAGCCGTGCATGAAGCCGCCCGAGGTGGCGAGCACGAACTGCGAGTGCTGTGCCGACACGCTCGCGCCTTCGGAGTTCTTCACGCGCGGGTCGACGGCGAACGCCGCGTCTTCGGCGCGGCGCGCGATTTCCACGGCCTCGTCGGCGGAGAGATTCCACGGGTGATAGAGGTCGAGGTCGCGCGGCGCGGTTTCGAGCAGATCGCGTTCGGCGAGGCCCGCGCAGTCGTCGTCGGCGGTGAAGCGCGCGATGTTGTACGCGGCCGCCACCGTGTCCTTGAGCGCCTGCGGCGAAAAATCCGAGGTGCTCGCGTTGCCGCGCTTGTTGCCGATATAGACGGTCACGCCGACCATCTTGTCGCGGTTGTGCTCGATCGTCTCGACCTCGCCGCGCCGCACCGAAACGGACAAGCCGTCGCCTTCGGAGATCTCGGTCGCGGCGTCGCTCGCGCCGAGCGCGCTGGCGTGCCGCAGGATGTCTGAGGCGATCTCCTTCAGCTCGTCCTGGGTGTGCGGGAAAAAGCGTTGCCGGGCTTCGATGTCTGCTGCCATTGTCGTTACGGTCCGGTATTGGGCCGGTGCGGCCCGCTGGTGTCGTGTTTCGCTGGTGTCGGTTCAGGTGCTTCGGAACGCGCTGCGTTCGCAAAGCGCATCCCGCGATCATAGCAAGGTATGTGAACACGCATCACAGGCGCTTTCGCCGCCTGGCCCCTCGCACCAACTGCCGCACCAACGCCCGCCCCGGCATCGGGCCGCCGGCGCCGCCGTCCGCCGCCTTCCAGCCCGAGCCGCACGCGCGCGCACGCTACAATACGCCCCATGAAACGCAAAACCCGCATTCAACCGATGAACGACGCTGTCGCCGAGCAGGACGACAACGGCTACGATCGCCCGAGCAAATCGCAGCTCAAGCGCGACATGGAAGCGCTCCAGGAACTCGGCCAGGCCCTCGTGGAACTGCCCAAGGACGCGCTCAAGCGCATGCCGATGACCGAAGACCTCGCGGACGCCGTCCACGAGTGCCGCCGCATCACCGACCACGAAGGCCGTCGCCGCCAGCTCCAGTACGTGGGCCGCATGATGCGCGGGCTCACGGAGGCCGAAGTCGCCGCGCTGCGCACGAAGCTCGACGAGCACCGCGGCGTGAACAAGGCCGCCACGGCGCGCCTGCACTGGATCGAACGCACGCGCGACAAGCTGCTCGCGGACGACGCCGCGCTCACCGAATTCATCCGCCTGCACCCCGCCGCCGACCCGCAGGAAGGCCGCACGTTGATCCGCAACGCGCGCCGCGAGCAGGAGCAAAGCAAGCCGCCCAAGTCCTTCCGCGAGCTGTTCCAGTGGATCAAGGACGCGAGCGCCCAGGGCGCCGACGAGGGCGAAGAGCACGAAAACGAGCGTGCCGACGAGGACCGCGAAGATGACGAAGCCTGAGCGCAGCCATCCTGACGAACTCGTGATCGGCCTCGTGTCGGTCAGCGACCGCGCGACGAGCGGCGTCTACGAGGACAAGGGCATTCCCTCGCTGATGGAGTGGCTCGGCAACGCGCTGAAAACGCCGTGGCGCGCCGAAACGCGCCTGATCCACGACGACGCGGCGACGATCTCCGCGACGCTCACGGCGCTCGTGGACGGCCTCGGCTGCGACCTCGTGCTGACGACGGGCGGCACCGGCCCCGCGCGCCGCGACGTGACGCCCGAGGCGACGCTTGCGGTGGCGACGAAGGAAATGCCGGGCTTTGGCGAGCAGATGCGCCAGATCAGCCTGAATTTCGTGCCGACGGCCATTCTGTCGCGCCAGGTTGCCGTGATCCGCGAAAATGACGACCACGCGGCGCTCATCATCAACCTGCCGGGGCAGCCGAAGTCGATCAAGGAAACGCTGGAAGGCCTGCGTGACGATCAGGGCGCCGTGAAGGTGCCGGGCATTTTTGCTGCGGTGCCGTATTGCATCGACCTGATCGGCGGCCCGTATATCGAAACCGATCCGAACGTCGTGGCGGCGTTCCGGCCTAAAAACGCGCAGCGGGCGCCGCGCGCTTGACACTCGAACTTCAACGATCGCGCAGCAGCGGCAGAAGCGCTGCTGCGTGTCTCAACGGCGCTCAGAGCGCCGGGCCGGCCTCGCCCGCGGCCATGTCGGGCACGATGCCCGGCGCCGGAACGAGGAAGTGCTCGCGGTAGTACTTGAGTTCGTCGATCGACTCGTGGATGTCGGCGAGCGCCGTGTGCATCGCGCGCTTCTGGAAACCCTTGTAGATGGTCGGCTGCCAGCGGCGGCACAGCTCCTTGAGCGTGCTCACGTCGAGGTTGCGGTAGTGAAAGAAGCGCTCGAGCGTGGGCATCCAGCGCGCCATGAAGCGGCGATCCTGGCAGATCGAGTTGCCGCACATCGGCGACTTGCCCGGCGGCACGTATTGCGAAAGAAACGCCATGATCTGCTCGGTAGCGGTTTCCTCCGTGACGGTCGAGGCGCGCACGCGCTCGGTGAGGCCCGAGCGGCCGTGCGTGTTGCGGTTCCATTCGTCCATGCGGTCGAGCACCGTCTCCGGCTGATGGATGGCCAGCACGGGGCCTTCCACGAGCTTGTCGAGCGTCGAATTCGTCACCACCACGGCGATCTCGATGATGCGGTCGTTATCGGGATCGAGGCCCGTCATTTCCATATCGAGCCAGATCAGGTTCATGTCGGTGCGCTCGATGAGCGGCGCGCCGGCAGCGGTAATGTCAGTCATGAAAGGCAACCCGGAGAGCGTTGGTGGCGCGGCGCGTGCGCGGCATCGACAGGATGCGATGCCCGGCCGGCGAGAACATATAATTGTCGCATAGATACCACGGACTTCCTGGATGCCTAATCTGTCCCCCTCCCCTGCGCTGTACTTCAGCGTGCTGTTCGTCGTCGGCGTGCTCGCCATGGTCGCGACCAAGCTCTGGCTCGCCTCGCGCCAGATCCGCTTCGTGGCCGCCCACCGCGGCGCGGTGCCCGAGCAGTTCACCGCCACCATTCCGCTCGCCGCGCACCAGCGCGCCGCCGACTACACGGTCGCGCGCACGCGCCTCGGCATGATCGAGATCGTGCTCGGCGCCGTGGTGCTGATCGCGCTCACGCTGCTCGGCGGCGTGCAGGCGCTCGATCTCGGCATTTCGGACGCGATCGGACGCGAATATGTGGGCCAGATCGCGCTGATCGGGGCCGTGCTCGCCATCTCCGGCCTGGTCGAGCTGCCGCTCGACTACTACCGCCAGTTCGTGGTCGAGGAGCGCTTCGGCTTCAATCGCATGACGAGGCGCATCTTCATCATGGACCGCATCAAGGGGCTCCTGATCGGCGCCGCGTTCGGCATTCCGCTGCTGTTCGTCGTGCTCTGGCTCATGAAGCAGGCGGGCAGCCTCTGGTGGCTCTGGACGTGGGCCGTCTGGGTCGCCTTCCAGATGCTCGTGCTGGTGCTCTACCCCACCTTCATCGCGCCGCTCTTCAACAAGTTCGAACCGCTGCGCGATGAGGCGCTACGCTCGCGCATCGAGGCGCTCATGCAGCGCTGCGGCTTTGCGGCCAAGGGCCTGTTCGTGATGGACGGCAGCCGCCGCTCCGCGCACGGTAACGCCTATTTCACGGGCTTTGGCGCGTCCAAGCGCATCGTCTTCTTCGATACGCTGCTCGCGCGCCTCTCCGGCAGCGAGATCGAGGCCGTGCTCGCACACGAACTCGGTCACTTCAAGCGCCGTCACGTGATCAAGCGCATGGTCGTCACGTTCGCGATCAGCCTCGCGCTGCTCGCCCTGCTCGGCTGGCTCTCGCAGCGCGTCTGGTTCTACGAGGGGCTCGGCGTGCGGCCGTCGCTGCTCGGCGGCAACGAAGGGCTCGCGCTCGTGCTGTTCTTCCTCGCCGTGCCCGTGTTCCTGTTCTTCGTCACGCCGCTTGGCAGCCTCTCCTCGCGCAAGCACGAGTTCGAGGCCGACGCCTTCGCCGCCACGCAAACGGACGCGCAGCATCTCGTCAACGCGCTCGTGAAGCTCTACGAGGACAACGCGTCGACGCTCACGCCCGACCCGCTCTATACCGCGTTCTACTACTCGCATCCGCCGGCTTCGCAGCGGATCGACCGACTGCTCGCGCACGCATGAACCGGCGCGCAACCAAAGCCGCCGGCAACGCAAAAGCTGCAGGCGCCACGCTGCACGGCGTGGTGATCGCCGCCCACGGGCGCCACTATCTGGTCGCGCCCGACGGCGGCGGCGCGCACCTGCAATGCTTCCCGCGCGGCAAGAAGAGCGAGGTCGCGGTGGGCGACCGCGTCGAGTATCAGTCGACTTCCGCCGACCAGGGCGTGATCGTCGCGATCGGCAAGCGGCGCAACCTGCTCTATCGCTCCGACCAGTTCAAGTCGAAGCTCTTTGCGGCGAACCTCGACCAGCTGCTGATCGTGCTCGCCACCGAGCCCCACTTCAGCGAGGACCTGCTCGGGCGCGCGCTCGTGGCCGCCGAGGCCAACGACCTCAAGCCGCTCATCGTGCTCAACAAGATCGACGTCGAGGCCGCGCTGCCGCTCGCGCGTCAGCGCCTCGAGCGCTATCGCGCGCTGGGCTATACGGTGCTGGAGGTATCGGTGAAGGGCCGCCCCGAGGAGGCGCACGCGACGCTGGCCGAGCATCTGCACGGCCATGAGACGATCCTGCTCGGCCAGTCGGGCATGGGCAAGTCGACGCTCGTGAACCTGCTGATTCCCGACGCCGAAGCGGCCACGCGCGAGATTTCTACGGCACTCAACAGCGGCCGCCACACCACGACGTTCACGCGGCTCTACACGCTGCCCGAAGGCGGCGCGTTGATCGACTCACCGGGCTTCCAGGAGTTCGGCCTGTATCACCTCACCGAAGGCAAGCTGGAGCGCGCGTTCCCCGAGTTCCGGCCGCTGCTCGCGCACTGCCGCTTCTACAACTGCCATCACCTGCACGAGCCGGGCTGCGCAATTCTGGAGGCCGTCGACGACGGCCGCATCGCGCCCGAGCGCCAGGCGCTGTACGCGCAGCTCATCCACGAGATCAGCCAGGTCGTGCGCTGACGCGCCGCCTGCCCGCAAAACGCCTATGCTCAAGCTCGTGCGCGCGCCGAATCTGCTGATCGCCCAGCACTGGATGAACATCCTGGCGACGGCGGGCGTGCCCTGCGAGCTGCACAACCGCTACCTGAGCGGCGCGATGGGCGAGATTCCGGCCGAGCAGTGCGCCCCCGAACTCTGGCTCGTGGATGAGCGCGACGAAAAGCTCGCCCGGCGTCTGATCGACGAAGCGGTGAGCGGCCCGCCGCCGGGCTCGCCGACGTGGCGCTGCGCGCGCTGCGGCGAGGTGCTCGAAGCGCAGTTCACCGTGTGCTGGAATTGCGGACGCGATCGCGACGTGCGCGACGAGTGACGTCAGGTGCTGACCCAAACGAAAATGGGCCGCTGGAAGCGGCCCATTTGCATTCTTACGACTCAGCGCTGCGCTGCGGCGCTCAGAGCCAGACGGCGATCGTCAGCATGAGCAGCAGGATCATCCACAGGATCACGGCGCGCCACACGAGGCCCACGGCCGATTGCAGCGTGCGCGGCGTGCAGTCGTCGCCCACCGTGTACGGACCGCCCTCGCCCGGCTGCGCGAGCACATCGACGCTGGACTGCTCGGCGAGCGGGCCAGAAAGCCGCGCGCCCAGCGCGCCGCTGCCGGTGGCGAGCAGCACGCCTTCGTTGGTGTCGGGCCACTGGTTCGTGTGGTTGCGCCAGGAGTAGATCGCGTCCTCGAAGTTGCCGACGATCGCAAAGCCCAGCGACGTAAGGCGCGCCGGCACCCAGTCGATCACGAAAAACACATGCTGCGCGAAGTTCGAGAAAGCCTCGGTGCGGTCCTCGGCCGGACGCGCCCACTCGCGCGCGAGGTATTCGGCGATGCGGTACAGCACGGCGCCCGCGGGCCCGATCGGCACGAGAAACCAGAAGAACACGCCGAACACGTGCCGGTGCGAGGCGATCACCGCGTGAATCAGCGTGTGGCGCACGATCTCGCTCACGGGCATGTCCACGGCGTCGATGCCGGTCCATTCGTGGAGGATTTCACGCGCGCGCGGCACGTCGTCGTTGTTCAGCGCGAGATGGATATCGGTGAAATAGTGGCTGAACTGGCGAAAGCCGAGCGTGAAGTACACGACCACCACGTTCCACAGGAACGCCAGCACGAAGCTGATGTGGTACAGCACGTAGTAGACGAGCGCCGTGGCAAGCGTCCACGGCAGCACGACCACGAGCCAAGCGATGAGGCCATGTTTCTGCTTGCCGGCGTCGAAGCCGTGAGCGGCCCACTCCGCATTGAGGCGCACGAGCGCCATGACCGGATTTTTGGGCGACAGCGCCCGCACCTGTTCGATGACGAGAGCCAGCAATACGGAAAAGAAGGTCATGCGACGCGCCGTGCAGATCGGGTTGCGAAAGGGGTTTTATGAAAGTGTTGCAACGATATCACAGGGCCAGATGTGCCTGACCATCGCCGGCAATTCGGGCGGCAAACTCGCAACAGTGCACGGCGGTGCTTGCACGCGCCGTCAGACGTGTTACGCGAGCAGGAAACGGTAGAAGTTGCGCAGCATGCCCGCCGTCGCCCCCCAGATGAAGTGCGAGGACCCGACGCCGGAAGCGATGACGGGTTCGGGCACGTTGGGGTCCGGCGAATGGCGGTCCGGATACGGCATCGCATAGAAGCGCCGCTCGCCGCCTTCCCAGCGGAACACACGCACCTGGTGATGCACCGGGTTCATGAGAAAGCTGAGCGGCACCTCGAAGATGCTCGCCACTTCGAGCGAGTCCGCCGCGAGACTGAACGGCTCGTGCACGAGACCGACCACGGGCGTGACTCTGAAGCCCGTGCCGGTCAGGTAGTCGGGCAACGCGCCGAGCACCTCGACGCGCGCGGGGTCGAGATTCACTTCCTCGTGCGCCTCGCGCAGCGCGGCGGCGATGGGCGTAGGGTCGGAAGGTTCGCGGCTGCCGCCGGGAAAGCTCACCTGGCCCGCGTGATTGCTGAGGTTGTCGGCGCGCTGGGTGAGCAGCACGGTCAGGCCGCCCGGGCGCATGGCGATGGGCATCAGCACGGCGGCCTCGCGCGGATCGCGCATCTCGAACAGACGGGCTTCCTGGGGTTCGGGGTCCCACGGCAGGCGCTGCTCGAAGCGCGTGCGCAAGCCGGCGGCGGTCAGGCGTTCCGCGGCGACCTGCGGAAGGCTCGCGCCCGTCGATTCGATCGGCAGGCTTTCGGGTTCAAATACTGGGCGGATCAACGGGCGTCCCGGATGACACGTACACGAGATTATTTTGCGGCCAAAAAGAAAAAAGCACCCCGGAGGGTGCTTCTTTCTTACAGCTTTTACGCCTGGTCGGCCGGAGCAGCTGCGCGGTCTTTCGACACCAGCTTTTCCTTGATACGTGCCTTCTTGCCCGACAGGTTGCGCAGGTAGTACAGCTTCGCGCGACGCACGTCGCCGCGACGCTTCACCACGATGCTGGCCAGCAGCGGCGAGTACGTCTGGAACGTACGCTCGACGCCTTCGCCCGACGAGATCTTGCGCACGATGAACGACGAGTTCAGGCCGCGGTTACGCTTCGCGATCACGACGCCTTCGTATGCCTGAACCCGCTTGCGGTTACCTTCAACCACGTTCACGTTGACGATCACCGTATCGCCGGGAGCGAATTCGGGGATGGTCTTCTCGCCCAGCACGCGCTGGATTTCTTCCTGCTCGAGTTTTTCAATCAGATTCATGGATTGACTCCGTATGCCATCTTGTCGGCGTTCGTACCTGTGCAGGGTTGCCTGCACTACGGCCCCGATAGAGGATGGATTCACAACTGGCGCCGTTCACGCATGAAGCGGCACCGCCTTTTGCGCCCCTTGTCGCGCACGCCCGAAGCCTTACGCTTCGTCCGCGCCCTTCGCGAGACTAGCGAGCCACGCCTCGTCGGCCCGGCTCAACATCTTGTTCTTTCTGGCCCGCGCGATCAGATCGGGCCGCTTGTTCCACGTGTTGCGCAACGCCTCGCGGCGACGCCACTGCTCGATTTCCGCATGATGGCCGCCAAGCAGCACATCGGGCACGCGCACGCCGTCGTATTCCTCGGGGCGCGTGTAATGCGGGCAGTCGAGCAAACCGTCGACGAAGCTGTCCTGCACCGCCGAAAGCGCATCGCCCAGCACGCCCGGCAGGTTGCGCACCACGGCGTCCATCAAGGCCATCGCGGGCAATTCGCCCCCCGAGAGCACGAAGTCGCCGAGGCTCACTTCTTCGTCCACGCAGCGGTCGACGAGACGCTGGTCGATCGCTTCATAGCGGCCGCACAACATCACGAGGCCCGGCTCCTGCGCGAACTGCATGACGCGTTCGTGCGTGAGCGGCTTGCCTTGCGGCGACATCAGCAGCACACGCGGGGCGCTCACGCCGGCTTGCGCCTGCGCGGCCTGCGCCGCGTCGATCGCCGCTTCGAGCGGCCTGGCCAGCATGACCATGCCGGGGCCGCCGCCGTAGGGGCGGTCGTCGATCGTGCGGTAGTTGTCGGTCGTGAAATCACGCGGATTCCACGTGCGCAACGTGTAACGCTGCTGCTTCGCCGCCCGGCTGGTAATGCCCCAGTCGGTCAGCGCGCGGAACATCTCGGGAAAGAGCGTGACGACATCGAACTGCATCGCTCTCTCCGTTCAGCGAAATTGAATCAGGGCGCGCGGCGGGGTTGCCACAGCACAGCGTTGCCGCGGTGCCTAGTAGTCGGCTTCCCAGTCGACGACGATACGCTTCGCCGCCAGGTCCACCGTCTTTACGAACACGCCCACGAACGGGATCAGGCGCTCGCCGGTGGCCGGCTTGCCATCCTTGTCTGTGGACGCGTACGTGACACGCAACACCGATTGCGCGCCATTGTCGATCAGGTCGGCAACCTTGCCGAGCTCGACACCCGCCTCATTGGCGACATCGAGGCCGATCAGGTCGACCCAGTAATATTCATCGGCTGCGGGCGCCGGGAATTCGGCCCGGCTCACGTACACGCGCGCGCCGCGCAACAGCAGCGCGGCATCGCGGTCGTCCAGGCCCGAAAGCTGGCCAACGACGCTGTCACCATGAACCTTGGCGCTCACGCGCACCGCGGAATGACGCTCGCGATGCGCCTGACCCTCGCGGCCCTTGAGGAGCCACCAGCGCCTGGCGGAAAGCAGCGCGCGGCCGTCCTGCGCGTGCGGCGCGATTTTCAGCCAGCCCTTGAGGCCATAGGCGTCGATCACGGCACCGACTTCAACGGCGTCGGCCGGCCAGCTCGCTTCGGTTTCGGCGCGCAGACTCTCACCTGCGGGCGCAGCTTTCGCGGCGCTCTCGCGTGCAGGCTTGCGCACGAACGCGCCAAACGACGGCGCGCCGCGGGCGGCGGCCTTGCCGGCGCCGCCGGTCGCAACTTCGGGCGCCCCGCGTTCCGACGCGTCGTTCGCCTCTACGGCAGATTTGGCGTCATGCGCGGACATCGGCACCCCTTGCGACCAGCTTGATATTGCATACGCGGATCATGCAGCGCGTACGCGGGCAAAACACGGACAACAGACTGAAAAGACGCTTAATGACTTAAGCAGCCGGCGCAGCGGCGGCGGTCTTTTGCGCTTCCTTCACGAGGCGCTCGACGGCCGGCGACATTTGCGCGCCGTTTTCCTTCCAGTACGTCACGCGATCTTGAGCGATACGCAGCGTTTCACCCTTGGTAGCGACCGGGTTGTAGAAGCCCACGCGCTCGATGAAACGGCCGTCGCGACGGTTGCGCGAGTCGGTTGCGACGATGTTGTAGAACGGGCGCTTCTTCGAGCCGCCGCGTGCCAGACGGATGATGACCATACTAAAATCCTTGAAAACCGGGGGTTCGGGACTACTGAAACATGCGATTATAGCCCGAAACCGGAGGCATAACAAACACTTAACGGGAAATTGCGCGCCGGCGCGCAGAAAGCGGCAAGACACAGCGGTCAAACTGCGGCCCATGCCCACGACGGGCGGGCCCTGGAGCGAATTGTGGCGACTTTCAGACGACTCGTGCAATGGCCGCGTCGCGGTGGCGGCCGCGGCATGGGTAACGGCTCGCTTTTCCCAGTGTCTCGCGAGACGGCCAGACGCCTGGCAGCGGCATGGCTCGTCCTTGCCGCCGCCCTGCTCGCGGCACCGCTCGCTCACGCGGCGCTTCCGATCGACCGCATCAAGCTGCCACCGGGCTTCCACATCGAGGTGCTGTCCGCCGACGTGCCCGGCGCACGCGAAATGACGCTGTCGGGCAACGGCACCCTCCTGTATGTGGGGAGTATGGGCGGTGACGTCTACGCACTCGAACTCAGGGACGGCAAGGCCATCAAGCGCCATATCGTGGCCTCGGGACTGACGATGCCGGTGGGCGTGGCCTGGCGCAACGGCGAATTGTATGTCTCGGCGGTGTCGTCGATCGTGCGGCTCGACGACATCGACCGCCATCTCGACGATCCGCCCAAAGCCGTCGTCGTCACGGATTCGCTGCCCAGCGAGCACCACCACGGCTGGAAGTTCATCGCCTTCGGCCCCGACGGCAAGCTCTACGTGCCGCAAGGCGCGCCGTGCAACGTCTGCCTGCCGGCCAGCGACCCGCAGCGCGTGCACTTCGCGATGATCGGGCGCATGGACCCCGACGGCTCGCACTACGAGACTATCGCCCGCGGCGTGCGCAACACGGTCGGCTTCGCGTGGCATCCGCAGACGCACGAACTCTGGTTCACCGACAACGGCCGCGACATGCTCGGCGACGACATCCCCGACGACAAGCTCAACCGCCTCGCGCATGGGGGCGCGGACTTCGGCTTTCCCTATTGTCACGGCGGCAACGTCGCCGACCCCGAGTTCGGCGCAGGCCATCCGTGCAGCGCTTTCACGCCCCCGGTCCTCAAACTCGGCGCGCATGTGGCGTCGCTCGGCATGCGCTTCTACACCGGTTCGATGTTCCCGGCCGACTATAAGAACAGCATGTTCATCGCCGAGCACGGCTCGTGGAACCGCAGCAAGAAGGTCGGCTATCGCGTGGTGCGCGTGAGCGCCAACCCCGACGGCACGAACGCGCACCAGGAAGTGTTCGCGCAGGGCTGGCTCAACGCCGACGAAACCCAATGGGGCCGCCCCGCCGACGTGCTGCCGCTGCCCGACGGATCGCTCCTTGTCAGCGACGACTATGCGGGCGCGATCTATCGCGTGACCTACACGAAACCGTGACGCGGGCAGGCATGGTGCCGGGCATAAGCGTGCGCTTGTGCTGCAAGCGCGGCGTGCGGCATACAATGCCCGGCGGCCCGTGTGTGTTTGACGTAATGCGCTCATGACGGCCGAACGCCCACGTTTCGCCCGAGCCCATGCCCAACGACAAGAACCCCGCACGCTTTCGCTCCAAGACGCTCACCGCCGCCCTCGCCTTCCTGTTTGGCAGTCTCGGCGCACACCGCTTCTATCTATACGGCCCACGCGACGTGTGGGGCTGGGCGCATTTGCTCGGCACGCTCATCGGCCTTCCGGGCGTGATGCTGCTCGTCGCCACCGAACGCGCGTCGATTCCCGGCTGGGTGCTCGCCGTGATCGGCGCGGTGTCGGTCATCTCGGCGTTTCTGGCGGCGATCGTCTACGGGCTGCGCCCCGACGCCAAATGGGACGCGCAGTTCAACGCCGCGTTCGTGGAGCAAGGCCGCACGAGCCGCTCGGGCTGGACGGTGATCTTCGTCGTGATCTTCTCGCTGCTGATTGGCGCGTTCCTGCTGATGACGGGACTCGCACTTTCGTTTCAAACGTACTTCGAGTCGCAGGTCGAGGCCGCGAAGGCGATCTCGCAGTAAATCGCGCCGTAAATCGCGCAGTAACGGCTCAGAACAGGTCGAGCTGCGGCTTCTCGCGCACGGTCTTCGACTGCACGAACGCCGACATGTCCAGAATGCCGTGACGCCGCTCGTTGAGCCCGAGGCGCCGCACGGCATTGTGAAAGCGCTGCTTGAGCAGGTCGGCCCATAGCCCCGTGCCCTTCATGCGCTGCGAAAACGCCGACTCGTAGTCCTTGCCGCCGCGCATATCGCGCACGCGGCTCATCACGCGCTCCGCACGCTGCGGGAAGTGCGCCGCCAGCCAGTCCTGGAACAGCGGCGCGACCTCCCATGGCAGGCGCAGCACGATGTAGCTTGCGCTTGTCGCACCGGCCTCGGCGCAGGCTTCTAGCACGCGCTCCATGTCGGGCTCGGTCACGAACGGGATTACGGGTGCGATGCTCACGCCCACCGGCACACCGGCTTCAGCTAGCGTGCGGATGGTGCGCAGCCGCCGCGCGGGTGTCGCCGCACGGGGTTCGAGCGTGCGGGCGATATCGGCGTCGAGCGTGGTGATCGTGATTGCCGCCATGAACTGCTTGCGCGCGGCCATCGGCGCGAGGAGGTCGAGATCGCGCTCGATCAGCGAGGATTTCGTGATGGCCGCGAACGGATGCTGCCGTTCGGCCAGCACTTCGACCACGCGGCGCGTGATGCGCAGGTCGCGCTCCACCGGTTGCCAGGCGTCGGTATTCACGCCCAGCGCGATCGGCTCGGGCTCGTACGACGGCTTGGCGATTTCCCGCGCGAGCAACTCCGCCGCATTGATCTTGGCGTAGATACGGCTCTCGAAATCGAGCCCCGGCGAGAGGCCGAGATAACTGTGCGTGGGCCGCGCGAAGCAATAGATGCAGCCGTGCTCGCAGCCTCGATAGGGATTGAGCGACACGTTGAACGGAATGTCCGGCGACTGGTTGCGCGTGAGGATGCTTTTCGCGCGCTCTTCGAACACTTCGGTGCGCAGCCTGGGCTCGCCCGTTTCATCGCCATGGTCCCCGCCGCCGCCCGTCTGCTGCCAGCCGTCGTCGAACGCTTCGCGCTGGTCGACTTCGTAGCGCCCTTGCAGGTTCGTGACCGCCCCGCGCCCCTTGCGCGCCGTGGGCGGCGCAACGGGATACCAGGCGTCGGGATCGGGGTGATGGGAGTCGGTCACGGCTTAAGCGGAATAGACAAGGAAACGCGGATCGATACTGTATAAATATACAGTATCGATCCGCGTTGTCGAGTCCTAAAAACGGGGCGCTTTCAGCCGCCACAGTGACCCTCGTCATTCCCCCACGGCGATGGTCAGCGTCTCCTTGATCTCTTCCATCACCACGTAGCTCTTCGACTGCACGGCGCCCGGCAGTTGCAGCAGGATGTCGCCGAGCAGCTTGCGGTAGTCCGCCATCTCGCCGATGCGCGCCTTGATGAGATAGTCGAAGTCGCCCGAGACGAGATGGCATTCGAGCACCTCCGGGATCTTCTGCACCTCGCGGCGGAACTGGTCGAACATGTTGCCGCTCTTGTGGTCGAGCGTGATCTCCACGAACACGAGCAGCGCCGCACCCAGCACCGTGGGATTCACGCGTGCGAAGTAGCCCGTGATCACGCCGTCGCGCTCCATGCGCTTGACCCGCTCGATGCACGGCGTGACCGAGAGCCCGACCTGCTCTGCGAGGTCCTTCATGGCCATGCGGCCGTCCTCCTGGAGCAGCTTCAGGATGCGGTGATCGAGCCGGTCGAGCGCGCGGACCGGTTGGCGCTGCGTTCTCATGATTTCTTCCCGAAAATCTGAAAAATACGATAACAAAACCTGGACGTACAACAATAGCATAGCTACAAATACTGGCTACACCCGAAATTTCATGCCTTCTTCCCTATCAGTGCCAAAACACGACTTCCAGGGTCCAGGCAACGCGGCGTAGCTCAACGAATCTATATGGAGCAGCTATGCGAGTCGTCGTGTTGGGCAGTGGTGTGGTCGGTGTGGCCAGCGCCTGGTATCTCGCCCGCGCGGGCCACGAAGTCACGGTGATCGACCGCGAGGCCGGTCCCGCGCTCGAAACCAGTTTTGCCAACGCCGGCCAGATCTCGCCGGGCTACGCCGCGCCGTGGGCCGCGCCGGGCGTCCCGCTCAAGGCGATCAAGTGGATGTTCGAGAAGCACGCGCCGCTCGCCATTCGTCTGGACGGCACCAAATTCCAGCTGCAATGGATGTGGCAGATGCTGCAGAACTGCACGGCCGAGCGCTACGCGCTCAACAAGGGCCGCATGGTGCGCCTCGCCGAATACAGCCGCGACTGCCTGCAGGCGCTGCGCGCCGACACGGGCATTCAGTATGAAGGCCGCACGGGCGGCACGCTCCAGGTGTTCCGCACGCAGCAGCAGTTCGAAGGCGCGGCGAAGGACATCGCCGTGCTCGAAGACGCGAACGTTCCGTACGAACTGCTCACGGCCGCCGAACTCGGCCGCGCCGAACCCGCGCTCGCCGCGGTGTCGGGCAAGCTCACGGGCGGCCTGCGGCTGCCCGGCGACGAAACCGGCGACTGCCAGATGTTCACTACGCGCCTTGCCGCCATGGCCGAACAACTGGGCGTGAAATTCCGCTACAACACGCCGATCGATGGTCTCGCCATGCGGGGCGACCGGATCGCGGGCGTGCAATGCGGCAGCGAGCTGGTGCGCGCCGATTCGTACGTGGTCGCACTCGGCTCCTTCTCGACGAAGCTGCTCGCGGGCCTCGTGAAGATTCCAGTCTATCCGCTCAAGGGCTATTCGATCACGGCGCCGATCGTGAATGCGAGTGCCGCGCCGGTTTCGACCGTGCTCGACGAAACCTACAAGATCGCGATCACCCGTTTTGACGACCGCATCCGCGTGGGCGGCATGGCCGAGATCGTCGGCTTCGACAAGACGCTCAAGCAAGCGCGCCGCGAAACGCTCGAAATGTGCGTGAACGACCTGTTCCCGGGCGGCGGCGACACGACGAAGGCCACCTTCTGGACCGGCCTGCGCCCGATGACGCCGGACGGCACGCCGGTCGTCGGCCGCACGCCGATCTCGAACCTGTTCCTGAACACGGGGCACGGCACGCTCGGCTGGACGATGTCGTGCGGCTCGGGCCAGTTGCTCGCAGACCTGATCTCGGGCAAGCAGCCCGCCATCCGCGCCGACGATCTTTCGGTGCACCGCTATCTCGGCGACACGCAAGGCTCGCATCGCCCGGCTTATGCCTGAAGCCAGTCACGCAGCGTGAACGAGCACGGCGCCTCCTGGGCGCCGTGTTTCATTTCTCGCTTTCAATAGCACGGCGAAGTCAGAACTGATCCTCCGCCAGCGCCAGCACGCCCTCGCTGCTGTTTGCGCTGACGATCGCCGCTTCGAGCGCCACCGCCTGCGGCAAGACGTGTTGCGCGAAGAACTGTGCCGTGGCGATCTTCGCGCCATGAAACTTCGGGGCCGCCTGCATGAGACGCTGCGAGGCGAGCATGGCGCGCGCCATCTGCCAGCCGCCCAGCACGATGCCCGCCAGCTTCAGATACGGCACGCTGCCCGCGAACACCGCGTTCGGATCGCTCTTCGCCTTCGCGAGCACGAAGTCCACGGCCGACGCCAGCGCCTCTTTGCCTGCCGCGAGATGCTTGCGCATCGACTCGAACGCCGCGCCTTGTTGTGCGGCTAGCGCGTCGACGGTCTGCGCGATATCGGCAAGCAGCGCCTTTGCCGCCGCGCCGCCGTCGCGCAGCGTCTTGCGCCCGATGAGATCGTTCGCCTGAATCGCCGTCGTGCCCTCGTAGATCGGCAGGATGCGCGCGTCGCGGTAGAACTGCGCCGCGCCCGTTTCCTCGATGAAGCCCATGCCGCCATGCACCTGCACGCCGAGGCTCGTCACTTCGAGCGCCAGTTCGGTGCTCCAGCCCTTCACGATCGGCACCAGGTATTCGTAGCGCGCCTGATGCCGCGCCCGGGCCGCCTCGTCGGGGTCGCCATGCGCGCGGTCGCTCTCGCCCGCCGCCACGTAAGCGAGCGCACGCGCGGCTTCGGTGAGCGCCCGCATCGTGGCGAGCATGCGGCGCACATCGGGGTGATGGATGATGCTCACCGCCGCTTTCGCGGAACCGTCCACCGGACGGCTCTGCACGCGCTCCTTCGCATAGGCGAGCGCCTTCTGGTACGCGCGATCGGAGACGGCCACGCCCTGCATGCCCACCGCAAAACGCGCCGCGTTCATCATGATGAACATGTATTCGAGGCCGCGATTCTCTTCGCCGATCAACTGGCCGATCGCGCCGCCATGATCGCCGAACTGCAGCACGGCGGTCGGGCTCGCCTTGATACCGAGCTTGTGTTCGATCGATACGCAGTGCACATCGTTGCGCGCGCCTGGCGTGCCATCGTCATTCACGAGGAACTTCGGCACGATGAAGAGCGAGATGCCCTTCACGCCTTCGGGCGCCGTGGGCGTGCGCGCGAGTACGAGATGGACGATGTTCTCCGCCATGTCGTGCTCGCCCCACGTGATGAAGATCTTCGTGCCGAACACCTTGTAGGTGCCGTCGCCTTGCGGCTCGGCGCGCGTGCGCACGGCGGCGAGATCGGAGCCCGCCTGCGGCTCGGTGAGGTTCATCGTGCCGGTCCAGTCGCCGGCAATGAGCTTCGGCACGAAGCGCTGCTTTTGCGCTTCGCTGCCGGCGGTGAGGAGCGCTTCGATGGCGCCGTCGGTGAGCAGCGGACACAACGCGAACGAGAGGTTCGCCGCGTTGAGCATTTCCACGCACGGCGTGCCGACGAGCTTCGGCAAACCTTGTCCTTCGTATTCCTGAGGATGCTGCACGCCTTGCCAGCCGCCTTCCACGTATTGCCGGAATGCCGCCTTGAAACCGGGCGTGGCGTGCACGTTGCCGTTTTCCCAGCGGCTCGGATTGCGGTCGCCTTCGGCGTTCAACGGCTCGAGCACTTCGCCGCATAGCTTCGCGGCTTCGTGCAGCACCGCTTCGACCGTTTCGGGCGTGGCGTCTTCGCCGCCCGGCAATTTGGCGATTTCTTCGAGGCCGGCCAGTTCCTTCATGACGAACAGCATGTCGCTCGTGGGCGCCTGGTACATTTCAGTCTCCTCCTGTCGGTATGCGGTTCCTCAAATGACAAAGGGGCGCCGCGGCGCCCCTTTGTTGCTTCGTCTCACGCCACGCGTCCAATCATGATACGCGGCGCTCGTCGCTCGATACACCGGCCGGATTCAGCCGAGTTCCTTCACGAGTTCCGGCACGACCGTGAACAGGTCGCCCACGAGGCCGTAATCGGCCACGCTGAAGATCGGTGCTTCTTCGTCCTTGTTGATCGCGACGATGACCTTCGAGTCCTTCATGCCGGCCAGATGCTGGATCGCACCCGAGATGCCGACTGCAACGTACAGTTGCGGCGCGACGATCTTGCCGGTTTGGCCGACCTGATAGTCGTTCGGCACGTAACCCGCGTCGACGGCTGCGCGCGAGGCGCCGAGGGCGGCGTTGAGCTTGTCGGCGAGCGGCTCCAGAACCTTCGTGTAGTTCTCGCCGCTGCCCAGACCCCGGCCACCCGAGACGATGACCTTCGCGCTCGTGAGTTCCGGACGGTCGAGCTTCGTGACTTCACGGCCGACGAACTGCGTGAGGCCGCTGTCTGCTGCGGCTTCGATCTTCTCGACTGCCGCGCTGCCGCCTTCTGCTGCGACGGGATCGAAACCGGTCGTGCGGACCGTGATCACCTTGATCGGGTCGCTCGACTGGACGATTGCGATCGCATTGCCCGCGTAGATCGGACGCTCGAACGTGTCCGGCGAATCCACGGCGGTGATATCGCTGATCTGCGCGACGTCGAGCTTCGCGGCGATACGCGGCGTGACGTTCTTGCCCGCTGCCGTTGCCGGAGCCAGGATGTGCGTGTAGTTCTTCGCAATAGCGAGGACCGTCGCTTCGACGTTCTCCGCGAGACCCTGCTCGAGTTGCGGCGCGTCGGCCAGCAGCACCTTTGCAACGCCTGCGATCTTCGCGGCGGCGTCGGCAGCAGCCTGCGCGTTGTGGCCCGCGACCAGCACGTGCACGTCGCCGCCAATTTTCTGTGCTGCGGCGACCGTGTTCAGCGTCGCGGCCTTGATCGACTCATTGTCGTGTTCGGCTATTACCAGATTCACCAGATTCGTCATTTTGTTTCGCTCCCCTTACAGCACCTTGGCTTCCGTCTTCAGCTTCTCGACCAGCGTCTTCACGTCCGGCACCTTCACGCCTGCGCTACGCTTCGGCGGCTCGGCAACCTTCAGCGTCTTCAGACGCGGCGTGACATCGACGCCCAGGTCTTCCGGCTTCACGATTTCCAGCGGCTTCTTCTTCGCCTTCATGATGTTCGGCAGCGTGACGTAGCGCGGCTCGTTCAGGCGCAGATCCGTCGTCACGACCGCGGGCAGCTTGAGCGACAGCGTTTCCGCACCGCCGTCCACTTCGCGCGACACAGTAGCCTTGCCGTCGGCCACGACCACCTTCGAAGCGAACGTAGCCTGCGGCAGGTTCGCCAGCGCAGCGAGCATCTGGCCGGTCTGGTTCGAATCGTCGTCGATGGCCTGCTTGCCGAGGATGACCAGTTGCGGCTGTTCCTTGTCGACCAGCGCCTTCAGCAGCTTGGCCACAGCCAGCGGCTGCAGGTCTTCGTTCGACTCGATGAGGATCGCGCGATCCGCGCCGATGGCCAGCGCCGTGCGCAGCGTTTCCTGCGCTTGCGTCACGCCCGCCGAAACGGCGATGACTTCGGTCGCCACGCCCGCTTCTTTCAGACGCACCGCCTCTTCCACGGCGATCTCGTCGAACGGGTTCATCGACATCTTCACGTTGGCGATGTCGACGCCCGTGCCATCCGACTTCACACGAACCTTCACGTTGTAATCGACTACGCGTTTGACTGGCACAAGGACTTTCATTCACATGCTCCGAAGTTACGAATACGTCAACCTGGCGGACATTATAGCGATAGCCCTGTCGGGCCGATCTGCCACCAGCAATTTTCACGAACCACCGCTGCCGCACCCCGGTCGTCAGTAGCGAACGATCGTGCGATTTTACGGTGGAAAAAACCCGGGCATCAAGCCCGGGCGCCGAAAAAAATCTCTAATTCCACGGCCTGGAGGGTCTTACCAGGAGGTAATGACCGCCCCGCCGAACGTCGTTTCGACGTAGTGCTTCACTTCCGGCGAGTGGTACGCGGCGACCAGTTTCGCCACCCAGGGCTTGTTGCGGTCGGCCTCGCGGATCGCGAGGATATTCACGTACGGCCCCTTTGGGTCTTCGATTGCGATCGCGTCCTGTTTCGGCTTCAGGCCCGCCTGCATGGCGAAGTTCGTGTTGATCGCGGCGGCGTCCACGTCGTCGAGCGAGCGCGGAATCTGTGCAGCGTCGAGCTCGACGATCTTCAGCTTCCTGGGGTTTTCCACGATGTCGAGCGGCGTCGCCTTCAACCCTGCCTCGGCGCGCAACTTGATGAGACCCTGGCTCTGCAGGAGCAGCAAGGCACGGCCGCCATTCGTCGGATCATTGGGCACCGCGATGCGGGCGCCCGGCTTCAGTTCGGCGAGCGATTTGATCTTCTTCGAGTAGATGCCCATCGGGAACGTGACCGTGTCCGCAATCTTGATGAGCTTGTAGCCGCGATCCTTCACCTGCGCGTCGAGATACGGCGCGTGCTGGTAGCTGTTGGCGTCGAGGTCGCCGCCCGCGAGCGCCGCGTTCGGCTGCACATAGTCGGAGAACTCGATGATCTTGATGTTCAGGCCGTTCTTCGCGGCCACGCTCTTCACGACTTCCATCACCTGCTCGTGCGGGCCGCCCGTCACGCCCACCCTGATGGTTTCGTCCGCATGCGCAGCAAGCGGTGCGATGAGCGAAGCCGCGCCAAACGCCGCCGCGAGCCGAATCATGAAACGACGTTGCATACCCAACCTTTGTCTTGTGTTTTATGTTGATCGAAAAACTGCCTGTTTTAAGGCTTATTTGTGGCTCAGGCGCCGCACGAGCCAGTCGCCGAACGACTGCACGAGCTGCACGAACACGATCAGGATCACGACCACGATCAGCATGACTTCGGGTTCGAAGCGCTGATAGCCGTAGCGGATGCCGAGGTCGCCAAGACCGCCGCCGCCGATCGCGCCGGCCATCGCCGAATAGCCGACGAGCGAGATGAACGTGATGGTGAGCCCCGCCACCACGCCCGGCAGCGACTCAGGCAGCAGCACCTTGAAGACGATCTGGCTCGTGCTCGCGCCCATGGCCTGGGCCGCTTCGATCAGGCCGCGATCGACTTCGCGCAGCGCCGTTTCGACGAGCCGCGCAATGAACGGCGCAGCGGCGATGGTGAGCGGCACGACGGCGGCCGCCGTGCCGATCGACGAGCCCACCACGAGACGCGTGAACGGAATCACGGCGACGAGCAGGATGATGAACGGCGTGGAACGCACGGCATTGACGATCACCCCCATCACGCGATTCGCGGCGATGTTCTGCAGCACGCCGTTGCGATCGGTGAGGTAGAGCAGCACGCCGAGCGGCAGGCCGATGGCCGCGCCCACGAGTCCCGAGATGCCCACCATGACGAGCGTCTCCCAGAACGACTGGACGAACATGTCGAACATTTCACTCCACATGGGACAGTTCCTCCACCACGACGCCTTGTTCGCGCAGCCACGCCATGGCCTGCGCCACCTTCACCGGATCGCCGCCCGCGAGCACCGCGAGCGAGCCGAACGCCTGCCCCTGGATCTCGTCGATCTGGCCGTGCAGGATGTTGAAATCGAGTTCGAAGCGGCGAATCGTCTCCGAGAGAACCGGCTGGTCGACGCCCGTACCCTTGAACGCGAGGCGCAGCAAGTGGCCGCTGCCCTTCGCGAGATGCTCGGCCACACGCGCCTTGAGCGCGGGCGGCAGCTCCTGGGCGATCACGTCGCCGAGCAGCGCGCGCGTGACTTCGTGGCGCGGCTGCAGGAACACGTCGATCACGGGACCGCTTTCCACCACGCGGCCCGCGTCGAGCACGGCCACGCGGTCGCAGACCTGTTTGATCACTTCCATCTGGTGCGTGATCATCACGATGGTCAGGTTCAGTTCGCGATTGATCTTGCGCAGCAGGTCGAGAATCGCGCGCGTGGTTTCGGGGTCGAGCGCCGAGGTCGCCTCATCCGAAAGCAGCACCTTCGGCTTGCTCGCGAGCGCGCGCGCAATGCCCACGCGCTGCTTCTGGCCGCCGCTGATCTGCGAGGGATAGCGGTCTTTCTGGGCGGTGAGGCCGACGAGTTCGAGCAGCGGCAGCACCGTCGCTTCGATCTCGGCGCGCTTCACGCCGGCCAGTTCTAGCGGCAGCGCGACGTTGTCGAACACGGTGCGCGACGACAGCAGGTTGAAGTGCTGGAAGATCATGCCGATCTCGCGGCGCGCTTCGCGCAACTGGGCCGACGAGAGCGACGTGAGCGTGCGAGCGTTGACGACGATGTCGCCTTCGGTGGGCCGCGTGAGCAGGTTGATGGTGCGCACGAGCGTGCTCTTGCCTGCGCCGCTGCGCCCGATGATGCCGAACACTTCGCCCGGCGGAATCGTCAGATTGACGTTGTGCAGCGCCTCGATCCAGCCTTGTGGGCCGGCGAAGCGCTGGGACACGTTTCGAATTTCGATCATGGAAAAAAGCAAAACGGCGGATGTGCCGCGCGCCGCTCGCGCAGGCCGCACCTTTTGAGGAGCGGAAAACGCGTCGCGCCGGCAGACAGCCGCCGTTTGATGGACTGGATATAGCCGCGCATTTTACCCTGGCACGCAAAATTCCTTTTAATAATCAATTTCGATAATTTCATAACTCGTTTGCATTAGAGGGTTCTGGCGGCGCGAGGCCGCCCGCACGGCCGCTACACTGCTGCCGAGAGGCTGATACCGAAAATTGCGCAAACAGGGAGCGAGATGGAGACCAGTCAGAACATCGCCATGGCGCAAGCCGCCGAATCTGCCGGGCAAGCGACGCTGCGTACGCGTGACGGCGTCGACCTGCCGCTCCACGTCTGGCGCGCGAGCGCGACGCCGCGCGCGGCCATCGCGCTGGTTCATGGCCTGGCGGAACACGCGGGCCGCTATGCGGCGCTCGCCGCGCGGTTGAATGCCGCAGGCATCGATGTTTACGCAATCGATCTGCGCGGTCACGGGCGTGCCCCCGGCCGCCGCACCTGGGTCGCACACTTCGACGAATATCTCGACGACGCCGAGGCGCTCCTCACCCACGCGAGCGCGCAATGCGCCACACAGGGCACTCCGCTCTTCCTGATGGGGCACAGCATGGGCGGCGCAATCGCCGCGCTCTACGCCGTGGAGCGCCTGCCGCAATCGCGCATGCCGCTCGCGGGCCTGCTGCTTTCGAGCGCGGCACTCGCGCCGGGCCGCGACGTGCCCGCGTGGAAAATCGCCGCGAGCCGCGTGATCAGCGCGGTCTGGCCGACCTTTCCGGCGATGAAGATCGACGCGGCGCTGCTCGCGCGCGTGCGCGACGTGGTCGAAGCCAATCGCGCCGATCCGCTCGTGCATCACGGCGCGATTCCCGCCCGCACGGGGGCGCAATTGCTGGAAGCGATGAAGCGCATCGAGGCGGGACGCGCGCAACTGCGGCTACCCGTGCTGATCTGGCATGGCACCGAGGACAAGCTCACCGAGCCCGAAGGCAGCCGCGCGTTCGGCGCGAACGTGGGATCGCCCGATCGCACGCTCACGCTCTATGAAGGCAGCTTCCACGAAACGCTCAACGACCTCGATCGGGAGCGCGTGATTGGCGCGCTGATCGACTGGATCGACCGGCACGGCTGACCGGCCAGGCGTGTTACTTCGCGCCGCGTTTCTCGATGAACGCCTGCACGCCGTCGAGCGCGGGGTCGGTCATCATGTTGCAGGCCATGGTCTGCCCGGCCAGTTGATACGCGGCGTCGATGCCCATTTCGAGCTGCCGGTAGAAGAGCCCCTTGCCTGCCGCGACCGCCTCGCGCGGTTTCGCGCAGATACTCGCGGCCAGCGCGGTCACGGCGGCGTCGAGTTCGTCGGCGGGAACCACGCGGTTCACGAGGCCTTCGCGCAACGCCTTTTGCGCATCGATGAATTCGCCCGTCATCAGCATCTCGAAGGCCGCCTTGCGCGAGACGTTGCGCGAGAGCGGCACGGCGGGCGTCGAGCAAAAGAGCCCCAGATTGATGCCTGATACCGCAAAGCGCGCCGAGTCCGCCGCCACCGCCAGATCGCACATCGCGACGAGCTGGCAGCCCGCCGCCGTCGCCACGCCCTGCACACGCGCGATGACGGGCTGCGGCATCTTTTGAATCGCGAGCATCATCTTCGAGCAGCGCTCGAACAGTTTTGCGTAGTACTCGTGCGAGGGCGCCGCGCGCATTTCCCTGAGGTCGTGGCCCGCGCAGAACGCGCGCCCCGCCGCTGCGATCACGACCACGCGCGCGTCGGATTGCGCCAGCGCGGCGAGTTCGCCCTGCAATGCATCGATGAGCGCCTCGGAAAGCGCGTTGAACGCATCCGGGCGGTTCAGCGTGAGGCGCACGACGCCTGGCACACCGTACGCATCGCGTGTGACCTCGACGAGCGACGGCGATGAAGAGGGAATGGCACTCACGTTGCGTGTCTCCTTCGTTCGAATGGGTGCGATGCGGGTCTGCGCTCAGGGCCGCACCGAAAGCCTAGATATCCGCAAGCACGCGCAGATGCGCCACCACGCTGCGGCCGAGCGCCGAGAGGTTATAGCCGCCTTCGAGGCTGCTCACGATGCGCCCCTTCGCATAGCGGCCTGCGATCTCGCGAATCTGTTCCGTGATCCACGCGAAGTCGTCCTCCACGAGCCCCATGTTGCCGAGGTCGTCTTCGCGATGCGCGTCGAAGCCCGCCGAGACGAACACCATCTCCGGCTTGAACTCGTGCAGCCGCGGCAGCCACATGATGTCGATGGCCTCGCGCACTTCCATGCCTTTCGTGCGCGCCGCGATCGGCAGATTGACCATGTTCGGCGCCGGATTCTCGGCCCCCGAGTACGGATAGAACGGATGCTGGAAGAAGCTGCACATCAGCACGCGCGAGTCGCCCGCGAACGCCGCCTCGGTGCCATTGCCGTGATGCACGTCGAAATCGACGATCGCCACGCGCTGGAGGCCATGGACTTCGAGTGCATGGCGCGCCGCGATCGCGATGTTGTTGAAGAAGCAAAAGCCCATCGCGCGCGCGGGCTCCGCGTGATGGCCGGGCGGGCGCACGCTGCAGAATGCGTTCTCGTAGCGCCCGGCGAGCACCGCGTCGGTGGCCGCGATCGCCGCGCCCGCCGCACGCAGCGCCGCCTGCCACGTGTGCGGATTCATCAGCGTGTCGGGGTCGATGCTCGCGTAGCCTTCCTTGGGCGCCATGTTGCGGATGAAGTCGATGTGCGCCTGGGTATGCACGCGCAGGAGGTCCGCCTCGGTCGCGAGCGGCGCCGATTCGTCGCGCTCGACCAGCGCGTCGATGCGGCCCGCGATCAGCTGGTCTTCGATGGCCTGCAGACGCGCGGGGCATTCGGGATGCCATTCGCCCATCTCGTGCAGCAGAAAATCGGGGTGAGAGAAGAAACCGGTCGTCATGAGTCGCTCTCGCCGCGGGCTTCGCGCATGCGCGCGGCCGCGGGTCTCCTTCTGTCTTTAGTCTGGCGGCACGCCGGCTGGCGCGCGAACAGACACCACGTTACCACAGCGACCTGGTGCTCACGCGCCACGCCGGCGCGCAACGGCCCAATTCGCGTAAGGCGCTCGGTTATACTGCCCGGGTTCTTCCTGGACCGCTCTCCCCCCGCTCTCTCATGACCCTCAAGACCGCTCTGTCCGCCTCCAGCCGTCCACGTCGCACGACCCTCGCACTCGCGCTTTGCGTCGCGGCGTCGTTGTGCACCGGCGCGGCGCGCGCGCAAACTGCCGCGCCGAAATCGCGACAGACGCCGCTCACGCTCGCGCAGGCACAGCCGCAAGCGCCGACGCAGGGCCAGACGTTCGAAGAGGAAATCGTCCCGCAGCGCTACGCGAACAATCCGGACGTCGACGGTTTCATCAACGACATGGTGGCGCGCTACGACTTCGATCCCACCGCACTGCATGCGCTGTTCTCGAGCGCGAACTATTCGGCAACGGCGGTGAAGCTCGTCACGCCCTCGCCCGTGCCGGGCGTGAAGAACTGGCGCGCGTATCAGGCGCGCTTCCTCGACCCGGTGCGCATCAATGCCGGCGTGCGCTTCTGGCGCGCGAACCAGGCCACGCTGCAGCGCGCATCGGAAGAGTTCGGCGTGCCGCCCGAGGTGATCGTCGGCATCATCGGTGTGGAGACGATCTACGGCCGCTACATGGGCAACTTCCGCGTGCTCGATGCGCTCACCACGCTCGCCTTCGATTACCCGAACACGCCGAACCGCGCCGAGCGCATGGCGACGTTCCGCAAGAACCTCGAGGACTACCTCGTGTGGACGCGTGACGCGCAGATCGATCCGTCGTCGGTGCAAGGCTCGTACACCGGCGCGATCGGCATTCCGCAGTTCCTGCCGAGCAGCATCGTGCAGTACGCGGTGGACTACGAGGGCAACAATCACATCGACCTGCGCGCGAGCACGGCCGACGCGATCGGCAGCGTGGCGAACTATCTGCGGCAGAACGGCTGGGAATCGGGACGGCCCGTGGTGTGGAACATCGCCACCGATGCGGGCAGCCTCGGCATCGCCCAGGCCGCCGCCGACGGCAAGCCCGAACCGCGCTGGCCGCTGAGCCAGTTGCTGCGCTCGGGCCTCGTGCTCGACCAGCCGGACGTGGATATCGCCGCCGAGGCAAGCACGCCTGTCACGGTGATCGACCTGCCCTCGCCTGGCCGCGGCACCGAGTACAAGCTCGGCCTCAAGAATTTTTACGTGCTGACGCGCTATAACCGCAGCTTCTTCTATGCGCTCGCGGTGTATCAGCTGGGCATGCGCGTGAAGGCACAGATGCTGGCGACGCAGCCGGGCGTGGGTGTGGGCCCCGCGAACGGAAATGGCGACAACGGCGGCATCAACGGCGGCAACGGAAATGGCAACGGCAACGGGATGAACAGCGCCCCGAATGGTACAGGCACGACGCCGCCCGCCCAGCAAAACTGATTTCAACGCTACAAAGCAAAACGGCCTTCATTGAAGGCCGTTTTTTGCGTTCACGCTTCAATCAGGCGGGAAACACACCCGTCGAGAGATACCGGTCGCCGCGATCGCAGACGATGAACACGATCGTCGCGTTCTCGAGCTGGCGCGCAAGACGCATCGCCACCTCGCATGCGCCGCCCGACGAAATACCCGCGAAGATGCCTTCGACCGAGGCAAGACGGCGCGCCATGTTCTCGGCGGCGGCCTGGCTCACGTTCTCCACGCGATCCACGCGGCTGCGGTCGAAAATCTTCGGCATATACGCTTCGGGCCACTTGCGAATGCCCGGAATGCGCGAGCCTTCTTCCGGCTGCGCGCCGACGATCTCGATCGCCTGATTCTTTTCCTTCAGGAACTGGGACGTGCCCATGATCGTGCCGGTCGTGCCCATCGACGAGACGAAGTGCGTGATACGCCCTTCGGTGTCGCGCCAGATTTCCGGGCCGGTGGCCTCGTAATGCGCAAGCGGATTGTCGGGATTGGCGAACTGGTCGAGGATGATGCCCTTGCCGTCGCGCTGCATTTGTTCGGCGAGGTCGCGCGCATATTCCATGCCGCCCTTGACCGGCGTAAGCATGATTTCGGCGCCGTAAGCCGCCATGCTCTGGCGGCGCTCGACCGAGAGGTCCTCCGGCATGATGAGCACCATCTTGTAGCCGCGAATTGCCGCCGCCATGGCGAGCGCGATGCCCGTATTGCCGCTCGTCGCTTCGATGAGCGTGTCGCCCGGCTTGATGCGGCCGCGCTCTTCGGCTTTACGGATCATCGAGAGCGCCGGGCGGTCCTTTACCGACCCAGCCGGGTTGTTGCCTTCGAGCTTGGCCAGCACGACGTTGTTGCGGGCGCGGATTTCGTCGTCCGGCATGCGGACGAGTTGCACGAGCGGGGTATTGCCGATCGTATCTTCAATGGTCTTGTAGGGCATGGGGATGGCAGTGAGGCGCGATGACGTGACCCGTCGATTCTAAACCACGCGGGCAGCGACCGCAGGGGACCCATAACGCCGGTATGGACGCAGGCTGGCGACTCCGCCACTACGCGCGGCAAAAAGCCCGCGGCCCGGGCCGCGGGTCAACGTCGCGGGTCGACATCACCTGAGCGACACCTGAAGGAAACTGCGCCCCGCGACGGCGCAGCACGACGCGCGGGGTAACACACGAGCGCAAGCGGCCTGCTACTTCTTGACCGCCACGGCAGCCTGAGGCGCGCCCGCCTTCGCGGGCGTTGCCTGCGCAACCTTCGCCTGTGCTGCATGGGCATTCGCGGGACCGATCGCCAATCCTTCGGCCTGCAAACGTTCGACGGTATGGCCGCCCATGCCCTTCACGCGCTTGCCGAGGTCACTGGCATCCTTGTACGGGCCGTGCGCGCTGCGCTCGTCGAGAATGGCCTTGGCGCGCGCGGGCCCCACGCCCTTGATGCCGCGAAGCGCGTCTTCGTTGGCGGTGTTGACGTCCACGGCCGCAAAGGCGTGGCTGAATACGGCCAGAAGCGCGGCCGCCGCAAGGACTTTTCGGAACATGCTGGATCTCCCTCAAAACGCCGGCGACCATCGCCGGCGAGGAGAGTCCAGTTTATGAAGTCAGGGCTTTGCGTTACACCTGGCCAGAAAGCCAACGTACGTAACGATCCACGCCTTCCTGCACCGTCAGGAACGGCGCGTCGTAGCCCGCCGCGCGCAGCTTCGACTGGTCCGCCTGCGTGAAGCACTGATACTTGCCGCGCAACGCGTCCGGGAACGGGATGTACTCGATCAGCCCTTCCTTGACCTGCTCCGCGAGCGAGAGCGCAGGCTTGCCTTCCATCGCACGCAGCGTGTTCACCACGGTCGTGGCGATGTCGTTGAACGGCTGGGCACGGCCGCTGCCCAGATTGAAGATGCCCGTCTTCTCCGGATGATCGAAGAAGAACAGGTTCACCTTCACCACGTCCTCGACCGAGACGAAGTCGCGCGTCTGCTCGCCAGGCGCATAACCGTTGTATTCGCCGAACAGCTTCACGCGGCCTTCGGCGCGGAACTGGTTGAAGTTGTGGAACGCCACCGACGCCATGCGCGCCTTGTGCGTTTCGCGCGCACCATACACGTTGAAGTAGCGAAAGCCCGCAATCTGGCTTTGCGCCGTGGGCAGCACGCGGCGGATCACCTGGTCGAACAGGAACTTCGAATAGCCGTACACATTGAGCGGCGCTTCCACTTCGCGCTCTTCGACGAAGCGCGTCGAGCCGCCGTAAATCGCCGCCGACGACGCATACAGAAACTGCACGCGCTGCGCGAGACACGCGTCGAGCACGGCGCGGCTATAGCGGAAGTTGTTGTCCATCATGTAGCGGCCGTCGGTTTCCATCGTGTCCGAACAGGCGCCTTCGTGGAACACCGCGCGCACGTCGCCGAAATCGCCGCGCGCAAAGCGCTCGACGAACTCGGTCTTGTCGATGTAGTCGTCGATCTCGCAATCGACGAGATTCCTGAACTTGTCCGCGCGGGTGAGATTGTCGACGGCGATGATGCGGTCTTCGCCGCGTTCGTTCAGCGCCTTGACGATGTTGCTGCCGATGAAGCCGGCCGCGCCGGTGACGATGAGGGTCATGATAGGTCTGCGGTGACGAGGTTCACGCGAGGTTGATAGCCCGCCGGAAAAACGCTGCGGAAATGCCGGCCGGGGCGCGAGCGCTGCGCGCTCGCGTGCACAACGTTATTGAAAGAGTTCGTCGTAGTCGACGGTGGCCGTACCGAGCTTGCCGACCACGATGCCGGCCGCGCGATTCGCGAGCGCAACGCCTTCGACGAGCGGCAAGCCCGCGCCCAGCATGACCGCGACGGTCGCGATCACCGTGTCGCCGGCGCCCGAGACATCATACACTTCGCGGGCGTCAGCCGCCGCGTGCAGCGCGCCGTCATCGGAAAAGAGCGTCATACCCTCTTCCGAGCGCGTGAGCAGCAGCGCGTCGAACTGCAGTTCGCGGCGCAGCTTCGTCACGCGCGCGTGCAGGTCCTCCTCGGACTTCCACGTGCCTACCACTTCGCGCAGCTCCGCGCGGTTGGGCGTGATGAGGCTCGCGCCGCGATAGCGTTCCCAGTCGTCGCCCTTGGGATCGACGAGCACCGCCTTGCCCGCGGCGCGCGCCTTCGCGATCATCTGCGTGACGTGCGTGAGACCGCCCTTTGCGTAGTCGGAGAGCAGGATCACGTCGTGCGTGGGCAGCAACGCGTCGAAGCGCGCGAGGCCGGCGAGCAGGATCTCGTGCGCGGGCGTGTCTTCGAAGTCCACGCGCAGCAGCTGTTGCTGGCGCGACAGCACGCGCAGCTTGATGGTGGTCGGCAAGGCGGGATCGCGCTCGAGATACGCGTTCACGTTGCTTTCGTCGAGCAGCTCGACGATGCGCTCGCCGGGCTCGTCGTGGCCCACCACGCACAGGAGGCCCGCATGCGCGCCGAGCGCCGCCGCGTTGCGCGCGACGTTCGCGGCGCCGCCCAGGCGGTCTTCCTTGCGCTGCACGTGCACGACCGGCACCGGCGCTTCCGGCGAAATACGGTTGACGTCGCCGAACCAGTAGCGGTCGAGCATGACGTCGCCCACCACCAGCACGCGCGAGGTCGCGAGCTTTTCGCGCGGCACGACGCGCACTTCGGGCGCGATCGCCGTAGCAAGCGCGGCGACGGGCGCGGCTTCAGGCTGCGGAGTTTGCGAGATTGACATGAGGCCGCCCAATCGAGTGATAGTCAATGCCGAGCTCCGCCATGGCGTCGGGCTCGTAAAGGTTGCGTCCGTCGAAGATACGCGGTGCCTTGAGCACCTTCTTCAAATGCGCGAAATCGGGCGCCTTGAAGGCGGTCCATTCGGTGACGATCACGAGCGCGTCGGCACCCGTGAGCGCGTCGTCCTGGCTCGACGCGAACGTCAGGCGCTCGTGCTGCTCCGGCGCGTGCGCGAGATCGAGCGCGAATACGCGCTGCGCCTCTTCGGCCGCGACCGGGTCCCACGCCGCCACCGTGGCGCCGCGCGAGAGCAGGTCGGCGATCAGGCGGCGGCTCGGTGCTTCGCGCATGTCGTCGGTGTTCGGCTTGAACGCGAGGCCCCACACGGCAAAGTGCTTGCCGGTGAGGTCGTCGCCGCACACGCTGGCGATCTTCTTCACGAGCACTTCCTTCTGGCCGTGATTGACCTCCTCGACGGCTTCGAGCACGCGCAGGTTCTGGCCCGTCTCCGCGGCCGTGCGGATCAGCGCCTGCACGTCCTTCGGGAAGCACGAGCCGCCATAGCCGCAGCCCGCATAGAGGAAGTGATAGCCGATGCGCGGATCGGAGCCGATGCCGCGGCGCACCGACTCGATGTCGGCGCCCACGCGGTCGGCGAGATTCGCCATCTCGTTCATGAACGAGATGCGCGTGGCGAGCATGGCGTTGGCCGCGTACTTCGTGAATTCGGCGGAGCGCACGTCCATGTAGATCGTGCGTTCGTGATTGCGGTTGAACGGTGCGTAGAGGCGCTTCATCTTCTCGCGCGCGGCGGTGCCGTTCTCGTCCTCGTCGAGGCCGATGATGATGCGGTCCGGGCGCATGAAGTCGTCCACCGCCGCGCCTTCTTTCAGAAACTCGGGGTTCGAGACGACCGAGAAGCGGTGATCCACGCTCTGTGCGAGGCCGCGCTTCGCCAGTTCTTCGGCCAGCACGCCGTGCACGCGCTGCGCCGTGCCGACCGGCACCGTCGACTTGTCGACGACCACCTTGAAGCCGTTCATGTGGCGGCCGATGCTGCGCGCCGCTTCGAGCACGTACTGGAGATCGGCCGAGCCGTCTTCGTCGGGCGGCGTGCCCACGGCGATGAACTGCACCTCGCCGTGCTCGACGCTCGCCGCGATGTCGGTGGAAAAGGTAATGCGCCCGGCCGCGCGGTTGCGCGCGATGAGTTCGAGCAGGCCCGGCTCGTGAATCGGGACGCCGCCGCCATTCAGGATATCGATCTTGCGCGGATCGACATCGAGGCAAAACACGTCGTGGCCGATTTCGGCGAGACACGCACCGGTGACGAGGCCGACGTAGCCGGTACCGACAATGGTGATCTTCATAGGCGCTCCGGTGACAGATGCGGATGTTGGAATGATTGTGGGCGCGGCCGGCTGATGCCGGGCCGGGCACGCGCGCCCTTAAGGCTCAGCTCGACGCGGGAACCGGCTCGACACGGCGCGGCGCATAGGTTTCCCAGCCGCTGCAGCCCGGACACTGCCAGTAGAAGAGGCGCGCCCGGAAGCCGCAGTTCTGGCAGGTGTAGCGAGGCAGGTTCTTGGTGCGCTGCTGGAGCAGCTTGCGCATCAGCTCGAGTTCGCTGCGGCGCGGCTCTTCTGCCGTGGCCTGCTGAGCTTCGAGCAGGCGCGCCATGCCGGCGAGGTTCGGCGACTTCTGCATCTGCGTGCGGGCGAGCGCGTGCGCCGCATCGGCGCCGCGCAGCGCGGCGACATGCTTGTAGGCGACGTCGAGCAGATCGTTCGACGGATACGCGTCGACCCACGTCGTGAGCAATTGTGCGCCCTCTTCGGCACGGCCGAGCGTCTCGTAGGCCTTCATGACCTTTTCGGCCACGAGCGGCAGATAAGCGGGGTTTTGCGCTTCGACTTCGCGCCAGTGGCCAAGCGCAGTCTCACAATCGCCGCTTGCGGCGTCGACGTCGCCCGCGAGGATCGTCGCGCGCACGTTCTGCGAATTGGCCTTGAGCGCGAGCGCCAGTTGACGGCGCGCTTCGTCGCGCTTCTTCTGCTGGAGCGCTTCCTGCGCGAGTTCGCAGTGGAACTGGGCGATCTCGAGGTCGAGCGAAGCCGCGCCCATCGTTTCGAGATGACGTGCCGTATCGATGCAGCGGTTCCAGTCCTTCTCGATCTCGTAGATCGCGAGCAGTGCGCGCTGGGCGCCGAGCGCGAAGTCGCCCGACTTGAGCTTGCCGAAGGTCTCTTCGGCGCGGTCGAGCATGCCGGCCTTCAGAAAATCCTGGCCGAGTTCATAGAGCGCGTGGTCGCGCTCGTTCACGGGCAGGTCGGAACGCGAGAGCAGATTCTGATGCACGCGGATTGCGCGGTCGGTCTCGCCGCGGCGGCGAAACAGATTGCCGAGCGCAAAGTGCAGCTCGACGGTTTCGGGGTCGAGCTTGGCGACCTCGATGAACGCGTCGATGGCCTTGTCCGGCTGCTCGTTGAGCAGAAAATTCAGGCCGCGAAAATACGAGCGCGGCAGGTTGGCGCTTTCGGAAAGCAGTGCCTTCAGGTCGTAGCGCGACGCCATCCAGCCGAGCGCGAAAGCCACGGGAATGACGAGGAGCCACCAAAAATCGAGATCCATGCGAGCGATGGTATGAGCGGAAAATCAGCCGCTCGCGTTCAGGCGCGCGGCACGGCAATACAAATCAGATAAGCGGCGGCAGCGGCGGCTCGACGCTCGGCGTGGGCGTTTCACGCGCCACCCGCAAGTCGCGCTTGAGGCGGCCGTTTTCCATGCGCAGCCGGAACACGCCGGGCAGCGCGGAAAGCAGCCCCGCCAGCAGCCCCACGACAAAAAACGCGAGGCCGATCAGGATCAGCGGGGCCTGCCACGAATATCCGGCCAGAAAGTTCAGCGTCGCGGTTTGCGTGTTGGCGAGCGCAAGGACGAGCAGCAGTACGAACACCAGCACACGGAGCACCCAGGCGATCAATCTCATTGAAGGATTCTCTTGGCAGTTGAGAAAGGCGCCGGCACGGCGGACATGCTGCGCCGCAGCACAAGCCGCGCCGAAGTGTCCCGTATTGTAATTGAACGGCTCGCGGGCCGACACGTGTGAGCGAGCACTGAGCCAGGCAACCTGGCTTGCCGGAACTAACCGCGTCGAAAAGGCGCAGACGAAAAAAAAGCGCCGGGGTTGTTCACCCCAGCGCTTTTTACCGGTCCATGCATTCTGGCCATCTGGCATTGACCGCCGACGACCGCAACCGCCCGATCGAAAACGATCCAACGCTTACAGGTCGTCGTCCGGCTCGTCCGCCTTCAGCGGCTCGCCCGAATTACGGTCCACGCGCTCGCGCAGTTCCTTGCCCGGCTTGAAGTGCGGCACGAACTTCTCAGGCACCAGCACCTTTTCACCCGACTTGGGATTGCGACCGACGCGCGACGGCCGACGATTCAGGCCGAAGCTGCCAAAGCCACGAATTTCGATGCGATGGCCCTTGGCAAGCGCCTCGGACATCGCATCGAGCATCGTCTTGACCGCGAAATCCGCGTCCTTGAGAACAAGTTGCGGAAATCGCGTAGCCAGCTGCGCGACCAATTCAGATTTGGTCATACTTCAGCTTGCCCCCGTTTGAGGCTTACTGGTTCTGGCCGTCGAGCTTGGCCTTCAGCAGCGCGCCGAGGTTGGTCGTGCCGGTGGCAGCCTGACCCGAATCAGCCGACATGCTGCGCAGGGCTTCCTGCGTTTCAGCCGAGTCCTTCGCCTTGATCGACAGGTTGATGCCACGCGACTTGCGATCGATGTTGATGATCATCGCGTTGACCTTGTCGCCTTCCTTCAGCACGTTGCGAGCATCTTCCACGCGGTCTTGCGCGATTTCCGAAGCACGCAGGTAGCCTTCGACGTCGGCGTTCAGCGTCACGACTGCGCCCTTGGCGTCAACCGACTTGACCACGCCGTCGACGATCGAACCCTTGTCGTTGACAGCAACGAAGTTGCTGAACGGGTCGCCTTCGAGCTGCTTGATGCCGAGCGAAATGCGTTCCTTCTCGACGTCGATGCCCAGAACCACGGCTTCGACTTCGTCGCCCTTCTTGTACTTGCGAACGGCTTCTTCGCCGGTTTCCGACCACGACAGGTCCGAAAGGTGAACCAGACCGTCGATACCGCCAGGCAGACCGATGAACACGCCGAAGTCGGTGATCGACTTGATCGCGCCCTGGAGCTTGTCGCCCTTCTTGAAGTTGCGGCTGAAGTCATCCCACGGATTCGGCTTGCACTGCTTCATGCCGAGCGAGATGCGGCGGCGGTCTTCGTCGATCTCGAGGACCATGACTTCGACTTCGTCGCCCAGCTGGACAACCTTCGACGGAGCAACGTTCTTGTTGGTCCAGTCCATTTCCGACACGTGAACCAGGCCTTCGATGCCCGATTCGACTTCGACGAACGCGCCGTAGTCGGTGATGTTCGTGACCTTGCCGAACAGGCGCGTGCCCGACGGGTAACGGCGCGAGATGCCTTCCCATGGATCGTCGCCCAGTTGCTTGATACCGAGCGAAACGCGGTTCTTTTCCTGGTCGAACTTGAGGATCTTCGCGGTGACTTCCTGGCCAACCGAGAGAACTTCGCTCGGGTGACGCACGCGACGCCATGCGATGTCGGTGATGTGCAGCAGGCCGTCGATGCCGCCGAGGTCCACGAACGCGCCGTAGTCGGTGATGTTCTTGACCACGCCGTTGACGATCGCGCCTTCCTTGAGCGTTTCGAGCAGCTTTGCGCGCTCTTCGCCTTGCGTGGCTTCGATGACTGCGCGGCGCGACAGCACGACGTTGTTACGCTTGCGGTCGAGCTTGATGACGCGGAATTCGAGGGTCTTGCCTTCGTACGGCGTCGTGTCCTTGACCGGACGCGTGTCGACGAGCGAACCCGGCAGGAACGCGCGGATGCCGTTGACCATGACGGTCATGCCGCCCTTGACCTTGCCCGTGATCGTGCCGGTCACGAGTTCGTTGTTGTCGAGAGCCTTTTCCAGCGACAGCCACGAAGCGAGACGCTTCGCCTTGTCGCGCGACAGGATGGTGTCGCCGTAGCCGTTTTCCAGCGCGTCGATCGCGACGGAAACGAAATCACCCGCCTGCACTTCCACTTCACCCGCGTCGTTCAGGAATTCTTCGAGCGGAATATAGGCTTCGGACTTGAGACCAGCATTGACGACCACGAAGTTGTGGTCGACGCGCACGACTTCGGCGGAAATCACTTCGCCGGCGCGCATGTCCTGGCGGGTCAGCGACTCTTCGAACAGAGCCGCGAAAGATTCGGTATTCGGGGTGGAGGTTTGCAGGTCGGACATAAAAATCTGGATTTGCATGGTTTTCGCTACCTCGCCAGTCGGTCTTGACTGCCGGGCGTTGAGGCCGGAACACGATGCTCACGGCGCAGATGCAAAAGCCATACGGGGTTAAAGGGTTTAACACACGCCCTGTTGCTTTCCAGGGCACCTACTCGTACTGCTTACTGCTTTCTTTACTGCGCTTTGCCCCGTTCGCGGATTACCGTACGGGCCGCAGTTGGCTAGACTCCTGATACCACTGCACCACCTGTTCGACCGCCTGGTCGACGGAGAGCGCCGAAGTATCGAGAAGCTGCGCATCTGCTGCAGGCTTGAGCGGTGCGGCCGCGCGGTTACTGTCGCGCGCGTCGCGTCCACGCAAATCCCGAAGCAAGTCATCCATATTAGCAGAAAAACCTTTTTGGATCAATTGCTTATGCCGGCGGGCCGCACGGGCCTCCACGCTGGCCGTTAAAAACACCTTCAGAACGGCGTCCGGGAAGATCACGGTGCCCATGTCGCGGCCATCCGCAACGAGCCCGGGAAGCTTGCGAAACGCCCGCTGGCGCGCCACGAGCGCGGTGCGCACGGCCGGATGCGCGGCGATCATCGAGGCGCGGTTGCCCACTTCCTCGGCACGGATTTCGTTCGACACGTCGATGCCGTCGAGCTGCGCGAGCCCCTCGCGGAACGTGATGTGGAGGTCGTCGATCAGCTTCGCAAGGCTCTCGGCGTCATCGGCCGCGATCGCGTAGCGCACGCTCGCGAGCGCCGCCAGCCGATACAGCGCGCCGCTGTCGAGCAGGTGAAAGCCGAGTTGCGCGGCGACCAGCGCGGCCACCGTGCCCTTGCCGGAGGCGGTCGGGCCGTCGATCGTGATGACGGGCGTCGGATAAAAGGGACGGGTCGATTTCATGCGGCAAAGATAGTCGGCTTCATTTGAATCAAGGTTGCGCGAGCGCCAGGAAGCGCTCGAAGTAATCGGGGAACGTCTTGCCGACGCACTTCGGATCGTTGATGCGCACCGGCACACCGCCGAGGCTCACGAGCGAGAAGCACATCGCCATGCGGTGATCGTCGTACGTGTCGATCGCGGCGTTCGGCGTGAGTGTCTCAGGCGGACGCACGATCAGGTAGTCGGGCCCCTCTTCCACGTTCGCGCCCACCTTGCGCAGTTCCGTGGCCATCGCGGCGATGCGGTCGGTTTCCTTCACGCGCCAGCTCGCGATGTTGCGCAGCGTGGTCGCGCCGTCGGCGAAGAGCGCCGCCACGGCGATCGTCATGGCCGCATCGGGAATCAGGTTGAAGTCCATGTCGATCGGGTCGAGCTTGCCGTGATCGTTGCCGATCCCGCGCACCTCGATCCAGTCGTCGGCGACCGTGACGTTCGCGCCCATGCGCATGAGCGCCGCGGCGAACGCGACGTCGCCCTGGATGCTCGAGCGTCCCACGCCTTCCACGCGCAGCGGGCCGCCCCCGATCGCGCCGGCGGCGAGGAAATACGACGCGCTCGACGCATCGCCCTCGACCATGATCTTGCCCGGCGACTGGTAGCGCACGCCCGCCGGAATCTCGAAGCGATGCCAGCCGTGGCGCTCGACCTTCACGCCGAAGCGCTCCATCAGCTTGATCGTGATTTCGATGTAGGGCTTGGAGATCAGCTCGCCGTCCACCTCGACGATCGTGACGCCGTCCTTGGCGCGCACGAGCGGCAGCGTCATCAGAAGCGCCGTGAGGAACTGGCTCGACACGTCGCCGCGCACGCGGATGGGCGCCTCGACCGAAATCGGCGCCGGGCGGATGCGCAGCGGCGGGTAGCCTTCGTTTTCTTCGTAGTCGATCTTCGCGCCGATCTGGCGCAGGCCATCGACGAGGTCGCCGATCGGCCGCTCGTGCATGCGCGGCACGCCGTGAATGCGGTAGTCGCCGCCGTTCACCGCGAGCGCGGCCGTGAGCGGACGCACCGCCGTGCCTGCGTTGCCGAGAAAGAGATCCGCGCGCACCGCCTGGAACGCGCCGCGCGTGCCCTGTACGACGCAGGTGTCGTCTTCGCGCTTGAGCTTCACGCCGAGCTTTTCCAGCGCGTCGAGCATCACGCGCGTGTCGTCGGAGTCGAGCAGGTTCGTGATGGTCGTTTCGCCCTCGGCCAGCGCCGCGAGCAGCAGCACGCGGTTCGAGATGCTCTTCGAGCCGGGCAGACGGATCGTGCCGGACGCACGGGTGAACGGTCCGAGATCGAGGTGTTCCATGAGCGTGTCCTGAGAATGCCTGGTGGTACCTGGGGTTGCCTGGGGTTGCGGCGCGCGCGCCGTCGGGCTGGGTCCTGCTTGCTTATTTGCCTGGTGCCACATCGATGGGCGCTGCCGCGCCCTTGCCGCCGCGCTCCTGCCATGCCTCGCGCGCCGCGCGCGAACGCGCGAACACGGTTTCGAGCGCCGCGCCGTCGCCGGCGTCGATGGCCGCGCGCAACCTCGCCAGCACCTCAGTGTAGCCGTCGAGTTCGGCGAGCAGCGCGGCACGGTTCGCGAGGCACACGTCGCGCCACATTTCGGGGCTCGACGCGGCAATGCGCGTGAAGTCGCGGAAGCCGCCCGCAGCGAACGAGAATTTCAGCTGGGCGTCGGGCGACGCGAGAATCTGGTCGACGAGCGCAAACGACAACACATGCGGCAAATGACTCACCGACGCGAACACGCGATCGTGCTGCGCGGCCGGCATCTCGCCGATCACGGCACCCGTGGCGCGCCACATCGCAGCAATGCGCTCGACCGCTGCCGGCGCGTTTTCCGCGAGCGGGCACAGCACGACGTTGCGGCCCACGTAGAGATCGGGCAACGCGGCGTCGACGCCGCTCGACTCGCGCCCGGCGATCGGATGCCCCGGCACGAACTGGGCGATGCGCGCGCCGAGCGCGGCACGGGCCGCGGCGATCACGTCGCTCTTGGTGCTGCCGGCGTCGGTCACGATGGTGGCTTGCCCCAGGTGCGGCGCGATGCGCTCGAGCAGCGCCTGGGTTTGCGCGACGGGAGCCGCGATCAGCACGATGTCGGCGCCGGCGAGCGCGGCGGCGAGCGCCGCTTCGTCGTCGAGCGTCGCGGCGGCGTCGATCACGCCCAGTTCGAGCGCGCGCGCTACCGACTTTGCGCTGCGGCCCACGCCGATCACCTGCGCGCCCTGGCCGCCGTGCGAACCGCGCTCGCGCAACGCGCGCGCGAGCGACCCGCCGATCAGGCCCACGCCGAAAATCACCAGTTTGTTAAACGAAAACGCACTCACGACGTCACCGAAAAAGTAAAGGTTGCGCGCTCACGGCGCGCCAAGCGCTCGCTCGAGGGCCGCGACGAATGCCGCGTTCTCCTCGGGCAAGCCGATCGTCACACGCAGCCATTGCGGCAGGCCATAGTTGCCCACCGGACGTACGATCACGGCTTGCTTGAGCAGCGCGAGATTCACGCGCTCGCCGGCGCCGTCGTCCGCTGCGTCCTTCGCCACGCGCACCAGCACGAAATTGCCGTCCGACGGCACGTATTCGAGGCCGAGGCGCTCGAACGCCGCGGTGAGCGTGCGATAGCCTTCTGCATTGAGCGCCGCGCTGCGCTCGAGGAACGGCGTGTCGCCGAGCGCGGCAATCGCAGCGGCCTGCGCGAGCGTGTTGACGTTGAACGGCTGGCGCAGACGGTTGAGCAGATCGGTCAGTTCAGGCTGCGCGATCGCGAAGCCGATACGCAGGCCGGCGAGTCCGTAGGCCTTCGAGAACGTGCGCGAAACGAGCAGGTTCGGAAAGCGGCGCACCCACGCGATCGAGTCATAGCGCTTCCCGGCCGCGAGGTATTCCGTGTACGCCTCGTCGAGCACGACCGCGACATGCGCGGGCACCTTCGCGATGAACGCCTCGAGCGTCGCGCCGTCGACGAACGTGCCAGTCGGGTTGTTCGGGTTCGCCACGAACACGAGACGCGTATCTTCGTCGATCGCCGCCAGCATCGCGTCGAGATCGTGGCCGTAGCGCACCGCCGGCGTCACGATATGGCGCGCGCCGAGGCCCTGGGTCGCGAGCGCATAGACCGCGAACGAGTACTGCGAATAGACGATCGCCTGACCGCGCTCGACGAACGCATGCGCGGCCATTTCGAGAATGTCATTGCTGCCGTTGCCGAGCGTGATCCACTCGGACGGCACGTCGTAGCGCGCGGCCAGCGCGGCCTTCAGCTCGAACGCGTTCGAATCGGGATAGCGGCCCAGTTCGCTCGCGGCCTGCACGATCGCGCGTTGCGCCGATTCGGGCATGCCAAGCGGATTCTCGTTCGAGGCGAGCTTCACGATGCGCGCTTCGTCGAGCCCGAACTCGCGCGCGACTTCGGAAATCGGTTTGCCGGCGATGTAAGGCGCGATGGCGCGCACATACGAGGGGCCGAATTGCGTGGTCATGCGTCTCTCCAGGGCTCAAGGCGCCGGGCGTACAACGGTCTCATCCAGACGGATCGGGAAAGGCGCGCCGCCCGGCACATTCATGCGGCGGGCGGCGGTTGGCGGCGGGCCGCCCGCGCCTTCCGCGCGTTAGCGTGCGCGCGGATACGAGCCGAGGATCTTCAGATACGCGGCCTTCTTGCTGAGTTCGTCGAGCGCGGCGGCCACGGCGGGTTCGTCGCGGTGACCTTCGAAGTCGATGTAGAAGTAGTACTCCCACGTGCTGCCAAGGCGCGCCGGCCGCGACTCGAAACGCGTCATCGACACGCTGTGGCGCGCGAGCGGCTCGAGCAGCTTGTACACAGCGCCCGGCTCGTTCTTCACCGACACGATCATCGAGGTCTGGTCGCGCCCCGTCGCGCCCGCCGGCTGCTTGCCGATCATGACGAAGCGCGTGCGGTTGTGCGGGTCGTCCTGGATCAGCGCGTTCGCGATCAGCAGACCGTAGTGCGTGGCGGCGCGATCGCCCGCAATCGCGGCGACCGTCGGGTCGGCGGCGGCGAGGCGCGCGGCCTCGGCGTTGCTCGACACCGGCTGACGCTCGAGCTGCGGTGCGTTCGCCGTCAGCCAGTGCTGGCACTGTGCGAGCGCCTGCGGGTGCGCGCACACGCGCGTCACGCCTTGCAGGTTGCCGCTTTGCGTCATCAGATTGTGCTGAATCGGCAAGGCGATTTCGCCGCCTATGACGAGCTGCGTTTCGAGGAACAGGTCGAGCGTGCGCGAAACGGCGCCCTCGGTCGAGTTCTCGACCGGCACGACGCCGAACTCGGCGGCGCCCGCCTCGACCGAGCGGAACACCTCGTCGATCGACGGGCACGGCAGGCCTTCGATCGACTGACCGAAGTACTGGTACATCGCCTGTTCGCTATAGGTGCCGACCGGGCCGAGGAACGCGGCCGAAATCGTCTTTTCGAGCGAGCGGCTCGCGGCCATGATCTCGCGCCAGATCGCGCTGATGTGATCGTTGCCGAGCGGGCCGACGCTCATGTTCTGCAGGCGCTCGATCACCTGTTGCTCGCGCTCCGGGCGAAACACCGGCGCGTTGAAATGCTTCTTGACCTCGCCTACTTCGAGCGCGACCGAGGCGCGCTGGTTCAGGAGCGCGATGAGCTGCGCGTCGATTGCATCGATGCGTTCGCGCAGCGGTTTGAGTTGGGAGTTGAGTTCGTCGTCCATGCGTGAAACCGGCAATCTGAAAGGATGCGCGCGGCGCCGCTTCGCCCAGTGAGCGAGGAGCGCTTACGCGTGCTTCGCCTCGAATTCCTTCATGTACTCGACCAGCGCATTCACTGCTTCGAGCGGCACCGCGTTGTAAATCGATGCCCGCATGCCGCCGACGGACTTGTGGCCCTTCAGCTGCAACAGCCCGCGCTCTTTGGCGCCGGCGAGGAAATCTGCGTTACGTGTTTCGTCTGCGAGGAAGAACGGCACGTTCATCCGCGAGCGCGCGCGGCGCTCCACCTTGTTGATATAGAAGCTGCTCGCGTCGATCGTGTCGTAGAGCAGCTTCGCTTTTTCCACATTACGCGCCTCGATGACTTCGAGACCGCCCTGACGCTTCAACCACTTGAACACGAGCCCGGCGATATAGATCGCGTAGGTGGGCGGCGTGTTGAACATCGAGTTGTTCGCGGCCACGGTCTTCCATTCGAACGCCGAAGGACAGATCGGCATCGAGCGGTCGAGCAGGTCTTCGCGCACGATCACGACCGTCACGCCCGCCATGCCGATGTTCTTCTGCGCGCCGCCGTAGAGCACGCCGTACTTGGCGATGTCCATCGGGCGCGACAAGATGTGCGACGAGGCGTCGGCCACGAGCGGAATGTCGCCGAGGTCGGGAATCTCGAAGGTCTCGACGCCGTCGATCGTCTCGTTCGTGCACAGGTGCACGTAGGCGGGGTCGTCGGAGAGCTGCCACTCGCCCTTCGGCGGCGAATGCGTGAAGCCGGCCTCGGTGCGGCCCGTCGCGGCGATATGCGCTGCGCCGTACTTGAGCGCTTCCTTCTGCGACTTCTGCGACCACGAGCCGGTGATGACGAAGTCGGCGCGCGGCTTCGAGCCGAACAGGTTGAGCGGCACGATCGCGTTTTCGCCGATGCCGCCGCCCTGCAGGAACAGGATCTGGTGACTTGCGGGGACCTGCATCAACTCGCGCAGATCGAGCAGCGCCTCGGCGTGGATCTGCATGAATTCCGGGCCGCGATGGCTCATTTCCATCACACCCATGCCGCTGCCGTGCCAGTCGAGCATTTCGTCAGCGGCCTGACGCAGGACTTCTTCTGGCAGCGCTGCCGGCCCAGCTGAGAAGTTGTAGACGCGCATCGTAAAGGGATCCCCGAGGCAGGCGCTGTGGCAAAAACCGCCGGAAAACACGCCAGAAAAAAGAAAATGGCCGCTTGCGCTCATCGCGCAAACGACCATTATCGCATTGTCGCCGGGAACCCGCCACGCACGGCGTGGCGACGGGCTTCCCGGTCTACGCGGCCGATCCGGCCCCGCTGCCGTACATCATGGCTGCGGGCCAGAGGGCGCGTGACGCCAGACTTACTTGCCGACCTTGACCGAAGCGACTTCCTTGTCGGCCTGGTCGCGCGTTGCCTTGATCGACTGCGGCATGTACTTCTGCATCAGGCTGTTCACGACGTCGCGGCCAACCTGGTCTTGAACCTGAATGAACTTGCGGCCGGTCGGGCTGCGGTAGAACGTGGTCAGGTCCTTGATTTCCTGCGTGCTGTAGTACTTCGCGTAGGCGTCGTACTGAGCTTGCATGGCGTCCGTCTTGAACGAGTCGGTCGCGAAGACCTGGCCTGCCGAGTCAACCAGCTTCGGCACGGCGTTCTTCTGCAGCGACGGAACGGCAGCTTGCTTCTGCTTGTCCGTCATCGTCTTGTTTTCCGAGAGCGCGTCCGAGAGGATGGCCGGGACGAGCTGCTTGGCTTGCATCTGGGCGCTGTTGCCGATTGCGCCGACGAGCTTCTGTGCGTCGATCGCGTCGAGCAGGTCCTTGATCGCGGCTTGCTTGGCCGGATCGACGGGTGCTGCAGCCGCTGCCGGTGCCTGGGCGGGCGCCTGGTTCTGGAGCGCCTGAGCCATGGCAAACGTCGGCACGAGAGCGGCCAGCAACATCACCTGCTTGAATCGTTTTTGCATCATTACTCCCTTTGAGAAATTAATCGATTTGCACTGCCGCGCGGACTGCGGGGCGCCGCATTGCGTTCTGCGCCCGCTCACTGGTCCGCCCGGCACACCATTCATTTCGCTGACACTAACAAGGTTCGCTGAAACCCACCTTAAAGCCCGCGTAAGCGCATCGATTGAACACGCTTGTGCGGGCCCGGATAACGCATCACTCTTCGCTTTCGCCTGCTTCGCCCTCACCTTCGGCGTCCACTTCTGCGTCCGCTTCGGCGACCTGCTGCAGCCCGGAAAGCTTCGTACCTTCGTCAAGGCTGATGAGTGTAACACCTTGCGTTGCACGGCCCATTTCGCGGATTTCCGACACGCGGGTGCGAATCAGAACGCCCGTGGTGGTGATCAACATGATCTGCGCTTCGGAGTCGACGAGTGTGGCCGCAACCACCTTGCCGTTGCGCTCCGAAGTCTGGATCGCGATCATGCCCTTCGTGCCGCGGCCGTGGCGCGTGTACTCCGTGATCGGGGTGCGCTTGCCATAGCCGTTCTCGGTCGCGGTGAGCACCGACTGCTGCTCGTCGCCCGCCACGAGGAGCGCGATGACCTGCTGATTGTCTTCGAGCTGCATGCCGCGCACGCCGCGCGCTTCGCGGCCCATCGGGCGCACGTCGTTCTCGTCGAAGCGCACCGCCTTGCCGGCGTCGGAGAACAGCATCACGTCGTGTTCGCCGTCGGTGATCGCAGCGCCGATTAGGTAGTCGCCGTCGTCGAGACCGACCGCAATAATACCCTTGCGCAACGGGCGGCTGAAGGCTTCGAGCGGCGTCTTCTTTACCGTGCCCAGCGCCGTGGCCATGAAGACGAACTTGTCGGCCGAGAACTCCTTGACCGGCAGCACGACCGTGATCTTCTCGCCGTCCTGCAGCGGGAACATGTTGACGATCGGACGGCCGCGCGAGTTGCGCGAACCCTGCGGCACTTCATACACCTTCACCCAGTACACGCGGCCGCGATTCGAGAAGCACAGGATGTGGTCGTGCGTGTTGGCGATGAAGAGCGTGTCGATCCAGTCGTCGTCCTTCATCGAAGTCGCCTGCTTGCCGCGACCTCCGCGCTTCTGGGCGCGATATTCCGACAACGGCTGCGATTTCACGTAACCGGCGTGCGACATGGTCACGACCATGTCCTGCGGCGTGATCAGGTCTTCGGTGTTGAGCTCGGTGGCGTTCATCTCGATCTTCGAGCGGCGGGCGTCGCCGAATTCGCTCTTGATCGAGGTGAGTTCGTCGGAGATCATGACAGTTACGCGCTCGGGGCGCGCAAGGATGTCGAGCAGGTCGGCGATCTGCGCCATCACTTCGCGGTACTCGCCGATGATCTTGTCCTGCTCCAGGCCGGTCAGGCGCTGGAGGCGCATTTGCAGGATTTCCTGCGCCTGCGTGTCGGACAGACGGTAGAGGCCGTCGGACTGCATACCATATTGCGGGTTCAGCCCTTCCGGACGGTAGGCTTCGCGCCCACCCGCCGCCGCGTTGTCCTGCTCCGCGCGCGTGAGCATCTCGCGCACGAGCGACGAGTCCCACGAGCGGTTCATCAACTCCTGCTTCGCGATGGGCGGCGTGGGCGCGGCCTTGATGAGTTCGATGAAATCGTCGATGTTCGCGAGCGCAACGGCGAGACCTTCGAGCACGTGGCCACGTTCGCGCGCCTTGCGCAGTTCGTACACCGTGCGGCGCGTGAGCACTTCGCGGCGATGCGAGAGGAAATGCTCGAGCATTTCCTTCAGGTTCAGCAGCTTCGGCTGGTTGTCCACCAGCGCGACCATGTTCATGCCGAACGTGTCCTGCAGCTGCGTCGCCTTGTACAGATTGTTGAGGATGACCTCGGGCACTTCGCCGCGCTTGAGCTCGATCACCACACGCATGCCGCTCTTGTCGGATTCGTCGCGAATATCGGAGATGCCTTCGAGCTTCTTCTCGTTGACGAGCTCGGCGATGCGTTCGAGCAACGAACGCTTGTTCACCTGATACGGCAGTTCGTCGACGATGATCGCCATGCGTTGACCGCGATCAATTTCCTCGAAGTGCGTGGCCGCGCGCATCACGACGCGGCCGCGGCCGGTGCGATAGCCGTCGCGCACGCCCGCGACGCCATAAATGATGCCGGCGGTCGGGAAGTCGGGGGCGGGAATGATCTCGATCAGCTCGTCGACCGTTGCCTGCGGGCTCTTCAGCAGATGCTGGCAAGCGTCGACGACTTCATTGAGATTGTGCGGCGGAATGTTCGTGGCCATGCCGACCGCGATACCCGACGAACCGTTGATGAGCAGGTTCGGAATGCGCGCGGGCAGGATCTGCGGCTCGCTCTCGCTGCCGTCGTAGTTCGGCCCGAAGTCGACCGTTTCCTTGTCGATGTCGGCCAGCAGCTCGTGGCCGATCTTCGCCATGCGGATTTCGGTGTATCGCATGGCGGCGGCGTTGTCGCCGTCGATGGAGCCGAAGTTGCCCTGGCCGTCGACCAGCATGTAGCGCAGGGAGAAGTTCTGCGCCATCCGCACGATCGTGTCGTAGACAGCCGTGTCGCCGTGTGGGTGGTACTTACCGATGACGTCGCCGACGATACGCGCCGACTTCTTGTAAGCGCGGTTCCAGTCGTTATTCAGCTCGTGCATTGCATAGAGCACGCGCCGGTGGACAGGCTTCAGGCCGTCACGAACATCCGGAAGTGCTCGCCCGACGATCACGCTCATCGCGTAATCGAGATACGAGCGGCGCATTTCCTCCTCGAGGGAGATTGGCAGAGTCTCTTTGGCGAATTGATCCATTATCGATGTCTTATTTGGGCACGCGGTGTGCTAGCGCCTCGCCCCAACTGGAAGAGCGCAGGTCGCCGCAGTCACCGCAGGACGCCCAGCTGTCGCATGGACGCCGCGGACGCAGCGCATCACGCGATTCTACCATGCACGACACCCTCGCCCGCCGCCTGCGTATACCTATTAGAGGAGTGAAGCCGAACGGCTCAAAAGCGCCTTGAGCGTGGCGCAAATGCCGCAGTGCGAACCGGAATCAGATGCATCGCCCCCGATTTGGATGACAATGTGTGACGCTCACGCTACCCAGGCGCAATACCAGGTAAAATTAAGGGAACTTTTTTGTTGCGGGCGTACCACGTTCGACCAGCCGCAGTGAAAGGGGCGGATTTTTTTTATCGTCGGAGGGGAACGATATGGCAAAATGCCAACGCACAAAGTTAGACACTACTCGAAGTCTACACAACGCAAAGCGTTCCCCACAACTTGCCAATGTTATACTTCGAGCAATGTATGACTTGTCTTCGTCATATGGCTCGCAGTAAACCTGCGGTAATCTCAATTTCGAGAGGAGAAATATGAATAAACTTTCAAAGCTCGCGTTCATTGCAGCTACCGCAGTTGTGGCTGCATCCGCTCAGGCACAATCGGTGCCGGCGTCGCGACAAGCCGTCAATGACAACTGGGTGAATGGTACCGGCGAATACGTGTGGATGAACGGCACGAACGAGCTTTGCTGGCGCGATGCATTCTGGACGCCGGCCACCGCCAACGCCAAGTGCGATGGCGCCCTGGTCGCCCAGGCACCGCAGCCGCCGGTCGCTCCGCCGCCGCCGGCCATCACCAGCCAGAAGATCACGTACCAGGCTGACGCCCTGTTCGACTTCGACAAGGCCATCCTGAAGCCGGCTGGCAAGGAAAAGCTGGACGACCTGGCAAGCAAGATCCAGGCTCTGAACCTCGAAGTCGTCGTCGCGACGGGCTACACCGACCGTATCGGCTCGGTTGCCTACAACGACCGTCTGTCGCTGCGCCGTGCGCAAGCCGTCAAGTCGTACCTGGTCAGCAAGGGCGTTCCGGCAGAGCGTATCTACACGGAAGGCAAGGGCAAGCGCAACCCGGTTACGACGGGCTGCAACCAGAAGAACCGCAAGGCTCTCATCGCCTGCCTCGCACCGGACCGTCGCGTGGAAGTCGAAGTCGTCGGCACGCAAAAGCAGTAATCGCGAGCTCTCGACCGCAAGTCTCAAAAGCCCCGCTTCGGCGGGGCTTTTTTTATCCCGCGTTTTATCCTTCTTTCATTTCGCCTTTCATTTCGCCTGTCTCCGCGCGGCGTGATCGTTCCGGAAAGCCTGACGGCACGGCGCGGCATTTTGCTGCCCTGTGCACCCGCCTGTATACTCGGGGCTTATTCTTTCCGACCCGCACCGCGCTTCAGGCTGCCACGACATGACGAATGCCGATCCCCACGAGCTGCAGAAATTCAGCGATCTCGCTCATCGCTGGTGGGACCCGAACGCCGAATTCAAGCCGCTGCACGAACTCAACCCCGTTCGCCTGGGCTGGATAGACAGCCATGCGCATCTGCCGTCCAAGCGCGTGCTCGACATCGGCTGCGGCGGCGGCATCCTCTCCGAATCGATGGCGGGGCTTGGCGCAACCGTAAAAGGCATCGACCTGTCGCGCGAGGCGCTCGGCGTGGCCGACCTGCATAGCCTCGAGAGCGGCGTGACGGTGGACTACGAGCTGATCGCGGCCGAAGCGATCGCCGCGCGCGAACCGGCGTCGTTCGACGTCGTGACCTGCATGGAAATGCTCGAACACGTGCCGCAGCCCGCCGAGGTCGTGAAGGCCTGCGCAACGCTCGTGAAGCCTGGCGGCTGGGTGTTCTTTTCGACGCTCAATCGCAACGTGAAGTCGTATCTGCTCGCCGTAATCGGCGCGGAATACATCGCGCAGATGCTGCCCAAGGGCACGCACGACTACGCGCGCTTCATCCGCCCCTCGGAGCTTGCCGCGTTCGTGCGCGACGCCGGCCTGCACGTCGCCGAGATCAAGGGCATCACGTATAACCCGCTCACGCGGCACTTTGCGCTTTCGAACGACTCCAGCGTCAATTACATGATCGCCTGCCGGCGCGACGCCTGACGGCATATGCACGAGCGGCGCCGCCGGTTCCCCCTGCTCCGGCGGTATTTCCTGCACACCGGCGCGGCGCGCCATTGCTTCCAGACATGAACTCACCCACGAACGCCCAACCTGCCGCGGACAGCGCCGCAGCGCTTGCCGCCTGCGACGCCGTGCTGTTCGACTTCGACGGCACGCTCGCCGATACGGCCCCCGACCTCGCCGCCGCCGTCAACCAGATGCGCCACGCGCGCGGCCTCGCTCCCACGCCGCTCGAGAAGCTGCGTCCGCTCGCTTCGGCGGGCGCGCGCGGCCTGATTGGCGGCGCGTTCGGGATCGGCCCCGACGATCGCGAGTTCGCCGCCATGCGGGAGGAGTTTCTCGCCAACTACGAGGCGAATCTGCGCATCGAGACGGCGCTCTTCGCCGGCATCGACGCGGTGCTCGACGACCTCGACGGCCGCGGCGTACGCTGGGGCATCGTGACCAACAAGGTCGCCCGTCTCACCGAGCCGCTCGTGAAGCTGATGCACCTGGACACGCGCGCAAGCTGTGTGGTGAGCGGCGACACGACGCCCTATTCCAAGCCGCATCCGGCGCCGTTGCTGCACGCGGCCGAGGCGCTCGGCATTGCGCCGCAGCGCGTGGTCTACGTCGGCGACGATCTGCGCGACGTGCAGGCGGGCGCCGCGGCGGGCATGGCGACGATCGCCGCCGCGTACGGCTACTGCGGCAACGACGTGCCGCCGTCGCAGTGGAACGCGCAATATGTCGCCGACACCACGGCGACGCTGTTCGCCCTGCTTCAGCACATCCGCAAGCCGGCCTGAGGCGACGTAAAAACGGCTTTTGATCGCGAACAGCCCGCGCGCCCTTGAACCGGGCGCGGTTCGCCTCATATGGCGAACTATGGGATAATTGTTCCTACCTCTGGGGCCGACCTGGTTTCGACAGGGGTTATGAAGTAATCAGGGCATGCCGAGGACCCGTCACCTCGTTAATCAATGGGAAAAACGTAACTGCAAACGACGATACGTTCGCACTGGCAGCCTAACGGCCGCCGTCCTCTGCCTGGCTCACTGACGGGCTAGCGTCGCAAGACCGGTAGCAATACCGCCAGAGGTCATTTACGTCAGTTAAGCCTTGGTGGCGTCACGACGCCAAGGTCGAAAATCTAGTGAATCGCCGTAGCGCAGCGTGTTCGTCCGCGTCGCTGCGGTTAAATCAAATGACAGAACTACGCATGTAGAACTGGTTATGGACTGCTTCTGGACGCGGGTTCGATTCCCGCCGGCTCCACCAGATATTTCCGGTCGTCCACGACGATCGGACTCGAGCCCCGGCGCCGCAAGGCTGTCGGGGCTTTTTGCTTGCCACGGTCCCGACGCCGGCCGCGCCTGCACAGCGCATACAAAAAAACTCGCGACAGCCCGTTCGGGCTTCGCGAGTTTTTCTTTGCTCCACAGGCCGCGCAACTTTCGCGCGCGCCTCCAGGGTCATCAATTGTCCTGCGGGCACTGCAGATTACAGCCGTTCTGATCACCCAGATCGCCACGCTTGCGTGCGGCGCTCGGCTTGCCATGCTGATACTTGGCCGACGGCGCCGAAGCGGCGAACTGCATCTGTGGATGCTCGTTGAACTTGAACTGATCGCTCAGAATGCCACCCGGCACGCCTGGCGAGTTCTGCGCAAAGGCAACGTTGAATGTAGCCAACAACGCTGCCGCCGTAGCGGCAGCAGCACCAACTTTGAGGACAAATTTCATGGTCGATCGGCGCGACGGGCGCGCAACTGAAACGTGAGAGCGAATACAAACTGAAAGTATCACAAAAAGCGCCTCAGTCTGCAGCGTGGTCTGGCCAATCCGTTGCCTTCTATTACAACGGCCGCGCCTCGCCCTCGAGCGGCCCGCCCCACGCGGCTTCGAGTTCCACCACGTCGCCGCATGACGCCGGATCGTATCCCTCCAGTTGCGCAACGGACGCACGGAACCCCGCGCCGCGCAGCAAACCCAGCACGGTCGCCAGCGGCTCGTGCGTAAGATGGCCGCGATCGCACGCAAAGTAGTAGTCTTCATCGGCGATCTCGATGAAATCGAGCCCGAAATGGTGCGCAGCCGGCGCCACGCCGAAGCCCACGTCGGCCATCCCGCTGGCCACGAACGCGGCGATCGCCGAATGCGTGAGTTCCGACGACGCGTAGCCGTTCACGCGCTCGGGATCGACGCCGATGCGTGTGAGCAGCAGATCGATCAGCATGCGGGTGCCCGAACCCGGTTGCCGGTTCACGAAGCGGATATCGCCGCGCGCGAGGTCGGCGAGACCCGTGACCTGCTTCGGGTTGCCGCGCCCGACCAGGAGTCCCTGCTTGCGCTGCGTGAGATGGATGAGCACGTGCCGCTGCGGATCGAGCCAGCCGCGGTAGGCGTTGGCGCAGGCGGCCCGAAAGTCGCCGCGCGGCAGGTGAAAGCCTGCGAGATCGCATTCGCCACGCGCGAGTGCCGTGATTGCGTCGACGCTGTCGCGGTACTTGATCTCCACGGGCACCTGGTCGGCGACGAGCGCCGTCACGAGCGCCGCCACCGCATAGCCGTGCGAAGCATGGATGCGCAGATCCTGCGCATCGGGCGCGAGCCAGCGGTTCAGGTCGCTGGCCACTTCACTGGCCAGCGCCTCGAGGTTGCCCTGCAGCCGCTCCCCGCACAGGCGCTGCGAGCGCAGCACAGCCTCGCCCAGTTCGGAGAGCACGGACCCGCGGCCGCGCGCTTTCGCGATCAGCGCGCCCCCCAGGCGCTCCTCCACTTCACGCAAAACACCCCACGCATGGCGATAGGACAAACCCTTACGCTGCGCAGCCTGCGCAATGCTTCCTTCCTCGGCGACGAGCGCAAGCAACGGCACAACGTCCGTCAGGCTTGCCTCGCGGCCTTCCGCGTCGCGCACGACTAGCTGCGCATGGCACTCGACCTTGATCATTATGAAATATTCCTTCCTATTGCGTCCGCCTTTCCACGGGCCTATTGTTCGGTCAGACAACAAGACAACCGCAGCATAGATGCACACTTTATGAATAACAAGTGCATATATGCCCAGGAGAAGCCCCATGATGGAAGAGACAACAGTTAGCGCGCCGGACGATCTCGTCCTGCGTCACGCGCAACCAGGCCGCACACTGCTTGCGATCCTGCATGCGATCCAGGACGAAGTCGGCTTCGTGCCGCCGGCCACGGTCGTGCCGCTCTCGAAGGCGCTGAATCTCTCGCGCGCCGAGGTCCACGGCGTGATCACCTACTATCACCACTTCCGCACTGCGCCGCCCGCGCCGGTCACGGTCCAGCTGTGCCGCGCCGAGGCCTGCCGCAGCATGGGTAGCGAGGCGCTCGCGCAGCACGTCGAGGCGCATACCGGCTGCCGGTTCCAACAGCACGGACACGACACCGAACACGCGCACGCGCATGAAGGCCCGGTCGCGCTCGAATCCGTCTATTGCCTAGGGCAATGCGCGCTCTCGCCCACCATGATGATTAACGGCACGTTGCACGCAAAAGTGACCCCGCAGAAGTTCGACAAGCTCTACGCTGCCGCGCTCGCGACCGTGCGCACCGAGGAGGCCGCATGACACGCGTCTACGTTCCCCGCGACTCCTCGGCGCTTGCGCTCGGCGCGGATGCCATCGCCGAGGCCATCGAACGCGAAGCCGCCGCGCGCGGCGCGAGCATCGAGCTCGTGCGCAACGGCTCGCGCGGCCTGCTTTATCTCGAGCCGCTCGTCGAAATCGAAACGCCGGACGGCCGCGTCGGCTACGCGAACGTCGACGCCGATGAAGTCGGCGCCCTCTTCGACGCCGGCTTCCTGCAAGGCGGCCAGCACGCACGCAGCGTCGGCCTCGTCGAGCAGATTCCGTATCTGCGCAAGCAGCAGCGCCTCACGTTCGCGCGCATCGGCATCACCGACCCGCTTTCCACCGACGACTACGTCGCCCACGGTGGCCTCGAAGGACTGCGCAATGCGTTGAAGATGACCGGCGCCGATATCTGCGAAGCGCTGGTCGAGTCGGGCCTGCGCGGCCGCGGCGGTGCGGCGTTCCCGGCCGGCATCAAGTGGCGCACGGTCGCGAATGCGCAAGCCGACCAGAAGTACATCGTCTGCAATGCCGACGAAGGCGATTCGGGCACGTTCTCCGACCGCCTCGTGATGGAAAGCGATCCGTACGTGCTGATCGAGGGCATGACGATTGCGGGCATCGCGGTGGGCGCGACCGTTGGCCATATCTACGTGCGCAGCGAGTATCCGCATTCGATCGAAGCGCTCGAAGAAGCCATTCGCCGCGCACGCGCAGCGGGCTGGCTCGGCGACGACGTGCTCGGCAGCGGCAGGCGCTTCGAGCTGTTCGTGGCCAAGGGCGCGGGCGCTTACGTGTGCGGCGAGGAAACGGCGCTGCTCGAGTCGCTCGAAGGCAAGCGCGGCATCGTGCGCGCCAAGCCGCCGCTGCCCGCGCTCGCCGGCCTCTACGGCAAACCCACGGTCATCAACAACGTCATCACGCTCGCCACGGTGCCGATCATCTTTGCGAAGGGTGCGTCGTACTACAAGGACTTCGGCATGGGCCGCTCGCGCGGCACGCTGCCGTTCCAGCTCGCGGGCAATATCGCGCGCGGCGGGCTCGTCGAGCTTGCGTTCGGCGTGACCTTGCGCGAGCTGATGGTCGACTACGGCGGCGGCACCGCCAGCGGCCGTCCGGCACGCGCCGTGCAGGTGGGCGGCCCGCTCGGCACCTATCTGCCCGAAAGCCAGTGGGACATTCCCATGGACTACGAGGCGTATGCGGCGGTTGGCGCGGTCGTGGGTCACGGCGGCCTCGTCGTCCACGACGACACGTCGAATCTCGCCGAACTCGCCCAGTACGCCATGGAGTTCTGCACGCTCGAATCGTGCGGCAAGTGCACGCCGTGCCGCATCGGTTCGACGCGCGGCGTCGAGGTGATCGCGAAAATCCGCAAGGGCGACACGTCCGAAAAGCAGGTCACGCTGCTGCGCGACCTGTGCGACACGATGGTGTCCGGTTCGCTGTGCGCGATGGGCGGCATGACGCCCTACCCCGTGATCTCCGCACTCAACCATTTCCCTGAAGATTTCGGTCTCGAACCCGTCGCCCAACAACCAGCGGCCGCCTGAACGAGGAACCACCATGTCCGACATGCTCATGAACCAGGCCGGCGGTTGCGGTTCCGGCAATTGCGCCTGCAAGTCCCAGGCAAAGAAGCAACGCTCGCCGTTCGATGATACCGATTTCGGCACGCCGCTCGTCCACGCCGACGTGGACGTCACGCTCGAAATCGACGGCCAGTCCGTCACCGTGCCAGCCGGCACGTCGGTGATGCGCGCCTCCATCGAGGCCGGCATCAACGTGCCCAAGCTCTGCGCCACCGATTCGCTCGAACCGTTCGGTTCGTGCCGCCTGTGTCTCGTGGAGATCGAAGGCCGCCGCAGCTATCCCGCTTCGTGCACGACGCCCGTCGAAGCGGGCATGAAGGTGCGCACGCAAAGCAACCAGCTGCAGAAGCTGCGCCGCAACGTGATGGAGCTGTACATCTCCGATCACCCGCTCGACTGCCTCACCTGCCCCGCCAACGGCGACTGCGAGCTGCAGGACATGGCCGGCGTGACGGGCCTGCGCGAAGTGCGCTACGGTTTCGACGGTGCGAATCACCTGAAAGACAAGAAGGACGAATCGAATCCGTACTTCACGTACGACCCGTCGAAGTGCATCGTCTGCAATCGTTGCGTGCGCGCCTGTGAAGAGACGCAAGGCACGTTCGCGCTGACCATCGCCGGGCGCGGTTTCGAATCGCGCGTGGCCGCCGGCGCGAGCGAATCGTTCATGGACTCGGAATGCGTGTCGTGCGGCGCCTGCGTTGCCGCGTGCCCGACCGCGACGCTGCAGGAAAAGACCGTCGTGATGCTGGGCCAGGCCGAGCACTCGGTCGTGACGACCTGCGCCTATTGCGGCGTGGGCTGCTCGTTCAAGGCCGAGATGAAGGGCAACGAAGTCGTGCGCATGGTGCCGCACAAGAACGGCCAGGCGAACGAAGGCCACGCCTGCGTCAAGGGCCGCTTCGCGTGGGGCTACGCCACGCACAAGGACCGCATCAAGAAGCCGATGATCCGCGCGAAGATCACTGATCCGTGGCGCGAAGTGAGCTGGGACGAAGCGATCAACTACGCCGCGAGCGAGTTCCGCCGCATCCAGGCGAAGCATGGGCGCGATTCGATCGGCGGCATCACGTCGTCGCGCTGCACGAACGAGGAAACCTATCTCGTGCAGAAGCTCGTGCGCGCCGCGTTCGGCAACAACAACGTCGATACCTGCGCACGCGTGTGCCACTCGCCCACGGGCTACGGTCTCAAGACGACGCTCGGCGAATCGGCGGGCACGCAGACCTTCGCTTCCGTCGACCACTCCGACGTGATCATGGTCGTGGGCGCGAACCCCACCGACGGTCACCCCGTGTTCGGCTCGCGCCTGAAGCGCCGCGTGCGTCAGGGCGCGAAGCTGATCGTCGTCGACCCGCGCCGCATCGACATCGTCGATACCGCGCACGTGAAGGCCGAGCATCACCTGCAACTGCGCCCGGGCACCAACGTCGCGATGATCAACTCGATCGCGCACGTGATCGTCACCGAAGGGCTCGTCAACGAAGCGTTCGTGGCGGAGCGCTGCGAAACGCGCGCGTTCGAGCAATGGCGCGATTTCGTCTCGCTGCCGGAAAACTCGCCCGAAGCGATGGCCGAAGTGACCGGCGTGCCGGCCGAGCAGGTTCGCGCCGCCGCGCGCCTCTACGCGCAGCAAGGCAATTCGGCGATCTACTACGGCCTCGGCGTCACGGAACACGCACAGGGCTCGACGATGGTGATGGGCATCGCCAACCTCGCGATGGCCACGGGCAACATCGGCCGCGAAGGCGTGGGCGTGAATCCGCTGCGCGGCCAGAACAACGTGCAGGGTTCGTGCGACATGGGCTCGTTCCCGCACGAGCTGCCCGGCTATCGCCACGTGGGCGACTCGACCGTGCGCGGCCTGTTCGAAGACGCCTGGAACGTCGCGCTGCAAAGCGAGCCGGGCCTGCGCATTCCGAACATGTTCGAAGCAGCGCTCGACGGCACCTTCATGGGCCTCTACTGCCAGGGCGAGGACATCGTCCAGTCCGACCCGAACACGCAACACGTGGCGGCGGCGCTTTCGTCGATGGAATGCATCGTCGTGCAGGACATCTTCCTGAACGAAACGGCGAAGTACGCGCACGTGCTGCTGCCGGGCTCGTCGTTCCTCGAAAAGGATGGCACGTTCACCAACGCCGAGCGCCGCATCTCGCGCGTGCGCAAGGTCATGCCACCGATCGCCGGCTACTCGGACTGGGAAGCGACGATCCTGCTCTCGCGCGCGCTCGGCTACGAGATGGACTACACGCATCCGTCGCAGATCATGGACGAGATCGCGCGCCTCACGCCCACCTTCCACGGCGTCTCGTACAAGAAGATCGACGAGATGGGCAGCATTCAGTGGCCGTGCAACGAAGAAGCGCCCGACGGCACGCCGATCATGCACATCGACGAGTTCGTGCGCGGCAAGGGCAAGTTCGTCATCACGAAGTTCATCGCCTCGCCGGAGAAGGTCACGCGCCGCTTCCCGCTCCTGCTCACGACGGGCCGCATCCTCTCGCAGTACAACGTGGGCGCGCAAACCCGCCGCACCGAGAACTCGCGCTGGCACGAGGAGGACCGCCTCGAGATTCACCCGGTGGACGCCGAAGACCGCGGCATCCGCGACGGCGACTGGGTGGGCATCGAATCGCGCGCGGGGCATACGGTGCTGCGCGCGAAGGTCAGCACGCGCATGCAGCCGGGCGTGGTCTATACGACGTTCCACTTCCCCGAGTCGGGCGCGAACGTCATCACCACGGATGCCTCCGACTGGGCCACGAACTGCCCCGAGTACAAGGTGACGGCCGTGCAGGTCAGCCACGTGCAGCAGCCCTCCGAGTGGCAGCGCGAATACTCTCGCTTCAACACGACCCAGCTCGAGCTGCACAGCAAGCGCGAACCGCTTACAACCTCAGGGAAATAAAGCGATGAAAGCTGATCACTTGATCGAGATGGCGAACCAGATAGGCATGTTCTTCGACTCGCTGCCCGATCGCGAGGAGGCGCTCACGGGCATCGCGGAGCACATCCGCAAGTTCTGGGAACCGCGCATGCGCCGCACGCTGCTCGCGGCGCTCGATGGCGAAGGCGAGCAAGCGGGCTTCACGGAGATCGTGCTCGCCTCGCTCACGAAGCATCGCGAGGCGCTGATGCCCGCGGCGGCTTGAGCTGGGCCAGCCGGCCCGTCACACGAGACGCACGGCGCCGCACGGTTCAGACCGGCGGCGCCTGTCCAAAGCCCGCCGCCGCGTACCACGTCTCGCAGTGGCGCAGCAGCGCATTGAGGTCCGACGCGGGACGCCCCCGCGCGCCGATATAGCCGTCGGGCCGCATCAGATAAAACGCGGGCCGCGTGCGCCCGTACGATTCGGTGAGCGTTGCCGCGCCCTCGCCCGCCAGCGGCGTCTCGCCGTCGGCCAGCTCGGCGATCCACCAGACCCGCAACGCCTGAGGAAACAGCCGCTCGACGGCTTCGGCAAAACGCTTGAGCGTTGCCCTCACCTCTGCGCCGTTTTTCGCCGCTGCCGCGTCGGCGTCGCCCTCGACCAGCAGGAACAACGAAAAGCACGCCGGGTCGTGCAGATCGAAGATGCGCCCCTTGCCCGGCGCCTTGCCGAGCGGTCCGTCCACCACGCGCACGAAGGCGTCCGGGGCGCGCTCGCCCGCGCGCGGGCCGCCGTCCAGCACGCGCTCGAGCGTGAGCGGGCTGCGGCGATACTGGATCGACAGCTCGCTCACCGCCTGGCGCGCCGCGTCGCGCAACGGCCCAAGCGCGACGAGCGCCGGCATCACGCGCTCGCGCAGCAGCTTGAGCGGGCCGTGATCGGCCTCCACCAGTTGCGTCATGAAGCTTGTCTGCTGCAGCACCAGCCGCTCGATCGGATAACGCTCCGCGTGATAGGTGTCGAGCAGGCGCTCGGGCGCGCCGCGCGCGTGCACGCGCGCGATCTTCCAGCCCAGATTGAAGGCTTCCTGAATGCCCGTGTTCAAGCCCTGCGCGCCTGCGGGGCTGTGCACGTGCGCGGCGTCGCCGGCAAAGAAGGTGCGCTCGACGCGCAACTGCCGCACCATCCGGCTGTTCACGCTGAAGTACGAAGCCCAGCTCATGTCCGAGACGGACACCGGATGGTGCACGCGCTGCAGAATGATGTCGCGGCATTCCGCCAGCGTCGGCACGGGGATCGTGCCTTCGGGCGCGGCGGGCAGCATGGCCTTGTGATCGGCGATCAGGCGGTAGCGGCCGTGGCCGAACGGAAAAAGCGCGGCGAGACCGTCGCCCGAGGCGAAGATGTGGAACTCGTCGTCGGACCACGGCGTGCTCGCGCTCAGGTCGGCGAGCAGGAACGACTGCGCCATCGTCTCGCCGTCGAACTTCATGTCGAGACGATGGCGCACGGTGCTGTGCGCGCCGTCGGCGGCGATCACGTAAGCGCAGCGCACCGACTCGACGCGCCCGTCGGGCCGGCGCACTTCCGCGCTCGCGCCGGCCGAGCCCTGGGTGTACTCCAGCAGCTCGCAGCCGCGCTCGATCTCCACGCCGAGCGTCGCGAGATGCCCGCCGAGGATGCGTTCGGTAACCGTCTGCTCAATGAAGAGCAGATAGGGATAGCGCGTGAAGAGCGGATCGAAGTCGAGCCGCGCGCGGCGCTGGCCGTTCGAATAGAGATTCGCGATATGGGCGCGGTGGCCGAGTTCGAGAAACGGCTCGACGATGCGATGCTGCTCGAACAGTTCGAGCGTGCGCGCCTGAATGCCGATCGCCCGCGAGTGGCGTCCGGGCTGCGGCGCGCGATCGATCAGCCGCACGGGGATATGCGCGCGCGCAAGACTCATCGCGGCGGCGAGCCCGGTGGGTCCCGCGCCCACGATGAGCACGGGCGCGAGAGAAGAAGCCACGGCCATGCAGACCTCCATGCGCTCGACACGATACAAGGGCCTGCCCACATGAACAACAGGCTTGCGAACGCGCCTTGCCGGCTGCAGTGCAAGGAGGGCGTCGCGCCGTTTGGCCGAGCCAAACAAGCGACGCGCGACGCTGCAATGCGGCCGGCAAGGCACGTTCCCCAAACCAACTAATTGCATTACAGGGGCTGGCCACCAGAAGGGCCGATCGCTGCGTCATGCTCCTCACGAATACGTTGAGTATTCGCTTCGTCGCAATCCTTGCGCTCGGCCCTTCTGGTGGCCAGCGCAAGCCTGTTATTCATGTGAGCAGGCCCTTAGTGTATCGCCCGCGCCCGCACCGGTCGCGCGGCAGCGCATCAAATGCGCTCTGAATCGGGCGGGAAGCCGCTGCGCGGATGGCCGCGCTTCAGTGCGCGTGCGGATGCCCGTGCGCTGGCGTGTGCCTGTGCACGCCGTCCGGCATGTCCAGTGCGCAGCGATGCTCGCTCGTACCGAGATCCACCTGCAACGTCACGTGCCGCATGCCGAAGCGCAGCTGGAGCGACTCGACCATATGATCGAGCGCGGCGTCGCCGGGGTGCCCCGCCGGCATCACGAGGTGCGCGCTCAGCGCGCAGCCCGTGGTCGAAAGCGCCCAGACGTGCAGGTCGTGCACATCGAGCACGCCCTCCTGCTGCGCGAGGAAGCTGCGCACGCGCACGATGTCGACGTTCTCGGGCACGGCGGCAAGCGCCAGCCGCACCGACTCGCGCAGCAGTCCCCAGGTGCCGTACACGATCACGAGCACGACCGCGATCGACATGAGCGGATCGATCCAGCTCCAGCCGGTCGCGAGGATCAGCAGACCGCTCACGGCCACGGCGGCGGAAACGCCGGCGTCGGCGGCCATGTGCAGGAAGGCGCCGCGAATGTTCAGGTCGTCCTTTTGCCCGCGCATGAACAGCCACGCCGAAAAGCCGTTGACCACCATACCGATGGTCGCCACGACGAACACGTCGAAGCCCGCGACCGGCGCCGGATGGAACAGCCGGCCAAGCGCCTGCGCGAGGATCGCACCGCACGCGAGCAGGAGCAGCGCGGCGTTGGCGAGCGAGGCGAGGATCGACGAGCTGCCGAACCCGAATGTGAAGCGCGCCGACGGACGGCGCGTGGCGAGCCACGCGGCGCCCCAGGCGAGCAGCAGGCCGAGCACGTCGGAGAGATTGTGGCCGGCATCGGCGAGCAGCGCGGTGGAATGCGCGAGCACGCCGTACACCGTCTGCACGACGACGATGAAGACGTTCAGCGCGACGGCGATGGCGAACGCGCGGCCGTGCCCCGCGACGGGCGCGTGATGATGGTGATGGTGGCCGTGGGCGTGAGCGTGTTCGTGCGGCGCGTGGGCGTCGTGCGCGTGGCCGTGGGCGTGGCCGTGCTCGCCCTCGTGCTTCCCGGCGTCTTCGGCGTCATGGGCGTGTTCGTGATCCGCTGCGCTCATGCGCCCTCCTGCCATTGCGCCGAGGGCTCGGCCACATGTTCCAGCATGCCGGCGATCATCGCGCTGATATGCGCGTCCGCGGCCGTGTAGAACACCTGCTTGCCCTCGCGTTCGGCGCGCACGACGCGCGCGGCGCGCAACAGCCGCAGATGGTGACTCACGAGCGACGGCGACAAACCGAGCGTGTCGGCGATCGCTCCCACGGCGATCCGGTCCTGCACACAGGCGAGCACGATACGCAGACGCGTGGCGTCGCCGAGCAGACGGAAGAGGTCGGCGAGCGGAACGACGCGCTCGTCATCGGAAACTGGGGTCATGACGATACACCACACATATGAACAAGTGTTCAAATGTTAGTTCAACAACGGATGCCGGTCAACTTTCGATCAACATTCGGCCGACTTCGGGAACGGGTCCGCGAGTGTGGGAAAATGCCGCCTTTGTGTCTCGAACGCTTTGCTTCTTCAGTCATGGAACAGCTTTTTGTCCGCGCGTACGCCGCACATCGCGACGGCCGGCTGGACGACGCCGAGCGCGACTACCGCGCGACGCTCGCCGCCGATCCCGTGCACGTCGATGCGCTGCATCTGCTCGGTGTGCTGCGGCATCAGCGAGGCCAGCACGCCGAAGCCGCGGACCTCGTGCGCCGCGCGGTCGCCTTGCGCCCTGACGACGCCGCGCTCCAGCTGAACCTCGGCAACGCGCTCAAGGCGCTCGGCGAACTGGAAGGCGCGATCGAGCGCTTTCGCAACGCGCTCACGCTCGCGCCCGCCTTTGCCCTCGCGCATTACAACCTCGGCAACGCCTATGCGGCGATCGGCCGGCACGAGGACGCGATGTACGCGTTCGGCCAGGCCGTGCGCCTGCAGCCCGGCGACGCCTCGTCGCACAACAATCTCGGCAACGCGCTGCACGCGCTCGGCCGCCATGCCGAAGCCGCCGACTCGTTTCGCCGCGCACTCAAGATCCGCCCGGGCCACGCAGGGGCGCACAACAACCTCGGCATGTCGCTCAATGCGCTGGGCGACAGCGCGAGCGCGGTCGAACATTTCCAGAAGGCGCTGCGCGTGCAGCCGCGCTTCGTCGCCGCGCATTTCAATCTTGCGAATACGCTCGATGCGACCGGCCATCACGGCGAGGCCGTGGCCGCCTTCGAAACGGCGCTTGCGCTGCAGCCGCATTTCGGGCCTGCCCTCTTCGGGCTCGGCAATGCGCTCGCCGCGCTCGGCCGCCACGACGCTGCCATCGGACCCTACGAGCGCGCGATCGGCTTCGATCCGAAATTCGCCCTCGCCTGGCTCGCGCTCGGCGTGGCGCATCACGCGCTCGGCCGCCATGCGGCCGCGCTGCGGGCCTACGACGAAGCGCTGCGCGTGCGGCCCGATCTGGCCGCCGCGCATTTGAATCGCGCGCTCACGTGGCTCACGCTCGGCGATTTCCGGCGCGGACTGCCCGAGTACGAATGGCGGCTCGATCCGGCCGCGCGCGACGAGGCGCACGCCAACGCACCGCGCGGCGCTGGCTACGCCCTGCCCCCGCAGGTGAGCGCACCGATTGCGCCCCGCACGCCGCAAAGCACGCTGCCACGCTGGCACGGCGAGCCCCTGAACGGCCGCACGCTGCTGATCGAGGCCGAGCAGGGTTTCGGCGACACGCTTCAGTTCGTGCGCTTCGTGCCGCAAGTCGTCGCAACCGCACAGAAAACCGGCGCGCGCGTCGTGCTCGAAGTGCAGCGCGCGCTCTTCCCGCTCATCGCGCCCGCGGCCGAGGCCTGGCGCGTGACGCTCGTCGAGCAGGGCGCGCCCCGGCCCGCCGCCGACCTGCACTGCCCGCTCCTCTCGCTGCCGCTCGCACTCGGCACGAGCCTCGACACACTGCCCGCGCGCACGCCCTACCTCAACGCCAGCGCGGCCTACGGGCGCAAGTGGCGCGGCTCGCTGGGCGGCCAGGCGCGGCGCAAGATCGGCCTCGCGTGGTCCGGACGCATCCAGAAGCACGAGAATCGCGCGATTGCGCTCGCCACGCTCGAACCGCTCTTCGCGCTCGACGGCATCGACTGGATCGTCCTGCAACCGGAACTCAGCGCCGCGGAACACGCGGCGCTCGACGCGCATCCGCGAGCCCGCTCGATCCACCGGCTCGGCGGCAAGCTGCAGGACTTCGCGGATACCGCGGCCGTGATCGAGCGTCTGGACGGCGTCGTGTCGATCGATACCTCGATCGCCCATCTCGCGGGCGCGCTGGGCGCGCAACTCTGGGTCATGCTGCCGTTCGCCGCGGACTGGCGCTGGTTTGCGGGCACTGACGAAAGCCCCTGGTACCCACGCGCGCGGCTCGTGCGTCAGCCGCGCCCGCGTGCATGGGCGGAAGTTGTGGATACGGTCGCGCGCGAACTGCGCGACGCGTAAGCGGCACAATGAAAAACGGAGCGCCTGAGCGCCCCGTTCTTTTCGCTTTTGCCGCGAAATCGCGGATCACCCGATCCGCAAATCAAGCCGCCTTGTACTGATTGCGCGCTTCCGGCGTGCGATAGAGCACGAGCGTCGCGACGAGGCCGCACACGCCCGCGACGCCCATCCACGCCCCCGGCGCGGCCTTGTTGCCGCTCACGTGGATGAGGTAGGTCGAGATCGCCGGCGTGAAACCGCCGATCGTCGTCGCGAGGCTGTAGGCGAGCGAGAAGCCGGCGGTGCGCACATCGGCGGGCATGACTTCGGTGAGCGCCACGACCATCGCGCCGTTGTAGCAGGCGTAGAGGAACGACAGCCACAGTTCGACCGTGAGCAGGCGGCCGAACGACGGTTCCGCCACGAGCCACTGCACGGTGGGATAGGCGGTGAGGATCGTGAGTACGGTGAAGGTGATCAGCATCGGGCGGCGGCCCACACGGTCCGAAACCGCGCCGGAAACCGGCAGCCAGAAGAGGTTCGACAAGCCGATGCAGACCGTCACGATCAGCGTGTCGAGTTCGTTCAACCTGAGCACTTCCTTGCCGAAGGTCGGCGTGTAGGCGGTGATGAGGTAGAACGACACGGTGGTCATGATGACCATGCCCATGCCGGCGATCACGACGCCCCAGTTCTGCAGCATCGACGCCATGATTTCGCCCATCGACGGACGATGCTTCCTCTTCGCGAACTCCTCCGTTTCCTGGAGCGAGCGGCGAATGATGAACAGGAACGGCACGATCAGGCAGCCGATGAGAAACGGCACGCGCCAGCCCCAGTTCGTCATGTGCTCGACGGGCAGCAGGCGATGCAGCAGCACGCCCAGCAGCGCGGCAAACACCACGGCGACCTGCTGGCTGCCCGACTGCCACGAGACGTAGAAGCCCTTGTTGCCCTTGGTCGCGATCTCGGAGAGATAGACCGAGACGCCGCCCAGTTCCACGCCCGCCGAGAAACCCTGCAACAGGCGCCCCAGCAGCACGAGCGCGGGCGCGAGTATGCCGATGGTCGCGTAGCCCGGCACGACGGCGACCGCGAGCGTGCCGAACGCCATCAGGCCGAGCGTGAGCATGAGGCCCTTGCGGCGGCCGTGATGGTCGATGTACGCGCCGAGGATGATGGCGCCGAGCGGACGCACGAGGAAGCCTGCGCCGAACACGGACAGCGTGAGCATCAGCGAAGCGAACGCATTGTCACTCGGGAAGTAGGTCCGGGCGATCGCCGAAGCGTAGTAGCCGTAGACCATGAAATCGTACATTTCCAGGAAGTTGCCGCTGACGACGCGGAAAACTGTCCGAAACTTTGATTCGCCTGGGGATGCGTGGGACGCGGTAGACATGACACTCTCTGAAGAGACTGTCCGGGAAGCCTGAGCGGCTCGCGGGACAGTGAAAAACAATCACTCGCGGTCAGCGAGGGTCGCGCGGGCGCGCGCGCGGGCATTTTATTGTGCGGTACGCGCCGGGACTCAGATATTCGGGCATTTCCTTAAAAGAGGCTAGCAAAAAACATCAACGGAAGTCATTTCTTTCATTGTTATTACGATTACACTTCGTCACGCTTTCATGAGTGGCAAGCCCGCCGCGAATATCCTCGAATCGGGCAAAATACTTTGCAGCAGGGCTCGGCGCGCGGCCCCCGACGCGCGCCCTGATCCGGACGTCCGCACGTCCTCCATCCGCATGACCGAAATCCCAGCCCTCACACTGCGCCCGGCCACCGTCGCCGATGCTCCCTTGCTCGCCGCCATGCACGCCGCAAGCTGGCAGGCCACGTATCGCGCGCTGCTGCCCGCCGCGTTTCTCGAACGCGAAGTCGACGCCGAGCGAGCGGCTTACTGGCGCGCGCGCATGGAGGCGCCAGGCGGCGAACGGCGTCTCGTGCTGATCGCGGAGCTTGCATCGGGTGCGGCCGTGGGCTTCGTGTGCGTCGAACGCCAGCCAGGCTCCCCCTGGGGCGTGCTGCTCGACAATCTTCATGCGCTGCCGGCGCATCAGGGCACCGGCGTCGGCAAGCGGCTCATGCGCGCGGCGCAGGACTGGGCGCGCGCCCAGGGCGAAACGCAGCTGTATCTGTACGTGCTCGACGGCAACACGCCCGCGATTGCGTTCTACGAGCGCCAGGGCTGGACCTACTCAGGCTCGGAACCCGACCGCATGGGCGGCATCGACATCACGGCACTGCGTTACGTGTACCGGCTGGGCGGCCAGTGAAATCCGCGAGACACAGCGCAAGGAATCCGGGCTTTTAAGCCATTTCCGATGGAACGGCGAAATGGCGACGGTCATGATCGGCGGCATCCCTTTAATTGCATGCGCCGCAGGCGACCCATCGATGACATTGCCGCGCGGCGCCGTCGCCAGACCGGGGTTGCGAGAGATCGATGTCAACATTTCAGTTCGTTCAGGTCGCAGGCGCGCTCGCGTTGCCGCATATTCGCCCGCTGGCCCATTTGCCCGCGTCGTTTGGCCGGGAATGGGCGCTTACGCCTCCCCATTTCAGCCTGCGCGCCGAACTGCGCGCGCTCTATGCCGCCATCATGCGCACGGTGTGTCTGAGCGCCGAAGCGTTTCGTGCCGCGGTCGGCTGGGGCGACGATCACCGTCCGGCTTCGCAGCCTCCCAGGCCCGTTGCAGCGCCTGCTGCCGCACCCGCCGGGCGAGCCGCAGACGCGGGGAGCGCGCCTGAGCGCACATCGCCGTTCGAGCAGCGCAGGTTGACCGGCGGCGCGGTCGCGATTGGCGGCGCCGCACTGCTGGCATGGATCGTCGCGAGTCATGCGCCGCGTGAGTCGGCACGCGCAAGCAGCAACGCGACCCTACGCGCAAATGCGAGCACGGTTCAAGACACCTCGCAGCGCTTGGCCGCTGCGTGCTTACAGCAAGCAGCGCCCGCGAGACTGGCAGAGCGCGAAACGCTCAGCAATGTGCGTGCGGTCGAGCGCAGTGCCAGTCAGCGCGTTGCAGAACGCGGCACGCACCCGCGTCGCGACATCCGCGCGTTTGCGCCATATCGCGAAGCGCGTCCGGCAACGTCACATCGCGCGCATGGCGCCTCCCCGCAAGCGCAAGGCTATGCGCCACGGTCAACCGGTGCGAATTCCGCCGACGACTATGCGTCCGTCCTTGCCTATGCGAGAACGTACGTCCCTGCACGCGCATCGAATTCGCCGGCCGTGCCGGTCGACAGTACGGAGTGGGTCGATCATGTTTCGCAACGTCGCATCACCGAGGTGCCCGACCGATTCGCACAGTGACTCGCAGAGCCACCCGCCGTTGCACCATAAAAAAGCCCGGCAGATGCCGGATAAAGCCGGCGCAAGGCACGCAGGACGGCGGGGAAGGAGATCGAATTGAGAAAGCCGCGCGCAGGTCGCGCGCGGCCGGGATGGCGTTGCTGTGATTCGCCGTGATCGCCGGTGGTTGGCAATCAGAAGCGGGTTTCGCGCGCGGCTCGCAAGAAGGTGTCGAGCAGCGGCGTGCAGTCGAGCAGTTCGGGACCGCCCGCGCGATGGAACTCGGGGTGCCACTGCACGCCCACGACGAACGGCGAGCGCCGGTAACGCACCGCCTCGATGAGCCCGTCGCCGGCCGACACGGCCTCGACGGTCAGGTCGCGTCCGAGATTCCTCACGGCCTGATGGTGAATCGAGTTGACGATCGCCTCGCGTCGCCCGGGGAACAGGGTCGCGAACGTCGAGCCCTCCGGGAACGTGACCGCGTGGCGATGCTGGTCGTAATGCTCGCTCACGTGCACCCCGGCCGTCGGCACGTCGCTCGCGATGTCCTGATAGAGCGTGCCGCCGAACGCCACGTTGATGAGCTGGCAGCCGCGGCACACGCCCAGCACCGGCTTGCCCGATTCGACGAACTCATGCAGCAGTTCGAGTTCGTACATGTCGCGCACGCGGTCGCCCGGCCATTCGGGGCGCGGCGAGATTTCCGCATACGTCTGCGGCGAGACATCGGCGCCGCCCTGGAGCAGCAGGCCGTCGAGATGCTTCGCGTAATCGCGCAGGCGGATATTGCTCGGATGCAGCATCCCCTGGTGCCCGACCGTCGGGATCATGAACACGATGACGTCCCGGGACATCACCCAGTGCGCGATCGATTCCTCCAGGTATTGCAGCGTCTTGCCGCGCAGCCCGTGTGCGCCCGGCTCCGGGTGGAAGATCCGCGCCGAGACGCCGATGCGCAGCGTGCGCTGCGTGATGCGCTGACCGGCGCGGTCGAACAGCTGCCGCGCACGCGCCGCGACGATGCGGCCGAACACGGCCCAGGCCGAATCGCTCGGGCGCAGATAGCGCGGCGGTTCCGGCGGAATGGCGCCGGGCGGCGGCGGGTGATGCGCCGTGAAGTCGGGCGCCTGGCCGAAGCCGGCCGGCGCCGCACCGGGACGTTGCGGCGCAGCAGACGCGGCCGCCTCGCCAGTGCTGGCCGGTTCGGTATGCGGGGCCGGCGCGGGCGCGGCCGTGCCGGCCTCGGCGGTTTCGCTGATCGGAATACTCGGCGTGGTCCCCGTCGGCGGCTGCTTCGGCAATTCACCGGGCGTGGAAGCCGCTGCCGCCCCTCCGGCGCTGGGCGTGACGGTCGAAGCGCTTTCGGGCGCATCGGTCGAGGCACGTTGCGCGGCTTCCCCAGAGGGCGAAGCGGAGGGCGAGGCAGAGGGAGAACCAGCAGAAGCGCCGGGAGAACCGGGAGGAGAGGACGAGGCCGCGGGGGCGCCGGCAGGACCGGCATCGGCAGGACGGCTTGCGCCGTCAGGGACCTCGGGTTGGTCTGATTTGTTATCGCTCATGACGTGGGGTCAGGCGCGCGGCGCGCGAACGAATGAACAGGCTTTGATTATCCGTCGCACGGCACGCCGCCGCCACCCCCGCACACAATTGCTCACATCCCGTCACAGCGGTGCCTCGAACACGTTCAGGTCAGGCATCCGGCCGCTCGTCGAAGGTCTCGCGCAACGCAATCTGCATCGACGCGTGGATCTTCACGCACCAGCGCCACAGCAGCATGGTGAGCGCCGCCGCGCACATCAGTACGCCGACGAGGAAGCCCGTGGGCGGCAGGATGGTCCCCGAGAGCGCCGCCACGAGCAGGAACACGCCGAACATCGAGACCACCGGCACCAGTTCCGCAATCACATGGCGGATCGCGCGCGTAAAGCGCCCGGCCTTCTCCGGCTGCACGCTCACTTCGGCGAGCAACAGCGCGAGCGACTGCGTCTTGCGCCACACCGCCACGAGAAACGGCATCGCGAGCACGAGCGCGGCGCTCCACAGGACGACGCGCTGAATGCGCTCGTCGCCGATCCAGTGCGCAAGCAACGGCGAGGCGTAGCGCGCGCCATACGAAACGCCGATGAAGATCGCCGAGACGAGTGCGAGATTCACGGCAATCTGCACGACGATGCGCTTCGTGAGCGAAAAGATCGTGGGCCCGTCCGAGCGCGGCACGAGGCAGCGCAGCCATTGGCCGTACATGCCGAACACGTTCGAGACGGCGGGCGGCATGGCGCGCGCGAGGCGCTGCGAGAGTGGATCGGCGATGCGGATGAGATAAGGCGTGGTGAGCGTCGTGATGGCCGAGACGGTCACCGCGATCGGATAGAGAAACCCGCTCGTCACCTTCAGCGTGAGACCGAGCGAGGCGATGATGAACGAAAACTCGCCGATCTGCGAGACGGTCATGCCCACGCGCATGGCGGTGCGCCCGTCGCGGCCCGCGAGAAAGGTGCCGAGGCCGCACGACACGAGCTTGCCGAGCACCACGGCAAGCGAGATCACGGCGATCGGCCAGGCGTAATCGACCAGCACGAGCGGGTTGAGCATGAGCCCGATCGTCACGAAGAAGATGGCGGAAAACGCGTCGCGCAGCGGCGCGACGAGATGCTCGATGCGATGCAGATGGCGCGACTCGGCCATCACCGCGCCGATCAGGAACGCGCCGAGCGCGATCGAATAGTCGAGCTTAACGACCAGCAGGCAAAAGCCGAAGCAAAAGCCCAGCACCGAGACGAGCAGCATCTCGTCGTTGCCCACGCGCGCGATATAGCCGAGCACGCGCGGCACGATCAGGATGCCCGCGAGTAGCGAGACCAGCATGAAGAGCAGCAGCTTGCCGAGCGTGATGAGCGCGATGCCCGGCGAGAGCTCGCCCGTCTGCGCAATGCCGCCCAGCAGCACGAGCATGGCAATGCCGAGAATGTCCTCGACGATCAGGATGCCGAACACGAGCTGCGCGAACGGCTCGCGCTTCACGCCGAGATCGGAGAGCGCCTTGACGATGATGGTGGTCGAAGAGATGGCGAGAATCGCGCCGAGGAACAGCGCATCCATCGTGGCCCAGCCGAACGCGCGGCCGATCTCGTAGCCGAGCCACAGCATCAGCACGATTTCCGAGAGCGCCGCGACGATGGCGGTTGCGCCCACCTGGAAAAGCTTGCGCAGGCTGAATTCGAGGCCGAGCGAGAACATCAGGAACACCACGCCGAGTTCGCCGAGCGTCTGAATGGTCTGCTCGTCGTGAATGAGCTGGAACGGCGGCGTGTACGGCCCGATGATCACGCCCGCCGCGATATAGCCGAGCACGACCGGCTGCTTCAGGCGATGAAACAGCACGGTGACGACGCCTGCGAGCGCCATCACGACTGCCAGATCCTGAATGAAGCCGATTCCGTGGTGCATGAAGATCTTTCCTTACAAATAGCTATCGATTCTGGGCATGTTACCCGATGCGCGGCGTGAGCCAAATCGCACGCAAGGAAAAAAGCCGACCTACAATGATGCGACCCTTGCAGGCGCCGCCCGCCCTCGGCGCCCTTCGCCGGCGGCCCGCCCGCCTGCTCCGCTGAACTTCGCGCAGCGCGCCGCCGCGCATTGACCGAGTCTTCCGCCGCCATGACCACCGCTTTTACCCCGTTCCCTCCCCTCGCCCAGCTCGCGGCCGATCTCGCCGCGGGCCGCACGACGAGCCGTGCGCTCGCCGAAGCCGCGCTCGAACGCATCGCCGACCCGGCCGGCCAGGGCGCGACCGTGTTCACGCACGTCGATGCCGCGCGCGTGCGCGCCGCCGCCGACGCGCACGACCGCCTGCGCGCGGCCGGCACGGTGCTTTCGCCGCTCGCGGGCATTCCCGTCTCGGTGAAGGATCTGTTCGACGTGGCGGGCGAAGTCACGCGCGCGGGTTCCACGGCGCTCGCGAACGCCGCGCCCGCCAAAGAGGACGCCACCGCCGTCGCGCGGCTGCGCCATGCGGGCGCGGTGCTGGTCGGCCGGACCAACATGAGCGAGTTCGCGTTCTCGGGGCTCGGCCTGAATCCGCACTACGGCACGCCGCTCTCGCCCTGGCGCCGCGGCGTGGCAGGCGACGCGCGCGTGGCGGGCGGCTCGTCCTCGGGCGCGGCGGCCTCGGTCGCGGACGGCATGGCCGCCGTCGCGCTCGGCACCGACACCGGCGGCTCCATCCGCATCCCCGCCGCGTTCTGCGGCCTCACGGGCTTCAAGCCCACCGCCGGGCGGATTCCGAAAACGGGCGGCGTACCGCTCTCCCCCACGCTCGACTCGTTCGGCCCGATCGGCAACACGGTGGCGTGCTGCGCGCTCACGGACCGCGTGCTCGCCGGGCTCGCGCCGCACGTGCCGGCCGCTCGCCACCTCGAAGGCGTGCGCCTCGGCGTGCTGACCAACTACGTGACCGACGACGTGGACCCCGAAGTCGCGGAAACGATCGATACGGCGCTCAAGCATCTGGATGCGGCCGGCGCGATCGTGAGCGAAGTCCGCTTTGGCGCCTTCGAGCGCTTCGCGGGAATCAACCGCATCGGCTTCTCGCCGATGGAGGCGTATGCGTGGCATCGCGAGCTGATAGCGAAGCATCGGGACCAGTACGACCCGCGCGTGCTGGTGCGCATCCTGAAGGGCGAGCACGCCACGGCCGCCGACTATCTGGATCTGATCGCCGCGCGCGCAGCGGTCATGGCCGAGGCCCAGGCGACCCTCTGGTCGCGCTTCGACGCTGTGATCGCGCCGACCGTCCCCATCGCGCCGCCTCCCGTCGCCCCGCTTGCCGCCGACGACGATGTCTTCGCGCGCACCAACGCGCTCGTGCTGCGCAACCCGAGCGCGTTCAACTTCCTCGACGCCTGCGCGCTCTCGCTGCCATGCCACCACTACGGCGCGGCGCCCGTCGGGATGATGCTCGCGGGCGCACCTGACAACGATGACGCGCTGCTCGCCATCGGCCGCGGCGTCGAAGCGGTGCTCGCGCCGCTGCGCTGATTTGAGCGGGAGTCACTCGAGCACGCCCTGCGCGCGGGCGAGGACACGTCCGCGCCGCGCGCACCCTTCGCGCTAGAATCCCGTCACGCCGTCGCAGCCGCCTGTGCGCTGCGCCAGATAACCCGAACGAACGAGCCTCATGAACGACGATAACGCGCTGTTGCGCCGCGAGCGCGGCCTGCTGGTCCTCCTTGGCCTGATCTGCCTCGCGCTGCTGGGCGGCGCCCTGTACTTCCAGTATGTCGAACATCAGGACCCGTGCCCGCTGTGTATCCTGGGGCGCTATTTCCTGATCCTGATTGCGGTCTTCGCCTTTCTCGGCGCGCGTATGACGAGCTGGCGCGGCGTGCGCGTGCTCGAAGCGCTCGTGGTGCTTTCGGCGGTGGGCGGTGCGATTGCGTCCGCGAAGCTCGTCTGGGTGCAGGCGTTCCCCAACTACAGCTGCGGTTTCGACACGCTGCAGCCCATCGTCGATGGCCTGCCGTTCGCGCACTGGCTGCCCGGCGTGTTCAAGGTCCAGGGTCTTTGCGAAACCACCTATCCGCCGACGCTCGGCCTGACCATGCCGGTGTGGTCGCTGCTCGCCTTCATCATCGTGTTCCTGGCCGTGATCCTGAGCCTGTGGCGCAACCGGCGCCGCCAGGTGTCGTGGCCCGGCATCCGCCGCTGACCGGCTAGAGCGCACGGCGCAGGCGCGCCGCGCCTGGTCGAGCTCCACTGGCCGTTCCGGCTCACCCGCCTCATCCGCCGCCCGGCCATCGGGCGGCGCGCCCCGACAGCGCGATTTGCGCGTCAGGCTCGCACGGCAGGCTCGAATCGCGCACGACTTCCGCACCTTCCCCCGCCCTTCCGGCGCGCTCGCCGCACGCGGTGGCCTTGCACGGCCATACACGCTGTGACGGCGTCATGACCCAACTCACATAACCCCCATCTTGCGGGGGAAATACTTTCCTGCGGCAAGCGGTGCTATCTTCGGAACTGGATGGCGATCTACGTGCGCGAGGCCGGTGTTGGCGCGCCCCTCTCGTAACGCGCGCCTGATCCGCAATGTCCCCGGGTTCACCATGACAACGCAAACCATCCGCTTCCTCCACCGAGGCGCCGTGCACGAAGTGCGCGACCTGCCTCCCACGCGCACGGTGCTTCAGCATCTGCGCGAGGATCTGCATGCCTGCGGCACCAAGGAAGGCTGCGCGGAAGGCGACTGCGGCGCGTGCACCGTGGTTGTGGGCGAACTCGACAGCGCAGGCCGTCTCGCGCTCAAGGCCGTCAACGCCTGTATCCAGTTCCTGCCGACCCTCGACGGCCGCGCGCTCTACACCGTCGAAGACCTGCGCCAGCCGGACGGCGCACTGCACCCGGTCCAGCAGGCGATGGTCGATTGCCACGGCTCGCAGTGCGGCTTCTGCACACCGGGCTTCGTCATGTCCTTGTGGGCGCTGTACGAGAACCAGCCTGCCGGCGCGGGCCTGCCGACCCGCGAGGAGATCAACGAGGCGCTCTCGGGCAACCTGTGCCGCTGCACCGGCTACCGTCCGATCATCGAAGCGGCGCTGCGCATGTTCGACGAAACCTGCCATGCACGCGTGGCGCTCGATCGCGCTCGCGTCGAGGCGCAGCTGCGCGCGCTGCGGCGCACCGGCACCTTCGAATATCGCGGCCCCGACGTGCGAGGCGCCGTGCACGGCGCAAGCACGTTCTACGCGCCGCGCACGCTCGCCGACTTCGCGGCGCTGCGTGCCGCGCATCCTGACGCGCGCGTGCTCGCGGGCAGCACCGATATCGGCCTGTGGGTCACGAAGCAGTTCCGCGACCTTGGCGACCTCATCTACACCGGCAACGTCGCGGAACTGACGAGCGTTTCGCGCGACGCCCAGACGCTCACGATCGGCGCGGCCGTTTCGCTCGAAGAGGCCTACGCCGCGCTCGCCATCGATTACCCCGAACTCGCGGAACTGTGGGCGCGCTTCGCCTCGCTGCCCATCCGCAACGCGGGGACGCTCGGCGGCAACGTCGCGAACGGCTCGCCGATCGGCGACTCGATGCCCGCGCTGCTCGCGCTCGACGCCACGCTCGTGCTGCGCCGCGCGGCGCGCGTGCGCACGCTGCCGCTCGCGGCCTTCTACACGGGCTACCAGCAGAACGCGCTCGAAGCCGGCGAATTCGTCGAAGCGGTCCGCGTGCCCCGGCCCGCGCCGACACTGCGCTTTCGCACCTACAAGGTCTCGAAACGCTACGACCAGGATATCTCGGCGGTATGCGCCGCATTTGCACTCGACGTGCGCGAGGACGGCACACTCGCGAGCGCGCGGATCGCCTACGGCGGCATGGCCGCGATCCCGCAGCGCGCCACGCACGCCGAAGCCGCGCTCACCGGCGCACGCTGGGACGAAGCCAGCGCCCAGCGCGCGATGGATGCGCTCGCCACCGACTATCAGCCGCTCACGGACATGCGCGCGAGCGGCGCGTACCGCCTGAAGGTCGCGCGCAATCTGCTGTGGCGCTGCTGGCTCGAAACGCGCGACGAGGCTCCGCTCGCGCTGTGCGACGTCAACGCGTTCGCTTTCACCGAAAGCGACGACGACGGCCTCGTCGACGCTGCCGCCGGAGTCACGCCATGAACGATCAGGCCGAAGCGCTCGTCATGCGCCCGCGGAAAGGCGATGAACACGCCCACGAGCGCGCGCTCGGCGCGCCGCTGCCGCACGAATCCGCCGATGCACACGTGAGCGGCGAGGCGCGCTACACCGATGACATCCCCGAACTGCACGGCACCGTGCACGCGGCGCTCGGCCTTGCGCGCCATGCGCACGCGCGCATCGCCGCGCTGGATCTCGAACGCGTGCGCTCGTCGCCGGGCGTGCTTGCGGTGCTGACGGCCGCCGACATCCCCGGCGAGAACGACTGCGGCCCGGTCGTGCACGACGATCCGGTGCTCGCGAGCGACGTCGTGCAATATCTCGGGCAGCCCGTGTTCGCGGTGATCGCCACGAGCCACGAACTCGCGCGCCGCGCCGCGGCGCTCGCCGCGAGCGAAGACGTCGTGCGCTACGCGCCGCTCGAGCCCGTGCTCAGCATCGAAGAGGCGCGCACGCGCCAGCACTACGTGCTGCCGCCGCTGCGTCTCGTGCGCGGCGCGCCCGATGCGGCGCTCGCCGCTGCGCCGCATCGCCTCGCGGGCACGTTTGCCGTGGGCGGCCAGGAGCAGTTCTATCTCGAAGGCCAGGTGGCCTACGCGCTCCCGCAAGAGCAGACCGGCATGCTCGTCTACAGCTCGACGCAGCACCCGAGCGAAATGCAGCAGGTCGTCGCGCATCTGCTCGGCTGGCCCGCGCATCGCGTCGCCTGCGAATGCCGGCGCATGGGCGGCGGCTTCGGCGGCAAGGAATCGCAGTCGGCGCTGTTCGCGTGCGTCGCGGCGCTCGCGGCACACAAGCTGCAGCGCCCCGTGAAGCTGCGCGCGGATCGCGACGACGACTTCATGATCACCGGCAAGCGCCACGATGCGCTCTACACATACGAAGCGGGCTACGACGACGCAGGCAGGCTGCTCGGCGCGCGCGTGGAGATCGCGCTGCGCGCGGGCTATTCCGCCGATCTTTCGGGCGCGGTCGCCACGCGCGCGGTCTGTCACTTCGACAACGCCTACTTTCTGCCGGACGTCGAAATCGTCGCGCTCTGCTGCAAGACGAACACGCAGTCGAATACCGCGTTTCGCGGCTTCGGCGGCCCGCAAGGCGCGCTCGTGATGGAGGTGATGCTCGACGAGATCGCCCGGGCGCTGGGCCGCGATCCGCTCGATGTGCGGCGCGCGAACTATTACGGCAACGGCGAGCGCGACGTCACGCCGTACGGCCAGCGCGTGGAGGACAACGTGCTCGCGCCGCTCACCGACGAACTGCTCGCGTCGAGCCGCTATCACGAGCGCCGCGCGGCCATCGCCGCGTACAACCGCACGAGCCCCGTGCTCAAGCGCGGCCTGGCGCTCACGCCGGTCAAGTTCGGCATCTCGTTCAACGTGCCGCATCTGAACCAGGCGGGCGCGCTCGTGCATGTGTATCGCGACGGCTCGGTGCTCGTGAACCACGGCGGCACCGAAATGGGCCAGGGGCTCAACACCAAGGTCGCACAGGTCGTGGCGGGCACGCTCGGCTTGCCGCTCGCACGCGTGCGCGTGAGCGCCGCCGATACCTCGAAGGTCGCCAATACGTCGGCGACGGCGGCCTCGACGGGCAGCGACCTCAACGGCAAGGCCGCCGAGGATGCCGCGCTCACGATCCGCGCGCGCCTCGCCGCGTTCGCGGCGGCACAATACGGCGGCGCAGCCGAAGACGTCGCGTTCGACGATGGCCTGGTGCGAGCGAACGGCAAGGCGATCGCCTTTGGCGAATGCGTCGAACTCGCATACATGAAGCGTGTGCAACTGTGGTCCGATGGCTTCTATGCCACGCCCAAAGTGCATTGGGACGCGCGCACGCTCACCGGCCATCCGTTCTACTACTTCGCCTATGGCGCGGCGGTGTCCGAAGTGGTCGTCGACACGCTCACGGGCGAATGGAAGCTCGTGCGCGCCGATGTGCTGCACGACGCGGGCCAGTCGATCAATCCGGCCATCGATCTCGGCCAGGTGGAAGGCGGCTTCATTCAGGGCATGGGCTGGCTCACCACCGAGGAGCTTTGGTGGAACCGCGACGGACGGCTCATGACGCATGCCCCGTCCACTTACAAGATTCCGGCCGTGAGCGACACGCCAGAGGCGTTCGACGTGAAGCTCTATCGCAGCGGCGGCAACTGCAATGTCGAACCGACCGTGTTCCGCTCGAAGGCCGTGGGCGAGCCGCCGCTGCTGTTGCCGTTCTCGGTATTTCTCGCGATTCGCGACGCCGTGGGCGCGGCAGTGCCCGAGGCGCGCGAGGCCGCGCCGCTGCGCGCGCCCGCGACGCCTGAAGCAATTCTCGATGCGCTGGACGCGCTGCGGGAAAACCACCGCAAAATGGACTGACCGCGCGCGAACCTGCCGGCGCCTCGCACACTCCAACCGCGAAGCGCAGCCCGCGCGAAGCCACGAAGATTAACCGGCGGCACAGGCGAGAACGTGCCGCCCCGTAGGGAGAAGCGCCAGATGCAAACCTGGCTTTCCGATCTGCAGCAACTGCTCGCGCACGGCGACGCCGCCGTGCTGGTCACCGTTGCGCGCGTCGAGGGATCGGCGCCGCGCGAGGCCGGCACGAAGATGATCGTCACGCGCGAAGCGGCCCGCCACACCATCGGCGGCGGCCACCTCGAATGGAAGGCCATCGAAATCGCGCGTCAGGTGCTGCGCGACGGCATGCGCACGCCGCACGCGCGGCGCCTCGAGCGCCTCGCGCTCGGGCCGAGCCTCGGCCAGTGCTGCGGCGGCGCCGTGGTGCTCGCGTTCGAGCGCCTCGACGTGGCCGACCTCGGCTGGCTCGCCACGCTCGCGCGCCGCCTCGCGGCAGGCGCGTCGACCGTGCGTAGCGTATCATTTCGCTCCTCGCGGAACGGGAGCCCGGAAGGTGAAGGCACCGCAGCCGATCCGGCCATGCTTTCCGAGCCGGAGCCGGGCGTGGAAGCGCCCGACTGCCTGCTGTGGGAAACGGGCGGCGCACTGCTCCTCACCGAAACCATCGCGCCGAACGACTTTCCCGTCGTGCTGTTCGGCGCGGGCCACGTGGGCGCAGCGCTCGTGCGCGTGCTCAGCACGCTGCCCTGCCGCGTGCTGTGGGTCGACGAGCGCGACGCCGCGTTTCCGACGCCCGAGGCGTTCGCGCTGCTGAACGCGCCCAACGTGGCGATCGACGCCAACGACGCGCCCGACGAAGCCGTCGACACGGCCCCGCCCGGCACGAGCTTCATCGTGATGACGCACGATCATTCGCGCGACCTCGATCTCGCCGAGCGCATCCTGCGCCGCGGCGACTTCGTGTTCTTCGGCATGATCGGCTCGCACACGAAGCGCAAGCAGTTCGAGCACCGGCTCGCCGCGCGCGGCATCGATCCCCTGCAGATCGCGCGCATGAACTGCCCGCTCGGCGTGGACGGCATCGTCGACAAGTCGCCCGAAGTCATCGCCGTGTCGGCCGCCGCGCAACTGCTGCAGGCGATCGAAGCGGCGAAGCGGGCGAGCGCGGCGCATGCCCCCGCCACCCATTCCGCGTGATGTCAAACACTGAAGAACCCGAAAGCTAATCGAACCGAACATGACGATCACGACCACCGCCAATACCGCCGCCAACGCAAAGGCGCTCGTCGAAAAGGCCGCCAATGCGCCGAAGGCCGAGCTGCACATCCATATCGAAGGCTCGCTCGAACCCGAGCTGATCTTCGCGCTCGCCCAGCGCAACAATGTCAAGCTCGCCTACGACTCGATCGACGCGCTGCGCGCCGCCTACGCGTTCACCGACCTGCAGTCGTTCCTCGACATCTACTACGCGGGCGCGAGCGTGCTGCTCTCGGAGCAGGACTTCTACGACATGACGATGGCGTACTGCGAGCGCGCGCTCGCCGACAACGTCGTGCACACCGAAATTTTCTTCGATCCGCAAACGCACACCGAACGCGGCGTGCCGATCGAAACCGTGGTCGCGGGCATCGACCGCGCGCTTGCCGACGCCGAAAAGCGCGGCCTCACGAGCAAGCTGATCCTGTGCTTCCTGCGCCACCTGAGCGAAGCCGATGCGCTCGCCACCTTTGAAGCCGCGCGCCCGCTGTTCGAGCGCTATGCGCGCCTGATCGGCGTGGGCCTCGACTCGTCGGAGCGCGGTCATCCGCCTTCGAAATTCGAGCGCGTGTTCGAGAAGGCGCGGGCGTTGGGGCTGAAGCTCGTCGCGCACGCAGGCGAGGAAGGCCCGCCCTCCTATATTTACGAAGCGCTCGACCTGCTCAAGGTCGACCGCGTCGATCACGGCGTGCGCAGCATCGAAGACGCGGCGCTCGTCACGCGTCTGGCCGACACGCGCGTGGCGCTCACGGTGTGCCCGCTCTCGAACACCAAGCTGTGCGTGTTCGACGACATGACGCAGCACACGCTCAAGGCCCTGCTCGACAAGGGCGTCGCAGTGACCGTCAATTCCGACGATCCCGCCTACTTCGGCGGCTACGTCAACGAGAACTACCGCGCCATCATCGAAGCGCTCGAGCTCGACGACGACGAGGTGTACACGATCCTGCGCAACGGCTTCGAGGCTTCGTTCGTGACGCCCGAAGAGCGCGCCGCGCTGATCGCGAAGCTCGACGCGAACTGGAGTCGCGCAACGGCTTAGGGCCTGCACCCAGGCGCTAACTAAAAACGCGGACTCGTCCGCACAGCAAGCCCCAGCCCGGGCTGTCACACGAATCCGGTCCAGCGCGCGAGCGCCGGACCGTGGGCCCTTGCGCGCCGCAATTTCAGGAGCGGCATGCGTGATGCGGGGCATGCATTGGACGATTACCTGAATTTATCGGAGACGAAGTTCCCATGACTCAATCGGCTTACCGCGCAAAACTGTTGACGTTCACCGGCGACCCTGCGCAATCGTCCGACGCCGCTGTCTTTGACGAAGACGGCGTCGTGATCGTCGAAGACGGCCACGTGGTCGCCTCGGGCGCGTGGTCCGCGCTCAAGTCGCGCGTCGATGAAAACGCGACGGTCCACAATCTGCGCGACAAGCTGATCGTGCCTGGCTTCATCGACACGCACATCCACTATCCGCAGACTGACATGATCGCCTCGCCCGCGCCGGGTCTGCTGCCGTGGCTGAACACGTACACGTTCCCGACCGAGCGCGGCTTCGAAAACGAAGCGGTGGCGCAGGACACGGCGCGCTTTTTCGTCGACGAGCTGCTCGCCTGCGGCACGACCACGGCGCTCGTGTACTGCACCGTGCACAAGCAGTCCGCCGACGCGCTCTTTACCGCGAGCGAAGCGAAGAACCTGCGCATGGTCGCGGGCAAGGTGCTGATGGACCGCCATTGCCCCGAGTTCCTGCGCGACACGCCGCAAACGGGCTACGACGACAGCGCCGAGTTGATCGAGCGCTGGCACAACCGCGGGCGCCAGATGTACGCGCTCACGCCGCGCTTCGCGCCCACTTCGACCGAGGCGCAGCTCGAAGCGTGCGGCGCGCTCGCGAAGGCGCATGGCGACATCTTCATCCAGAGCCACGTGGCCGAGAACCCGGACGAGGTGAAGTGGGTCAAGGAACTGTTCCCGGGCCATCGCAGCTACCTCGACGTGTACGATCACTACGGACTCCTGCGCAAGCGGGCCGTGTACGGCCACTGCATCTGGCTCGACGATGAAGACCGCCGCCGCATGGCAGATACGGGCACGGTCGCGGCGCACTGCCCGACCTCGAACCTGTTCCTCGGCAGCGGCCTGTTCGACTTCGACAAGGCCGGCGAATCGTCGATGCCGGTGACGCTCGCCACCGACGTGGGCGGCGGCACCTCGTTCTCCATGCTGCAAACCATGAACGAGGCGCACAAGGTCGCGCGCATGGGCGGCCACCACCTCACGGCCACGCGCATGTTCTGGCTGGCGACAGCGGGCGCGGCGCAGGCGCTCGATCTCGCCGACAAGATCGGCACGCTCGCGCCCGGCAGCGAAGCGGACTTCGTCGTGCTCGACGCGCAGGCCACGCCGCTGCTCGCGCGGCGCACGGCACGCGCCGAATCGTTGGAAGAATTGCTGTTCGCGCTCGCCCTGCTCGGCGACGACCGCGCCGTGTTCGAGACCTACGCGGCAGGCAAGCGCGTGCACAGCCGCGCCGGCACGCGCCGCTGAAAGCCCCGCCCAGCGCGGGGTTGCAGGCAAAAGCGCGATACTATGATCCGCGCTTCATTGGGGAGTAGCCGCCTCGCATCGCGCCGCAGCGCCGGTCTTCGGATCCGGGGCTTGCCGCGCGCGAATTCGCGGGGGCGTCCGTCAACAGACCTGGCTTGTACGGCCATGGCGGACGCGGCCTTTGTCCCGGGCCTGGCGAGACCGATGACCCATGTCCGCCGCAACAGGGCCCGGCGGTTCGTGGGTCGTCGCTCGCAGACACACGGCCCGAGGATCCATCAGAACGTGAACCAAGCCTTCCTGGTCTCGGCCGGCGCAGTCGCGCTCGCCGAAATCGGCGACAAGACGCAGTTGCTCTCGCTCGTGCTCGCGGCGCGCTACCGCAGACCGCTGCCGATCATCCTCGGCGTGCTCGTCGCGACGCTCGTCAATCACTCGGGCGCGGGCGCGCTCGGCACGTGGCTCGGCGCGTTCGTGACGCCTGGCGTCATGCGCTGGGCGCTCGCCGCCTCGTTCGTCGCCATGGGGCTCTGGATCCTCGTACCGGACAAGCTCGATGAAGGCGAGGCGAACGTGAACCGCTCGCAGCTCGGCGTGTTCGGCGCCACGGTGGTGACCTTCTTTCTAGCGGAAATGGGCGACAAAACGCAGATCGCGACCGTGGCGCTCGCCGCGCGCTTTCACGACTTCTTCGGCGTGGTGGCGGGCACGACGCTCGGCATGATGATCGCCAATGTGCCCGCGATCCTGCTCGGCGACCGCTTCGCCCACAAGCTGCCGACGAAACTCGTGCATGCCGTTGCGGCGGTGCTGTTCGTCGTACTCGGCGTGCTCGCGATTCTGGGCGTGGGGTTCTGACGTGCCGTCGCGCATGGCATAAAAAAACGCGCCGGACAGAAGTTCCGACGCGTCGCCTGGTGGGCGGGCACGACGATGCGTGCCTATTTCGCCGGCGCGTTCCCCGTCGCGGCCGCACTGCCCTGCCCCGCACCCGCCGGAGCCGCAGCTGTCTCGTTCGGCGCGCCGCCATTCTTGCCGACCGGAATCTTGACCTCCGTGACCGTGCCGTTGGCCAGCGGGAAATTCCCCAGCGCGCTCTGCACGAGAAAGGGCATCACGCGTACGAGCGAGGGATCGTCGCCCGAAGTGCGCGCCTGCACGTTATAGACCTCCTTGCCGCTCGCCTTTTCCGTGATGCGAATCGCGAGCGCATGCGAATACACGGGATAGCTCTGGTTCACGTAGGCGGGCTGATAAGGTCCCCATGCGCCCCACGGGTTCCACGGCCCCCAGTACGGGCCCGGCCAGGGGTTGTAGAACACGGGCTGCGCGACCGTCACCGTGTCGGTGCGGCTGCCGTAGGCGAGGCCCACGAGATAGCGCGCCTGCGGCTCGGCCACGAGGCGGAATGCGTGCATGGCGAGCCCGTTGGCGACGAACTGCTCGTAGGTGCTCTGCTCGATGCTCTGGTTCTGCTCGGGGCTGCGTTTGAACGCGAAGGTGCGCGTGGCGTCACTGCCGCCGTCCCATGCGGAGAAGGCGGTCACCTGGCTCGTCACGTAGGTCGTGCAGCCGGAGAGCGTGAGGGCGAGCGCCGCCAGCATCAGGAGGGCGCGGCGGGTCCATCTGTCGTGCATCATGGTCTTCTCGTAGCAGGGTTGCTTCAGTTGGAAAAGTGCAGTCGTGGGGGCCGCTCTCTCCGATACGATCTTTGCGCCGCGCTTATTCCGTGTCCGATCCGTGCGCATTCCACGCCGGTCGTGTCCTGTTTTGCGTTCAGCCAGCTGCGCGGCAGGGCCTGATCATACTGACTCGTGGCGCGGCGCGAAAGTTCGGCGACCGGGCCCCGACGGACAAAGCGGCCCGAGCCTTTGTACAATGGGGCGATCCGCCGCGCTCCCGCGACGGCAGGCAGCGCCCGGCGGGCGCACACGCCGCCGCGGCCGGCCCATTCGATCCACACCGATCGATCCACCCCGATCCGACACGCCCCTATCCAGACCATGTCCGATACCGCCACGCCCACCGTGATCCGCCGCGAAGACTACGCGCCGCCCGCGTTTCTGATCGATACCGTCGACCTCGAATTCGACCTCGTGCCCGAGCGCACGATCGTCAAGAGCACGTTGCGCGTGCGTCGCAATCCCGACGCGCAACCCACCTCGCACCTCGAACTCATGGGCGAGCAGCTCGAATTCATCGGCGCGGCGATCGACGGCAAGCCTTACGCGAATGTCCGCGCGCACGAACACGGGCTCACGATCGAGAACGTGCCCGAGGCCTTCGAGCTCACGCTCACCGGCGCGTGCGCGCCCGCCGCCAACACCACGCTCTCGGGCCTGTACGTGTCGAGCGGCAACTTCTTTACGCAGTGCGAGGCCGAAGGGTTTCGCCGCATCACCTGGTTCCTCGACCGGCCCGACGTGATGGCGACCTACACGGTCACGCTGCGCGCCGACAAGACCGCGTACCCGGTGCTGCTCTCGAACGGCAACCTGATCGCCGAAGGCGAGCTGCCCGATGGCCGTCACTATGCGAAATGGGAAGACCCGTTCCGCAAGCCGAGCTATCTGTTCGCGCTCGTGGCGGGCAAGCTCGTGGCGCTGGAAGAGCGCATCCAGAGCGGCTCGGGCAAGGAAAAGCTGCTGCAGGTCTGGGTCGAGCCGCACGATCTCGACAAGACGCGCCACGCGATGGACTCGCTCATCCACTCGATCCACTGGGACGAACAGCGCTTTGGCCTCGAACTCGATCTCGACCGCTTCATGATCGTCGCCGTGAGCGACTTCAACATGGGCGCGATGGAGAACAAGGGGCTCAACATCTTCAATACGAAGTACGTGCTCGCGAATCCGGAAACGGCCACCGATGTCGACTTCGCCAACATCGAGGCCGTGGTCGGCCACGAGTACTTCCACAACTGGACCGGCAACCGCGTGACCTGCCGCGACTGGTTCCAGCTGAGCCTGAAGGAAGGCCTCACGGTGTTCCGCGACCAGGAGTTCTCGGCGGCGATGTCGGGCGGCGACGAGAACGAGGCGGCGCGCGCGACCAAACGCATCGAAGACGTGCGCGTGCTGCGCCAGATGCAGTTCGCCGAAGACGCAGGCCCGATGGCACATCCGGTGCGCCCCGAGAGCTACGTCGAGATCAACAACTTCTACACGATGACCGTCTACGAAAAAGGCGCGGAAGTCGTGCGGATGTATCAGACGCTGCTCGGACGCGACGGCTTCCGCAAGGGCATGGACCTGTACTTCCAGCGCCACGACGGCCAGGCCGTGACCTGCAACGACTTCCGCGCCGCGATGGCCGACGCCAACGGCCGCGACCTCGCGCAATTCGAACGCTGGTATAGCCAGGCGGGCACGCCGCGCGTGAGCGTGAGCACGAGCTACGACGAAGGCACGCGCTGCTACAGCGTGACGCTCACGCAGGGCTACGCCAACGGCTCGCCCGCCGCGCGCGAAACGCAGAAGGGCCCGCTGCACATTCCGTTTGCAATCGGCCTGATCGGCGCGGACGGCGCGGACCTGCCGCTGCGCCTCGAAGGCGAAGCCGCCGCGCACGGCACGACGCGCGTGCTGGAGCTGACCGACACGCAGCAGACCTTCACGTTCGCCGACGTGATGGCCAAGCCCCTGCCCTCGCTGCTGCGCAACTTCTCGGCGCCGGTCATCGTCGACTACGACTACGGCAACGACGAACTCGCGTTCCTGCTCGCGCACGACAGCGATGCGTTCAATCGCTGGGAAGCGGGCCAGCGCCTCGCCACGCGGGAACTGCTCGCGCTCGCCGGACGCGCCGCCGCGGGCCAGCCGCTCGAAATCAACGACGCGCTCGTCGATGCGTTCCGCCGCGTGCTGACCGACGAATCGCTCTCGCCGTCGTTCCGCGAGCTGGCGCTCATGCTGCCCTCGGAAACGTATCTCGCCGAGCAGATGACCGAATCCGATCCGGCCGCCGTGCATGCCGCGCGCCAGTTCGTGCGCAAGCAACTGGCAACGGCGCTGCAAGGTGAATGGCTCGCCGCCTATGAGCGCAATATCACGCCGGGCGCGTACGAGCCGACGCCCGAGGCGGCTGGGCACCGCGGCTTGAAGAACCTCGCGCTCTCGTATCTCTCGGACCTCGACGACTCCGCGCAAGCGGTGCGGCTCGCCACGGCGCAATACGACGCCGCGAACAACATGACCGACCGTTCGGCGGCGCTCTCGGCGCTGTTGAACGTGCAGGCGGCCACGGGCGGCGACGTCGCTCGCCGCGCGCTCGAAGACTTCTACGTACGCTTCGAGAAGGAACCGCTCGTGATCGACAAGTGGTTCGCGCTGCAAGCCACGCAACGGGGCACGGCGCAACGCCCGACCATCGAGACGGTGCGCGCGCTCATGGGCCACCCGGCGTTCAACATCAAGAATCCGAACCGCGCACGCTCGCTGATCTTCAGCTTCTGCGCAGCGAACCCCGCGCAGTTCCATGCCGCCGACGGCTCGGGCTACGCATTCTGGGCCGACCAGGTGATCGCGCTCGACGCGCTCAATCCGCAGGTCGCGGCGCGCCTCGCCCGCAATCTCGAACTGTGGCGCCGCTTCACGCCCGCGCTGCGTGACGCGATGCGCACGGCGCTCGAGCGCGTCGCCGCTGAGGCCAAATCGCGCGACGTACGCGAGATCGTCGAAAAAGCGCTGGCTTGATCAGACGAAACCGGACGAAGCGGCACACCACGCGCGGCGCCTGAGCAGCGCCGCGCGGCGACCCATGAACCGGCCGGCGCGCCGGTTTTTTTGCGCATTTTTTTCACGATTATTTTGGCGGTGCGCCGCGACCGGGCACCGCGCCCAAAGCCGCGCCAGCCAACCCGGCCGGGCCCCGGCGCTTTATTTTGCGCGGCTGTGCGGCGGGCGGTCACAGTCGAGCGGGTAGAATTGCGACATCCCTAAGCGTATCCGGAGTACTGCAATGGCTTTGCAACGTCGCACCACCCTCACCAAGTACCTGATCGAGCAGCAGCGCCAGCACAGCAACCTGCCCGCCGACCTGCGTCTCCTGATCGAAGTCGTCGCGCGCGCGTGCAAGGCGATCAGCTTCAACGTCAGCAAGGGCGCGCTCGGTGACGCCCTCGGCACGGCCGGCAGCGAGAACGTCCAGGGCGAAGTGCAGAAGAACCTCGACATCCTCTCGAACGAGATCCTGCTCGACGCCAACGAATGGGGCGGCAACCTCGCCGCGATGGCCTCGGAGGAAATGGAAACGTTCTTCCCGATCCCGGCCAACTATCCGAAGGGCGAATACCTGCTCGTGTTCGATCCGCTCGACGGCTCGTCGAACATCGACGTGAACGTGTCGATTGGCACGATCTTCTCGGTGCTGCGCTGCCCGGACGGCCAGCAGGCGACCGAGGAATCGTTCCTGCAGCCCGGCACGAAGCAGGTCGCCGCGGGCTACGCCGTATACGGCCCGCAAACGGTGCTCGTGCTCACGACCGGCCACGGCGTGAACTGCTTCACGCTCGACCGCGAACTGGGCTCGTGGGTGCTCACGCAAAGCGACATGCGCATTCCGGAAGAGACGCGCGAATACGCGATCAATGCGTCGAACGCACGCCACTGGTATGAGCCGGTGCAGAAGTACATCGGCGAGCTGAACGCTGGCAAGGACGGCGCGCGCGGCGAGAACTTCAACATGCGCTGGATTGCCTCGATGGTCGCGGATGTGCACCGCATTCTGAACCGCGGCGGCATCTTCATGTACCCGGCCGACAAGCGCGATCCGTCGAAGCCCGGCAAGCTGCGCCTGATGTACGAAGCGAACCCGATGTCGTTCATCGTCGAACAGGCGGGCGGCATGGCGACCAACGGCGAAGAGCGCATTCTCGAGATCCAGCCGAAGAGCCTGCATGAGCGCGTCGCCGTGTTCCTCGGCTCGAAGAACGAGGTCGAGCGCGTCACGCGCTACCACCACGAAGCGAAAAAATGAAAAAAGAGGAGGGAAGGGCTTGCATAGTTCGCGGGGACTTCCTATAATCTTTCTTCTCTGATGCACGCCGGAATAGCTCAGACGGTAGAGCAGCGCATTCGTAATGCGAAGGTCGGGGGTTCGATTCCTCTTTCCGGCACCAGGATTCAAGCAAAAAGCCCAGTCTTCGGACTGGGCTTTTTGCTTTGTGGCGTCGGCGCACGGCACTCCGTGCGCTGTGCCTAACCCCTTCGATCATCTGATCCCATTGCCCCACCTCGCGCTACGTGATGAGCTTAGGCGCCCTCACGCTTCTCGCGCAGAAAGTCGATGAACGCACGCAGCTTGGGCGGCAACTGCGCACGCCCGGCCGTATACAAATAGAACCCCGGGAACGATGCGCCCCACGGCTCGAGCACCGGCACGAGCCGGCCTTCCTCCAGCTGCGCACGCACGTAATCTTCGATCACGTGCAGCAGACCCACGCCCTGCTCGGCGGCACGCACCATCGTACGCAGATCGTTGGTCACGAAGCGGCCCTCGGTGACCACATCGAACACGCGCCCAGGATCCTCCGGCTGCGCGAACTCCCAGCGGTAGACGCCGCCCGTCGCGAAGCGATAGTGCAGGCAATCATGCGCGGCGAGGTCGTCTGGGGTGACGGGCCGAGCGCGACGCTCGAAGTATGCCGGCGAGCCCACCACGACGATGCGAATCGGCCCGCCGATCGGCACCGCCATCATGCCCGGCGCAACCGATTCCCCCAGGCGGATCCCGGCATCGAAGCCGTCGCCGACCAGATCGGCGAAACCGTCGTCGAGCGCGAGTTCGAGCTTGATCTGCGGATAGCGCGCCATGAATTCCGCGAGGTGCGGCATGACGAGCAACTCGCTCGCCACGCGCGGCAGGTTGATGCGCAGCGTGCCGGCCGGGGCGTCGCGCGAGGCGTCGAGTGCATCGAACGCCGCCTCGATCTGTGAGAGTGCGGGCTGAACGCGCGCGAGCAACTGCGCGCCCGCCTCGGTCAGCGCGACTCGGCGCGTCGTGCGATTGAAGAGCCTCACGCCGAGCTGCGCTTCGAGCGCCCGCACCGTTTGCGAAAGCGCCGAAGTCGAGAAGCCCGCGGCGGAGGCCGCACGCGTGAAGCTGCCATGGCGAGCGACAGCAGCCACCGCCAGCAGTGCGGGCAGGCGTCCCGCCAGTCCCGACGTGGCGGGCGGCGCGAACGGTGACGTGGAAACCGGGTCCATGTTGCCTCCATTGTGAAGCCTGGCTTCACAGTGCTTTCAGGTGAGCCCGATTTTTCCACAAAAAGGAATAGCGCAAGATGAGTTCGCGTTTGCCATTCACTCTTGAGGAAACCGCCATGAAACTCGCTAGCTACACCCTGCTCGGCCGCTCGGGCCTGCGCGTCAGCCCCATCGCCCTCGGCACGATGACGTTCGGCACCGAATGGGGCTGGGGCGCCGACGAAGCCACCGCACAGCGACTCTTCGACCTCTATGTCGATGCAGGCGGCAATTTCATCGACACCGCCGACCTCTATACAGAAGGCACGAGCGAAACCTGGGTGGGGCGCTTCGCGGCGGCGCGCAGTCTGCGCGAGCGGCTCGTCATCGCCACCAAGTATTCGTACAACGCGCAAGCGGGCAATCCGAACGCCGGCGGCAACCATCGCAAGAACCTGTTGCGCGCGCTCGACGGCTCGCTCAAGCGCCTCGGGACCGACTACATCGATCTCTATTACCTGCACACGTGGGACCGCATGACGCCCGTCGACGAAGTGATGCGCGCCATGGACGACGCCGTGCGCGCGGGCAAGATCCGCTACGTGGGTCTCTCCGACGTGCCCGCCTGGTACGCGGGCCGCGCGCAGACGCTGGCCGACTGGCGCGGCTTCGAGCCGGTAGCGGCCATGCAGCTCGAATACTCCCTGATCGAGCGCAACGCGGAACACGAATTCGCCGATCTCGCGACGCAACTCGGCATGGGGCTCGTGCCGTGGAGTCCGCTCGGCATGGGGGTGCTGTCGGGGAAGTATCGGCCGTCGCAGGCCAGCGAAGGCGTGAGCGGTGCGGGCCGCTTGCAGACGATGGGGGCAAAGCCGCCGCCCGGCTTCGACAAGCTCTCGGCGCGCAACTTTGCGATCGTCGCTGAGCTCGAGCGGGTCGCGCAGGAGGCCAACCGCCCCATGGCCCAGGTGGCGTTGAACTGGCTGTATCAGAAGCGCGGCGTGGCGAGCATCATCGTGGGCGCAACCAAAGCCGCGCAACTCGAAGAGTCGCTGGGCGCGCTCGACTTCACGCTCGCCCCCGAACTGGTCGCGCGTCTCGACGCGGCCTCCGAGCCCGCTCACCCGTTTCCGTACTACATGTTCGCGGACGGCCACCAGTCACGCATTCATGGCCAGGTGGACGTGCGCGCGACGCCCGCGAACCATGCTCAAGTGCAGCGTGTGCCGGCGCCGCCGGAGGCCCAAACGTAACGAATTATCGGAGTGCATCAATACGCCGCGCCCGAATGCGCGGCTATTTACGCACGTCCGGTCATTAAATCGCGGCCAAATGACGCGCAACAAAGTATTAATCACCCAATCGGATAGAAACGGTCGCTTACATAGTTTTAATTCTTATTAACGTTTCGACGTCAACGGCTAAGCATAATCGACCGTTGTAGATGAATGGTGTCTGCACGCTGAAGCTGAAGCCGGAGGGAGCGGCCCGCGCGTGCGGCGCCGCGCAATACGAACGCGGCAAGACTGTACGGTCTGCGCGGTGCCCAGAGCCGGGGGAAGCGCGATCGAGGCGTTGTGCGACTGCAGCAGACGCTGCGCTGGAGAGTTGGAGAAACGTGGAGCGTACGCGATTCACGCAGCATGCGGCAGTGCGAAGGACATCTCAACAATTATATTCCCGCGCCGTTAATCATTTGTATCGCTGTGCGAAGAAAGCAACACGCGTGCGAGAAAAGCACTGTTACCGTAAGCGGGACTAGCGCAGCAGAAGTGCCGAGCCGGATAATCGGCTTACATAGGAGAAAGATCATGGATGCCAAACCGCCAAGGATTCCGACCCCGGACCAAGTTTTCAGCCCGGATCCGGAACCGGTGGCCGTCGAGTTTCTCGGCGATGAATTGCCCGCTCACGTGCGCGCATTTCTCGACGAGCAACGCAAGGCACACGAACAGAAGTGACGGGGAAGAGCACACGTACGCGCTCGCGGGCTCACACGCACTGCAGACGTTCGTGTGCATCTCGACACGCGTAGTTCGGGGACGCGCGTGTCATGCTGCGCGCGCAGTTTTGCGCCGTAGCCGTTGGCATTCGGCGCGCTCGATCGCGCGCCTCGATGCGGCCATCTCGAATCGACCTCAGCACCGTTAGACGCAAGCGCACCATAACCGGCTATGCTGCGGTTTTCCTTGCCGGCGTCTTTCTTCCACTCGATGACTTTGCTGACCCGCGCGAGCGCACGTTTCGCTGCTGCGCTGCTCTTCGCCCTGCCGATCGCATCCGTCCACGCCGACGGTGACGACACCGCCCTGACCAACCTCGTCGCGCTCGTTTCGCAGCGGCTGGCGCTCGCCGAGCCGGTCGCGCACTGGAAGTGGCAGCATCACAAGCCGATCACCGACACGCCCCGCGAAGACGCCCTGCTCGCCGACGTGCAGAAGCGCGCCACGGCAGCCGGCGTCGATCCCGCGTTTGCGCGTGCGTTCTTCCGCGATCAGATCGATGCCAGCACGCAAATGCAGAAGTCGCTATTCGACACGTGGCGCGCCTCCCAGGCGCCCAGCGACCCGGCACCGGATCTCGCCACGGCGACGCGCCCGCAACTCGACAGACTCACCGGACAATTGATCGGTGCGCTCGCACGCGTACAACCGCTGCGCGGCGCACCGGATTGCCCGGCGCGCGTCGCAAGAACGGTCGCGAACTGGAAGGAGCTCACGCGCTACGACTCCGCGCGCACGAATGCGATGAATCAGGCGCTGGAGCACGTATGCGAATCGGGCGGCGTCGGCGGAACTGCCTAAGCGCTGCTATGCCGCGCTCGTGACGCCGTCGGCCTCGGAGAGCTGCAGCACCTGCACACGCAGACCGCGTTCGAAGTGCGTTTGCAGAATGCGCCAGGTCGAAAGCTCGAACACGCGCTCGGCGCTGCTGTCCACCAGCGCTTCGGCCTCGGCCGTGCTCGGAAAGGCGCCGATATAGCACCAGCGATCGATCAGGTGATAGACGTCGGCGCCATTCGTCGCGTCCTGCTCGAGCACGACCACAGCGCCGCCGAATGGCCAGGGCGCCGCCCCAAGGTCGGCGGGGTCGCGCTTCGACACACGCGGCACGCGGTTGAACGAGGGCTTGAGCGTGGCGATCCATTGCGCCTCGACCAGCAGCGCGCCAAGCTCGCCGCCGGTCGCACGCCACTCCACGCGGCGGACCTGTTGCGCCATCCGTTGTTCGCGCGACGAGCGCCGCTCACCCGAAAGATGTGCGCGCACGCGCTGGCGCACCCGTACGCTGCGCCCCACGTAGAGCGGCACATCGTTCTCTCCGTAGAACGCATACACGCCGTGGCCCGCTGGCGCCGTGTCGATCAGTTCGTCGGTAATGTCGCCGGCCAATACGTGACGGCGCGTCGTGCGCTCGATCTGCGAGGCCAGCGCTTCCCCGGGCACCAGCGCGGGCAGGCGCTGCCAAAACTGCCAGAGGAGATCGGCATCGGCGAGCGCGCGATGGCGATCCGACGGCACGAGCGCGTGGCGTTCGACCAGCGCGTCGAGCCCGTGGCGCTTCTCGCCCGGAAAAAGCGCTCGTGACAGGCGCACGGTGCACAGCACATCGGGGTTGAAGGAATAACCGGCACGCTCGAACTCCGCGCGCAGAAAGCCGCGGTCGAAGGCCGCGTTGTGCGCGACGAAGAGCTTGCCGGCGAGCCGCCCATGGAGTTCCGCGGCGATCTCGGCGAAGCGCGGCGCGCCGCGCACCATCTGGTCGGTAATACCGGTGAGCTGCTGGATAAAGGGCGGGATAGGCTGACCGGGATCGACGAGGGTGCTCCATCGGGTCACCTGCCCTTGCGCCACCTCCACGACGCCAACTTCGGTAATGCGGTGCTCGCCTACCGAACCGCCGGTCGTCTCGAGGTCCACGAAGACGATGGGAAGGTCGCCGGCGGGCTGTGCGGCGCTCAAGGAGGATTCAAACATGGGAAAACGACAGGGGAAATGGAAAACGGACCAAGTATGCACCGTTTGGACGCCACGCGCCGACGGTTCCGGCAGTATAAGTGCGACTTTTGGCTTTTAGTGAAAACCCGAAACAGGCAAATCACGGATTCCCAGGGTTTTCCCGATTAATTCCGCGAGTAAAAACATGACCAGTAAATCTAACTAAATATCAATATGTCAAAAATAAAAAAGCCCCGGGGTTTGCCCGGGGCCTGGTGTCGCATGAGCGTTCGCGTAGCGAGCGCTCGCACGCTGTACTTACAGCGGCTGAATGTTCGCGGCCTGCTTGCCCTTCGGGCCGACCTTGACGTCGAACGACACACGCTGGTTCTCCTTCAACGACTTGAAGCCGTCGGCGCGGATTTCCGAGAAGTGCGCGAACAGATCGTCGCCGCCGGCGTCAGACGTGATGAAGCCAAAGCCCTTCGCATCATTGAACCATTTGACGATACCGGTTTCCATGTTTCAGTTTCCCTCGAGATTTTAATGACGCGGGTAATCACCCTCACGCCGTATCCAGCCAATTCCCGCTGTCCCGCTTCAGCGAATTCCACGTTTTGAAATTGCAGCGGAACGAAAATCAGCTTTGCCGTTATACGGGGAACGTCAATCGCCAGTCAAGCGAATTTTTTATAACAGCATTCCCGATTCAGCAATAAAAGCGGTACGCATCAAAAAGCGGCAAAAAAAATCATATGCCCAACCGAATCGATATATAGCCCTGCGTCATTTTTACCCGATTATCTCGCTTACGTCATTTCTACCGGGAAGTTTTCCCGAAATGTAACAATCCGTGTCAAACGTAAGTGTTTCTCCCGGTTGTTCGAGTAATACATTCAACTCATGATCCATATTGTTAGCGGCATCGGAGGTCATCATGCTGACAGCTCTGCGGCGATGGATTCACTGGCTCGTACAAACGGACGGGATTGCGCCCACGGCTGAAGAAGCCGAAACCTATGGCGCATGGCACGGGGATCACTGGCACAACCTGCTGTGTTCCCCTATGGACGCAAGGCACTACGTAATGGAAGACTGGAGCCTGCAGCCTGAGCCGCCGCAAGCGGGTACCCAATAAGGTACGCGTCGCGCGCGTGGCCCGCACGTGGCCAGATGACAGGCAAAAAAAAAGCGCGGCTGAAAAGGCCGCGCCGACAAAGGTTTGGAGATCTTTTTCGTCAACGAAAAAGTCTGCTTCGGAAAGCAGCGACTGAAGTATAGCCGCACCCACGTCTGACGATTAAGCTTGCGGCGCACAATCATCTGTTACGCAGGGCGCAATAATCAGTTGAGACCGTTTTAAGGCGTTTTTCGCAATCAATTGTTGTAGCGATTGCACAACGCTCGAGCGGTTGACAGTTTCGCCCCCTTCCCCGGAAATCCGCTCAAAGCCTTTACCAGCAGGGCTTAAGACGAGCGAGATAATCATTTCCGATAGCGCAATACTTTATTGCGGATTTCGGAATACCCCCTCTTCGAGCACCCTCTCTACACTCTGCCTGTCTGGAAACCGACTCGGACGGATTGTCTCGGACGGATTAATTCGTACCACGCGAACTTGCCTCTCGCTGCGCTTCGCATGGACGGTTTCCCAAACGGGGTTCAACGAAACCCACCTCTGTTCTCGGAGTTTACAAAGATGAAAAAGACTCTCATGGTCGCCGCCCTGACGGGCGTTTTTGCAACGGCTGCACACGCGCAAAGCAGCGTTACGCTGTACGGCCTGATCGACGCAGGCATCACCTACGCAAACAACTCCGGCGGCCACAGCCTCTGGAAGGCATCGAGCGGCACGGTCAACGGCAGCCGTTGGGGCCTGCGCGGCGCTGAAGACCTCGGTGGCGGTCTGAAGGCCATCTTCACGTTGGAAAACGGCTTCAACATCATGAACGGCACGGCTAGCCAGTCGGCTCGCATGTTCGGCCGTCAGGCATTCGTCGGTCTCGCAAGCGACCAGTACGGTGCTGTCACCCTCGGTCGTCAGTACGACTCCGTGGTCGACTACCTTGCACCGCTGTCGAACACCGGCACGCAATACGGTGGCACGATCGCCGCTCACCCGTTTGACAACGACAACCTGAACAACTCGGTTCGTTTCAACAATACGATCAAGTACTCGAGCGTCAACTACGCTGGCTTCAAATTCGGCGGTACGTACTCGTTCTCGAACAGCACGAACTTCGCGAACAACCGTGCATACAGCTTCGGCGCAAACTACAATTGGGGCGGCCTGAACTTTGCCGCAGCCTACCTGCAACTGAACAACGACGTTACGTCGACTACGTTCCACGGCGCACTCGGCACGGCAGCAAACTCGCCGACCTCGAGCGCAGCAGGCGCACAAACGGGTGAGTGGACGTTCCTGGCAGGCCGTCAGCGCACGTTCGGCGGCGGCATCAACTACACGTTCGGCCCGGCAACGGCTGGCTTCGTGTACACGCAGACGAACCTGAGCAACGCAAACGGCGGCGGCATCTCGGGTACGCAATCGGGTACGGGTTCGGCCACGACGGGCGGCATCGCTTTCAACGCGAACAGCGCACGCTTCCAAAACTTTGAAGGCAACATCCGTTACGCTCTGACCCCGGCTCTGAGCCTGGCTGGCGCGTACACGTACACCCGTGCGAACCTCGGCGGCGGCGTGAACCCGAACTACAACACGGTCGCACTGCAGTCGGATTACGCACTGTCGAAGCGCACCGACGTCTACCTGCAAGGCGACTGGCAGCACGTGTCGTCGAACCCGGAGAACATCGGCGCTTACCTGAACGGTCTCGGTTCGGCATCGACCCGTCAAGACCAGGTTGCTGTGACGGTTGGTATGCGTCACCGCTTCTAAGCGGCATGCTGCTGGCCACTTCGGCCAGCACTGCAGCTGAAAAAGGCACCCTCGGGTGTAATGCCGTTCAGTTAAGCAACTGAACGGCATTTTTGTTTGTGGCGAGCGCCTGTTGTAAACAGGGCGCGACGGTGTTAACTTTCGTCGCCATGCTGGTTGACGACCTTCCTCTTCTTGTCGATGCG